>JBCBPV010000001.1:0-134998 GCA_039820585.1 Pseudomonadota bacterium
GTATTGGTTTTCCACCTCGGCCCGGCCGTCGCGGATTTGCTCCAGCACCATCAGCACCGATTGCAGCAGGTCGAGCGGCTCAAACCCCGCGACGACGATCGGGCGGATGTAGTCTTCGGCGATGAAGTCATAGGGGTGCGTGCCAATCACCATCGACACATGGCCGGGGCCCACGAACCCATCAAGGACCATGTGCGGATCTTCGAGCAACGCCTTGATCGGGGGCGGCACGGTGATGTGGTTGCAGAAGACAGAGAAGTTGGTGAGGGCCTCGCGGTCCGCCTGCTGGATCGACAGCGCGGTGGACGGCGTGGTTGTCTCGAACCCCAGCCCGAAGAACACCACCTCGCGGTCCGGGTTGCGGCGGGCCAGTTCCAGCGCGTCGAGGGGCGAGTACACCATCCGGATGTCGGCGCCATCGGCCTTGGCCTGCATCAGCGATTTCTCGGTGCCGGGAACGCGCATGGCGTCACCGAAGGTGCAGAAGATGACCTCGGGCTTTTCGGCAAATTCGATGCATTCATCGACGCGCGCACGGGGCAAAACGCAGACCGGGCAGCCGGGGCCGTGGATGAACTCAATCCCCTC
Source organism: Pseudomonadota bacterium (assembly GCA_039820585.1). Classification (GTDB taxonomy): domain Bacteria; phylum Pseudomonadota; class Alphaproteobacteria; order Rhodobacterales; family Rhodobacteraceae; genus JBCBGF01. Next base: position 589 of record JBCBPV010000001.1, read on the forward strand.
GGGCGTCAGCTTGTCGAGCCCGTAGCGGAAGATCGCGTGGGTATGGCCGCCGCAGATTTCCATGATGTGGATCGGCTTGCCCTTGGTCGCGCCGATGTCATCCACCACGCGCGCAATCTCGGCCAGCACGCCACGGGCGGCCTTGGGATCGCGGAATTCCTCGATATACCTCATGGGGTTGCCTCCAAAGCGGCGTCACCCGCGGCCATTGCTTCCAGCGTTTCCTGCGCCTCGCCCAGACCGCGCAAGGCCTCCAGCGTCTTGGCGGCTTCGTCCTCATCAATCAAGCTCATGGCAAAGCCTACATGGATCAGCGTCCATGCACCCAACAGGTCATCCAGCGGGCCCTCGGCCACGCAAGCCACGCTCACCTCACGGCGCACGCCCGACACGTCGGCCATGGCCATCTGGCGGCTTTCATCGGTGATCGCCACGATTTGTCCGGGTATTCCTAGGCACATTGGGTCACCCCTCCTCCAGTTCCGTTTCCACCTCGGGCGGGGTCACGCGGTAGCGATCCAGCTTTGCGCGCAGGCCGACCCGGCTAAGGCCCAACTCGCCCGCGGCGCGGCTTTTGTTCCACTTCAGGCGGGTCAGCGTTTCGCGCAGGATCCGCGCCTCGATCTGTTCGACGCGGTCCTTCAACGTCCCCTCACCCGCCATCACAGCGTCTTCGGTGTGGTCGTGGGTGTCGGTATCGGGGTCGGCCTGAAGAATGTGGCGAGAGATCAAGTCGGGGCCAAGCAACCGTTCCTGCGAAAAGATCAGCATCCGGGTCATTTCATTGCCAAGCTCACGCATGTTTCCGGGCCAATCATAGGCCGACAGGAATGCCAGCGCCGCGTCCGAGATGCCATGGACGGGCTTGGCGTGATCGGCGGCCGCGTCGAACAGCATCTTCTGTGCCAGAAGCGGGATATCGACGGTGCGCATGCGCAGCGGCGGCAAGGTCAGCGTGGCGACGGAAACCGCGTGCAACAGGTCGGACCGAAACCTGCCTTCGGCAACGCGCGCGCCCAGATCGACGGTCGTCCCCGCGATCAGGCGCACCCGGGTCGAGACCGTTTCGTGCCCGCCAACCGGTTGAAACGCACCCTCGGTCAAGACGCGCAGCACCATCTTTTGCATCGGCGCCGACAGGCTTTCGATACTACCAAGGTACAGTGTCCCGCGGTCGGCCTTCTGAAACAGCCCGATCTTGTTGCGGTGGCCGTTTGGAACCGATCCGTTGCGGGCGCCAAACAGCTCCAGCCGCAAGACATCATCGGTCAGTCCGGAACAGTCGAAGGTGAAGAACGAATGGTCAGACCGCAGCGAGCCATAATGCATCGCACGCGCGAGATCGCCCTTTCCAGTGCCATCTTCGCCGGTCAGCAGGACCGGCACATCGAAACTGGCATACTGACGAGCGGCTGCGACCACGGCGTTCATCGGGGAATCAGGCGCGCGCAGAACCGTCTCGAACCCCGGGCCTTCCATCAGCGTTGCGCGCAGCGACTGCTGGCGGCTTTCGGCATTCTTGTCGAGACAGCGCAGTTCCAGACCCAGCCGGTCATTCTCGCGCGCGAGTTGAAAATGGCGCGTGGCATTGCGCACGGCCAGGCGCAGGGCGTTCGGGGCGATTGTCTCGGGGATCAGTTGGAAAACGTCGTGGTCCGGCGCGGTGGTGGACGTGTCGGCACCCAGAACAAGGCGCACCGTCTCGGGCCAGGTCTCATGCAGGGTCGCCAAAAAGGCCCGCCCGTCCGGGTGACCGCAGATCGGTTCGGTGATCAGCACCTGAACGAAATTATCGCCCAGCGCGCGCCGGGCGCCTGCATAGTCAGCCGCGGTCAGGCAGTCGAACTCTTCCGACAACGCGGTGTCAAACCGCGCGCGCCGGTCCTTGTCGGGCGACAGAACCAGCACGGTGGGAAGAGTGTGCGGGGCCATGTTACTCGGCCGCCTGAGCCGTGGTTTTGGCCGCTTGGGCAGAGCGGAGCCAGGCAATCCATTGGTCCATCCCCTCACCGGTGCGTGCCGACACGCGCAGCATCTCGATGCACGGGTTCACGCGGCGCAGGTTGGCTTCGTAGAGGTCAAGATCCACGTCGCAATGGGGTGCGAGGTCGGTCTTGTTCAGGATCGCGATCCGCGAGGCGGTGAACATGTCTGGATATTTCAGCGGCTTGTCTTCGCCCTCGGTCACGCTGAGGATCGCGACCTTGCAGTCTTCGCCCAGGTCGAAGGCTGCGGGGCACACCAGGTTGCCCACGTTTTCGATGAACAGAAAGCTGCCCTGCGCGAGGTTCAGATGCTCCATCGCGTGGCCGACCATGTGACCATCCAGGTGACAGCCCTTGCCGGTGTTCACCTGTACCGCCTGAGCACCCGTGGCCCGGATGCGATCGGCATCGTTTTCGGTTTGTTGGTCACCCTCGATAACAGCCAGCGGGGTATCCCCCAGCGCCTCGATCGTCTTGCACAAAAGCGTGGTCTTGCCCGAGCCCGGAGACGAGACAAGGTTGACCGCAAATGCCCCAAGGTGGTCAAGCGCATGCCGGTTCGTCGCGGCGTAGCGGTCGTTCTTGGCCAGGATATCGGTTTCCACTTCGATCAGCCGTTCCTGGGTCATCCCCGCCACATGCACACCCGCAGCGCCTTCGCCGAAGTGCAAATGATCGTGGCTATGGTGGTGGTGATCATGGTCGTGGCTATGGCCGGCCACCTTCCCATCGCCGCATCCGCAAACCGTACACATCACGCAACCTCCAAATCTTTGATCCGCATCTCGTCGCCCGACACAGGCATCAGCTTGCCACCCCCGCAATTGGGGCAAGGGGCCAGCCGGTCGTCGATTTCCACGGTTTCCATGCAATCATAGCAAATCGCCGTTCCCGGCAGGTCGATCATCTCAAGCGTCGCGCCCTCGGCCACCGAGCCGCGCATCACAATATCGAAAGCAAAGGACAGCGCGTTTTTCTCAACGCCTGAAAAGCGGCCGATCTCGACGCGCACTTTCGAGATGGCCGCCGCCGAATGGGCGCGGGCCTGGTCTTCGACCACATCGCGGATCCCTTCGCAGAGCGACATCTCATGCATCGCCCGCCTCCTTCAGCCGAACCGGCGTGCAGGGGTCGAGGATTTCAAGGATAAGGGTCGCCAGCCCCTCTTTCATCGCGGGCAACGTCGCCAGCGTGCGGTCAAGGATCCCATCGGGGGCCAGCATGTGGTCGGTCGGCGTGACCCGTGCGAACTGGGTGACGTGGCCGGCTTGGGAATTGGCGGTCACGATATAGGTGCCACGCGTGGCCGGCACGATGGCGTTGCCAGCGGTGTGGCTGATCGCGGCGGGCAGGCGGTCGTTCAGGCACGCGGCCACATCATATAGGCGCGCGGCCGTGCGCCAGAGCGGCCCGCGCCCGCGGGTTTCGGCGATGTGGCGCATCACTGGGTGCAACCCGTGGCGACCGGCGACCGAGTTTTCGACGGGTGCGTCGCGCCGGGTGCTGGTCCGGCTGAGCGAGGTCAGTTGTCCGGTGGCGGCCTCACCCGGATCGAAACACTGGTCGATCTTGTGCAACACCTCGGCCACGCGGTGGCCGCTGGTCAGGAACGCATCAAGATCATCGGGCGTCTTGGGCGGTTCGCCTGTGGGGCCGAACACCGCGCGGGCGGCGGCGCCGCGGTCGCTGGCCCAGCCAGAGGGCAGGCCTTCGGACCCGATGCCGAACTGCGCCGGCAGGGCCACACAGAGTTTGAGCAGGTGATCGCGCATGATTTCATGGCGCAGCTCGTCATTCATCGACGCCGCGACCGGCAGGCCCAGCGCCTTGCGCACCGCCAGCGCCTGGGCTGCACGGCAAAGGTTGAACAGACGCGGCACAAGGTCCGCCGCCTCGGTCACTGGTTTGCCCAGCACCATCGTCTCCACCGGCAGGGCCGGCGCGCGCACCGGACGCAGCCCTGTGGTGTCTTTCGCCTTGCCGCGCCCGTCTAGCATAGGGTCAGCCCTCGTTTTGATGTGATTGCGCCATTCCGCCCGAAATCACGTTGCGGCGGGTGGGTTCTTGCGGAATTTCGGCATCGGCCTTTCTGGCGTCCGCCGCCTCTACTTCTGCCGTGCGAGCGGCGCGAATGTCATGCGCGCGGTCCGTCTCGGCCCGGTTTTCTTCATCGAAAAGCGCGACCATCACCGCTTCGGCCACGGCAACGGCCTGGGCTTGGGTTTTGAAGTCGTTCATGGGCGAGAAGAGCGAACAAGCCTTGTAGCCGCCCGTCAGTTCGCGGGTATTGTGCAGAAACTCATACTCGCCCGAGGGAAAGTTGACGTATTCCTTGGTTCCAGCCTCTAAGCCCGACCAATCTTCGCCATCGCCAGGCAGGACCACGATGTTCATGAACCACGGCGCGACAAGCACACCGATGGGCCGATTGTCGTGCATACGAAAGCCTATGGCTTCGACCTGAAGCGCCGAATTGCACAGCGGCACATCGCGCATCTTTGCGTGATAGATTTCGCGGAAATCCGTCACCAGGCGCGTTGTGCGTTCATTGATTGCGGACTGCACGGCGGCGGCTTCGCTGCCGGGGTCGTCCATCACCAGGAACTGTTCCTTGGGCGCGCTGCAATTGGGGCAGGACCAATCGTCAGGCAAAGCCACGAAAGGCGTCCCCGGTTCGACCTGGCGGTAATCATCGCCCTCTTCTGGGTCATACGGCGTCCAGCAGATCTTGCATTCCATGATCGCGCGCGGGCTGATCTTGTCGTCGGCACCCAGGTACGAACCTTCAAAACCGCTCATTGGATCGCCTCCCGCACTTCACGCAGGCGTTCGGCGCTGTCAGACAAATCCTCATCCGCGGCCAGTGCGACTTCGGGAACGCGCGTCACTTCGAATGTGTCAAGGATCAGCGTGTCCATCGAGTTGAAGAACTGCACCCGCCAAACGTGATCTTGCGCGGTCGCGGTGATCCGGCAGTTGCCATAGCCGCGCGACAAGATCGTGACCGATCCTTCACCCAGCGCCTCATCCAGCCAGAGAAGGTCTTGCTCGGTGTGGGGCAGCAGCGTCAGGTTGACGACGTGGATTTCCGCCTCGGGTGAGAAGTTCTCGCTCTTGTCTGTCAGCTCTGACAAGATCGACGGCGCGTTGAGAACACCGGGTTGCTTAGGGGCCATCTGGCCCAGCGCATCGCGCACCGGCTGAAACGCGCGCTCGAAGATCAGGCTTGGCACCGGCGCGACCTCAACCTGGTCGACGCCCACGCCCTTCAAAACCCAGACACCGGCGAAGACCGACTCTTGCGCGGCAATGGCCGGGATGCCGCGCATCCGAACCGACACCTCGCCCTCGCCCATCGTCTCGGCGATGAGTTGGCGGTTCACGGCGTCAAGCCCGCTCAGATCGAACAGCTCTGGCTGACCCGTCGCGGCGGCACGGTCGCAGCCATTGGCGATCTCGGCCAAGAGCGCCAGAGCCGGGGCCAGAAGCGTGGGGTCTTCAACCTCTACCTCGGGGTAATGCGTTGTATAGGTGCGCATATCCTGCGGCAGCGGCATATACTCCAGCTCACCGTCATCTTCGCTGGGTTTCTGCGAACCGGGTCCGAACCCTGTCGGCGGCATGTGAAAGTTGCTGACCATCCCTTATGTCCTTCTCGTTTATTCTGCGGCCACGGCGATCGAGAGTATCTGCTCGATCCGGACCACGTATTCGCTCCAGTCCCGTACCTTGGGAATGGATCCGATCTGCGCCCCATCGCGATAGAAGATCAGGCTGGGTGTCTTGAAGACCTGCGCCTGTTCGCGCACTTGCGTCTCGATCGCGTCGTCGACAAGGGCACAGTCGAACCGACCCTGAAACGCCATCTTCAGCTCTGGCAGGATCACGGCCACATCGGCGCTTTCCAGATTGCGAACCGGATCTCCGGGGATGAACAGCACGTGTACGCCCGGGCGGTTCGTGAACTCAGCCACGTCGCTGTCGTTGGACAGGCGGGGCCAGCCAAGCTCATCGGGCAGGCGGTCGATCAGGGGGTGGGACATTCGCGCGTCTCCTTCGTTGGTATTATTCGGCGGCAGGCCGTAGATGCGGTGGCAGTTGCGGTTCGCGGTTTTCCAGATCGGCAAAGGCACTGCCCAGGTCACCGCCTTGCATCAGAGACCGCAGCCCGTCGATGGCCGCGGTGATTTTCGCGGCCTCGCCAGGGTCGAGCACTTCGCGCGCTGCCCCAAGAAAGGTCAGCACCCAGGTGCCCGGCGCCAGCGGGCCAGTCAGGGAGAGGTCGATCTGTTCGGTCTGGTGGCCATCGCTGGCCATGGCGGCGATCCCGTCGACGCTTTCGATCTGCATGGGAACGCCAAGGCACATGGGGTTACTCCGCCGCCGGGAAGAAGCGCGCATCGCCGGTGCGGCAGGCGTCATCGCCGCTCGGGCGCCCGGTCTCATAGGCGTCGCGTTTGATCGCCGTATCGGCCAGAAGCGCATCGTCGCCCCGGCCCGGGGTCGCGGTCACGCCATGCGTGCGCAGGTACTCAATCGCGATGTCGATAGAAGGCTGGATTTGGGCCGCAACTTCATCGCGCAGGCCCCCGCCGTAATCTTCCAATTCGACCGGCTGGCAGCCGATCAGGAACAAACGGTCGGGGCAGTAGCCCATCAGTTGTGCGGTGGCGATGACATCCTGAAACCCGGTTTGGTGCAGGCTCATCTTCTTGGCGCCCATAAAGCGGGGCACCTCATCGTCTTCAACGATCTTCAGCGTGCCGGGCGGCAGGCCATAGTCGACGGCATCGAACACCACCAGGATGTCGGCCTCTTCCAGAAATGGCAGAAGGTACAGGCCCTGCGTGCCCCCATCGAGCAGCGTCACCTGATCGTCGAACTGCCAGTGTTCCACCAGCTCCTCGACACAGCGAACCCCAAAGCCTTCATCAGCCCAAAGGACATTACCGATACCAAGGATCAGTACCCGCTGCTTCATTATCCACCTCCCGGTTCCCATTCGGGTCAGAGGCAGACGACCGTCCTTGAAGGACTTGGCGCGGGGTGGCTGACCCCGGCATCGTGCTTTGCAGCTTCTGACAGCTTTATTGGTAGGGAGCGCGCGCGGAAGGCGTTTTGATGTAAATCAAGTTTCCAGGTTTGCGGGCAACTGAAAGGCAAACAGCCAAAATATGCATTTTTGCGCATATATCGCGAGAAGCGCGCAAAAATCATGCAGAGCCATGCAAATCGCCCTGTGGTTGCATAGATCTTGTGCAGAACGACCCAAAACGAAACGGGGCGGCCCGGAACGCCGCCCCTTAACGTGCCACTGTCCCATGGCTTCTTTTATCAGTCGATCCGGTCGTCTTTGAACATCCGGTGGCCCGAAACCATCGTCGAGATCATCGATTGGCGGGACATGATGTCTTCGCGAATCGCCGCGTAGATGTGGAGGATCATGAAGATCAGGATCGCCCACATACCCAGCCTGTGAACCGTGTGCAGCACCTGGCTATTTCCGACCCAGCCCAGGATCGGACCGAAAATCGTATCAATGAACGTGCCCTGTCCCGCACCTTCGGCATAAAGGGCGAATCCAGTGATGATCATGAAGGTCATGCCCAGCGTCATGAAGGTGAACATGGCCAACTGCGCCAACGGGTTGTGGCCTACGTATTTCTTCGGCTCTTTTTCCATGAACATGTACCAGCGCAGTTCGAACACCACCTCTTTCCACCAGTGCGCGCGCCAGAACGGCACGTAGAACAGCTGTTTGGAGTGATGGTTGCCCACAAAGGCCCAGTAGATGCGGCCGAAGAACCCCACCGTCATGATCATCGCTGCCGCAAAATGGGCATAGCGGACATAGCCGAAGACGAACTGGTTCGTGGCCTCACCGATTTCCATCGTGGGTGGCGGGCGACCGATCAGATAGCCGGTAATCACCAGCACCACGATCGCCAGTGCATTCACCCAGTGCCACAGGCGCACGGGCGCCTCGTAGACATAGACCGAGGTATTGCGGCGGATACTGTCAAGGTCTTCGAGCGTCGCGTCACCCGTCAGGGTGGACGACGGCAAGATGTCGACCGGTTCGCCGGGTTGGTGGATTCTGACTTCTTCGTTCATCGATCCGCCCCCTTATTTGCGCGTCAGAAAGCGGCGCAGCATGTCCTGGGGCCGCAGTTTCAGAAGCGCCCAGATCAGCGCCACACCAAGAACAATCACCGCCAGATGATCGCCCTGGACCAGCCAGTGCACCGCCCCATCGGCGACCGGGGCTTGGTGCCCCGGATGCGCCAATACAGAGGTTGCGCCAAGAAGGGTGAACAGCATTGCGTATTTCATTATCAATCCTCCTTAGCGAACCTTGACCGTGGTCAGCTCGTCTCCATCCTCGCTCATCACGTGGGTCGAGCAGGCCAGGCACGGATCGAAACTGTGCAGGGTGCGCAGGATTTCGACGGGTTCCTCGGGACGCTCCATCTTGGTGTTGAGAAGCGCAGCCTCGAAGGCGCCGATGTTGCCCTTACTGTCACGGGGCGATCCGTTCCAGGTGGTGGGTACCACGCATTGATAGTTCTCGATGCGCCCGGCTTCGATGTTCACCCAGTGGCCCAGCGCACCGCGCGGTGCCTCGGACATGCCGACGCCGCGTGTCTTGGCGGGCCAGGTCTTCGGCTCCCACTTTTCGACATTCGCGGTGCTTTCGTCGCCGTTCTTGATGTTGGTGACGAGCTTGTCGAAGAAGTATTTCTGCAACCGACCGCAATATTCGCTTTCCAGCGCGCGCGCGGCCGTCCGGCCCAGCGTCGAGAATAGCGCCTCTACCGGAAGGTCCATGGTTCTCAGAAGACCTGTCACCTGGTTCGAGATATCCTCATGCCCCTGCGCGTACCCGATGATGTAGCGCGCAAGCGGCCCCACCTCCATCGCATGCCCGCGCCAGCGCGGCGCCTTGATCCAGGAATACTTCGCGGCTTCGTCGATCTCTTCGATGTTCGTTCGCGTGCCCTTGAGGTTGGGACCAAGTTCGAACTTCGCCTCGGTCACGCCGTCCCAGGGGTGCAGCCCCTTGCCCGGCTCGCCATAATCGTACCAGGAATGATCCACGAATTCCTGCACCTGCTCGGGATCGCGCACATCGACATCGTGCACCCGTGACAGATCGCCATTTATGATCGCTCCGCGCGGCAGATGCAGTTGATCGGCATCGAAATTGTTGGCGTGTTCGGGGATATCCCCGTAGGCCATCACCGCCTGGCTCGACAGTCCGCCACCATACAGCCAGTTCTTGTAGAACCCGCCAATCGCGATGACATCAGGGATATAGACGTTCTTGTTGAACTCTATGCATTTGTCGATGATCGAGCTGACAAGGTTCAGCCGCTCGATGTTGATCGCGCCGACGGCACCGGCGCCGTGGACGTTGATCGGGCACGGCACACCGCCCACCAGCCAGTTCGGGTGCGGGTTCTTGCCGCCGAAGATGGTGTGGACCTTCACGATCTCTTTCTGAAGATCGAGCGCTTCAAGATAGTGCGTCGTGGCCATCAGATCGGCCTCGGGCGGCAGTTTGTAAGCCGGATTGTCCCAATAGCCGTTCTTGAACAGGCCAAGCTGCCCACTTTCCACGAACTTCTTCAGCCGGTTCTGCACGTCGCGGAAGTAGCCGGGCGAGGACATCGGGTGGTTGGGCCCGACCGTCTGTTGCAGTTCGCTCGTGGCCTTGGGGTCGGCCCGCAGCGCGTTAATCGGATTCACCCAGTCGAGCGCATGCAGGTGATAGAAATGCACGATGTGATCGTGGATCTGCAGGTTCAGCTGCATGATGTTGCGGATCGAGTTGGCGTTGTCGGGGATCGCGATCCCCAGGGCATCCTCGACCGCGCGCACCGATGTCAGCGCATGGGTGCCCGTGCAGACCCCGCAGATGCGTTCGGTAAAGGCCCAGGCATCGCGCGGATCCCTGCCCTTGAGGATCACCTCAAGCCCGCGCCACATCGTGCCGGTGCTGACCGCGTTGCGGATGTATCCGTCGTCATCCACATTCACTTCGCAGCGCATATGGCCTTCGATCCGGGTCACCGGATCCACCACGATGCGTTTGCCCGTGTTGTCGAGGTTGAAGCCGTTCGGTGTCTGGACAACCATGATCAGGCCTCCTCGTTCACGTTTTTGGATTGCGCCTTGTTCTGCGCTGCCTTCAGCGCCGACACCGCCGCATGCAGGGCAACAGAGCCACCAACCACACCAGCCGCAGCCATACCCAGTTGATCGGCGTTCTTTTCCACCCCGAATTGGGTCAGGTCGGTGACGCGGTCATAGAAGCTGCCCTGATCCCAGAACCCGTCTTCGGAACAGCCGATGCAGCCATGGCCCGATTGGATCGGGAAACTGACGCCTTCATTGAAGCCGATGGTCGAACAGGCGTTGTAGGTGGTCGGGCCCTTGCAGCCCATCTTGTACAGGCAATAGCCCTTGCGCGCGTTGTCGTCGTCCCAGGCCTCGACGAACTGGCCGGCGTCGAAATGCGCGCGGCGATAGCATTTGTCGTGGATCCGCTGGGAATAGAACATCGCAGGCCGACCCTGGCGATCCAGTTCCGGCAAGCGGTCGAAGGTGAGCATATAGGTGATCACCCCCGTCATCACCTCGGCGATGGGGGGACAGCCCGGCACCTTGATGATCGGCTTGTCGGTGATGACTTTGTGCACCGGCGTCGCCTGCGTGGGGTTGGGCTTGGCCGCTTGCACGCAGCCATAACTGGCACACGCGCCCCAAGAGATGATCGCCTTGGCGTCCTTGGCCACATGGCGCAGCTTTTCGACGAACGGCTTGCCGGCCGAGATGCAGAACATCCCGTCCTCGTTCAGCGGCGGATTGCCTTCCACGGCCAGAATGTAGTTGCCCTTGTACTTCTCGATGCTTTCTTCCAGCGCCGCCTCGGCGGCATGGCCCGCGGCGGCCATCAGCACGTGCTGATAATCGAGCGAAATCATCGACAGGACGACATCCTTGGCCAGCGGATGCGCGCCGCGGATGAAGCTTTCCGAACAGCAGGTACACTCCAAACCGTTGACCCAGATCACCGGCGTGCGGGGCTTGGTTTCCATCGCATGGGCAATCTTCGGCACAAAGGCCGGACCAAGGCCCAGCGCCGCCGCGGTCAGCGAGCAATACTTCATGAAGCTGCGGCGGGTTATCCCCTGCCGGCGCATCACGTCATAGAAGGTTTCGATGTCTGACAAGACGTCCTCCCGATCCGGTGTCAAATCCTCAGGTGCCCAAAACGGACACCGTCCCATAAGACAGAAAGCAACGGATCAGGGCGGGAAGACAAAAGGAATGGACCGGCCTGCGACAATCTTGGATTATCTTCTTTTTTTCAACGACCTAAGGACGGGCTGACGTCAGATATTGACCTGAGTCAAGAAAGCCACCTGACCAGCAGCTTGCCAGAGCGGTTAGTCGCTTTCCAGCGTGGCGGCGGCGGCGATCAGCGCCTGTCCAAAAGCCAGCCCCCCATCATTTGCAGGTGTTTTGGTGTGGTACAGGATCGGGACATCACCCAGCGCCGCAACCGTCAGATCCAACAAAAGCGCGTTCTGGAAACAGCCACCCGACAGCGCCACAGCCCTTGCCTGCCCGCTGTCCACCAGCGCCCGCGCGGGCGCGGCAAAGGCCCGGGCCAGCCCCGCATGGAACCGGTACGCCATCACCGCGTGCGGCACGCCCGCACCTTGATCCGCAACCCACGCGCCCCAGATCGGAGCGGGGTCGATCACGCCCTTTGTCAGCGCAAAACCATACCCCTCCTCACGCGGGGCCGTGCGCGCCAGCGCCTCCAACAGCATCGCGGCCTCGCCCTCATAGCTCTGCTGCGCCTCAGCCAACCCCATCGCCGCGGCGAACGCATCAAAGAGCCGCCCGGCAGATGAGGACAAGGGCGCATTCACCCCCGCCGCAATCGCCTGGCGCACCAGGTTCACCGGATAGCCCGCCAGCACAGCATCGGCGACGGCCCCCTGCCCTGCCTGATCAAGCCGGACGAGCAAGTTGCGCCAAGGCTCTCGGCTCGCCGCATCGCCACCGGCCAAAGGTGCAGACCGCAAGTGCGCGTGGCGCTCAAACCCCGCATAGTCACCCAGCAACACCTCACCCCCCCAAACCGTGCCATCGGGCCCCAGGCCCAGCCCGTCCAACACGATCCCGGCCACTAGGCCGCCATCGAGGGGCCACGCATTGTCGCCCAGGCACGCGGCCAGGTGCGCATGGTGATGCTGCACCTCAACCAATCGGCCCGCCCCGGCCCGCGCCACCCCGTGCTGCGTCGCGCGGTAGCCGGGGTGCAGATCCACCGCAAACACCTGCGCCGCATGATCGAACAACGCCGTATAATCCGCCTCCGCCTGCCGGAACGCGTCATAGGTCAGCGCCTCGTCCAGCTCGCCCAGGTGATGCGAAAGCAGCGCCTGCCCGGTCTTCGTCAAACAAATCGCGGCCTTCATCTGCCCACCGAAGGCCATCACCTGCGGCGCATCCTCGAACCCCGGCGGCAGGTCCAGCGTGCCGGGCACCCGCCCCCGCGCGCGCCGCAGGACCATGGGGCCCTGCGCTGTGATCCGCTCGACACTGTCGTCCAGCCGCCGCACGATATCACGGTCATGCATCAGGAAAGCGTCGGCAAACGCGCCCAGCTTCTCGCGCGCCTCTGCGTTGCCGATCACCTGCGGTTCGCCGGACAGGTTGCCACTGGTCATCACCAGCGGGCGCCGCACGATGTCCATCAACAGGTGATGCAGCGGCGTATAGGGCAACATCCAGCCCAGCGCCCCCTGCCCCGGTGCCACCACGTCGGGCAGATCCTCGCCCGCCTTGTCCAACAGCACGATCGGGGCAGCACTGTCCTGCAACAGCGCACGTTCACTTGCCGAAGGTGCCGCATACCGCTGGATCATCCCCAGCGTGCCCATCAGGGCAAAGGGCTTCCCCGGTCGCCGTTTGCGCACGCGCAGCAGCGCCACCGCATCGGCATTCGTCGCATCGCAGGCCAGGTGAAACCCGCCCAACCCCTTCACGGCCAGGATCTCCCCCTCCAACAACCGCGCCGCCGCCTCGGCCAAGGCATCGCCTGGCAGCATGGCACCGCCCGCTTCCAGCCACACCCGCGGTCCGCAGGCCGGGCAGGCCACAGGCTGCGCATGGAACCGCCGGTCGCCCGGGTCGGCGTATTCCGCCGCGCAGTCCGCACACATCGCAAACGCCGCCATCGAGGTGTGCGCCCGGTCATAGGGCAAGGCCTGCAAAATGGTGAAGCGCGGCCCGCAATGGGTGCAATTGGCAAAGGCATAGCCCGCGCGCCGGTCTGCGGGATCGCGGATCTCAACCAGGCAATCGGCGCAGGTCGCGGCGTCCGGCGTCACCCGCGTCTCGGCACCTGCCGCTCCGCTGGCCACAATCTCAAAACCGAACACGCCGGTCACCGCGACAGACACCCCCTCCACGGCATCCACCCGCGCCAACGGCGGCGCTTCGGTGTACAGAGCCGCCTCAAAAGCGGTCAGATCCGCCCCCTCGGCATGGATCAGCACCCCTTCGGCATCGTTCAGGACATGGCCCGCAACCCCTTGCGTCCGCGCCAACTGCCAGACAAAGGGGCGAAACCCCACGCCCTGCACCTGCCCGCGCACGCGGATCCGACGGGCCTGTGTCATAGCCCCACCCCTCTTTGGTCCCGAAATATCCCGGGGGAGACGCCGACAGGCGGCGGGGGCAGCGCCCCCTTACTGGGCCAGATGACAGGCGACACGCGCGCCACCAACAAACCGCAACTCCGGCCGTTCCGCCGAACAGCGCGCGACCGCGATGGGACAGCGCGGGTGAAATGCGCAGCCTGTGGGCGGGTTGATCGGATCGGGGATCTCGCCCTGCGGTGGCTCCACCTCGCGCCCGAACCCGTCCATCTTGGGCGCGGCGGCCAGCAGCATCTGGGTATAGGGATGGCGCGGCGACGCAAACAGATCATCGGGTGCGGCCTCTTCCACCAGACGGCCCAGGTACAAAACGCCGATCGTGTCGGCCATATGCTGCACCACCGTCAGATCATGGCTGATGAACAGGTAGGTCAGCCCGAACTCTTCCTTCAGATCGCTCATCAGGTTCAGCACCTGCGCCTGCACGCTCACGTCCAGGGCCGAGGTCGGCTCATCACACACGATCAGCTTGGGCTCGGATGCCAGCGCCCGCGCGATGCAGATCCGCTGACGCTGCCCCCCCGAAAACTCATGCGGGAACTTGCCCGCATCCTCCGCCGCCAGCCCCACCTGTTCCAGCAGACGTTCCGCCAAACCCTGCGTATCGCCCCCTCGCGCGGCCACCGGCTCGGCAATGATATCGCGCACCTTCCAGCGCGGATTGAGCGAGGCGTAAGGGTCCTGAAAGATCATCTGTATGTCCGAACGCACCGCCTCGATCTTGTCGGCATCGGTTTCCCGGGTCAGGTCGATCCCTTCCACCGTGACCCCACCCTCGCTGGGCCGAAGAAGCCCCACCACCATCCGCCCGATCGTCGATTTCCCCGACCCGCTTTCGCCCACAAGCGCATAGACCTGACGTTCGGGGATGTCGAAAGACACGTCCGACACCGCGGTCAACAATGCGCGCGGCAACCGCTCAAGCATCCGGTTCAGCCAGGGCTTTGAGACATCGAAGATACGCGACAGCCTGTCGACACGGACAAGGGGGGTCATTCCGCTGCCTCCGCCTGCCCCATCGGGAACCAGCAGGCGGCGCGCCCATCACAGGTGTCCAGTGTCGGGCCCGGGTTCGTGCGGCAGCGATCCTGGGTGCGCGGGCAACGCGGATGGAACGCGCAGCCATCGGGCAAAGCACCAAGGCGTGGCATCGCGCCGGGGATCTGGCGCAGTCGGTCAAGGCCCTTTGATGCCAGCGGGGTCGAGCCCATCAGCCCGTCGGTGTAAGGGTGGCGCGGCGTGGTCAGCACATCACGCACCGGCCCCAGTTCCGCGAGGCGTCCCGCATACATCACCGCCACCCGGTCCGCCGTCTCGGCAATTACGCCCATGTCGTGGGTCACCAGCATCACCGCCGTGCCGCGTTCCCGGCAAAGCCGCTTCAACAGCGCGATGATCTGGGCCTGCACGCTGACATCGAGCGCTGTGGTCGGCTCATCGGCGATCACAAGGCTCGGCTCGGCACAAAGGGCCAGGGCGATCACCACGCGCTGGCGCATCCCGCCCGAGAATTCATGCGGGTAGGAGTTGATCCGCTCGCGCGCCGCAGGGATGCCCACCTCTTCCAGCGCGGCCACCGCGCGGCCTTCGGCCTCGCGCGGGGTGATGTCGAGATGCTCCAACATCGTCTCGGTCAATTGGTCACCGATGGGAAGGAGCGGGTTTAGTGATGTCAGCGGGTCCTGGAACACCATCCCGATCTCTTTGCCGCGCACCCGGCGCATGTCGCGCTGGGCCATATCGTCGATCCGGGTACCGTTGAGATAAATCTCTCCGCTCGCGATCCGGGCGGGCCGGTCCAGCAGGCCAATCACCGCGTTGCCGGTCATCGACTTGCCTGCCCCGCTTTCGCCCACAACGCCCAGGATTTCCCCGCGCCCGATATCGTAGGACACCTTGTCCACCGGCCGCAGCACGGCGGCGCGGGTGGGGATTTCGACCACCAGATCCCGCACGGACAAAACAGTATCGCTCACGATGAAGGCAGCCTTCTTGATCTCATCGTTTTTTATGGCGGGTTTTGGCGGGCGGGGGCAAGGGCCGAGGTATGGGCGGGGAACGATCGGGACGTGCAACTTATTGGGAACCTGTCTAAACTCCCTGTTGGGATGAGATTTGGGTGAATGACATGCTGCGAACCCTTGGCAGGATGCTTATGCTTTGTGCGGGCGTTGGACCGATGGCCGCCTGGGCGGAGTGTTCCATTGGCCCGTTTGAGGGCGTGGCGCCTTCGTTTTCGGGAACCGCCCCTGTGCCGCCCGCCGCCGCCCTCCGCCCCGTCACGCCCGAGTGTCTGCGTGGTCTAGAAAGCCCGAACCAAGAAACCTGCACCGACGCCGAAGTCGCGGCCTATTCGGCATCGGTGGAGGCCTATGTCGCGGCTTTGAACACCTATCTCGCAGAGGCCGACAGCTATGCCCGCGCGGCGGCGGATCACGCCAATGCGGCTGTGATCCATGCCCAAAGCGCCCAGGCGCAGGCGGATGCGGTGTTTGCTTATGTCACGTGCGAGGCTGAGGCGCTGCGAGCGCAGGAATAGACCCTACTTCAACCGCGGGTTCAGCGCGTCGCGCAGCCAATCCCCCAGCAGGTTCACCGACAACGCAAGCGCCAACAGCGTCGCTGCGGGGAACAGTAGGATCCACCATTCGCCCGAGAACAAGAACCCCTGCCCGATCCGGATCAGCGTGCCCAGCGACGGTTGCGTGGGTGGGGCACCGACGCCCAGAAACGACAGCGTCGCCTCGGCGATGATCGCCAGCGCCAATGAAATCGTCGCGATGACCAGAACCGGCGACAGCACGTTTGGCAGGATATGCCGCATCATGATCGCAGGCCCCGTGCGCCCGATCAGGCGGGCGGCCTGAACGTATTCCTTGTTCTTCTCCACCAGCGTCGCGCCACGCACAACGCGGGCGAACTGTACCCAGTCCGACAGACCAATCGCGATGATCAACACCCAGATCGCCATCTGATCGCGGTACTCCACCGGGGTGAAGCCCTTGGCCACGCCAAAGATCAGCATCGCCACCAGGATCGAGGGGAAGGTCAGCTGCACATCGGCGACGCGCATGATGATCGTCTCGGTCCAGCCGCCGATATAGCCCGCGATCAGGCCCAGCGTGACGCCAAGGATCAGCGCGAACATCACCGCCGCAAAGCCCACGAACAGCGAAATCCGCATGCCATACAGGATCGTCGAGAAGACATCGCGGCCCTGGTCGTCGGTGCCCAGCCAAAAGGTATCGCCCGTGAACGCATTGGGCTGTATCGGGGCCGAGAAGCCGTTCATCAGGTTCAGCGAGGCTGGGTCAAACGGGTTATGGGGCGCGATGAGGGGGGCGAAGACGGCGGACAAGACCAAAAGCGCAACCATCGTGAAAGAGGCGATGGCCACCGGTGAGCGTTTGAACTTGTAGAAGAAGTCGGATTCGGCAAAGCGCTCCAACGCCGGTTTTTCACGCGGTTTGGTGGTGGGTGTGTCGATCCGGATTTCAGCCATCAATGCGCCCCCGCCCGATCGGCGCGCAGCCGTGGGTCAATTGCAAAGTACAGAAGATCAACGATCAGGTTGATTGCAACGAACATCACCGAGATCAGCATCAGGTAGGCGGCCATCACCGGGATATCGACGAACTGGATCGCGTTGATGAACAACAGGCCAACGCCGGGCCACTGAAACACCGTCTCGGTAATGATGGCGAAGGCGATGATGCTGCCCAGTTGCAACCCCGTGACGGTGATCACCGGCACCAGCGTGTTCTTCAGCGCATGGCGGAAATTGACGCTGCGCTCGCGCAGGCCGCGCGCGCGTGCAAACCGGATATAATCCTGGCGCAGCACCTCCAACATCTCGGACCGCACGAGGCGCATGATCAGCGTCATCTGGTACAGGCCCAGGGTGATTGCGGGCAGGATCAGCGCGCGCAGGCCGCTTTCTGTCAGGAACCCGGTAGACCAATTGCCGATCATCACGGTCTCGCCCCGCCCGAAACTGGGCAGGAGGTCGAGTTCTACCGAGAAGACGTAGATGAGCAGGATCCCGATAAGGAACGTGGGCAGACTGACCCCTATCAGCGAAACCGTCATGATGACGTTTGACATCACGCCGTCACGCCTGATGGCGGTGAACACGCCCAGCGCAATGCCGCCCAGGATCGCGAACAGGCCCGACACGGCCGCAAGCTCCAACGTGGCGGGCGCGCGTTCGGCGATGATCGTGGCAACGGGCCGACCTTGGCGGTAGCTGACGCCAAAGTTGCCCTGCACCGCGCCTTCAAGAAAGCGGAAGTATTGCACCACGAACGGCTGATCGAGGCCCAGATCGCTGCGCAGCCGGTCGATATCGGCCTGGGTGCGTTCCTGGCCCAACATGTTGTCGATGGGATCGCCCACGAACCGGAACATCGAAAACGCGACGAGGCCCACGATCAACAGAACGAGGATCGACTGGAACACACGGCGGATGACATAGGCGAGCATCTGAAATTAGTGCGGTGTTGAAACAGGCGGGTCAAGCCATTCGACGGGCAGCCGGGTCAGCCGAATTTGTCCAGCCCTGCCCAGATCACGAACACCATCCCGGCGGCGAAGCCTATGATCGTCAGAAACGCGGGAAGGCGGACATTCAAGTTCATGGCCGTCGGCGTACGCTTTTCCAGCGTCGCTTTGTCCACCTCACCGGTGATGGCCAGCAACGTCCACAAGCCAAAAAAGATCACCGTGCCGAACGCAATCCACGAAAATTCGATCTGCCAGAGTGTTTCTATCGGTGCTGTTTCGCCCGCGGCCGCTGAACCGCGGAACTTGTCGAGGAAAGTCACGGTAAGGCCGATGATCGCGGTGGCAAGCGTCAGGATCTGCTTCGTGGTGTCCGCGGCCGCGTCTGTGCCTGTCGTGCTCATGGGCAGATTGGCCAGATCGGGCACAAACTGCGCAAGGCGACAGCGAAGGTTTGCTCTCCGATCACGTTGGAATTGGTGGCAAGATAGCCAGGTTGTGCCTGGGCGGCCTTCACCATCTCTTCGACGAACACTTCCAGTGCGACTTCGCTTTGACGCAGCTTCACCTCGCCACCGGCAGACCGTATGCCCGCGATCCCAAAGACGTTACTGCCCAACTCAGACGCTGCCTTTTGGCACAGGCCGCGGATGTCCTGTTCCGCACCGTCGCCAAAGCGGTAGCCCAGCCGGTGAGCGTGCTGGGTTGCATGGGTGAACAGACGCTCCGCCGTTTCGTCAAATTCAAGCGTTGCCGTGGCCATCTGAAATCCCTCGGGCCAAAGTACAATGGGTGCAAGATATCACAGCGCGGGTGCTGATCAAAACCCTATCCGTTCGGCTGCCCTCTGTGCGGCCAGACTGTCCAGTCGTTTCTGGGCCCCACCGCGACGATGCCCGATGGGTTTCGATTTGGGTTCGGGGAATAGTAGCCACGCCGGTAGGTATCGAACTTCACGGTTTGCGCCACGCCCGGCATTGCATAGATCTCGCGCGCGTAGGCCCAAAGATGCGGATAGTCGATGATGCGGCGGCGGTTGCATTTGAAGGCCGTGTGGTAGGCCACGTCGAAGCGCACGAGCGTGGGGAACAGGCGCAGGTCGGCCTCGGTGAACTGCTCGCCGCAGAGCCAGCGGTGGGTGGCCAGATGCGCCTCGATCAGGTCGAGGGTTTCAAACACCTCTCGCACTGCCGTGTCGTAGGCGGCTTGGCTGCGGGCAAAGCCGGCACGGTAGACGCCGTTGTTGAAGCCCGCGTAGGTTATGGCATTCCAGCGGTCGATTTCCGCCTCGAGCGCTGCGGGGCACAGATCGGGACCACCGGGGAACTGTTGCCCCAGCATTCGGACGATATCGGAGCTTTCGTTTGAGACGGCGGTGTCGGTTTTGCGATCCCACAACAGGGGCACCGTGATACGACCGGTATACGGCGGCGTGGCGCGGGCATAGGCCTGATGCAGGGCGCGCAGGCCGATCAGAGGGTCCGAGAACGGGCCATCGGCATCGAAAATCCACCCATCGTCCGTGCGCCGCGGGCGGGCATAGGACACCGAGATGTCCAGGCTTTTCAGTCCAATCACCAACAAAACCCGGTGCGCCCAGGGACAGTTCCACGCGGCATAGAGGTGATAGCGGTCCGGATCGGGCGTGAAGGGGCCATCGGCGGTGATCCAGTTGCGGATCGTGGATTTCTGCCGCTGGAATGCGCCGCCCGCCTGCGTGTCCGGGCCGGGGTCTTCGGTATGATAGGTGCCCTCGATCATCAGGCCCATGGGCTGTCTCCTGCCATCAAGCGCCTTTGTCGCGGGCCGATTGCCAATTGGCAATCGACCTCAACATATTGCTTTCGCTGTATTTCTTCCAGATTTCGCGCCGCTGCGGCCCAAAATCCGATCCTAAAGCAATTCCGGCCATCTCGGAATCGTCTTTCGCTGCCTCTCGCCTTCGGCTCGCACGCAAAAGACGATACGTGCTCCAGCCTAAGCCGGAAACGCCCTAATTCACCGTCACCCAGCGCAGGATGAAGAAGTTATCGGGGCGCTGCGTCAGGTCGATGTTGGCCTGCGTGCCCCAGACCAGCGGCTGGACATACATCGGCACATAGGCGTGCTCGTCCTGATAGATCGATGTGATCTCATCGATCATGGCTTGCCGGGCGGTGTCGTCAATCTCGGACTGGACCATGGGCAACAGCTCATCAATCCGCGCGTTCGAGTAGCCACCGAAGTTCCAGGACCCCAGACGCTTTTCCTCGTTCGGGGTGGAGGCGAGGAAGCGCACGGGGTGTTCGTGGTCGAACGTGCCCGGCGACCAGCCCAGAAGGTACATGTCGAAATTGTCTTCGCGCAGCTCGGGCCAGTAATTCTGGACAGGCATCGCGTCCAGCTCTGCCGTGATTCCCACTTGCGCCAGCATGCCGACGACCGCCTGACAGACGGCCTCATCGTTCAGATAGCGGTTGTTGGGGCACTTCAGACCAAAGCTGAACCCATCGGGATAACCCGCCTCGGCCAAAAGCGCGCGCGCGCCTTCCTGGTCAAACGCTGTGACATCAGCATTGGCGGATGAGTAGCCGCGCATGGCAGGACTGACAAGCTGGCTGACCGGTTCGGCATTGCCGCGCATGATCGTTTGCAGGATGGCCGGCACGTTGACAGCCTTGGCCACCGCTTCGCGCACGCGCACGTCGAGGAAGGGGTTCGGATCGCCTGCGTTCGCGCCGTATTTCAGCGTCTCGGCTTCGTGGCTGAAGCCCAGCATGATCACGCGCGCCTCGATCCCCTGGATCACTTCGACGCCGTCGGTCTGCATCAGGCGCTGAGCGTCCTGGATCGGGACCGGGTTGATCATATCGACATCGCCGGACAAGAGCGCCGCCACCGCGGTGGCCGGGTTCTGGATTGGCGTGAAGGTGGCTTCGGTGATGTTGTGTTCGGCCTCACCCCACCAGCCGGCATGGGGCACAAGCGTAGTGGTAAGACCGGGCTGACGCTCCGACACCATGAAGGCGCCGGTGCCGTTGGCGTTCAGCGTGGCGAAGTTGCCGGCCTCTTTGTCGGGCAATGCGGCGTTGTTCGCCTCGGCCCAGCCCGAATCCATGATCATCCAGTTGGCGATGCTGTCAGGGAAGATCGGGTTCGGCGCGCTGGTCATGATGTCGACGGTGAAATCGTCGACCTTGATCACCTCGCTGACCGGCGCGAACCAGCTGCGCACATCGGCAACCTCGTTCGAGGCGCGTTCGTAGCTGAAGATAACGTCATCGGCGTTGAACTCGGCTCCGTCGTGGAAGGTCACGCCTTGGCGCAGGGTAAAGCGCCAGCCTTCGCCGTCGCCAATCGGTTCCCACGCGGTGGCGAGTGCAGGCTCAACCGTCATGTCCTTGCCGCGGCGCACCAGCCCTTCGTAGACGTTGTTGAGAAAGCCCAGCACGGGGGCGGAGTTCACGGCGTGCGGGTCCATCGTTTGCGGATCGGTGGTGCCAGCCCAGCGGAATGTCTCTGCTTGAGCGGCGGAGGCAACAACGGTTGCCGCCACGAGGGCCGTTGTGAATTTGAGCATAAGGTCTTCTCCCCGTTGGCGCGGGTTCGCGCATAGATCGGGTGTGTCAGCCTGCCGCAGTCATGGCAAGGGGGACACAAGGTTTTGTGATTGGGGGGCTAACCGCCCTCACGCCGGCGGATTTCGCGCAGGGTCAGGGTGTCGGGGATATCGCCATCAATGCCGGGAACAAAGTTCGGATCCGAATACACGCAGGCCAGACCGCAGACCTGCTCGGCAAAGGCGCCGGGGCCATCGACGCGCCAGATACGGCCGCCTGGCGTGCTGACATAGCCTATGATCCCCTCGGCCCGATCGGTGATGATGTCGTCCGAGGATGGGGTTTCGTTGAAGTAATTGCGATTGAAAGAGCCGTGGGTGTGGAACGAGGCGAACACATCCATGTCCACCGGTGGCACAGGCGGCAGACATGACGCGAGGCGCCCGCGCCGTGCGGGGGTGGCCACGATCCGGCCCTCGGCATCATAGCCGAAATACCCGCAATATTCCCGCCCGGTGCGAAGCGTACGCTCCTGCAGGATATCGAGAAACGCGCGCGCATAGGCGTCCTCACGCGCCAGATCGGCAAGCGCGATGCCGGGCGTGAGGGCTGCCAAAAGGATCGCGGCGCAAAGATGCACCTTGCGCCGCGCTATGACCCGCATCCTAGGAGCGGGTCATCGTGAAGTACTTGAACTTCGCTGTGTCATCAGGGGCGACAACCGTCCCGATGTCCCCGCGCATGCCCCAGTTCAGCACCTGGTGGTGGATCGGGATATAAAGCTGCTCATCCTGCACCACTTGCCAGATCTCGTTGATCATCGCGTCGCGCGCGGGCAGATCGGTCTCGGACGCCAGCGCCTGGATCTTCATGTCGAGATCAGGGTTGGAATACCGCGTCGCGTTCCACGAGCCGTACTTTTCGCCCTTGGTGTGGGCAAGGAAGTTGAAGACATATTCCGAATCGTAGGTCGGAACGCCCCAGCCCAACATGTAGAAGTCGGTTTCCAGGTTGTTGATCAGCGGGAAGTGCTGGGCCTTTGGCTTGGCATCGAGGTTCACCGTAACGCCGATTTGCGCCAGCATGCCCACGGCCGCCTGACAGATCGCTTCATCGTTGATGTAGCGGTCGTTCGGGCAATCAAGCTGGATCGAAAACCCATCGCCATAGCCCGCTTCCATCATCAATGCCTTGGCGCCTTCGATGTCGGTCACCGACGAGCTGTCCATTTCTTCGTTCCAGCCGTTGACGAAGGGCGGCGCGATCATGCCGGCAGGCGCCGACTGACCGCGCATCACGACTTGTTGGATCGCATCACGGTTTATCGCCATTGACATCGCCTTGCGCACGCGCACATCGGCCAGCGGGTTCGCGCCATCGACATTGTCATTGGCGATATCCGCATCGCCCATGTTCATGCCGAAGAAGATCACACGGTTCTGCGGTGCGGTGCGCACGTCCAACCCATCGGTGCTTGCCACACGTTCCAGATCCTGGACGGGGACGTCCTGGATGAAGTCGACTTCACCCGAAAGCAGGGCAGCAACCCGTGTCGCGGCGTTCTGGATCGGGGTGTATTCGATGCGGGTGATCTCCATCGGGAATTCCCCGATGCCCCAGTAATCTTCGTTGATTTCCAGCACGGTACGCACATCGGGTTCGCGGCTGATCAGCTTGTAAGGGCCGGTGCCGTTGGCGTTCTTGGCGGCAAAGGTGTCCTCGCCCCCCTCATAGTCCTGCACCTTCACGGCATTGTTCGCCTCGGCCCAACCCTTGTCCATGATGAACATGTTGGTGAGGTTAGAGGGCATGATCGGGTTCGGGCCATTCGTCACGATCTCGACAGTCATCGGATCGGGCGTGCGTACTTCCGCGACCGAAGCCAGCAGTTCCTTGTAGTCGCTGTCAGGCGTCATCGCGCGGTCGAGACTGAACTTCACATCCTCGCTGTCGAAGGTGGCGCCGTCGTGGAAGGTCACGCCTTCGCGAAGCTTGAAGACCCACACGCTGGGATCATCGGCAGAGGGCGCCCATTCGGTGGCGAGCGCAGGTACGATGGCGCCTGTCATGTCGCGCATCACCAGCGGTTCCATGATCTGGTGGGCAAGGGCCGATGTCGGGCCCTCGTTCTGGGCGTGGGGGTCGAGCGTGAGCGAATCGCCCGCGCGAGCCCATCGCAGCGTTTCGGCAGAAGCCGCGCCGGCCGTCAACGCAACCGCGGACGCCGCCAGCAGAAGGTGGCGAAGTGTCATGAGTAGTCTCCCTGTGTTTTTTGGTCTTGGTGCGCCGATTATGAGCGGCACGAAGCCAAACGCAAGGCTGAGGGCGGGCTCGCTGACCCCACGGCATCATGTGCCGCTTTTTCCGGCAACCTGGGCTGCTTGGGTAAACCGTTCTAACCTTCTGCCGCCGCGCGGATTGCCCGGATGTTGTCGCCGTAAACAGAAGGCGCGTCTACCGATCCACCCCGAAAAACCGCGGACCCGGCGACCAGCACGTCGGCACCGGCCTTTGCGACAAGCGGCGCAGTGGACGGGTCGATGCCGCCGTCCACCTCGATATGGATCGGACGGTCGCCGACCATGGCGCGGGCATCGGCGACCTTCTGAACCATCGCGGGGGTGAATTTCTGCCCCCCGAAGCCGGGGTTGATTGTCATCACGAGGATCAGGTCAATCGCGTCAAGGATGTGTTCGATGTGGGCAAGCGGGGTTGTCATATTCAGCGCTACGCCCGCCTTCTTGCCCTGGTCGCGGATCATCTGAAGCGTGCGGTGCAGGTGCGGCCCGGCCTCGGCATGGACGGTGATCATATCGCTGCCGGCCTTGGCGAAGGCTTCGATATAGGGATCGGCAGGGGCGATCATCAGGTGGACGTCCATGAAGGTGGTGACATGGGGCCGGATCGCGGCAACGACGTTGGGGCCGATGGTCAGGTTCGGGACGAAGTGGCCGTCCATGGGATCGACGTGGATCCAATCCGCGCCTTCTGCCTCGACCGCCCGAACCTCGGCCCCGAGATTGGCGAAGTCGGCGGACAGGATGGAGGGGGCGATTTTAATGGAACGGTCGAACGTCATGGGCGGCTCTCCTTACTGGGCGCGCCTTAGCGTGGAATGACCCGCAATGTCACGATCTGATAAGGTGCCATGTCGAGGGTGACGGTGTTCGCGCGCACCTCCACCGCCTCTCCGTCCTCTTCCAGGATATTGCACTTTCGCACCTCGGCCACGTCCAACCCGAAGCGCACCTGCACCTGCCCGCGGTTCCGCTCATTCTCATAAAGCCGCACGATCAGGCCGCGCCCGTCTTCGGCGGCTTTCACCGTTTCAACGATCACATTGAAGGCCGAGATCGCCACAAGCTGACGCATCGCGGCCTCGCCGGTGGCATCGCCGATGGCGCGGGTCAGGACGGGATTGTTCAGGTCATAGCCGTTTTCCGCCACATCCGTGCGCCAATCCCCTTCGTGGGGCAACAGGGCATAGGTGAACCGGTGTTCGCCCTGGTCCTGCACCGGATCGGGCATGGTCGCGGATTTCAGAAGGCTCAGCCGGATCACATCGTGATGAATGTCGTAGCCGTATTTGCAGTCGTTCAGCAGGGCCACTCCGTAATTCCCCTCGCTCAGGTCCGCCCACTTGTGCCCCACGCTTTCAAACCGCGCCCAATCCCACGACGTGTTGCGGTGGGTAGAGCGTTCGGTGTTGCCGAACTGGATGTCATAGGTGGCGGATGGTGATCTGATCTCCACCGGGAAGGCGCATTTCAAAAGGATGTGGCTGGCGTGCCAATCCACCTCGGTTTCGAAATCGATGCGTTTGGAGTTGTGGCGCAGCGTGATGCGCTGGGTGATGCGGCTGCCGCGCCAGTCGTGTTCGACAAGGACACCCGCGCGGATCGGCCCGCGTTCGAGGATTTCGAACCGGACGGGGTTTGAAATCACCTCGCTGCGGTCTTCATAGAAAATGTCGATATCCCAGGCATCCCAGACCATGGGGCGGTCTTCGAACGCTTGCAACTGGTTGCCCTTGTGGCCGGGCTTAAGAACCTCGCGCACGGCGGTCTTGTCGAAGATCGAGGTGATCTGGCCGTCGCGGCCAATCTCCACCCGGATCAGATCGTTCTCCAGGATCGCGCCGTCAGCGTATTCGGTCACGCGCAGGGCAGTGGAGACGCCAAGCTCGTCGCCTGCGCCCAGGGCCAGCATCGCGTAGCTGGGGAAGGCGGGGATATCGACGAGGGTGCCGGTTTCGGTCGCCTGGGTCATCACCGGGCGGTTCGAGCGCAGGTCAACGAGGCCATGGTCAAGCGTCGCGGGGATTTCGGCGATGCGGTCCATCGAGAAGCTGGTGGTGTTGATCGCGACAAAGGCGGTTTCGGGGACGAGGGTTTCGGCGAGCGCGCCGATGGCGTTGGCTTCGGTTTCCTCGCACAAGCCCCCGACAGTGGCGTAGTCGCGCGTCGCATCCTCGAACACTTCGGTGATCGACGTGCCGGGCAGGATGTCGTGGAATTGGTTCAGGCAGACCAGTTTCCAGGCCTGTTGCAGGGCGTCCTTGGGGTAGGTTTGGCCCGCCTCGATCTGCGCGAAGGCGGCGAGGAATTCGGCGTCATGCAGCCAGCGCTCACTCAGACGGTTCAGGCGCTTCGTCTCGGCCTGGCTGGTGAGCGTGCCGCGGTGAAGTTCAAGGTAGAACTCGCCCGACCAGGTGGGTAGGTCGTGGGCGACTTCGCGTTCGATCCGCTCAAAGAATTCGCGCACCGTGCCCATGCGCAGGCGCGGGGTGCCGGGCAGGTGTTCGTAGTTTTCCGCCGCTGCGATCAACTCGCGCGTGGGGCCGCCGCCACCGTCGCCATAGCCGAAGCAGGTAATCAGCTCGTTATGGGCGTGTTTTTGCAGGAAATTGTCCCAAGTCCCGAAGACCTCCTTGGCGGTCAGTTCCGCCTTGTAGGTTGTGGGATGCGGCAGGTACTGGACCGTGGACGGCGTGGTCAGAAGGTGGCTCAACACCCGGCTGCCGTCGATGCCTTCCCACCAGAACAGTTGGTTGGGCATCTGGTTGTACTGGTTCCAGTTGAGCTTGTTGGCGACGAACCATCTAAGGCCCGCTTGCACCATCAGTTGCGGGAGCGAGGCGGTGAAACCGAAGGTGTCGGGCAGCCAGAGCACCGGCGTTTCGCGGTCCCCGAACTTATCGCGGAAATAGCCGCGGCCGAGCATGATCTGGCGCACCAGCGCCTCGCCGCCCGCCAGGTTGCAATCGGGTTCGACCCACATGCCGCCCATGGCCTCCCATCGGCCGTCTTCGACGCGGGCCTCGATGCCCTCGAATACCTCGGGGTAGTCCTCTTCGGCCATCTCATAGAGCACGGGTTGCGACTGACTGAAGTGGTAGTCTTCATGTTCGTCCATCAACCGCAGCACGTTGGAAAACGTCCGCCCTGTCTTGCGACGGGTCTGCGCCACCTGCCAAAGATAGGCCACGTCGATATGGGCGTGGCCCACGGCAATCATGTCGACCTCCATCCGGCCCGCGTAGTCCTGCATCTCGGTGTGCAAGGTTTCCAGCGCGGCGGGAACGCTGTCGTAGAACGCGTCTGACCGCATGGGATCGCGGGTGTCGAGCGTGTTGAAGGCGGCGTCCAAGGCCTTGAGGATCTTGTTCCGCGCGGTGTTCCCTTCGTCCATGTGCCTGGCCACGTCGAGGGCAAGGTGCGCGAGGTTGTAAAAGTCGCGCGTGGGCACGTCGATCTCAGCCACCGCACATTCCTTCATGTGGAGCTTCAGCTTGGAGCTGCGATCGGGGGGCCAGCCTGACAGGCCGGTCCAGCCATGCAGGGCCAAGGTGTGAGGTTTGCCATCGCACCATTTGGGGTCGAGGTAGATTTCATGGTGCTGGCGGTCGGCGGAGGCGAAGCTTTCGCCATCGATATAGGCCAGTCCCTCGGGGTGGCAGAAGATGTCACCCGCAACACCCAGGGGCAGGTGCAGAGCGATGGGGCCGGTGAAGTCAGGGGGCACCGTGAAGTCGGTGCGCATCACGAAGTCGGTGGACCAGCCGCCCCAATAGCTGTCGAACGGGATTTCCTGCCAGTCGGACGTGTCTACTTCGGGGCCGATGGGTGCAGGCGCTAAAGGACCGTCGAGAACCGCGTATCGAAACGGCGTGATCGACGCACGGCGGCGGTGGATAAGCGGCGCGATCAGCGGCAGGCGCGAGGCGATTTTTTGATCGGTCCAGAAGATGCGGTGTTTCATTGTCCTGCCTTACTCGTAGCGAAGCCCCGGGCGGGACCCGGGGCCTCGACGACAACGCTTTTGTTGCGCCCTACTCTGCCGCCATCCGCATCTCGCCGCCAGTGGTCAGCTCGAACCCCGGCACCTCGCCACGGAAAACGCTTTCGTGGTGTGTCTTGATCTCTTCCATCTGTTTCAGCGCCTCTTCGGCGCTTTCGGTCGTTCCCCAGGACCGGTCGAGATCGGGCCAGGGAATCGAATCGATCAGCATCTTGGTGTAGGGATGCTGCGGGTCGCCAATCACCTGTTTCGGCGGCCCAGCTTCAGCCACGCGGCCATGGAACAGGACGATCACGTAGTCCGAGACGTGATAGGCCGTGGCCAGATCGTGGGTGATGTAGAGGATCGAAATGCCGTAGCGGTCCTTCAGATCGTAGATGTTCTTGAGGATCGAGGCGCGCAAGGACGCATCCACCATCGACACCGGCTCATCCGCGATCAGTAGCTTCGGCGACAACATCAGTGCGCGCGCCACGATCAAGCGTTGGCGCTGGCCGCCTGACAGTTCGTGCGGGAAGCGATGTAGTACGATGCTGGGGTCCAGGCCCACGGCTTCGCACGCTTCATGCATCTTTTCTTCGACATGGGCGTCGTTCTTGGCGAACCCGAAGCGCTTGAAGGGGAACTTCAGCGCGTGATTGACGCGGTAGAAAGGGTTGAAACAGGCGTAGGGATCCTGGAACACCGCCTGCACGTTCTTGCGGAAATCAAGCGTGGCGGACGCGCCCATCTTGTAGATATCCTGCCCCTCGAACAGGACCTTGCCCTCCGACGGCGGCGTGAAACCCAGCATGATGCCACCCATAGTGGATTTGCCGCTTCCCGACTGGCCGACAATCGAGATGATCTTGGGCTTTTCGCCGTCGAGCTTGAAGCTCATCGGATGCACGGCGGTAACGGCGCCGTAATCCTTGCGAACGCCCTGAAACTCCATCAGCGGGTGTTCGGAGTCCGACCGTTTGATGGGTGGGGCCCCCACCTCGTCTTCCAGAAAGCTTTCGCCGCCCACCAGCGGAACCGATGAGATCAGCTGTCGCGTATAAGGGTGGTTCGGGTTCTCGATGATCTGGCGCACGGTGCCATGTTCCACCAGTTCGCCATTCTTCAGCACCGCCAGCTCATCCACCGACTGCGCCATCAGCCCCATATCGTGCCCGATCAAGATCAAAGCGGAGCCAATGCGCGATTGCACATCGCGCAGCGTCTGCATGACGTGGCGTTGGGTGACAACGTCCAGCGCCGAGGTGGGTTCATCCGCGATGATCAGTTCGGGCTTCAGCACCACGCCCATGGCGATGCACACCCGCTGTTTCATGCCGCCCGACAGCTCATGCGGGTAGAGCTGCCCGGTATGCTTGGGCAGGCCCACGCTTTCCAGCGCGTAGTCCGATCGCTTTTGCAACTCGGCCTTCGAAACACCGCCTTCATGCGCAGCGATGGCATCCCAGATCTGCGCCTCGATCCGCATGATCGGGTTAAGCGAGTTCATCGCACCCTGCGGAATGTAGCTGACGCGCTTCAACCGTGTCTGGCGCATCTGTTCGTCCGACAGCGCCAGCACATCGGTTTCGTCCGCGCCCAGCCTGATTGTGCCGTTGGACACGTGACCAGACCCCGCGAGCATCCGCATCACGCTGAGCGCAGTGGTGGTCTTGCCGGAACCGGATTCCCCGATGAACCCCACGCGGCGGCCCGGCTCAATCGTCAGGTTCAGCTTGGTCACCGCATGGACGACGCCCTTGGAGGTGGGAAAGTCGATGGAGATGTCGGTCAGTTGCAGTACAGCCATGTCGCTATCCCTCAGATCTTCCGCAGGCGCGGGTTGGAGATTTCATCAAGGCCGAGGTTGATGAGCAAAAGCGCGATGAACATGATCGCCAAAAGCGCCGTGGGCAGGCCCCACCACCACCAGAGGTTCTGGATCAGCGCGCCCGAGTTGATAGCGTCGTAAATCACGCGGCCCAGCGTCGGGATCCGTTGCGGGCCAAGGCCCAGAACCTCCAACCCCACGGCGGTCACGATGGCCGTGGTCACGTTGGCGATGAACGACCCGAAGAGATACGGGATCAGGTTGGGCATCATCTCGCGGAACATGATGTGGCTGGTCGAGGCGCCGGACAGTTGCGCCATCTTCACATAGCCGGACTCGCGCATTGACAGCACCTGCGCCCGGATCAAGCGGGTGGGCGATTGCCACATGAAACCCGCGATAAGGAAGGCCATGAGAAGAAGCGAGACGTCTCCATAGACAGACTGGAACACCACGAGGATCAAGAGCGGTGGGATGGTGATCATAACGTCCGAGGTGATGCGGATCACGTCATCGGTGCGCCCGCCGATGAACCCGGCCGAAAAGCCCAGGACAATCCCTGTTGTCATCCCGATCAGCGAGGCCACCGCCCCGATCATCAGCGTGTTGGGCGCACCAATGATAAGCAGCGCCAAGAGATCGCGCCCCGCCCCGTCAGTGCCAAGCGGATAGGCCCCCTCGCCCGGTTGCCCACGCAGGTTTTCAAACCCGATGGGCGGCAGGCGCAGGGGGGTGGAGCCGGTGAACACAAGTTCGGTGTTCCAGATTAGGCGACCGATGACACCCAACAGGACAATGCCCAGCAGGATGCCGATGCCCCACAGCAGTTTGGGATTGAGCCAAGGATTATCGAAGCGGTTGAAGCGGCCCTGGGACTTGCCCTCGGGCGCTTGCGTCTGTGCGGAAACTTCAGCCATCACGCGGCCTCCTGACTATGGCGGATGCGTGGGTCAATCAGCGGATATAACAGATCGACGATGAAAACGCTGAGCGCAGTCATCAGGATGATGATGAAACTGACCCCCTGTATGACCGCGAAATCCTGATCTAGGATCGCGTCATACAGAAGTTTTCCCATCCCGTTGTAGGAGAATATTCGCTCTACCAGGATCTGGCCCGACACCAGCAGGCCCACCTTCAGAGCGAACGCTGTAACCTGCGGCAGGATGGCGTTGCGCACCATGTATTTGTACAGGATGTAGCGCGGCCTCAGGCCCTTGGCCTTGGCGAGGCTCACGTAGTCCTCCCCTTGAACCGAGATCATCAGACCCCGCATCCCGAGCGTCCAGAAGCCGAAGGTCACCACGATGATCGACAGGGCGGGCAGGAAGCCGTGGGTCGCGACGGAGGCGATGAAATCCCAGTTCCAGCCGGGCGTGACCGTCAGCCCGTAGGATCCTGTCAGCGGGAACCATCGGAGCTTGACGCTGAATATGTACATCAGCAGAAGGCCCGACAGGATGGGTGGGATCGAGGTGAAGATCATCAGGGATGGGATCACCACCTTCCAGGGTTTTGGCGTCCGCTCCCAAACCATGAAGGCGCCCAGGGCGTTGCCGATGATAAACGTCAGGATCAGCGACAGGATCATCAGGCCCAGCGTCCAGGGCAAAGCTTGGGCTACGAGGGTCCAAACGGGTGTTGGGAAGCTGGCGACCGAGACACCGAAATCGAAGGTGATGATCGACCACATGTACTTGCCGTATTGCACGTACCACGCGTCGTTCAGGCCAAAGCGTTCCTGAAGCTGGGCGAGGATTTCCTCGGACCCTTCGACAAAGGCCCCACCGGCGGCCATCCTGCCCAGCATCACCTCGGCGGGGTCCACCGGGCTGAGGCGTGGGATGATCCAGATCAGCGTGGCCGCAATCCAGACCGTCAGCAGCAGAGTTACGAGACGGTTTATCAGGTACGAACTTGGGATACCGAACATCGCGGGCGCCCTCCCCTGTCGTGTGTGTATCGCGGGGCGTCTTGTTGAATGTGGCCCCTTTGCAGTGACCGGGGCGTTCGAGCGCCCCGGTCGATCTTATCCTAGCACATCATCAGGCGCTTATTCCGCCTTCTCAAGGTTATGGATGATCTGATGCGCGCTGCCCCACCAGAATGCGGGGTGGTTGTAGTTGTTTTCGGCCGTGGGCCAGCCTTCCCAATAGGTCGTGTTCATCGGGATCAACTTGGCCGCCTGGACCAGCGGCACGAACGGTTTTTCGGCATCGAGGTGCTGGTAGGCATCAACAACCATGTCGGTGATTGCGGGATCACCCACGGCCATTGTGCCCATCTGGTTCACAACGTCCGAGTAGGCCGACGCTGCTTCACCATCCCAGCGCGAGGTGTTGTTGAACCCGGGCGAACGCTCGCCCACCGGCACCACGCTGTCGACCGTGTAGCGGCCCATCGACGCCCACGGCTCATTCACCGATCCGCAGGACAGCCACGAGTATGTCATCTCGTAGTTCCCGAGCGGCAGCACCTCACCCCAGAAGACCGAGTTTTCCACCGGGATCGACCGTGCGCGGATGCCCGCGCGGTTCAGCTGTTCCACCACAACGTCGATCGTGCGGGTGTATTCCGCGCTGGCCGAGTTGACGTGGATGTTGGCCTCAAGCTCAACCCCATCTTTTTCAAAGATGCCATCGCCGTTCTTGGCCCAGCCTTCCGCTTCGATCATCGCGGTGGCCGCTTCGACATCGCCCGTGGGCGAGATGCCGTAACCGGCCGCCTCGATGGCCGAGATAAAGGGCTCCATCCCGCCATACTGAACGAACATTGAGCGTGAGGCCGAAGTCGTACCTTCATAGGCCACGTTCACGATCTGGGTGCGGTCGATCAGCGTGCTGATCGCCTTGCGCATATTGGCGCTGTCCCAAGGCGCGGTGGTGGTGTTGAACTCCATCTGGCGCGAACAGGGATCGGGCCAGGCATAGGGCAAGTCCGCTTCCCAGGCGATGATCTCGGGGTTTTGGAAGCGCATGGCCTCAAACGTGCCAAGGCTGACCGAATGCGCCACGTCCATCTGGTTCGAGGCCATCAGCTGTGCGCGGTTTTCCTCACCGCCCGATTCCAGGAAGATAACGCGCTGGGGTTCCGGCAGGTCCATGAAGCCTGACTTGGCGCCCCACCAATCGTCGTTGCGGTCCCAGATCGCGCGGTTCGTGGCGATGGATTGCAGCGTGTAGGGCCCGGTTCCGATTGGCGGGTTGAACGCGAAGGTTGCGGGCGTCTGCCCGGCCCAGACGTGTTCGGGCATCACGATAAACGAGCTGAAGATCTTGTTCGAAAACACGTCCAACACGAAACGCGGGTTGGCCGAGTTCAGCGTCAGCTTGACCTCAAGATCGCCCATCTTCTCGACGCTGGCGACTTGCGCGCGGATCTGCGCGGCTTCGCGTTCCGACAGATCCTCGTTGTCGAGCACCATTTGAATGGTGAACACCACATCGTCGGCGTTGAATGCCTCACCATCCGACCATTCCACGCCGTCGCGCAAGGTAATGGTCCATTCGGTCTTGTCGTCCGACGACGTGAACCCGGTTGCAAGCCAGGGGTCAATTTCGCCTGTCTCGTAGTTGAGGATAAACAGCGGCTCCCACATCACCTGGTGTGCGCCGTGCTGGCGCTTCACACCCGGCGTGAACCAGTTGAAGTTTCCCGGGTCGCGGATGGTGCGGTCGATGTCGAAGATCACCGTGTCTTCGCGCGCGACATCTTGCGCCCAGGCCGTTCCCGAAGCAGCGGCCAGCGCAATCGCCGAGGCGAGACCCAGGCCTTTTGCGAGTTTGATCATGTCTTCCTCCCAGTTTTACGGCCGGTTTCGGTCGGCCTTTCATGAAGACAAAGGCAGGTTAGCGAAGGTAGTCCATCACGAGAACCCTTGTCTTATCAGTCAGTTGTTCTAGCCCTGTTTCAGCATGGGGGCCAAAGGCGAAATCCACCTGGTCGTCCTTGAAGTGGCTTAGAAATGCGTCGATCCACATCGTGTTGCGGGGTACGTAGGTGAGCGTGCGAAAGTGCATCGGAATCACCAGCTTGGGCCGGGTGCGGTGGATCATCTCCATCAGGTCAGGCAGTTCGATTGTGAGATAGCCGCCCGCCAGCGCGAACAAGACATCCACGCCTTCGTAGAACGCGATCTGATCGTCGGTCAGCGGATTGCCCACATCGCCCATATGGGCGATTTGCATGCCATCCATCTCAAACCGGTACATGCCGTTTTGACCGGGCACCGCGTGCTCGGGGTGATGATCCCATTCGGCAGCCTCGATCGCGGTGATGGTGCGGCCCGCATGGGTGGCGGTGCCGCCCGATTGCGCCACGGTCAGCGCATTGCAGACCTCTGGCGTACCGGGGATCAGGTCGGCCCGGCAATGGGCGCTGTCGTCATCTGATGAGATAATGACAAGATCCGCAGTCTCGGCAATAGGCGCGTATCCCACGCCCTCGGGCGTGTAGGGATCGGTGATCACGCCGAAGCCCGAGCTATCGGTCAGCTTGAACGCCGCATGGCCAAACCACGTGATCTTCATGTTCCTCCCTTACCCGCTGTTACGGGCCGTGCGGCACTTCTGCCCCGCTTTGCATAGGTATGCATTTACGCCGTTCTAGCGCCGTGCCGATCCGAAATCAATGAAAATGCGCAAGGGGGACAGCCGCGGATGGATCAATTGCCGCCCAGGTTGCGGGGGCTGTTATCCGCGCTCACATCCTCGCCCGTGGGCCGGGCATGGTGGTGCCAGTACCCGCTGGGGTCGCTGCCCCGACAAATGATCGCCTCGATACCCTTGGCCCACGCATCGTCGGTCATGCGCACCTCGGGCGGGCAGTAGCGGATCGTCAGACCGCAGCGCCGTCGATCGCTGAGGTTGGCGTTTGATCCATGGGCCAGCATATCAGCGTGCAGCGACATCTGGCCTGCCTTCAGCGCATTCACGACCGGTTCCCCCATCGCCTGCCATCCCACAATCTCGCGGTCGAGCACATTGGTCGCGCTATCGGGCTTGCGCCACTTGAGCGCGCCTTTGTCATGGGTGCGCGGAATGAACTGCATCGCCGCATTGCCCGCGTCGGTGTCGTCGATGGCCAGCCAGACCGTGACTGTACGCGCCGGCGACAGCGCCCAAAAGGCCGCGTCCTGGTGCCAGGGCACCGCCTTTGGATCGCCCGGCATCTTGCAAAAGAAGTGCGACGCCCAGCACACTACGTTCGGCCCGATAATATCCTCGACATGATCGAGGATCCGGGGGTGCGTACAAAGATCAAAAATCCCGGCGGCCCGCGCCTGGTAGCAATTCAGCGCGTAACCATCGCCCGCGCGCGCGGCAAGCAACTGGTCGAAATAGGCGCGCGCAGCTTGCGTCTCGGCTTTGGTGAACGCGTTCAAATCAGTGATGAAACCTTCGCGATTGTAGTGGTCGATCTGCGCAGGCGTCAGCGTGCGGTTGGCAGAGCGCGCCACTGGCGCGAAGTCGAGGTCTGTTTGGGTATCGAGCATCTTAAATCTCCCTTACCCATAGCCTTCATCATCTGAATTGTTTTTTCCTGTCCTAGTTCGGCAAAAAAGTGTGTTAGTTTGATATGTATGCAGATCCCTCAGTTCCACCATGCGACCTATCTCGCCCAGAATGAGTGGTTTCACTTCGCGCGCACGATCCTGCCAACCCAGCGCCCGCATACGCAGCATGGGCAGGACTATCACGAGGTATTCTGGATTCAGCACGGACAGGCCCGGCACCTGATCAACGATCAGGCTGTGACCCTTGAAGAGGGCGATGTCGTGTTCGTCCGCCCGTGCGACCGCCACGCGCTGCAAGGGATGGGGACGGAGACGTGGCTGGTGAACATCCTGTTCCACCCCGACATCATCACCGCGTTCGCAGACCGCCACCCCGACGTCGCATGCCGCTTTCTGACCCACCTGGGGCCCTTGCCAACCCAGCTGCACCGCGACATGCGCCAGTTGGCCGATCTATCGCGGGCTGCGCTGCGCCTGGAAACCGGACCACGCAGCGCCTTGCGGATCGAGGCGTTTTTGCTGTGGTTGATGGCGGAACTTGACGAGGCCACGGCAGACATCCCGGCAAGCGCCCCCGACTGGCTGGCCCGGGCCTGCACTGCTGCAGAAAAGCGCGAGGTGTTTGCGCAGGGCGCGGCGGGTCTTGTGGCGGCGGCGGGGCGGCAGCATGCGCATGTATCCCGTGTGTGCCGCGCGGTCTTGGGCCAAACGCCGACGGAATACATCAACGCCATCCGAATGGACTATGCCGCCCGCCAGCTATCAGGGTCGACCGACAGCCTGACCGAGATTGCGCTGGACTGCGGGATCGAAAACCTCAGCCACTTTCATCGCCTGTTCAAGGCCCGCCACGGGATGCCCCCAAAGGCGTGGCGGCGGCGCTATCAGCGTAGCGTGATCCAGCCGATTTGACCAAATGGTCAAACTTGCCTAAAGCCCCCGCCCATGCGACGCTAGATCGAACCAGAAGGCTGCCCGACATGACCGTTTCGACCCACGCCCAGCCCGCGGTGGCGACGCCTGAGACGCCCGCCCAGCTGCCGCAGGTGACCGAGCCGCGCAATCCCGGGATGGACCTTGATCTGGACTGGGTGCGGCGGCTGCAGGCCAACACCTCGGCCATCGAACGCCGCGCCGCCACGATCGGCACCAGGCGGTCGGTGAAGAAGGACTATCAGGCCGCGTGGCTGTGCCGGGCCATCACGATGATCGACCTGACCACGCTGGCCGGTGACGACACCGAAGGCCGGGTGCGACGGCTGTGCGCGAAGGCTGCCAACCCCGTGCGCGCCGATATTCTGAGTGCCCTTGGGATGGAGGGGCTAACCACTGGCGCGGTTTGCGTTTATCACGACATGGTAGAGACGGCGGTCGATGCGCTTGCGGGCACCGGCATCCCGGTCGCCGCCGTATCCACCGGGTTTCCCGCAGGTCTTTCCCCGTTCGAACTGCGCGTGGCCGAGATAGGTCAAAGCGTTGCTGCCGGTGCTGATGAGATCGATATCGTGATCTCACGCCGCCACGTCCTGACCGGGAACTGGCAGGCGTTGTATGATGAGATGCGCGCCTTCCGCGCGGCCTGTGGCGAGGCGCATGTGAAGGCGATCCTGGCCACGGGCGAACTGGGCACCCTGCGCAACGTCGCGCGCGCAAGTGTGGTGTGCATGATGGCAGGCGCGGATTTCATCAAGACCTCGACGGGCAAAGAGCCGGTGAACGCCACGCTTCCGGTAACATTGGTGATGCTGCGCGCAATCCGGGAGTATCACGAGGCGACGGGATATCGCGTGGGCTACAAACCGGCGGGTGGAATATCCAAGGCGAAGGATGCGTTGGTGTACCTGGCATTGTTGAAGGACGAGTTAGGGGATCGCTGGCTGAAGCCCGATCTGTTTCGGTTCGGGGCCTCATCGCTTCTGGGCGATATCGAGCGGCAGTTGGAACATCACGTCACCGGCCACTATTCGGCCAGCTACCGTCACGCGATGGGGTGAGGTCAGGAGTTTGAGTATGTTTGCCAAAATGAAGACAGGGGCAGCGAAATGAACGTCCGCGACCATTTCGAGAGCATGGACTACGGCCCGGCGCCTGAGAGTGCCGCCGAGGCGCTGGCCTGGCTGGACGGGCATGGGCAGCGCTTTGGCCAGTTCATCGGCGGGGCGTGGACGAAGCCCGCGCGAATGTTTGAGAGCCGCAACCCGGCCACGGGGGAGGTATTGGCCAAGGTCAGCCAGGCCTCGGCCAAGGATGTCGATGCTGCAGTGGCAGCAGCGCGCAAGGCGCAAAAAGGGTGGGCGGCCCGGTCGGGCCATGACCGGGCGCGAGTGCTTTATGCGTTGGCGCGGTTGGTGCAGAAGCAATCGCGGCTGTTTGCGGTTTTGGAAAGCCTTGATAACGGTAAGCCCATTCGCGAAGCGCGGGACATCGATATCCCGCTGGTGGTGCGGCACTTCTACTACCACGCCGGTATGGCGCAGTTGCAGGGCGCCGAGCTAAGCGACCGCGCGCCGCTGGGGGTTTGTGGCCAGATCATTCCGTGGAACTTCCCGCTGTTGATGCTGGCCTGGAAGATCGCGCCGGCGATTGCGATGGGCAATACGGTGGTACTGAAGCCCGCGGAATACACCTCGCTCACTGCGCTGCTGTTTGCCGATCTTTGTCGTGAGGCGGGGGTGCCCAAGGGCGTGATCAACATCGTCACGGGCGACGGACGCGTGGGCGAGACCATCGTGACCCATGACGACATCGACAAGATCGCCTTCACCGGCTCGACCGGCGTGGGCCGTCACATCCGCCGCGCGACGGCGGGAACGGGCAAGGCGCTGACGCTGGAGCTGGGCGGCAAGTCCCCGTATATCGTCTTCGACGACGCCGACATCGACAGCGCTATCGAGGGCCTCGTGGATGCGATCTGGTTCAACCAGGGGCAAGTGTGCTGCGCAGGCTCACGCCTGTTGGTGCAGGAAGGAATTGCCCAAGCGTTCTATGCCAAACTGCGCGCGCGGATGGACAAGCTGCGGCTGGGCGATCCGCTGGACAAATCCATTGATGTCGGCGCGGTGGTGGACCCGGTGCAACTGAAGACGATCACCGATCTGGTCGGCGGCAGTGGCGGCGATGTGTATCACGCACAGATCCCGCTGCCTGAGACGGGGTGCTACTATCCGCCGACGCTGATCACCGGGCTGAGCACCGCGGACACGCTGATGCAGGAAGAGATCTTTGGCCCGGTGCTGGTGGGTACGACATTTCGCACGCCCGAAGAAGCCGTGCAGTTGGCCAATAACACGCGCTACGGCCTGGCCGCGACGGTGTGGAGCGAGAATGTGAACCTCGCCCTCGACATCGCGCCGAAGCTGGCGGCAGGTGTTGTCTGGGTGAACGCGACCAACCTGTTCGATGCGGCGGCGGGATTCGGCGGTGTACGCGAAAGCGGGTTCGGGCGCGAGGGCGGTTGGGAAGGGCTGATGGCCTATACCAAGCCACGCGGCAAGGCGCGCGCTTTGGCGCAGGTCACCGCCTACCCCGCGCCAAAGGATGCCGAGGCGCATCTGCTGGACCGGACGGCCAAGCTTTACATTGGCGGTAAGCAGGCGCGGCCTGATGGCGGATACTCCCGTGCCGTCTGGGGGCCGAAGGGCGCGCTGGTGGGCCATGCGTCACTCGCCAACCGCAAGGACCTGCGCAACGCGGTGGAGGCGGCGCAGGCCGCCAAGGGATGGAGCAAGACCCACGGGCATCTGCGCGCCCAGATCCTCTATTACATCGCGGAAAACCTGTCGGCCCGTCATACCGAGTTCGCCGACCGCCTGCATGCGATGACCGGCGCAACAAAAGCAAAGGCCGAGGTGGAAGTCGCTACGTCGGTCGACCGGCTTTTCACCTACGCCGCCTGGGCCGACAAGTACGACGGCGCGGCCAAGGGCGTGCCTTTGCGTGGGATTGCACTGGCCATGCACGAACCGGTGGGCACCATCGGCATCCTTTGCCCGGATGAGGCCCCGCTTTTAGGGTTTATCTCAACCATCGCCCCCGCCATCGCGATGGGCAACCGGGTGGTGGCTGTCGCGTCGGAGCCTTTCCCGCTGGCTGCCACGGATGTCTACCAGGTGCTGGACACTTCCGATGTGCCGGGCGGCGTCGTGAACATCCTCACCGGGTCGCATGCGGAACTGGCCCCACACATGGCCGGCCATCTCGACCTCGACGCGGTGTGGAGCTTTTCGTCATCCGATCTGGCTGGCGTTATCGAAACGGAAGCAGCCGGCAATCTCAAGCGGACCTGGGTAAACCACGGCAAGGCGCGCGACTGGGCCCAGGACGATGCACGCGCCTTCCTGGCCGCGGCGACCGAGATCAAAACGACATGGGTGCCCTATGGCGAGTGATCCTTCGCCGCTTGCGTCACGATGGTCTCGCAGACCTTCATCGACACTGCCATGTCCTGCACGCTGATCCACTCAAGCGGCCCGTGCAGTTCTTGCTGGCCTGTGAAGATATTGGGGCATGGCACGCCCAGCTCGGTGAAGCGTGAGCCATCGGTCCCGCCCCGGATCGGGTCCATGACGGGCTCAATCCCAAGGCTCTGATAGGCCGCCACCGCCAAATCCATCGCGCGGGGATCATCCTCCAGCCAGTAGCGCATGTTACGGTATTGCGGTCGCGTCTCCACCGTGATCTTGGCGCGCGGTTCGGTCGCCTGGACGGTTTCGCAGACCTGTTTCAGCAGATCCGCCTTGGCCGCCAGCCCGTCCAACTCATAGTCCCGCAAGATGAACTTGATCTCCGCCTCCGCCGCCGTCCCGCCCAGCGCATAGACATGGATGAATCCCTCGCGCCCATCTGTTGTCTCAGGTGTCAGCGTCACCTGCGGCAGCGTGTCGATGATCTTCGCCGCCAGATGCAGCGCGTTGACAAGCATGTCTTTCGCGGTCCCGGTGTGGGTGGATACGCCCGCCACCGTCACAGTCGCCGCATCCGCCGAAAATGTCTCGACATTCAGCGCGCCCTGCCGCCCGCCATCGAGTGTATAGGCAAACTCCGCCCCCAAATCGGCAGGCAGCTTCTCATGCACGCCACGGCCGATCTCTTCATCGGGGGTGAAGGCGATGCGGATCTTGCCATGCGGGATGTCCGGATTGGCAATGAGGTGCCGCGCCATCGTCATGATGATCGCTACACCAGACTTGTCATCGGCCCCCAGCAGGGTTGTCCCGCTTGCGGTGATGATGT
Organism: Pseudomonadota bacterium; assembly: GCA_039820585.1. Classification (GTDB taxonomy): domain Bacteria; phylum Pseudomonadota; class Alphaproteobacteria; order Rhodobacterales; family Rhodobacteraceae; genus JBCBGF01. The sequence goes on from JBCBPV010000001.1 coordinate 41,211, forward strand.
CATCGCCCGCCTTCTCGGCCAGATAGGGCGCGATCTCGGGTGACAGCCGCAAATCCGGCGCATCGGGAAAGGCGATCTCACCCCCATTGTATCCCCTATGCACGATGGGCTTCACCCCTTCGGCATGGAACGCCGGTGCCGTATCCACATGGGCCGAAAACCCGATCACCGGCACATTGCCCTTGACCGTCGCAGGCACCGTGGCCAGCACCGCGCCATATTCGGTCAGCTCGACCTCAGCTGCGCCGATCCCCTTCAGCTCCTCCACCAAAAGGTTCAGCATATCGAACTGGATCGCAGTCGACGGCGTGCTGGCCGAGGTCTCATCACTTTGGGAATCGATCCGGGCGTAGCGCACCAAACGCTCTTCCAGTTCCGCGTCAAATTCGGTTCGCATCTGATGCCCTCTTCATCTTGGCCAAAATACGCAGGTGGCTTGCCAGCGACGCACTATCGGTCCGGGGATCGTTGGCGTTGGGCCTCGCCCCAAGGTCTATCGCCCGGTGATCCGCCGCCACCACCCCGTGGCCCGGCTGCGCACCTCGTCAGAGGCTTCGTCGATGTCTTCCAGCACCGGGTCGATCCGCCGTTCGCGGAACCGCACCCAAAGACGCCACAGCCCGAACAGCACAAACGCCAGCACGATGAAGAACCCTATGTTGAACCACGGGATCAGCGTCACATCCGGGCTTTCAACCGGTCGCACCCGCACCGCGTTGGGGAAGATCGACAACAGCTCGCTCCGCCAGCCGTAATGCGTGACCGCATACCACTCTGGCGCGCCGCGATTGGACACCGCGTCTGCGGCTTCGGTCTGCAGGTTCGCGGTGTCGAATTTGAAATAGGGGGGCCAGCCCAGCCCCGTATCCTCGTTGCGGTAGACAATGGGATCACCGCTCGCCCGGACCGCCTGGATGAACAGGACATCGCGATTGGGCGCGGTTGCCGAGCCAGAGCTTGGCCCAGACCAGAACAGACTGTTCCACCCGAAATCCTGACGCTCTTCATAGGTGTTCACGATCCGAACGATGTCGCGTTGCGGCAATGTGTAGTGGAAGAAGGCAACGATGATCAGGAAGACCAGTGTGAAGAACGACCATTTCACATAGCGCATCGGGAAACTCCGGGATCAGGCCCGCTTAACATAGGGGTCCCGCCCAGCTCTCACAATCGGGTAACGCGTGAACTGCCGTCGCGCGCGGCCATCCGTTGGCCGCGCCGCGCCTCGATTCCGCGCCCCAGGCTCAGCCCGGTGAGCAAAAGGACCGGCCCCCACACAATGGCCCCGCGCAGCCCGAGGCCAAAGAAATGCGCCACAGCCGCCCCGGTGCCCAGCGCCGCCGGTGCAAGCCCCTGTTGCACATAAAGCCACGCAAACAGCCCCGCGCCGATCACAGACAGCACACCGGTCGCCGCGACAAGCGACAGCGCAAGGGCGGGCAGGCGATCGGGCATCATCCGCTGAATGGCCCAGGGCACCAGCCACCCAAGCGCGGCCAGGCAAAGGATCGGCAGGGCTGTTTCGACACCAAAACTCATGGCCCTAACATGGGTTGCGCGCGCATGGCTGCAAACCCCTCTTTCCGCTTCTGAGAATTCGTGAGACACACCAACCCCATGAGACTTGCCGACAAAACCGCAATCGTCACTGGCGCCGCTTCAGGCTTTGGCGAAGGCATCGCGCGCCGCTTTGCCGCCGAGGGCGCGCTGGTGGTGGTGGCCGACATCAACGGCGACGCGGCAGAGGCTGTGGCCCAGGATATCGGCGGGGTCGCCCAGATCGTCGATGTCGCGTCAAACGACAGCGTGGCCGCCATGGCCGCCATCGCGCTCGACCGGTTGGGGCGGGTGGATATTCTGGTCAACAACGCCGGTGTCACGCATCTTCCCATGCCAATGGAAGAGGTTAGCGAAGCGGATTTCGACCGGGTTCTGGGTGTGAATGCCAAGTCGGTTTACCTGACCACGCGCCATCTGGTTCCGGCGATGAAGGCGGCGGGCAAAGGCGCAATCCTGAACGTGGCCTCCACAGCCGGGGTGTCGCCGCGTCCGAACCTCAATTGGTACAATGCCTCAAAGGGTTGGATGATAACCGCAACCAAGGCGATGGCAGTGGAACTCGCCCCCCACGGCGTTCGTGTGAATGCAATCAACCCGGTGGCGGGCGAGACGCCGCTTTTGAAGTCGTTCATGGGTGAAGACACACCTGAGGTGCGGGCCAAGTTCATCTCAACCATCCCCCTTGGCCGGTTCTCCACCCCCGAAGACATGGCGAACGCCGCGCTTTACCTGTGCTCGGACGAGGCCAGCATGGTCACCGGCGTCGCGATGGAAGTTGACGGCGGGCGCTGCATCTGATGCGGGCGGGCGCACGGAACCTGATCACCGATGTGGCGGGTCTGCGCGTTGGCAATGCCGAAGATCACAGGATCAAGACGGGTGTGACGGTCCTGACCGCCGACGCGCCCTTTGTGGCGTCGGCCCATATCATGGGCGGCGCGCCCGGTACGCGGGACACCGAACTTTTGAGCCCCGAGACCCTTGTGCAGACCGTTGATGCGCTGGTCCTGTCGGGTGGCTCGGCCTTTGGCCTGGATGCAGCAGCGGGGGTGATGGCGGGGCTGCGCGCGCAGGGGCGGGGCTTTCGCATCCATGAGCAGTCGGTGCCGATTGTGCCCGCCGCAATCATCTTCGATCTGGCCAACGGCGGGGACAAAGCCTGGGCCGACAGCCCCTACCCCGCCCTTGGGCGCGCGGCGCTAGAGGCGATTGCACAGGACTTCGAGATCGGCACCATTGGCGCAGGCACCGGGGCGATCACGGCCAACCTAAAGGGCGGGCTTGGCTCCGCCTCGGCCCTCACTGACGGGGGCGTGACCGTGGGCGCGCTGGTGGCCGCAAACCCGGTGGGCCAGGTTACCGCCGGCGACACGGCCGAGTTCTGGGCCGGCGCCTTTGAGGAAGGCACCGAATTCGGCGGCCACGGCCCGGCCACTGCGCCGCCCGACTGGTATCCCACCAAGGTTGAACAGCGCGGGCACACCACAATTGCTATTGTCGCCACGGACCTGGCCCTCACCCAGGCACAGGCGAAGCGACTGGCAATGATGGCCCAGGACGGCATCGCGCGCGCCGTGGTGCCCGCGCACACGCCGTTTGATGGCGATCTGGTGTTCGGCGTCTCGACCGGCGCGATTGCCATAGACACGCCAGACCGCGATCTGATTCAGGTGGGTCACGCCGCGGCCACCTGTCTGGCCCGCGCCATCGCCCGCGCGATCTATGCCGCGACCCCTGCGCCTGGCGACCCCTACCCGACTTGGCACCAGCGGTTCGGGGGTTGAGAGGTTTGCACCGCACCACTGCCTTGGCCTAGGGTGCGCGCATTAACCCGTAAGGAGTAGATTCCCATGAAATTCGCCCTTCCCGCCATTGCCGCCCTGATGATCGGCACCACGCCTGCGTTTGCCGACGATGTCACAGAGGCGATCAACAACGCGCTTGAGGCCTATAATGAAGGCGATGTTCAGTTTGCGACAGAAGAGCTGAACTTTGCGCTGCAGTTGTTGAACGAGATGAAAGCCGGCGCATTGGAGGGTTTTTTGCCCGAACCCATGGATGGCTGGACCCGTGAGATCGACGAAGACATGGCCGCGGGCCTTGGCATGATGGGCGGCGGAATTGGCACGCAGGCCGAGTATACCAACGGGTCGGACTATTTTTCGCTGATGCTGATGGCCGACAGCCCGATGGTGACGGCTATGGCGGGCATGCTGGGCAATACGGCGATGGTCACCGCCTCGGGCGGGAAGATGGTGCGGGTTGGCCGGGAGAAGTTCATGTCGCAGGATGAGGAATTGACCGCGCTGATCGGGAACCGGGTCCTGGTGCAGGCGTCGGGAGAGAATACCGACGCGATCATTGAGCATCTGGAGACGATGGATTTCCGGGAACTGGCCGGATTTGGGTTGTAGAGAGGCCCCCCCTCACCCTAGCCCTCTCCCCCGGGGGGAGAGGGGACACCGCTCGGGAATAGAGAGATAGATCAACGCCTCGTCACGACAGGTTCCCACTCCCCTCGGGGGAGAGGGCTAGGGTGAGGGGGCGCTTCCAACAATCGCGCCCACCAACTCACTCTCCGTATCTTCCAAAGCATCGATCACATCGAAATGGTGCCGCCCCGGCACAATGGTCAGCGCATCCCCCCACGCCTCCGCCAACCATCGCGCCTGATCGACGAACGCAGGCCTTTCCTCCGCCCCGACCCAAACCGACACCGGCACATCCAACGTCTTCGCCTGCAACGCGGGGCTTTCGTCCTGAGCCATTGCCTCGGTCAGCCGGAAGTCCGCATTCATCGTGGTCTGGATCAGGGGACGCAAATCGCTGACCGGTGAGATCGGCACGATGGACCGGATCCGGGCGGCGACTTGCGGCGGCAACGCCACATCCGCGCACGCCATCCGCGCCACCAGATGCCCGCCCGCCGAATGCCCGGTCAGCGCAATCGGCCCAGGAACCATTCCCGAAGCAGCCACCACCGCCGCCTGCGCCGAGCGTGTGATCGCATCGATCTGGACCTCAGGCGCCAACGGATAACTCGGCATCGCCACGGCCCAGCCCCGCGCCGTACAGCCCCGCGCGAAATGCGACCAATAGCTTCGGTCGAACAACCGCCAATAGCCGCCGTGGATGAACACAACCAACCCCTCGGCCCGGCCCACGGGATGGAACAGATCGAACTTCTCCCGCTCGTGCGGCCCATAGGCGGTGTTCAACCGCGCCCGCCCCACCGCCGCTTCCATCTCGCGGAACTGGCGCGCCTCCTCGGCCCAGCGGTCGGGGTAGTCGTCGCCCCCGGGGATGTAGCCACGGTTGTTATAGGCGTCGTCATTTGGCTTCATCGCACCCTCCGCTGGACAAATCCCGCCCTCCCATGCATCACCGGGTCTGACGGATCATCCCCGGGAGGACAAGCCATGCTCGACGCCACCACAGACCTTCGCAGCCTTCTGAAAGACCCCGCGCTCTTCAAGACAGACGCCTATGTGGCCGGGCGTTGGATGCCCTCGGCCAAGACTTTCGACGTGACCAACCCCGCCCGCGGCGACGTGATCGCGCAGGTCGCAGATGTGGGCCGCGACGTGGCAGCCGAGGCCATTGCCGCCGCGGAGACAGCGCAGAAACTGTGGGCCGCACGCACCGCCAAGGACCGGGCCAATACGCTGCGCGCATGGTTCGACCTGATGGTCGCCCATGCCGATGACCTGGCCACGATCCTGACCGCCGAACAGGGCAAGCCCGTGGCCGAGGCCAAGGGCGAGGTCGTGTATGGAGCATCCTTTGTGGAATGGTTCGCCGAAGAGGCCAAGCGCACCTATGGCGAGATCGTGCCGGGCCACATGCCAGACAAACGCATCCATGTGATCCGCCAGCCCGTGGGCGTGGCCGCGGCGATCACGCCCTGGAACTTTCCAAACGCGATGATCACCCGCAAGGTGGCACCCGCCCTTGCCGCGGGCTGTGCGATGATCGTGAAACCGTCGGAACTGACCCCCCTATCAGCCCTGGCCCTTGGCGAATTGGCGACGCGGGCGGGTCTGCCCGAAGGCATCTTCTCGATCCTGCCGACGATGGACGCCCCTGCCATGGGGGCCGAGTTCTGTGAAAACCACACGGTTCGCAAGCTGACCTTCACCGGCTCGACCGAGGTGGGGCGCATCCTGCTGCGCCAGGCGGCGGATCAGGTCAAGAAAGTCTCGATGGAACTGGGCGGCAACGCGCCCTTCATCGTCTTCGACGACGCCAACCTCGACGACGCGGTCGAAGGCGCCATCGCCTGCAAGTTCCGCAACAATGGCCAGACCTGTGTCTGCGCCAACCGGATCTATGTGCAGGACGGCGTCTATGATGCCTTTGCCAAACGTCTGACCGAACGCATGGCCCAGATGAAAGTGGGCGATGGCTTTGACGGCGCCGATTTGGGCCCGCTGATCGAGCCTGCGGCCGTCGACAAAGTCGAAAGCCACCTCGAAGACGCCAAGGCCAAGGGTGGCAAGGTGGTTCTGGGTGGCCAGCCCCATGCGCTTGGCGGCCTCTTCTATGAACCCACCATCGTCACCGAGATCACGCGCGAGATGAAGGTCGCTACAGAAGAAACCTTTGGCCCTCTCGCGCCACTGTTCCGGTTCACCGACGAAGACGAGGTGATTGCCATGGCCAACGACACGATCTTTGGCCTGGCCTCCTACTTCTATTCCAACGACCTTAGCCGCGTGACCCGCGTGTCAGAGGCACTGGAATACGGGATCGTGGCGGTAAACACCGGCATCTTCTCAAACGAGGTCGCCCCCTTTGGCGGGGTCAAGCAATCGGGCCTGGGCCGCGAGGGATCGAAGCACGGGATCGAGGAATACCTTGAGATGAAATATGTGTGTTTGAGCGTGTGAAGGTTGGTGCGGCTTGTCAGATGAAGCTGTTTCGGGTCGCTCGTCCGTCGCGCTGATCGACCGCCGCACTGTCACCAAAATCCATCCACAGCACCTTTCACAAAACCGCAACATATCCGTTACGCGCCCGTCACGTCGCCGCGCCACTCCCCTCTCACACTGTCCAACTGGGGAGCGACAATGACCATCCGCACACTTTGCCTGACCTCTGCCCTGGCGCTGACCGCCGGGTCGGCCATGGCTGACATGAACTTCAACCGTATCGCCAGCTTTGCCACGCCGCTCAACATGGCCGATGGCGAAGACACCGCGCGCGAGACCTCGCCCGAGATTATCGCGGCAACGGCGGATGGCATGACGCTGGTCTACACCGACAGCCCGCTGGAAGTGGTGGGGCTTGTCGATATCACAGATCCCGCCAACCCCGCGCCCCTGGGCAACATCGCATTGGATGGCGAACCCACATCCGTGGCCGTCGTGGGCCGCCGCGCCTATGTGGGCGTCAACACCTCTGACAGTTATACCGAACCCTCTGGCCACCTCACCGTTATCGACATCGACACCAAGAGCGAAGTCGGTCGTTGCGATATCGGTGGCCAGCCCGACAGCATCGGCGTGGACGACGCGGGCAGCTTCATCGCCATCGCGATCGAGAATGAGCGGGATGAGGACCTTGGCGATGGGCGCACCGGCCAGATGCCCGCGGGCGACCTGGTGATGATCGACCTGGCCGACAACACCGCCGATTGCGCGACGCTGCGCCGGGCCACCCTGACCGGCTTGGCCGAGGTTTCGCCCGAAGACCCAGAGCCAGAGTTCGTGGACATCAACGGTTTGGGCGAGGTGGTCGTCTCGCTACAGGAAAACAACCACATGGTGGTGGTCGCACGCGACGGGTCTATCGTGAACCACTTCTCTGCCGGCGCGGTGGACCTTGCCGCAGTTGATACCGCTGAAGAAGGCGCGCTGACGTTTGATGACACCCTCAGCGCGGTGGTCCGCGAACCCGATGCGGTCAAATGGCTGGATGATGACCACTTCGTCACCGCCAATGAGGGCGATATGGATGGCGGCTCTCGCGGGTTTACCATCTTTAACAAGGATGGCTCGGTCGTTTATGAAAGCGGCCTGTCGTTCGAGTATGCCGTCGCCGAAATCGGCCACTATCCCGAAGGCCGGTCCGGCAACAAGGGTGTAGAGCCCGAGTCGATTGAGATCGCCACCTTCGACGGCACGCCGATGATCTTTGTGGGTTCAGAGCGTGGGTCCGTCGTGGGGGTCTATGACGCGACCGACCCCGCCAACCCCGAACTGGTGCAACTGCTACCCTCGGGTATCGGACCGGAAGGTTATGTCACCATCCCCGAACGCAACCTCCTGATCTCGGCCAACGAGGTGGACCTGATCGAAGACGGTGGGATCCGCGCACATGTGATGATCTTCGAATACCAGGACGCGCCCGCCAGCTATCCGCACCTGACATCTGCGGGGATCCAACAGCCCAACGGAACGCCCGTCGGCTGGGGTGCGATTTCTGGCATGGTCGCGGATGCCGATGGCCTGGTCTATGCGGTCAATGACAGCTTCTATGACCTGCAGCCCACCATCTTCACCATTGACCCGAGCCAGACACCGGCCCGCATCGTCGACTACACCCGCGTTACGCGCGCGGGCTTCCCGGCGCAAAAGCTGGACATGGAAGGTATCGCGCTGGACGGTGAAGGCGGCTTTTGGGTCGCGTCCGAGGGCCGGACCGACCGGGTGATCCCGCATGCGATCTATCACGTGGGCAACGATGGCGAGATCGAGGCAGAGATCGGCCTGCCGCCGGAGCTGACGGCGGTGGAACGCCGCTTTGGGTTCGAAGGGATCACCGTTGTGGGCGACACGCTGTGGATGGCCGTCCAGCGGGAATGGGGTGATGACCCCGAAAACCACGCCAAGCTGGTGGCCTACGACCTGGAGACCGAGGAATGGGGGGCCGTCCATTATCCCAAAGCCGCGCCTCAAACCGGCTGGGTCGGCCTGAGTGAGATCACGGCCCACGGCGACTTCATCTATATCGTCGAGCGTGACAATCAGATCGGCGCGAACGCGGTGACGAAAAAGATCTACCGCGTCCCGGCGTCCGAGATGGTGCCGGCGCCCCTCGGCGGCGAACTGCCCGTGGTAACGAAAGAAGAGGTGCGCGACCTGATCCCTGATCTGACATCAACCGGCGGCTATGTGCTGGACAAGGTGGAAGGTCTGGCGATTATGTCCGATGGCACGGCCTGGGTGTCGACCGACAATGACGGGGTCGATGACCATTCCGGCGAGACGATGTTTTTCTCGATCGGGACCGTGGCGTCGCCATCATAACCCGGTAACCAACGAACAAGAAAACGCCCGGGGCTGTCCCGGGCGTTTTTTGTTGCGGGGGTGGGTGGCTTGCATCGCCCCGGCTTAACCGTTCACATGGCCACGACCGGACAAGTGGAAGACCCAGATGGCACGCCCCCCGAAAACCTTCGACCCCCCATATACCGCGTCTGCCGACCGCTATCAGACGATGCGGTACCGCCGCACAGGTCGGTCGGGCCTGCGGCTGCCCGCAATCTCTTTGGGCCTGTGGCATAACTATGGGGAAGATACCCCGCATCAGACCAAGCGCGCGATCTGTCGGACGGCCCTTGATCTTGGCATTACGCATTTCGACCTGGCCAACAACTATGGCCCGCCACCGGGATCAGCCGAAACCGCGTTTGGAGAGATCTTGCGCACCGATTTTCGGCCCTACCGGGATGAGCTGATTATCTCATCGAAGGCGGGCTATGACATGTGGCCGGGGCCCTATGGCGAATGGGGCAGCCGCAAGTACATGATCGCGTCCTGCGATGCCTCGCTCAGGCGGTTGGGGCTTGATTATGTCGATATCTTCTATTCCCACCGCTTCGATCCCGACACGCCGCTTGAGGAAACCGCAAGCGCGCTGGATCAGATCGTGCGGTCGGGCAAGGCGCTGTATGCGGGGATTTCGAGCTATAACGCCCAGCGGACGCGTGAGATGGCGGGGTTGATGGCGGAGCTTGGCACACCGGTTTTGATCCACCAGCCGTCCTACAACATCCTCAACCGCTGGATCGAGCGGGATAACCTGTTGGACACGCTGGACGATCATGGCATCGGTGCAATCGTCTACACCCCACTGGCGCAGGGGCTTTTGACGAACAAATACCTCGGCGGGATACCGGCGGGTAGCCGGGCCCTGGCCGGTAAATCGCTGGATCCGGCCCTGTTGTCGGATGATGCCATCGCCAACCTCAACAAGCTGAACGCCATTGCAGACGCGCGGGGGCAGACATTGGCGCAAATGGCGATCAGCTGGGCTTTGCGGGATGGGCGCGTAACCTCGGCCCTGATTGGCGCCTCACGGCCCGAACAGGTGCGCGATTGCGTGGGTGCGCTGGAAGGGCCCGATTTCACCGATCATGAGCTTGCTGGGATCGACGACCTTGTGTTCGAAGACGGGATTAACCTTTGGGCCGCCTCATCGGACGGCTAGCCAAGGCAGATTTGCGGCGCGTTTGGTCTGGCGTCGCACAAAAAACGACAACCCCGTCCAAGGATTGACCATTTGCCCGCGTCATACCCACTGTGATGCGCATGACAAGTTCGGATGATGACCTGGCCGTGGCGGCCGCTGGTGGGGACGCTGCTGCGTTTTCCGTGCTGATCGACCGGCACTATGACCGATTGTTTGGCCTGTGTTTTCGTCTGCTCGGGACCCGCGACCAGGCCGAGGATTTAACTCAGGACATTTGCGCCGCCCTGCCTTCCAAGCTGCGCGGGTTTCGGGGCGATGCACGGTTTTCCACCTGGCTTTACCGCGTTGCCGTAAACGGGGCGCATGATTGGCGGCGGCGGGCGGGCACCCGCGCCAAAGCCGCCGAGGGATGGGGCGATTGGGAGGTTGCGCGCCGGGCCGAGGCGGATGAGGCGCGGGCCGCACAGGACTGGCTGACCACCGCGATGGGGTCGCTGCCCCCCGATCTGCGCGATACGCTGGCCCTGATCCTCGATGAAGAGATGACCCATGCCGAGGCGGCCGCCGTATTGGATGTATCAGAAGGAACCGTAAGCTGGCGCATGTCCGAAGTGCGCAAGCGTTTGAAAGCGATGAGTATGGAAGAGGCCCGGCCATGACCGACGAGATCGAGCGCCTGCGCGCCGAGATGGCGCGCGCCACCCCGACCCCGGACCCTGTGCGCCGGGCAGAAAATCTGCGGTTGGCCACGAAAAATTTCGACGCTCTCCAAGGAACGCCGGACATGGCGCGTCCCACTGAAGCCCGCCCGGTTTGGGGGCGGCTTGCAGATGGAGTGACAAAGATGATTGACCGAATTTCCCCACGCGGTGCGATGATTGCGACGACGGCATTGGTTGCCGTAGGTGCATTTGTGGTGCTGCCGACCAGCACGCTGATGCTTCAGGATCGCGGCTCGGAATACGAGTCGCTCTCAACCGAACTGGAAAGCCTGAGCGGCAGCAGCCATGGCCTTGGCGGTGTGATGTCGATGGAATCCTCGGCACCCCAGGCGGCCACGCGCAGCCGGATCAGCGACGCGCTTGTGATGGAAGACTCCATGTTCCGGCCTCGGGCTCCATTGGGCGTTGTTACCGACATCGCCCCGCCCATCGAGGCCGACACCGAAGCCTTTGCCAATGCCGACACCAACCCGTTGAAATCGGTGCTGGAAGAACCCGTCTCGACCTTCTCAATCGACGTGGACACCGCGTCTTACAGCGTTGTCCGCTCCTCGCTCACCCGGGGCCAGATGCCGCCGCGGGACGCAGTGCGGATCGAAGAGATGGTGAACTACTTCCCCTATGACTACGCCGCGCCGGAAGGCGATGTGCCGTTTCAACCCACGGTCACAGTCCTGCCCACCCCGTGGAACGCCGATACCGAGCTGGTGCATATCGGCATCCAAGGCGCCCTTCCCACGACCGACGATCGCCCACCGCTGAACCTGGTGTTCCTGATCGATACCTCGGGCTCGATGCAGGCCGCGAACAAGCTGCCGCTGCTGAAGCAGTCGTTCCGCATGATGCTGGGGGAGCTTGGCCCGGACGATCAGGTGTCTATCGTCACCTATGCCGGCAGCGCAGGCCGCGTGCTGGATCCGACGCCTGCGTCAGAACGGGCCACCATCGAGGCCGCGCTCGACCGGTTGGAGGCAGGCGGCGGCACGGCTGGTCAGGCCGGGCTGCAACAGGCCTATGCCACTGCTGACGAAATGGCCGAGGATGGCGAAGTCACACGCGTAATTCTCGCCACGGACGGCGATTTCAACGTGGGACTGTCCGACCCCGATGCCCTGAAGGACTTCATCGCCGACCAGCGCGACAGCGGCACCTACCTATCTGTTCTTGGCTTTGGTCGCGGCAACCTGGATGACGCGACGATGCAGGCGCTGGCCCAGAACGGGAATGGACAGGCGGCCTATATCGACACGCTCAGCGAGGCGCGCAAAGTGCTCGTTGATCAACTGACCGGCGCACTGTTCCCGATCGCCAACGACGTGAAGATCCAGATCGAGTTCAATCCCGCCACCATCGCCGAGTACCGGCTGATCGGGTATGAGACCCGCGCGCTGAGGCGCGAGGACTTCAACAATGACCGGATCGATGCGGGCGAGATCGGTGCGGGCCACCAGGTGACCGCGATCTATGAGATCACACCCGTCGGATCGCCCGCCGTGCGGATCGATGATCTGCGCTACGGCACATCACAGGTGACGGTGACGACGGACGAGATCGGCTTCCTGCGCATGCGCTACAAGACGCCGGGGGAAAGCGAGAGCCAGTTGATCGAAACGCCTGTGATGCCGGGCCAGGGCACGATCAGCGATGATATCCGCTTCTCCACCGCCATCGCGGGCTTCGGCCAGCTTCTGCGCGATGATAGCTATCTGGGCGACTGGGGCTATCCGCAAGCGATTGCGCTGGCCAACGGCGCGCGGGGCGAAGATGCGTTCGGCTACCGGACCGAGGCAGTGACGCTGATGCGGTTGGCGGAAACGCTCGACCGCAACTGACCCAGCAAAAAGGGCGCGCCTTCTCCCCGGCGCGCCCAGCTTATCGTCAGCCCAGTCGGCTTAGTTGACCGACTTGGCCTCCACTGCCTTTCCCTCGACCGTATCACCATTGGTGATCTCGATCCGGCGCGGTTTCAGCGCCTCGGGCACTTCACGCTGCAGGTCGATATGTAGCATGCCGTTGACCGTATTGGCCCCGGTGACACGTACATGATCGGCCAGATGGAACCGGCGCTCAAACGCGCGGTTCGCGATACCGCGGTGCAAATAGGTGCGCGCCTCGTCTTCCTTGGCCTTGCGGGCCGAAACGACCAGCGCCTGCTCGCGCACTTCGACCGACAACTCGTCTTCGGCAAAACCGGCCACGGCGATTGAGATGCGATAGGCATCGTCAGCGGTTTTCTCGATGTTGTAGGGCGGGTAGGACGCGGTGGTGCCGGTATCGGTGAGCACCCGGTCCATAAGGTCGGCAATCTGGTCAAAACCGACGGTTGCGCGATAAAGCGGCGCAAGATCAAACGTTCGCATGGGTCATCCTCCATTGAGCGACAACGATGTTGGGCGCCTTCCACGATGGACAGGCGCGATGTGATGCCAAAGCCACTTGGGGCCTTTGGCATGAGACTAGGTAGGGATCGTGATTTTCCGGTTCAAGGGCCGGGGATTACGGCCGCAAAAACTTCGCCCCGCCGCCCGGGCTTGGCGTGTCGATGGTCAGCCGCCGGATGCCGGGGGTGCGTTGTTCTGGGGCGGGGGCTTCCGCCTCGAGGGCTGTGCGCAGCTGCAGAAGGCTGCCACTGTCAAGCCCGGTGCCCACAGACACCGGCTGCCCGCGCAATTGACCTTTGGCGGAGATGACCGAGACAATCCGGGGCTCACCATCCTCTGCCGTCACAAAGACCGGCGCGCCGGACGAACCCAGATCAATCTCACACGACATCACCAGACTGCCCTGCGGGCGCCCCATCACATGGCACATCTCCTGCAATGCGGGACGGTTGGCCCGGTTCAGCGCATAGGACACAACGCCCACGGTATCGCCCTTGCGCGGACGCTCATCGGTTTTGAAGGGCCGCACGCTGTTGTTCTGAATGGGCGCGTTCAGCGCCAGAAGGGCCACATCCTCGGCCGCGTGCGCCATGCCTTCGGGGCCCTCATAGACGTAATCGGGATGGACGGCAGAGCTTTTGACGCCCCGGTCGGCAATCGCTCGACCATTGCGCCAGCCCGCGAGAAACCGCATTTCGCCATCGGCAATCCGTTCCCGACTGTCGGGGTCAAACAGGCAATGCGCGGCGGTCAGCACGACATCGGGTTCGATCAATGCTCCGGTACAGAACGATCGCGTGCCAATGTCCAACCGGCCCACGCCTTCCCAGCCCTGGCTGTCACCCGCCGTGATCAACGCTTTCAATGCAGATGGTTCGTCCGCGCTCGTGGCCGACGGGACTAAAAATCCGAGGCAAATCGCAACAAACCAGCCGCGCATGGACACTTCCCTTACCCTGTGTTCGTCGGTGCTAGCACCGGCGTCGGGCAGGATTAAGGCCCTATCGCAGCATTGGCACGGCTTTCTCGCCACCGTTGCGCAACAGCGCCGGGGGCATCGGCCCGCCGGTCACCCAGTCGAGCAGCTCAACCGTGTGGACAATCGGCACATCCGTCCCATTGCCGATCTGCATCATGCAGCCGATGTTCCCGGCGGCGATGATATCTGGGTTCTTCTCTTCCAGCGTAGTGACCTTGCGCTCTTTCAGCTGCTTGGAGATCTCGGGCTGCATGAGGTTATAGGTCCCTGCCGAGCCACAGCACAGGTGGCTGTCACGCGGCTCCACCACCTCAAAACCAACCCGCTTCAGCAGGTCCTTGGGAAAGGTCTTGATCTGTTGCCCATGCTGCAACGAACAGGCCGCATGATAGGCCACGCGCACGCCCTGCTCGCCGCCTTCGGGCACATCCAGCTTCATCAAAACCTCAGAGACGTCCATCGCCAGGTCCGACACCCGCGCCGCCTCTTTCGCCAGCGATTCATTGCGGAACATATGCCCGTAATCCTTCACCGTCGTCCCGCAGCCCGAGGTATTGATGACAATCGCATCCAAGCCCTCGCCACGATCCTCGGCCATCCAGGCATGGATGTTCTTGGCCGCCGTCGCGTGGCTCTCTTTCTCTTTGCCCATGTGGTGGACAAGCGCGCCACAGCAGCCCATCCCCTCCGCTATCACCACCTCGCAGCCCAGCCGGGTGAGCAGGCGGATCGTGGCGTCGTTGATATCGGTGTTCAACGCCTTCTGCGCACATCCGGTCATCAGCGCGACCCGCATCTTCGTCTCGCCCACGGCGGGAAACGTCTGCGGATCGTCATTCCGGCTGACCGGGGGAATGGTCTTTGGCGCCATCTCCAGCATCGCTTTCAGTCGCGCATCGGGCATCAGACGCGCAAAGGGCCGCCCGATCTTGGCCCCCAGCAGCGCCACCCGAAACCGCATTGGATAGGGCAGGATCTGCGCCAGCGTCCAACGCAACACCCGCTCGAACAAGGGGCGCTTGTAGGTTTGCTCGATATAGGCCCGCGCGTGGTCGACGAGATGCATGTAATGCACCCCCGACGGGCAGGTCGTCATGCATGCGAGGCAGGACAGACAGCGGTCGATATGCTTCACCGTCTTCTCATCAGCCGGACGCCCATTCTCCAGCATATCCTTGATGAGGTATATCCGCCCCCGCGGGCTATCCAACTCATCGCCCAGCACCTGGTAGGTGGGACATGTGGCGGTGCAGAACCCGCAATGCACGCAGGTCCGCAACACCTCGTTCGAGCGCGCTATGGCGGGGTCTTTCAGCTGTTCAGGGGAAAAGGTGGTTTGCATCGGTCAGACCAGTCCAGAATTAGAAGATAACAGCCAAAGACCTGCCGCCACGGTCACGGCCAGCGACACAGTCATCCGTGTCCACACATCCGCGGCGGGCCGCATCACGAGCAGGGGCAGCAAGGTCAGTCCCGCAACCGCCACGCCGGCAATCACCGGGATCACGAAACTCAGAAGCGGCACGCCCAACCCCGGCAGCAGGAACAACAGCCCCAGCGCGCCCGACGCCACTGCCCCGGCCAACCGCCAATCCGCAATGGCCCAGCCAATGGCCACGGCCCCGGCGCCCGGCAAGATTACGTAGGGAAGCGCCAAAGGTCCCATACCCCTCACCCCATCAGCCCGGGGTTCAGGATGCCGCGCGGATCGAACTTCTCGCGAATGCCGCGGGTGATCGCAGCCAAGGGGGCCGGTTCGGGGTGGAACGTGCCAACACGCGCATGGGTGTCCGCATCGGCACGGATCAGGGTGGCGTGGCCGGGGATGTCCGCCAACGCAGAACGTATATCGCTGCCCGGGCTGACACCGGCCCAGACAAGGCCCCCGCCCCAGTCAAACAACAGCCGCGCATCGCCCAACGCCTCGGCCACGCGCACCCCGTCCGACGGCTTGACCGAGATTCGCCACACATCTTCATCGGTGCCGGCAAACATCTCGGCATCGCGCACCCAGCGCCAGGCTGGCTCAGTGCCTTCTCCCGCCGCCGCGACGCGCCGTTCGATCTTGGCTGCCCCAAAAGGCGCAAGCAGATCCACCAGCTTCCCCGCGCGATAGTCCACGGACGTTTCAAACCCTTCGATCCGGATCATCGTCACAGGATCGCCTCCCACGCCCACAGGCGCATGGGCCGCACCCGTCACTTCGAAGGGGGAAGCCAGCGCCGCGGACATCGCCGCAATCGCCTGGGCCACATGCAACCCTTCGATCAGCACAGCCGCTGTCGCCGCATTTCCCGGCAAAACCTTGAAACTCACCTCGCTCAGCACGCCCAGGGTCCCGTAAGACCCCGCCATCAGCTTCACCAGGTCATAGCCGGTGACATTCTTCATCACCCGCCCGCCATTCTTCACCACCGTCCCCGCGCCATCGACGAACCGCACACCGATCAGGCTGTCCCGACACGCCCCCGCCGCGATCCGGCGCGGGCCCGAGACGTTGCCTGCGACCACGCCCCCAATCGTCGGCGCGCCCTCGGTGCCCAGAACGGCCCGTTGATCCATCGGTTCAAACGGCAGGCACTGGTTCTCCGCCGCCAAGGCCGCCTCGATCTCTGCCAAAGGCGTGCCCGCCTTCGCCACGATCGTCAGCGCGCCGGGTTCATACAGCTCGAGCCCGCGCATGCCCGCTGTCGACAGCACTTCGCCTGTCGCCCCGGCGCCCACAGCCCGCGTCCCACCCCCAACGATCCGCAAAGGCCCGGCTGCCCCGGCCACGGCTTCGGCAAGCTCACTCTCATTTGCGGGTGTCAGCATTGCGCCCCGGTCCTTCTTTGGTCGTCAAATATCCTCGGGGGTGAATGCGCCCCACGTGGGGCGCAGAGGGGGCCCGAGGCCCCCTTCAGGCCGCCGCAGCCGGGGCCACGGCCCGCCGCGACTCCGTCGTGGCCAATGGGAACACTTTCGCGGGGTTCAACAGCCATGCCGGATCCATCACATCCTTCAGCCGCATCTGCGCTTCCATGTCTTCCGCCGTGAACTGCTCATGCATCAAGTCACGCTTTTCGATCCCCACGCCATGCTCGCCGGTCAGGCACCCGCCCACCTCGACGCACAGCTTCAGGATATCTGCCCCCATCGCCTCGCACAGCTCCAGATCACCGGGCTTGTTGGCATCAAACAGGATCAGCGGGTGCATGTTGCCGTCGCCCGCGTGGAACACATTGCCCACCTGCAGCCCGTAATGCTCGCTCAGCTCGCCGATCCGGCGCAGGACATAGGGCAACGACGAGACCGGAATCGTGCCGTCAAGGCACATGTAATCGTTGATCTGGCCCACCGCGCCAAAGGCCGATTTGCGGCCTTTCCAGATCTTTGCGCTTTCCTCTGCGCTTTTGCTCTCGCGCAGCTCGATGGGGTTGTGGTTGCGGGCGATTTGCATGATCACACCCAACTGTTCGTCAATCTCGGCCGCCGACCCCTCAACCTCGACGATCAGCAGCGCGTCGCAATCGGGATAGCCTGCGCCGGAGAACTTGTCGGTCACCTCGATGCACAGGCGGTCCATGTACTCAATCGCCACGGGTAAGACGCCCGCCTTGATGATATCCGCCACGCAGGCGCCGGCCACTTCGGCGCTGTCAAAGCCCATCAACACCGGGCGCGCGCCCTCGGGCTTGCGCAGGATCCGCAGCGTCGCTTCGGTCACGACGCCCAACTGCCCTTCCGAGCCGCAGATCACGCCCAAGAGGTCCAGCCCGCCAGCATCCAGATGCGCACCGCCCACCTCAACCACGGTGCCGTCCATCATCACCATGGTGACGCCAAGCAAGTTGTTGGTGGTCACGCCATATTTCAGGCAATGCGCCCCACCGGAATTCATCGCGATATTGCCCGCAATCGCGCAGGCCAGCTGCGACGAGGGGTCGGGGGCATAGAAGAAATCCTCATGCTCCACGGCACCGGTCACACTCAGGTTGGTGCGCCCGGACTGCACCCGGATATACCGGTCATCGTAATTCGTCTCGATCACATCGTTCAGGCGTGCCACGCCCAGGATCACGCAATCGGCGGTCGGCAACGCCCCCCCGGCCAGCGATGTGCCCGACCCGCGCGGGACCACGGGCACGCCTTCTTCCCGGCATATCTTCAATGCGGCAGCGACCTCTTCGGTCGAGCCGGGCAAGATCGCGCAAAGCGGTGGGCACTTATAGGCGGTGAGTGCGTCACACTCATAGGCGCGCGTGCCGGTTTCTTCGTGAATTACCGCATCACGGGGCAAAACCGACTGCAGCCGCGCAATCACGCGCGCTTTTTTGGCCAGAACCTCGGGGTTCGGTACGGGCATTTCCATCGGCGTCCTCCCATCTCAATTGGTAAAGAAATATAACCAATTCCTACCAAAGGCAAGTCTGAACTCATCTACAGCCACAAAACCGTGACTGTACTGGTGGGTAGTGTAGCCTATGCTAGGCGCAGACAACGCTGAAAGATCGGGTAAAATGCGCGCAGTTCTTCTGGCCCTTGCAACCACCCTCGCCCCGCTTGTCGCCACCGCGGATCCGGCGATGATAGACGCGGTCGAAGCCCGCAAAGACGGGGACACCTGGCGGTTTTCGGTCACGCTGTCCCACGGGGATACAGGATGGGATGACTATGCCGATGGCTGGCGGATTGAGGCGCCCGATGGCACCGTTTTGGGATACCGCGAGCTGTTGCACCCCCATGTCGACGAACAACCCTTCACCCGGTCGCTCAGCGGCGTCGCGATCCCGGAAGGGATGACGACAGTCATGGTGCGGGCCAGCACCAATGCCGATGGGTGGGATGACACCGCGCTCAGCTTCGATCTCGGCGGCAGCTAAAGCGTCTTCGCCATGCACACCGTGAACGGGATCATGGGCCCAGGGTTCTCACTTTCAGGGTAGCTGTCGATGTAGCGGAACCCCAGGCGTTCATACAGTCGGCGTGCGGGTGTGAAGGCGGCCAGAGTGTCTAGAAAGATCTCGCGCGCGCCCATCGACCGGGCGTCGTCCAGAGCTTTCTCGGTCAGGCGCTGGCCCAGACCCAACCTCTGGGCCATGGGCCGCACGTAAAGCCGCTTCATCTCGGCCACGTCAGAGCGGATCATCCGCACAAAGATCGACGCTTGAAGCCTGCCATCGGCATCGCGGACCAGAGTGGTGCGACCCTGCGGTGGCTGATAATCCTCCAAGTGGTCAAGCGTTGCTGCCAGCATCGTATCCGCGTTCACCTTTGGCCCGCCATCGGCGTGCAGGGTCGAGACAACGATCTCAAGGTATTCCGCCAAAAACGCCCGCAAGTCCGGTGTAGCGTCCAGCATCTGCGGGTGTTCGAGGTGCAGCGTCACGCCGCCCGACGACCGCGCCGCCCTTCCCACAGCCATGCCCCCACCGCCAACGCCGCGGCGATCGTCAGCCACAGCCATGCGGGAAGGAACGGCCGCACCGTGATATCCGCGGTCAGATAGGCCTCGCGCGGTGTGATGCCGATCCAGCCCCGCCCGGACGCAGGGCGCCCTTCGCGCACCCGGCGCAGGTCCGGCACGCCGTCTTCCAGCGTCAGGATACCGCCGCGCGTGGCATCCGCCACGGGTTCCACCACATCGCCGCTGGCAATGGTCTGCACAAACTCGCGCGGGGCGGCGGGGCCAAGGGCGATCACCGCCTCTTCCTCCCCATTCACCAGGCGGTAGAGCCCGATCTCCGGCGCCTCCCACGCGGTGGTGAACAGCCCCGGCTGGGTTTCCTCAAGCGGCAGCACCGATACCGTGCCATCGGGCGCGGTGATTTCCACGTCCGGCACCGTATCCTCCAACGTGCGACGGCCGATGGACATCGTTTGCCCTTCGGCAAAGACGCGAAGAGCTTCTTCCTCCAGCTCAGGTTCTTTCATCATCCAATGGGCCAGCCGGCGCAGCAGTTCCAATTGCGGCCCGCCACCTTCATAGCCGCGCGACCAAAGCCACGCGTGGTCCGACGCCATCAGCGCGACGCGCCCTTCGCCCACGCGGTCCAGCAGCAGCAAGGGTCGCTCATCGGGCCCATGCATCACCACCTGCCCATCATCAGCGGCCACATCCACCAGCCGCATCCACCGGCCCCAGGGCGGCGCATCCGCCTCAACCAGCCCCGCGAGCGGTGAATATGCGGCCAAGCCTTCGGTCACCGGATGGCGTTCACCGAGATCGGTGATGCCGGGGGTAAAGCCTTCCTCAATCACCCGGCTGGTGGGCGCGCCGGGGATGATCTCACCCAAAGGCGAGCGGAAAAGAGAGCTTGCAGTGGCGTAATCGGGCCCCGCGGCGATCAGAACCGCCCCGCCGCGTTC
Organism: Pseudomonadota bacterium; assembly: GCA_039820585.1. GTDB lineage: Bacteria > Pseudomonadota > Alphaproteobacteria > Rhodobacterales > Rhodobacteraceae > JBCBGF01. Next base: position 61,616 of record JBCBPV010000001.1, read on the forward strand.
CACGTATTCGCGCACATTGTCGAGGTAGACCGAGGGCAGGATCCCGCGCCGTTTATAGCGGTCGAAGATGATCAGATCGAACTCATCCACCTTTTCCAGAAACAGCTCACGCGTCGGAAAGGCGATGAGCGACAGTTCATTCACCGGCACGCCGTCCTGCTTTTCGGGCGGGCGCAGAATGGTGAAATGCACCAGATCGACCGAGCTGTCGGATTTTAAAAGGTTCCGCCACGTCCGCTCACCTGGATGGGGCGCGCCAGAGACCAGGAGCACGCGCAAACGGTCGCGCACGCCGTTGATCTGGATCACCGCGGCATTGTTGCGGTCGGTCAGTTCCGTCTCTTCCGCCGGCACGGTGAACTGCAGCACGTTCATGCCACCATGGGGCAGTGTCACGGGCAGCTCCAACTCGCGGCCCACGGGCACCTGAAACACATCCGGTTCTGCGCCATCGACCGAAATCTCCAGCGTGGCCTCTTCACCCAGGTTGGCAGGCACGGCGCCCTGATCCTCGATCTCCAGCGTCAGGGTCACAGGCTCGCCCAGGATCGCGAAAGCCGGTGCATTGCGCACGATCAACCGCCGGTCCCAATCGCCCTCGCGCCCGGTGAGAAGTGCATGCAGCGGTGCGGGCAGGTCGGGGGCTCGTTCGATGTCGTGGATTTGCCCATCGGTCAGCAGGATCGCACCCGCCAGACGCGCCCGCGGTTCTTCTGCCATGGCATCGGCCAGCGCGCTCATCACCAGGCTGCCTTCATCGCCTTCGGCATCGCCCACACGGGCCACGCGCATCTCGGTATTGCCCAGACTGTTAATCTCGGCCTCGATCCCTTGCAACGCCGCCTCGGTCTGATCCGCACGGTCCGAGATGTCCTGGCTCGCGCTCTCGTCGACGATGACAACCACAATATCGCTCAGCGCATCGCGATCTTCAGTCTGAAGCGACGGGTTAGCCAGCGCCATCAACAGCGCAACCAACGCCAGCGCGCGCAAAGGCGCGCCCGACAGGCGGCGCAAAAGGGCCAGCGCCACAAAGGCAACCGACAGCCCGGCCAGACCCCACAAGAGCGCTATGGGAACCAACGGGTCAAAGATCACCGAGCCATCCATCACTGCCCCAACCGATCCAAAAGCGCGGGCACATGCACCTGGTCGGACTTATAGTTGCCGGTCAGCACATGCATGATCAGGTTCACGCCAAAGCGATATGCGATCTCACGCTGACGCTCGCCTGTAAACCCACGACCCACCGGGAACATCTGCCGCCCGTTGGCATCCGTCGCCCAGGCCGCGGCCCAGTCATTTCCTCCCACGACTACCGGGGTCACGTTGTCGTTGAGGTTGCGAAACGGCATGCCTTCGGCCCGCTCTGCATCCGCAGGCGCGGCTTCGACCCAAACATCACGGCTGACATGGCGGCCGGGGAAATCCTGGAGCAGATAGAACGTGCGCGTCAGCACATGGTCGTCGGGGATCATCTCCAGCGGTGGGATGTCCAGCGGGCGGGCCAATTCCTGCAGTTTGCGGCCCGCCGGGCTGCCACCACCAAAGCGCGAGATATCGGCATCGCGCGTGTCGAACACGATCATGCCGCCCGTTCGCAGATAGGTGTTGAGCCGGGCATAGGCCTCAGCCGACGGGGTGGGCTGTGACGGGGTCACGGGCCAGTATAGGATCGGGAAAAACGACAACTCGTCCATCTCCAGATCCACGGCAATGGGATCGGCGGGCTCAATGGACGTTCGGCTGAACAGAACATCCGACAGCCCGCGCAAACCGGCCGACGCCATGTCATCCAGCGTCCGGTCCCCGGTGATGACATGGGCCAACACCACCTCGGTCGTGGCCGTCAGTGCGAAATCATCGAGCGCCGTGTCCTGCGCGTCGGCCCCCTGCGGCGCAAGCACAACAGCGGCAAGCAGGGCGGCGGCCATGCCGGGGCGCGGGCCGGTCAGACGCCCCGACAGCCAAAGCGCGGCAATGATATCCAGCATCAGCATAAACAAAGCCCCTGTCAGGAATGCGCCCTTCAAAATCGTCTCGCGCTGCACTGCCAACCCCTCAATCGGGACGCGCGCGGGCCAGACCGCCGGAGCAATCTCGGTCGTGTCGCTGACCGCGTTCAGGGCCAGCCGCTGGTCTTCGCCCGTGTACAAACCAGGGCGCAGGTCGGGCCCCGTGACCGGGTCCACCAGCGCCTCGCCCGGGATGCCGGGCAGAACGCCCGCATCAATCACCTCGCCAAAGCCGGTTAGAACCTGATCAGGCGTCCACGTGGTGCCCGCAAGGTCGTCCGCGCTGGGGCTTGCCGGGCGGGTGGACACCGCCAGCCGCTCCAGCATCTGAACGAACAGCCCAGACAGGGGCAGAGATGACCATTCGGCATTCGCAGTGACGTGGAAAAGCACAATCTGCCCCTGTTCGACCCGCTTGCGGGTGACCAAGGGCGTGCCGTCGGCGAGTGACGCAATCGTGCGATCGGCCAGCGTCGGGTCTGGTTGGGCCATGACCTGGGCCGTGACATTGATCTCATCGGACACGGTCAAACCAAAGAACGGTGAGTCAGGTGTGAAGGCGCGCAGGGTCTTGGGCTCGCCCCAGCTCATCGCGCCGCCCACCGTGCGGCCACCGGCGCGCAGGCGCACGGGCATCAGCGGATCTTCGTCACCGCGGCTGACATCGCTGGCCGCGAGCCGGGGGCCCGCGAACCGCACCAAAAGCCCGCCTTGTTCCACCCATTCCAACAAAGGTTCGGCTTCGCCCGCGGAAATCGTGGCCACATCGGCCAGGATAATCGCATCGGGGTTCGCGAGCAGAATGTCCGCCATCGCCCCTTCGATCAGTTCGGCGGTCGGTTCCAACGCCTGTTCAAGGTAATGGGTGGGTGACAACAGTTCCAAGCCTTCGCGATCATCGCGCCCGGACATCAGCGCCACCTCACGCCGCCGCAGCGCGTCATCGGTGAGCGTTACCGCACCCGCCGACCGCGTGCCTTCCACTTCGAAGCGGCTGATCCGGTTGCGCAGCTCCGGAGGCAGTGACAGCTCGGTCTCCGCCTCGGTCTCAGACGGCGCAAAGCGCAGGTCCACCCGCGCAAGCACGCGTTGTGTGCCATTGGGGTCAAGCCCCTGTGCCGCCACGCCAAGGGTCAGCGGGTCCCCCGGAACCGCGCGACTGGCGCTGAGCAGTATGCGCCCATCTTCGAACCGCACCGGGCGCAGCGCCACCAGCGGTCGCGCGCTTTGGAAAACCGTGACCGACCCTTGCGCCTCAGCGCGTTCCAAAACGGCATCACGCCAGTCATAGGTCAAGCCATCCGACATCCAGAACGTATCAAACGCCCCTTCGACTGCTTCGTCCCACCAGGCCAGCACTTCTTCCCCGCGGGGTACCCAGGGCTGCGGCTCAAAACTCGGCAAGCGCCCACGCCAGGCCTCAGCCGGTTGGAACGGAAGCGCGCCCGCAGGCAGGTCATTCAGCGATACGACCGCCGCAGGCCGCCCGGTGCGCGAAGCCTCGGCCAACAGCGCATCGACCCTGTCCATCCGACGCTGCCAATCGCGCGCATCGGCCCAGGTGCCATCGACAAGAACAAGAAGCGGGCCCTCGCCCTGACGCTCGGCCTGGGGGTTCAGCACCGGACCGGCAAAGGCGATGATCACCGCGGCAATCGCCAGTGTCCGCAACAAAAGCAGCCACCAGGGCGTCTTGTCCGTCTCATTTTCATCGTCTTCGAGACCCAGAAGCAGCGTCACCGCCGGGAACAACCGCCGGATCGGCGCGGGCGGGACCGCGCGCAACAAAAACCACAGGATCGGCAGGGCAATCAGGCCCAAGAGAAGCCAGGGCGCCGTAAAGCCAAGGGATCCGATGGTCAACATCAGTGCACACGCTCCAACGCCTGAAACATCCAAAGAAGGGCGGCGCTGGCCGACTGGTTGGTGTGGTGGGTCGAAAACTGCCACCCGGTGACGCGCGCCAGGCCCGACAGCGCGTCTTTGCGTTCGGCCAGTCGTTCCAGATACCGGTCGCGCAAATCGCGGGCACGGCGGGTCTCATGGGTCACGGTGCCCGCGACCGAATCGAAGATGGTGCGCCCATCGAAGGGAAATGCCTCTTCCTGCGGGTCGAGGACCTGCAGCAGCACTCCCTCAACCCCGCGATCAGCCGCCTTGGTCATCGCGCGCTCCACCGGGCCGAGATCACCCAAAAAGTCCGAGGCAAACACCGCCTGCGCATGGGCGGGAAGCCCGCGCACGACGGGTTCCGCATAGTCCTCGCTATGGTCCTCATCTCCCAGCGCCGCCGCCAGCCGCATCAGTTGGAGATCACCAGAGCGGGGTGGCAGTGACAGATCGGCCAACCCAACACGCTCGCCGCCACGGATCAGCAGCACGGCAATGGCGAGCGCCAGCACGCGCGAGGCCATGAATTTTGTCGGCAGCTTGGGATCGGAGGAGAACCGCATGGATTGCCCGGGATCGGCCCAGATCACGATGCTTTGCGCCGCCTGCCATTCCTTCTCCCGGACGAAATGCATGTCCGACCGGGCGGAGCGCCGCCAATCAACCATCCGCGCCTCGTCACCCGGTTGCGCGGGGCGGTATTGCCAGAACTCATCGCCCTGCCCCGCGCGCCGCCGCCCGTGTTCACCCAGTTGCACCGAGGATGCCAAGTGATCGGCCGCCGCAAGAAGCGGCGGCAGCGGACCGGCAAGGTCTTCGGCTTTTGAGCGAAGATCGGCGGCTTCGATCACGCGGCAACCTCAATCCGGGTCACCCGGTCTGCCACTTCGGCGATCACGCCCGACAGATCGGCCCCGCGCGCCCGCGCCGCAAAGGTCAGCGCCATGCGGTGGCTGAGCACGGGTGAGGCCATGGAGGCCACGTCTTCCGCCGACGGCGCCAGCCGCCCATCCAGAAGCGCCCGCGCCCGGACCGTCAACATCAGCGACTGCGCCGCGCGCGGCCCCGGGCCCCAGCCCACATTCGCTTTCACCGCATCAGGTGCTGCCTCATCTTCGGGCCGGCAGGCGCGCACCAGATCCAGGATCAGCTCCATCACCGCTTCGCCCACTGGCATTCGGCGCACCAGCGCCTGCGCGGCGATCAGGTCTTCCGGCTCAAACACCCGCGTCGCGCTGTCTTCGCTGACGCCCGTGGTCGCGATCAGGATATCGCGTTCGGTATCGCGATCGGGGTATGGCACGTCGATCTGCACCAGGAAGCGGTCCAGCTGTGCCTCTGGCAGCGGATAGGTGCCCTCCTGCTCAATCGGGTTCTGCGTTGCCAGCACATGGAACGGCGCGGGCAGGGGATGCGGCTGGCCCGCAATCGTCACCGATTTCTCCTGCATCGCCTGCAACAGCGCCGATTGCGTTCGCGGGCTTGCCCGGTTGATCTCATCGGCCATCAGAAGCTGGCAGAAGATCGGACCTTCGATAAACTTGAACGCCCGGCTCCCATCGGCCCCGGTTTCCAGCACCTCTGAACCCAGAATATCGGCTGGCATAAGGTCCGGCGTGAACTGTACCCGCGCGCCATCCAGGCCCAGAACGGTCGACAGCGTATCCACCAGCCGTGTCTTCCCCAGCCCAGGCAGACCGATCAGCAGGCCGTGCCCCCCGCAAAGAATCGCCGACAGAACCAGGTCGACCACCCGTTCCTGACCGATGAAGCGCTTCGTAATGCTCGATTTCGCCTCAGCCAGCTTGGCCCCCAGCGCTTCGATCTCGGCCACAAGGTCTTGGTCGTCGCTCATGCAGGGTCTCCATGGTTGATTGTCGCCGCCATTAAACGGAAGTATCCCGCCAAGGACAAATGGCAAAAATGTTAACAGCGAATTCATGACGAAACCTTCCGCCGAAAGCCTCGCAGACAGCGCCCGTGCCGCATCAAAGGGCGGTTTGCCGCCGGTCCACCTGTGGAACCCCCCGTTTTGCGGGGATCTGGACATGCGGATCGCGCGGGATGGGACCTGGTTCTACCTTGGCACGCCGATTGGGCGACCAGGGTTGGTGCGGCTGTTTTCGTCGATCCTGCGCCGGGATGGGGACGATTACTTTCTCGTGACCCCGGTGGAAAAGGTGGGAATCACCGTTGAAGACGCGCCGTTCGTGGCAATTGATTTTGAAGCGACGGGGGAGGGTGCGCACCAGTCACTGACGTTTGAGACCCATGTGGGGGATCGCGTGACAGCGGGGCCAGAGCACCCCATTCGCGTTATGCGGGATGCCGAGACGGGGGAACCGTCGCCTTACGTGCTGGTCCGCGCGAACCTTGAAGCGCTGATTGATCGGAAGAGCTTCTACCGGTTGGTGGAGATCGGGGCGCATCATGAGGTGGAAGGCGAGCGGTGGTTTGGGCTGTGGTCAGGGGGCGCGTTCTTTCCGGTGATCCCGTCGGCGGAGTTGGAGGCTGGGTGACCCCTAGCCCCCCCTACACCTCGGTCCTATAACCAACCCAACACATCCCCGAGGAGACGCGCATGAGTTTCGGCAAAGGACACCACCTGCACCTGGTCGATGGCTCGGCCTTCATCTTCCGCGCCTATCACGCCCTGCCCCCGCTCACCCGCAAATCTGACGGCCTGCCCGTAGGTGCGGTGTCCGGCTTCGTGAACATGCTATGGAAGATGATCGAGGATAACAAAGGCCCCGACGCGCCGACCCATGCCGCCGTCGTCTTCGACAAGGGCAGCCATACCTTCCGCAACGACCTTTACGATCTCTACAAGGCCAACCGCGACGCCATGCCCGAAGATCTGCGACCGCAGATCCCGCTCACCCGCGAGGCCACCCGCGCGTTCAACCTCGCCTGTCTGGAGCAAGAGGGGTTTGAGGCCGATGACATCATCGCCACGCTGGCTTGTCAGGCGCGCGATGCGGGGGGCCGGGTCACGATCATCTCGTCGGACAAGGATCTGATGCAGCTCGTCGGTGACGGGGTTGAGATGTATGACGCGATGAAGAACCGGCGGATCGGGGTTGAGGGCGTCGAGGAAAAGTTCGGCGTGGGGCCAGACCGTGTGGTCGATGTGCAGGCGCTGGCCGGGGATAGCGTGGATAATGTGCCGGGCGCACCCGGGATCGGGGTGAAAACCGCGGCACTTCTGATCAACGAATTCGGCGACCTGGAAACACTCCTGGAACGCGCCGAAGAGATCAAACAACCCAAGCGCCGCCAGACCCTGATCGACCACGCCGACCAAATCCGCCTGTCAAAACGCCTCGTCCAACTGGATTGCGAGATGGCGCTCGACTATGCGCTCGACACGCTGGAGGTGAAGGATCCCGATGCCGGATCTCTGTTGGAGTTCCTCTCCGCGATGGAGTTCCGCACGATCACCAAACGCGTCGCCGACACGCTGGGCGTAGATGCCCCCGTCATCGCCGACGCCCCTGCCCCTGCCGTGGATGACACCCCTGCCGAGGCAGTGCCGTTCGCGCCCGAGACCTATGAAAAAATCACCACCGAGGCCGCCCTGCAAACCTGGATCGACCGTGCTCACGCGCGCGGCTGGGTCGCCGTCGATACCGAAACCACCGCTTTGAATGAGATGACCGCCGAGCTTGTCGGCATCTCGCTGGCCATCGAGCCGGGCCAGGCTTGCTACATTCCGCTCGCGCACAAGGCGGCGTCCACCGATGATCTGTTTGGATCGGACGCGCTGGCGGAGGGGCAGATGCCAATGGACACGGCGCTGGAGATGCTCAAGCCGATGCTGCAAGACCCGGCGGTCCTGAAAATCGGCCAGAACATGAAATACGACGCCAAGATCTTTGCCCGCTACGGCGTGGCCGTGTCCCCCATCGACGACACGATGCTGATGAGCTACGCGATGAACGCCGGCATCCACAATCACGGCATGGACCAATTGTCCGAACGCTACCTCAGCCATGCCCCGATCGAAATTAAATCGCTGCTCGGCACAGGCAAATCCGCAATCACCTTCGACAAGGTGCCCGTCGACGACGCCGTGAAATACGCGGCCGAAGACGCGGATATCACCCTGCGCCTCTGGCAGTCCTTCAAGCCGCAACTGCACATAAAACGCGTAACCACCGTTTACGAGACGCTCGAACGCCCCATGGTCCCGGTGCTGGCCAAGATGGAGATGTCGGGCATCAAGGTCGACCGCGATACGCTGTCCCGCATGTCCAACGCCTTTGCCCAGAAGATGGCGCAGCTAGAGGACGAGATACAGGAACTTGCGGGCGAGAAGTTCAACGTGGGCTCCCCCGCGCAGGTGGGCGAGATCCTGTTCGAACGCATGGGCCTTCCCGGCGGAAAGAAGGGCAAGAACGGCAAGTACTCGACCCCTGCCGATGTGCTGGAAGACCTGGCCACAGAACACGAAATGCCCGCCCGCGTGATCGATTGGCGGCAATTGTCGAAACTGAAGTCGACCTATACGGATGCACTGCAAGAGCACATCAACGCCGACACGGGCCGGGTCCACACCTCTTACTCCATCGCGGGCGCCAATACCGGCCGCCTCGCATCCACCGATCCGAACCTGCAAAACATCCCCGTGCGCACCGAAGAAGGACGCCGCATCCGCGAGGCCTTCGTGGCCGAGAAGGGACGCACGCTTGTCAGCCTCGACTACAGCCAGATCGAACTGCGCATCCTCGCCCACATCGCCGATATCGAAGCGCTCAAGCAAGCGTTCCGCGACGGCCAGGACATCCACGCGGCCACCGCATCCGAGATGTTCAACGTGCCGCTCGACGAGATGACGCCCGAGGTCCGCCGCCAGGCCAAGGCAATCAATTTCGGCGTGATCTACGGCATCTCGGGCTGGGGCCTTGCGCGCAACCTTCGGATTCCCCGCGACGAGGCGCAGGGCTTCATCGACCGCTATTTCGAACGCTTCCCTGGCATCCGGCAATACATGGACGACACCATCGCCTTCGCCAAGGAACACAACCGGGTCGAGACGCTGTTTGGCCGCAAGATCAACACGCCCGAGATCAACGCCAAGGGCCCGCACGCCGGCTTCGCCCGACGCGCCGCCATCAACGCGCCGATCCAGGGGACGGCGGCGGATGTGATCCGGCGGGCGATGGTCCGCATGCCCGCCGCGATCGAGGGGATGCCTGCGAAGATGCTCTTGCAGGTGCATGATGAACTGTTGTTCGAGGTCGAGGATGCGGCCGTAGACGATCTGATCGGCACCGCGCGCGAGGTGATGGAAAACGCCGCTGATCCAGCCGTGAAGTTCTCGGTGCCTTTGGTCGTGGATGCGGGGCAAGGGGCCAACTGGGCCGAGGCCCACTAAGCCACCCATGAGCAAAGACGCGCCCCGAATTCGGTTCCCAACGCGGGCGTCCCTCCGTGACTGGCTTGCGGCAAACCACACCACCAGCGGCTCTGTCTGGGCCGTAACCTACAAAAAACACCACCCGGACTACCTGCCCTTCGGCGAAGTGGTCGAGGAACTGATCTGCTGGGGTTGGATCGACAGCTCGGTCCGGGGCGTGGATGACGACTGCATGATGCACCTGATCTCACCGCGCAAGGATGGCTCGGCTTGGTCGGCGGTGAACAAGGACATCGTCGCCCGCATGCGCGCGAGCGGTCAGATGACGCCCGCAGGCGAGGCCAAGATCGCGGTGGCCGAGGCCAATGGCATGTGGACCTTCCTCGACGATGTGGAACGGCTGGAACGCCCCGCCGATCTGGACGCGGCGCTGGGGGATCTGGTCGCGGGCTGGGAAGACTGGCCCCGCTCGGTCAAGCGGGGGACGCTTGAATGGATCAAGCAGGCGAAAACCCCGCCGACGCGCGAAAAACGGATCGCGGACGTGGTGGACAGTCTGCGAACCGGCCAGCGGCCCTCACCGTTTCGGCGGTAACGCCCCGCGCGCTACGCCGCCAGATAGTGCTTCAACCGACTGCGCTTCATGAAATGCGGAAACCGCTCCAGCATACGGGTGATCATCTCCGCGCCGCAGACATTCGCCAGACAGTCCAGCGTCATCTGCGAATGCCCGGGATGTGACCACAACACCCCGATGCGGTGGTAATGCGCGATGGATTGGCGTCGCCCCTCGCCAAGCCCATGCGCCGCAATGTTGAAGTTCAGGCGCGGGTCCATGGCCGCCACAGGCGCGCCGCGTTGGTAGCCAAGGATGGGCAGGGTCAGCTGGTCGATGTTGTCACGGTTGTAGGGCACCTCGATGTCCCGATCGAATTGCTGCGCCATGTCCAGCCACTGACGCCCGATGTCGGTTGGCGCACGGTCCCGCACCTCTCGAAAGATGATCATCCCCGCATTGTAATAGGGAAACGACCGCAGCCTGCGACCGGCCTGCAAGATCACCCTATCCTCCGGCAGTGGCAGACCGAAACACCCATAGAACGCCGTCCACCCAGCCTCGTCATTGCCCGTTGCACTGAAGTCCGACACGCAGGCACCGATATCGGCCGTTCCAAGCTCGGCAATGAAATCCACCGGTTCAGCCAGAACCATATCAGTGTCGAGAAAGACCGAGATCGCACAATCCCGCCGCTGGGCGGCGGCGAGGATCTTGTTGCCTTGCGGATAGGGTGCGGTCCAGGGCGCATTGGCGCCATCCGTCCCGGGGATCACGCGCAGCTCAACCCCGCTCGCTTCCAACACCTCTCGCGTCAGGGAATCGAGGTGACCGGCATAATCCTCGCGCAGATAGGCCACCGGCTTTTGATCGGGCGCGAGGTGCCGCTTGAGCGTCGGGGCCAGCAGACAGGCCTGTGCCTCAAGGCGTTCACCATCCACCAGAAAGAAAACCTCGACCGTGTCCGCCATTGACGCCTGGTTGCCCGCTCTGTCAGCCCATTGCCTCATGGATATGATACCGACCCGCACCCTCACAACCCAAATGCACAGGGCCCGGGCCCAATGGCTATCCAGTTGACGCCGTCTGCGGCCCTGTGTTTGCATCCAGCCTAACAAAACGAGCAGTTCGCAAAGACCCCGCATGCCACACAGGTTGCTGATCGTCACAAACATGAAGAATGAGGGGCCCTACATCCTGGAATGGATGGCCCATCATCTGGCGCTTGGCTTTGGCCATGTCATCGCCGTGACGAATGATTGCGTGGATGGCACCGATGAGATCCTGCAACGTCTGCAAGCGCTTGGCCATGTCACGCACCTGATCAATCCTGCGGTGCTCGACCAAGGGAAAAAGCAATGGCAGCGGCGCGCCCAGCGGTACGTGCAGCACTACCCGGTCTACGCCCAGGCCGAGTGGATTTTGCACGCGGATGTGGATGAGTTCGTGTGCCTCAACGACAGCATCCGCGACGTCCCCACCCTGGTGGACCGGATGCAACCCGCACACGCGATCTCGATGACGTCGATGCCATTTTCAAGCGGTGGCGCTGTGTCATTTCAAGACCAACCTGTGCGCGCGCAGTTTCGCGAACTGACCCATGATCTGACAGCAGCCGAGCCTGCGATGACTGCGGTGAAGACACTATTCCGGAATGATCTGCGGATTGCCGCGCGCACAAACCACCGCCCAAACATCCCAGAGTTTTCACAGACAGGTTTGGTCTGGCGTGACGGATCGGGCAACGCGCTGGGGCCCGAGTTCACAGACACCAAGGCCAAGACCATCGCGGCGGCGGGTACAACGGATCTTGTCCAGCTCAACCACTACGCCATCCGCAGCGTCGAGGCGTTTCTGCTAAAGGCTGACAGGGGCGATGTTGCCGGTGCTGCCCGCCTCGATGATCGCCCCACGGGATATTACAAACGTCTTGACCGGCGCGGCGGGGTCGATGACCGGCGTACGGCGATGATCGATGCGGCACAGGCGCGGCTTGACGACTATCTCGCCGACGCAGTCCTGGGTCCGCTGCACCACGCCGCCGTCGAGTGGCATCTCACCCGCGCGCGCGACATCCTGCACACCGGCGAAGGCTATGCGCTGGCACGGCGGTTGGGTTTGGGGGATCCGGGCTTTCAGGCCGACCGCCGCGCACCGCCGCCCAAGGCGGATGCGCCGATGGATCGTCTGCATGCGCGCGCCTGCCAAACGCCCACGCCCGATAACCCGCCACTGCCCACCATCGCCAGCTTTTGGCCCGGCGGTGCGCTCAGCTTCGTTGAGCATCTCGCGATCGCTTCCTTCCTCGCTGCAGGGCATCCCTACCACCTCTACACGCTGGGCCCTGTGCCGAACCTGCCAGCAGGGGTCGAGGTCAGGTCCGCCAACGATGTCCCGGTCCCCGCAGCCTACAGGTGCTCCGATGCGCAGGGTGACCCCGGCATCTTCGCCGATCTTCTGCGGCTCTACGTGATCCGGGATACCGGTGTAATCTGGGCCGACATCTCTACGGTTTGCCTCAGCCGTTTCGTATTCCCGACAGCAAACGTCTTCGGATACGAAGACCACCCCGGCGGGCCACAGGTCCAAAATGCCATTCTCGGCCTCCCGCCCAATAGCCCCGCCCTGACCAGCATGATCGCGTTCATCGAAAGCGAAAACCCCGTCCCGCCCTTCTTCCGCGCGCGCAGACAGCGCCAACTGACCGAGCGTATCGCAGCGGGCGACCCGGCCAGCTTGAATGACCACAAGCCAGGAACCACCGGCCCACGGATGGTCGACTACTTCCTGCGCAGCAGCGGCGAGATCACCCATGCCATGCCGCCTGCCGCGTTCTTTCCCGCGCCTCGCGCTACGCTGAAACGACTTCTTGACCCCGACGCGAAGGTCGAGGCATTCGAACAAGCAGACGCGTTTTCTGTTACGCTGACGCGGGATCTGAAACGCTTGCTGGCAACCGATCAAAACGGCAGTGCGCCTGCCGGCTCCTATCTCGAAGGGCTCTGCCAGCGACACGCAATTGATCCCAGGCAGTTCCCGATCAGCTATGATCCGCCAGTCGCGGACCCCGTTCTTCACACGCTGGAGACCCAGTCAGAGCCGTAAAGGAAACGCCACCCTTCGTGCTTCGGGAAATCTCAATTCGGCACGGCTCGCGTATGGCGAACCGTATGCTTCAATACCTTGAGGCAAACGCATTGGCAGAGCGCTTTCCCGGCTGTGTCCTGTCAGGCTTCGACATCCCGGAATGGGAATTGAAGGGCCCTTCGAGTTCCTTGGGCAAGCGTAAATGGCCCAGGATCGACATGCCAACGGTGGACAACGCATGGCTGTTGTCACAGATCGCCGACGGTCATGTACAAAACCTGCGGATCACCTCTGCCGTCGGCGACATCAACCTCCTTCCGTCGCGCGATCACGCCAACCGGCAGTTTGACGCATCCGGACAGCCCTTCTTCGCAACCGGTTCGGATGATCTGGTGATCCATGTCCGTCTTGAAGACATCATGCATCCAGGGCGTCATGTCGATTACGGGCCATTGCCGATTGCATGGTACAAGGCCCTTATCGAAACGACAGGCTTGCGGCCGGTCTTCGTAGGACAATTGTCTGACGACCTCTATTCGACCGCCTTGCGACGCGCCTTCCCCGATGGGGTCTTTCTGACCGGTGGGTCCGTGCTGCATGACTTTCAGACGATCCGCAACGCCGTCAACGTCGCGATCGGTGTCAGCACGTTTTCGTGGCTGGCGGCCTGGCTTGGCGCACGTGAGCGCGTCTTCATGCCACTTATCGGCATGTTGAACCCAAACCAGGTTCCGCTGATCAACCTGATACCGCTCGGCGACCCGCGCTATCGTTACTTTGAATTCCCTGTCCGCCATTGGCGCGCAGGTGAAGACGACGTGCGAGATGTGATTGATGGGCCGCGCTTAGGGAAAGAGATCGGATCAGCCCGGGTGACAAGGCTTGTTACCGCAGCAGCGCGGGCCAACGAACCGGCATTGGACGCGTGGCGGCAGCGGTTTTCAGCACGCATGCCCACGTCCGGTTAATCCCTCCGGTTCAGGACAAAACCCGCTCCAGCAACGCCCGTGCCGCATCCTTCTCGGCCTCCCGCTTGGCACGTCCGGTGGCCAATTCGAACCGCCCATCCGATAGCCGTGCCTCAACCGTGAACACTGGCGCATGCGGTGGGCCAGAGCGTGAGACTTCGCTGTACTTCGGCGCTGGCTGGCCATGCGACTGGGCCCATTCCTGCAGGCTCGACTTTGGGTCTTTCTCGTCATGCTCCAACGTCGCAATCCGGCTGTCCCACAGCCCCAGCACAACCGCCCGCGCGGCCTCAAGGCCCGCATCACGGTACACCGCCGCAATCACCGCCTCCATCGCATCGCCCAGCGCCGCGTCCAACCGCCGACCGCCCGACACCATCTCGGACTTGCCCAGCCGCAGGACCGATCCCAGATCGATGGAGCGGGCGACATCGGCGCAAGTTTCTTTCTTCACCAGCAGGTTATAGCGCGGCGCCAGCGTCCCCTCCGACGCCTGCGGATCGGCGGCCAGCACAGCCTCGGCCAGCACCAGGTTCAGCACCCGGTCGCCCAGAAACTCCATCCGCTGATTGTTGGCGCGGGTGGGCGACGACAGCGAGGGATGGGTCAGCGCCTCGATCAGCAGGGCAGGCTCGGAAAACGTGTGGCCGAGCCGGGCGCAAAACGCCTGCAACTCGGCCGTCAACTTCATCAGTCGACCGCCTTGAAGAACCGATCCCCCCGCCAGGTCCAGACGAAGAAAAGCGAACGCCCGCCGGACGAGAACATGATGCGGTCGGCCCGCCCGATGAGGTATTCGTAAGGCACGAAACCGACGCCATTGGGCGGCATCACCCGACTGTCGGTAGAGTTGTCGCGGTTGTCGCCCATGAAGAAGAAATGGCCTTCAGGCACGGTGTAAACCGGCGTATCATCCAGGCGCGATTGGCGCACATTGAGCACGGCGTGCTCTGTCCCTTCGGGCAACGTCTCGATAAACCGATCCTTTTCACAGGTCGCGCCCAGCCCGATCCCGGCGTTTTTGCACAAGGGCAGATTGCCCACCGGACCCTGGCGTTCAAACAGCTCTTCAAACGTACCGTCGGGCGTTTGCGGGGCGGCTGTGCCGTTGATGTGCAACACCCCGCCAATCATCTGCACGCGGTCGCCCGGCAACCCCACGACCCGCTTGATAAAATCGCTGCCATTGACCGGATGGCGGAAGACCGCGACATCCCCCCGCTCAGGCTCGGACCCCAGGATCCGGCCATTGATAGGGCACAGCGAGAAGGGGCAGGAATACTGGGAATAGCCATAGGCCATTTTGTTGACGAACAGGAAATCCCCGATCAGCAACGTGTCTTTCATCGATCCCGAGGGAATCCAGAAGGGTTGAAAAAACAGGGTGCGAAAGACACCGGCAATCAGAAGGGCGTAGACGATCGTCTTGATCGTCTCGACGATCCCGTTCTTTGCGTCTGCTGCCGTTGCCATGCGTGCTGCCCTGCCTGAAGCCCAATGCGCCGCTACATGAGTGTGTGGGCATCGGGTGTCAAGCGCGCGCCCTCGTCTGGCAAGGCCTCGATCACGACGAAGGCCTGGGCCCAGGGGTGATCGTCGGTCAGCGTGACATGGATCACGGCCTCATGCCCCGCGGGCGTCATCTCGCGCAGGCGTTCTGCGGCCCAGCCGGTGACGTGCATGACGGGTTGGCCCGTCTCAAGGTTCGTGACCGCCATATCCTTCCACGCGATGCCCATGCGCAGGCCGGTGCCCAGCGCCTTGGAACAGGCCTCTTTCGCGGCCCAGCGCTTGGCATAGGTGCCGGGCGTGTCGGCGCGGCGTTCGGCCTTGGCCTGTTCGGTGTTGGTGAACACACGGTTGCGAAAGCGGTCGCCGAAGCGATCAAGCGTTCGCTCGATTCGTTCGATATTGCAGAGGTCTGTGCCGATGCCAAGGATCATGGGCCGCACCATGGGGAGGCGCGGGGCAGAGGGCAAGAGGGCGTCCGACAACCGTCCCTAACCCGATCTTCACCATACCCGCGCTACACCCGTGCCATGCACCCCCAAACCCCTGCCTTCTTGCCCTATCTCATTACCTTCTGGCTACTCGCAGGCTGCGTGGGCCTGTCATGGGACACAACCGTCGCCCAGACGCCTGCCACCCGCGCTGCGATGGCGCAATCGGTCCGGATCGGGGAAACCACCGAGCGGGGGATGCAGGCGCGCTGGGGCAATCCGTTTCAAAAGATCGAAGAGGGCGCGCAGACCGAATACGTCTATCGCCGCCTCAATGGGTATGACACGGCCTATGTGATCGTCACCTTCCGCCACGGCGTGGCCACCGGCCTGCGCACCTCGGATGACGAGGGGTGCCGCGGCACCTTTGCCCCGCGTGTTCCGGGCTATGGGTTCGACACGGCAGAGGTGGTGTGGCCCGTGGGCCCCTGCGGCCCAGACGCAATCACGGCGCAGACGGGCGGCTTCCAGGTACGCGGCGCGGATGGGCTGTTTGGCACCAGCCTGTTTGAAGATGCTGGGGCCGAACCGGGCACGACACCTACACAAACACGCCAAAGCACTGGGCCCCGGCCTGGTGTGCCAGCAGATATCTACGAGGGGAGTGGCCAGACCAAGTAGGCCCTAGGCCCGCGCCTCGTCCATGATCCGCCGCATCTCGGCAATCGCCGGCGCCAGGCCAAGGAAGATCGACTCACCGATCAGAAAATGCCCGATATTCAACTCGCGCACTTCCGGCAGCGCCGCGACCGGGGCCACGCAATCATAGGTCAGCCCGTGACCGGCATGCACCTCAAGCCCCAGCGAATGAGCCAGTGCTGACATCTCGCGCAACCGCTCAAGCTCGGCATCGCGCTCGTCAAACCGGCCTTCGGCGTGCAGATCGCAATAAGCGCCCGTGTGCAGCTCGATCACCTCGGCCCCGATCCGGTTGGCGGCCTCGACCTGGCGCGGATCGGCGGCGATGAAGATCGACACCCGGCACCCCGCATCGCGCAGGGGCGCGATGAAATGGGCCAATCGGTTTTCTTCTCGCGCAACCTCAAGCCCGCCCTCGGTGGTTCGCTCTTCGCGTTTTTCGGGAACGATGCACACCGCATGGGGCTTGTGGCGCAAGGCGATGGCCTGCATCTCATCGGTGGCCGCCATCTCAAAGTTCAGCGGCACCTCCAGCACGTCCATCAGCCCTTCGATATCGGCGTCCGAGATATGGCGGCGGTCTTCGCGCAGATGGGCGGTGATCCCGTCGGCCCCCGCCTCTGCCGCGATCTTGGCTGCACGCAACGGATCGGGATACGCCCCGCCACGCGCATTCCGCACCGTGGCCACATGGTCGATGTTAACTCCCAGGCGCAGGCGGGGTTCAGATGTCATGGCTGCTTTTGTCCTTGTGTCGGGCCCTCGGGCTTTGACGCAGCGCGGGCCTCTGCCTCGGCGGCCTTTTGGGCCTTGGCCTCTTCGGCGGCGCGGCGCTTGGCCTCGAACCGTTCTTTCATCTTCTTGATCCGGCCCCGTTGATACGACGCAATGATCGGATTGGCCATGAAATACGCGGCCAATCCCGCGACGATCCCGGGCGCGATCCCCCCGATCAGGTAGGGCAAGAAAATCCGATCAAAAAACGCGAACAGGCGATGCCACTGCGCGACCTCCGCCGTGAAAATGGCCGAGAAGTTGCCCCACAGCTCAATCGTCGCCAGCGAAAAGCCCACCAGGATCTCCTGCGGCGGCACATGGGGCCGGCCCAGCATCACTGTGCCCAACTCGACCGCGATCGCGGCGATGAAGGGAAAGGTGATCGGATTACCGAAAAAAGTTGCTAAAAGCGCAGCCAAGATGTTCCCGCGCAGAAACCACGCAACAGCGCCCGCCAAAACGAAGTGAAAGCCATAGAAAGGCGTGAAGCTGGCAAAAACGCCCGCAGCAATGCCGCGGCTGATCTTGTGCGCAGGATCCGGCAATCGACGCAGACGGTGCACGACGTATTTGCCCGCGCGCGACCAACCGCCGCGCGGATAGAAGAAGTGCCCGAAGGCCTCCAAATATCCCTTGGGCTTGCGCCGCTTGAAAACCATGCCCCGTTACCCTGACCGCTGTTACACTTTACGCTCCGGATCGCGGTGCCGATCAATGGAGGCGACATCACTATCTGCCTCTAGTGCCAACATCACCGCGTGCATGTGTTCGATATCCCGCAGTTCCACGTCGACAATAAGGCGAAAGAAGTCCGGCTTTCGATCAAGGAACGTCAGGTTGGTGATATTGGCCTTCTGCTCGCCGATCTGGGTACAAAGCCGCCCCAACACGCCCGCATCGTTCGAGATCGTCAGATCCAGGCTGATGTCATATTGCGCCGGATGCTGGCCCGAATGCCAGCGCAGGTCGATCCAACGGCTGGTCTGATCCTCAAACTCTTCCAGCGCTGGGCAGTCGATGGCATGGATCACCACCCCTTTGCCGCGATAGGCGATGCCCACGATCCGCTCGCCCGGCACGGGCTGACAACACGGCGCACGGGTAAAGCTTTGGGCCTGTTCCAGGCCAACCACTGCGCGTGCCGCGTCAATCTCATCGCCAGTCTTGGCGATCAGATCGGGATATAGCGTCTCGATTACCGCGCGGGCGGTGACCTCGGCGGCGCCCACGCGGGTCAAAAGCTCTTTGGCGTTGGCAAGACCCATCTGCTTGGCCGCCGTGCGCAGCGCCTTGTCGGTCGCGCGCTTGCCCACATGCTCAAATGCCACGCGGGCCAGTTCGCGGCCCAGTTTTTCAAATCGTTCCCGATCCTCATCCCGCAGACTGCGTCGGATCGCGCCTTTCGCCTTGCCGGTGGCGACGATGTCGATCCAGGTGGCCTGGGGGCGCTGGCCCTCGGCGGTAATGATCTCAACCGATTGCCCGTTCTTCAACCGCGTCCAAAGCGGCACGCGGATGCCATCGACCTTGGCGCCGACGCAGCCATCGCCGATGCGGGTATGAATCGCATAGGCAAAGTCCAAAGGCGTCGCCCCGCGCGGCAGCTTCACAACCTCGCCCTTGGGCGTGAAGCAGAACACCTGGTCGGAATACATCTCCATCTTCACGTGTTCGAGGAACTCGTCATGATCCTCGGCCGCGTCAAAACGTTCGGTCAGCCCCGAAATCCATTCCGCCGGGTCAACGGCAAACGGGTTCTCTGCCCGTTCCCCGTCACGATAGGCCCAGTGCGCCGCTACGCCCGCCTCGGCCACTTCGTGCATCTGACGCGTGCGGATCTGGATTTCCACCCGCTTGCCATCGCGCCCCGACACCGTGGTGTGGATCGAGCGATAGCCGTTCGACTTCGGCTGGCTGATATAATCCTTGAACCGGCCCGGCACGGCCGTCCAACGCTGGTGAATCGCGCCCAGCACGCCATAGCAATCGGCCTCGGTCGCGGTGATCACGCGGAACCCATAGATGTCGGACAGGCGCGAGAAGCCCAGTTCCTTTGCCTCCATCTTGCGCCAGACGGAATAGGGTTTCTTGGCTCGGCCATAGACATCCGCCTCGATCCCCGCCTTCTTCAGCTCTTTCTGGATGTCCTTGGTGATCTTCTGGATCACATCGCCCGCTTCACGTTGCAAAGTGATGAACCGCCGCATGATCGAGTTCCGGCCATCGGGGTTGAGAACGCTGAAGGACAGATCTTCCAACTCATCGCGCATCCATTGCATGCCCATCCGGCCTGCAAGCGGCGCATAGATATCCATCGTCTCGCGCGCCTTTTGCACCTGTTTCTCGGCTCGCATGGATTTGATTGTGCGCATGTTGTGCAAACGGTCCGACAGTTTGACCAGGATCACCCGCAAATCCTTGGACATCGCGATAAAGAGCTTGCGAAAGTTCTCTGCCTGCTTGGTCTCAGACGACGACAGCTGCAGGTTCGTCAGCTTCGTGACCCCGTCCACCAATTCCGCGATCTCCTTGCCAAAGCGTTTGGAGATCTCGCCATAAGTCGACCGGGTATCCTCGATCGTATCGTGCAACAGCGCGGTGACGATCGTGGCATCGTCCAGCTTCATCTCGGTCAGAAGGGCGGCCACCGCGACGGGGTGCGTGAAATAGGGTTCGCCCGAGTGGCGCTTTTGCCCCTCATGCATATCCGCGCCATAGGCAAAGGCGTCGCGGATCAGGCCATCATTGGTCGAAGGGTTATAGTTGCGGACCAGTTCGATCAGGTCGTCTGCGTCGATCATCCGGTCCGCCCTAGTGGGGGCTTGGTCGCCCCTACTGACGCTCCTGCGCTTCCATCAGCGCGCGAAGCAGTTTCTCTTCCGACAGGTCATCTTCCGCCGGTTTGTCGTTTTCAGCGCCCATCAGCAAAGCCATCGTATCTTCTTCAGGCTCGTCAACTTCGATCTGGGTCTGGTGGCTTTCGATCATCCGCTCGCGAAGATCGTCGGCCTGCTGGGTTTCTTCGGCAATCTCACGCAGGGACACGACCGGGTTCTTGTCGTTGTCGCGGTCAAGCGTCAGCGGCGCACCACTGGAAATCTCGCGCGCACGGTGTGCGGCCAGCATCACCAGCTCAAACCGGTTGGGAACC
Source organism: Pseudomonadota bacterium (assembly GCA_039820585.1). GTDB lineage: Bacteria > Pseudomonadota > Alphaproteobacteria > Rhodobacterales > Rhodobacteraceae > JBCBGF01. The sequence goes on from JBCBPV010000001.1 coordinate 82,058, forward strand.
TTGTCAACGCAATCTTCGACCGTCACGCGGGCCATGTGCTTCTCCAGCCTTGCCTTAGGAAATCCAAGGCATGGTATTTAGGCCTCGAATCCCAGAAACACAAGGCAAAAAGCGCGCGATTTAAAGGCGCGTGATCGCGGCACGGTCCACCGCTGGCAGGGCATCGGTCAGCTGTGAAACGCTTTGGCCCAGCACCGGATGGCGCCAATTCGGCGCGATTTCGTTCAACGGCACCAGCACAAAGGCCCGATCCTGCAGGCGCGGATGGGGCAAAATCAGCGTCTCAGGGGCGGTGGTGCTTTGCTGATCGGCGGGCAGGGCGCGCCAGGTTTCAAACGTCGCCAGACTGGGCAAGATCACATCGCCCCAGGCCAAAAGATCAAGGTCCAGCACACGACTGCCCCATCGCTGCACCCGTTCCCGGCCAAAGGCGGCCTCGATCCGGTGCAACCGCGCCAAGGCGTCCGCAGGCGTGCCCGTGGGCGCGAGGACGGCTGCGGCATTGATGTAGTCAGGCCCTGCCCCTACCGGGAAACACGGCGTCCGGTACAGCGCGCTTGCCCGTACCAGATCAAACCCCGCGGACGGCAATGCATCCAAGGCCCGCAAAACCGTGTCTTCCGCGGTGTCGCCAGCGAAAGGCGTGTTCGATCCCAGAGCGATCAATACTTCCATTACGTCACATATCCGAAAGTGCGGTTGATCCGGCTGTCATTGTCTTTAAGTTGGGCCTGCTTTGCCGGGACCCTAATCACACTCACGGACCTCAATCGGCAAGCTCGAAATTGAAGGATTATGTGAATGTTCTATCGGGACGAACGGCTTGCGCTGTTCATCGACGGATCGAACCTGTATGCGGCTGCCAAGGCGCTTGGGTTCGACATCGACTACAAGCTCCTGCGACAGGAATTTATGCGTCGTGGCAAGCTGTTGCGGGCTTTTTACTATACCGCATTGCTGGAAAATGACGAATACTCACCCATTCGCCCGCTTGTCGACTGGCTGCATTACAATGGCTTTTCGATGGTCACCAAACCGGCCAAAGAATTCACCGACAGCCAAGGTCGGCGCAAGGTGAAAGGCAACATGGATATCGAGCTTGCCGTCGACGCGATGGAGCTTGCGCCACATGTCGATCACATTGTTCTGTTCTCGGGCGACGGGGATTTCCGGCCACTATTGGAAAGCCTTCAGCGCCAGGGTGTGCGGGTGTCCGTCGTCTCCACCATCCGCTCGCAACCGCCGATGATCGCCGATGAGCTGCGCAGACAGGCCGATAACTTTATCGAGCTGGATGAGCTGAAAGACGTCATTGGCCGCCCCCCGCGTGAGCCGCGCGAAGACATGCGCGAACGTGAGCAAGTCGAAGACTAGTCACCGGCCATCTCATTAATCTGGTTGTGCCGCTCAATGACGCGGCGCGGCCATGTCGACTTGATATAGGCCAGAACGGCGCGCAGGTCGTCGTCGGCCAGCACGTCACCGAAACCTTGCATGTTCGAACGATATGTCCCGCCGATCATCGCCTCGGTTCCGTGTTTTGTGATAAGAAACAGTTGTGCGTCCGGGTGGTGCCAGGTGTGACCGGTTTCATCATGGGGCGGCGCCGGAAGATATCCGTCGGCGTCTCTCTCTTGCCAGTTGGCGACCTGGCCTTCCAGATTCGCGCCATGGCAAGACGCACAATAGTCACTGTACAGCGCTTCGCCCCTCGCGACCATTGTAGCGTTCTGGTAGGGAATGATCGGCTCAAACGGACCGTTGCTGGCCCACAAGATCACGGATCCCGCAACGGCAAACGCCACCGCAGCGGCAAGTGCTATCCAAGGTTTCATGCTCTCTCCATCATCGCCCTTGGCAGGGCTGTGCGGTATTCCCGCGCGGGAAGGTCAAGCCCGCTTGCGCCTGCGAATGACGCCATTATCCTTGATGCAACCCGGCACTGCGCCGCCAGACCCGGAAGACACTCGTGACGAGACCACCACTAACCCTCTACCTCGCAGCCCCACGGGGCTTTTGCGCCGGTGTGGACCGCGCAATCAAGATCGTGGAGATGGCGCTGGAAAAGTGGGGGGCCCCGGTCTTTGTCCGCCATGAGATCGTGCACAACCGCTACGTGGTCGACGGGCTGCGCGAAAAGGGTGCGGTGTTTGTTGAAGAACTGGATCAGTGCCCCGACGATCGCCCCGTGATCTTCTCTGCCCATGGTGTGCCCAAGGCCGTTCCGGCAGAAGCCGCGCGGCGTGAAATGCTGTTTGTCGATGCCACCTGCCCGCTTGTATCCAAGGTCCATATCGAGGCCGAGAGGCACAGCGCCAATGGCCTGCAGATGGTGATGATCGGCCATGAGGGGCACCCGGAGACCGTGGGCACCATGGGGCAATTGCCCGAGGGCGAAGTGATCCTGGTCGAAACCGTCGACGACGTGGCCCACATCACCCCGCGCGATCCCGAAAAGCTGGCCTTCATCACCCAAACCACCCTGTCGGTCGATGACACCGCAGATATCGTGACCGCGCTAAAGGCACGCTTCCCGGCCATCGTCGGCCCGCACAAGGAAGACATCTGCTATGCCACCACCAACCGGCAAGAGGCGGTGAAGGCCATGGCGCCACGCGCCGATGCGATGCTGGTGATCGGGGCGCCCAATTCATCGAACTCCAAGCGGTTGGTAGAGGTCGGGCGCGCGGCGGGATGCGCCTATGCCCAGCTTGTCCAGCGGGCCGAAGACATCGACTGGCGCGCGCTCGACGGAATCTCCTCAATCGGGCTGACCGCCGGGGCCAGCGCGCCTGAGGTTTTGGTCAATGAAGTGATCGATGCCTTCCGCGCGAAATACGATGTCACCGTGGAAAAGGTCGAGACCGCAGTCGAAAACGTGGAATTCAAAGTACCGCGCGTGCTGCGGGAACCTGCCTGAGCCGCGCGGGATGACGGACTATCACGCCTTTGAAGGCCGCGTGGAACCCGTGGAATGGGGCACGTCGACCTACACGATCCTGCGGCTCCCGCCCTGGATCGAAACCGCGCTGGTGGCCGAAGGGGCCCGGCGCGTCGAGGGTGAGATTAATGACCATCCGGTGAACCTGGCGCTGACACGGGCCCCCGTGGTGGACGGCGCGTTCCTATGGGCCGGCAAAGCGCTGTTGGGCGCCGCCGGAATCACACCGGGCGAGGTGATTGATGTGCGGCTTCGCAAAACCGATCCCGACATTGTCGATGTTCCCGCCGATGTCACCGCCGCCCTGCATAGCACCGGCGCAACGGCTGCGTTTGAGGCGCTGTCTGCCGGCAAAAAACGCGGGCTTCTGCACCAGGTCGAGACGGCGAAGCGGGCCGATACACGCGCCCGCCGGATAGCCGCCCTGATTGCGAGCATGGACGATGCGTGAGATCCCGGTCTCTGCCCTGATCCTGGGCCTGGCGGGATTGATCCCGTTCGTATGGGGCGCGCTCACGGTGCTGTCGCCCGCGATGACCGAATTCGGGATCCAAACCTTCGGCCCGCGCTTTGTGGGGCCCTTCGTCCAGTTGAACTACGGCCAGATCATTCTGGCCTTCATGTCCGGCGTTTTGTGGGGTTTTGCCACCCGCGCACAAGGCGGTGTTGCGGCCACGGGGTATGCCCTGTCGGTGCTGCCCGCGCTCTGGGCGTTTTTCTTTGTGGGCGGCGGCCCGGTATCGGCGGCGATCAACCTTCTGGCGGGTTTCGTCGGCCTCCTGGGCCTTGACTATATGTTCTGGCGGCAGGGTCTGGCCCCGATCTGGTGGATGCAGCTGCGCGTCGGTCTGACGGCGGTGGTCGCCGCCTGCCTGGTGGTGACGGCATGGTAGGGTCCGACGATGAAACCCGCGCGGTCTATGATGCGCGCGCGGCGGATTATGCCAAGATGGGTCGTGGGACAGGTTTGGAACCGATTGAACAGGCATTCCTTGATCGCGTCGGCCCCGGCGGCCGGATCCTTGATTTCGGATGCGGCCCCGGACGCACCGCAGCCGCGATGCGCGATGCCGGCCACCCGGTGGACGCGCTTGATGCCTCGCCCGAGATGGCAAAGCTTGCGAAGGACAAGTTTGGCCTGGACGTCACCGTGGCACCCTTCGACAGCCTGACAGCCAAGGCCCTCTACGATGGGGTCTGGGCAAGCTTCAGCTTGCTGCACGTCCCCAAGGCCGATCTGCCGCCGCTTCTGACCGCCATTCACCACGCACTGAAGCCGGGGGGCCAGCTTCACGTCTCGGTCAAACTGGGCACGGGCGAAGCACGCGACAGCATTGGCCGCTTCTATGCGTATTACACCGACGCCGAGTTAACCGCGCTTCTGGAAGCGGCGGGATTCACCGTGACCGAGCGTGACTTTGGCACCAGCCCCGGCCTGTCGGGCGACCGCGCGTCCTGGATTGCGCTGGCCGCCCATGCCTGAGCTGTTCGCATATACCGACGGCGCCTGTTCGGGGAACCCCGGCCCCGGCGGATGGGGCGCCCTGATGATCGCGCGCGAGGGCGACGCGATCTTGCGTGAACGGGCGCTGAACGGTGGCGAGGCGCAGACCACCAACAACCGCATGGAATTGCTGGCCGCGATATCCGCGCTTGAGGCGCTGTCGCGCCCTTCGCAGATCACCATCGTGACCGACAGCACCTATGTGAAAAACGGGGTCACCGGCTGGATCCATGGCTGGAAGAAAAACGGCTGGCGCACGGCGGCGAAAAAGCCCGTGAAAAACGAAGACCTGTGGCGGCGTTTGGATGAGGCACAGGCCCGCCATGACGTGACCTGGGAATGGGTCAAAGGCCATGCGGGCCACCCCGAGAATGAGCGGGCGGATGAATTGGCCCGCGACGGGATGGCCCCGTTCAAACCCGCAAAGCCCGGTGGCTCAGGCCGTCGCTGATCCCGCCAGCGTTGCCCTGTCCGATAGGCCCTGACCCTTCCACACAATCATCGCCATCAGCGGGCTGTCGGTCATGTCAAACGCATGGGTCTGGTTCGACGCGACCTCTGCCGTGTGACCCGGGCGCAGTCGCACCGGCGGGCAATCGGGCAGTTGCAGAACGCCACCACCGGCAATAACCACGTAGATCTCTTCCGGTTCGTGGAAATGTTCAGGATACACCAGCCCCTGCCCCCAGACACCAATGGCGATACGCGTCTCATGGCTGACGAACGGGCCATTCGGCGACACCAGATTGAACCATCCGTATTGGCGCAGGTAGTCACCACCAACCTCACTGCGCTGATAGGTTTGCTCCATCCGCAGGTGGGGCACCGCGCGCGCCACCGCATCGGCCAGCGGGCGGATCCATCCCACCGACAGATCGGCAATCGCTGGGATCTCCTCGCAGACCGGCAATGGGCGTGCTTCGGGCAACAGAAACGGCAAATCCTCTTCCGGCAGATCCGCGAACTCGGCCAAATGGGGAAGCTGGGCGAGCACTTTGCGTGTCTCGCTCAGGATCGTGCGATAGGCGGTCTTGGCGTCCATGTCCCCTCCCGTCTGTCGTCTTGGGTCGGGTCTGACGGTCAGCGCCGCCAGTGCGTGGGTATGATCACCAACGCCCCGACGGACGCGATGATAGCATTTATGCCTGGTCGTCCAAAGCTTATCCCGAACATCAGCGTCACGAAATAGAACAGGAACGCCCCGCCCACGCAAATGATGATGGATTGCAGGATGCCGTTATGGGTGAAGCCCGACTTCTCGGACAGGTATCCCACGATACCCGCGATCACCACGGTGCCGATCAGGGTTGGGAACATGGCGCTATCCTTCCAATCTGGTGCCAGGGGGCAAGGGCGTGCCGCGCAGAAACGCGCCCGCGGGTTGCGCACCGCGTCCGGCAATTTGTGCTTCTTGGATGTCGACAGCGCCGGTGCCGCAGGCGATGGTAAAGCCCTCCAGCACGGTCCCAGGCGCCCCCTGCCCCGTCGCCACGCGCGACCGCAACAGCTTCAGGCGCTTGTTCCCCAGCATCGTCCACGCGCCGGGAAACGGCGACAGGCCACGGATCTGGCGGTCCACCTCTTCCGCCGGTCGGGTCCAGTCGATGCGGGCCTCGGCCTTGTCGATCTTGGCCGCATAGGTCACGCCCTCCTCGGGCTGCGGTGCGGGCGTCAGCGACTCCAGGCGGCCCAGCGTCAGGCGGATCAGATCCGCCCCCATCTGCGACAGCCGGTCATGCAGATCGCCGGTCGTATCCCCGGCGCCAATGGCCGTGGCCGCGCGCATCAGCACGGGGCCTGTATCAAGCCCCGCCTCCATCTGCATGATGCACACGCCGGTCTCGGCATCGCCTGCCAGGATCGCCCGGTGGATCGGCGCCGCCCCACGCCAGCGCGGCAGAAGTGAAGCGTGGATATTGAGACACCCCTGCGCAGGCGCATCCAGGATGGCTTGGGGCAGGATCAGACCGTAGGCCACCACCACCGCAAGATCGGCCTCCAGTTCTGCAAACGCTGCCTGTTCTTCCGGCGATTTCAGCGATGCGGGGTGGCGCACCGGAACGCCCAGCAAAATGGCTTTCGCATGCACCGGCGACACGCGGTCCTTTTGACCCCGCCCGGCGGGCCGCGGCGGCTGGGTATAGGCGGCAGGCACCTCATGTCCGGCCTGCACCAGCGCCTCCAGCGCGGGCACTGAAAACTCCGGCGTGCCCATGAAGACGATCCTCATGGCACCGCCTTCTTGTACTTGCGCAGCAGCATGTCCCGCTTGGTGCGGCTCAACCCAGGCAGGCAGGGGCTGGCCTCGGTCAGGGCGGTGGTCAGGGGCGCGGCCTCGACCACCTCGGGGTTGGCCAGGCGCACCACCTTGCCACGCTCATCGCTGACATCGACCACGGCCAGCCGCAGGCCCACACCGATCTGCGGCGCGGCCAGGCCCCAGCCCGGCATCGCCTCCATCGTTTCCACCATATCGTCCCAAATGGCGCGGATCTCATCGGTGATCTTATCCACCGGATCGGCAGGCGTGCGCAGCATTTTGTGGGGCCAGCGCAGAATGAGGCGGACGGTCACGCGCGCGCCCGCTCACGCTTTAGCTTGACCATCTTGCGGGTGATCATCTGACGGCGCAGCGGTTTTAGATAGTCGATGAAAAGCTTGCCATCGAGGTGGTCGATCTCGTGCTGAACACAAGTGGCCCACAACCCATCAAATCGCTCGGCATGGCGGCCCCCGTCCAGCCCGGTCCAGGTCACTTCCACTTCGGCAGGGCGCTCGACATCGCCAAACTGCTCGGGGATGGACAGACAGCCCTCTTCATAGACGTTTTGCTCATCCGACGTCCAAGTGACCGCTGGATTGATCAACACCATTGGCCGCGGGGCCGCACCTTCTTCCTTGACGCAATCCATCACCAGAACGCGCTTGCCGATGCCAACCTGCGGCGCGGCCAGCCCGATACCCGGCGCGTTATACATCGTCTCCAACATATCATCGGCCAACCGACGCAACTCATCCCCGATATCCTCTACCGGGGTTGCCACCTTCTTCAAACGAGGGTCGGGGTGGATAAGAATGTCCTTCAGCGCCATTTCCCTGATCTAGGACAGGGCGCGGGCCGCCGCAAGCAGTGGGGTTGAAGGGACCGGTGGGCCCGTTAGGTACCATTCCACATCTGTCCACAACAGTATGAGCCGCGCATGTTTGATTTCGATACGCCCCTGCCGCTGCGGGACACCCATTGCTCCAAGTGGGACGCGGTTGCGAGCGTGTTCAAGGATCTGCCCGAACAGCCGCCCGTGGATGAGGTGATCCCGATGTGGGTGGCCGATATGGATTTCAAAGCGGCCCCACCGATCCTGGCCGCCCTTGAGGCCGAGGTGTCGCGCGGGCATCTGGGCTATTTCACCAACGACCGCCCAATCGCCGAACTGGTCGGCCAATGGATGCAGACACATCACGGCTGGCAGGTCGATCCCGACTGGGTCCGATTCACGCGCGGGGTGATTGAAGGCGTGGCCCTTGCGGTGGGCGCGTTCAGCGCACGCGGTGACGAGGTCATCGTCTTCTCGCCTGTCTACCACGCCTTCTACCGCAAGGTCGAAGCGCTGGGCCGGGTGATCCGCGAGAGCGAGCTGGTGTTGGAAGACGGCGTCTACCACATGGATCTCGACGCGCTCGAAGCCTCGCTCAGCGGCAAGGAGAAGATCATGATCCTCTGCTCACCCCATAATCCCGGCGGGCGGTTGTGGTCGCAGGCCGAACTGGCCGCGGTGGCCGCGTTTTGCGAAAAGCACGATCTGATCCTCGTGTCTGATGAAATCCACATGGACCTGACCTTTCCGGGTCAGTCCCACCTGCCAACGGGCGCCGCAGCCCCGGACAGCTATTCCCGACTGATCATGCTCAGCGCGGCATCCAAAGGGTTCAACACCGCGGGCGGCGAAACCGGCTTTGCGATTATCCCCGATCCATCCGTGCGCGCGGCAATCGACGTGGTCCGATCCGCGATCAGCGGAACCATGAACCGTTTTGGCATGGCCACCACCAAAGCCGCGTTTTCAGACGGGGCGGAGTGGAGCCTGGCGGTGCGTACCTATCTGGCAGGCAACTTCACACTTTGGCGCGACCGGATCAGCGCCCTGCCGGGGATCAAGGTGATGGATATGCCGTCGACATACCTGACCTGGGTGGACTTCTCCGGCACGGGCATGGATGCGGCCGAGGTGCGGCTGCGGCTGGGTCGTGACGCGCGGATCGCCACCAATCCGGGCGCGCAATTCGGCACCGGGGGCGAGATGTACAATCGCTTCAACATCGCCATGCCCCGCCCGCTGATGATAAATGCCATCGAGCGCATGGAAGCGGCGTTTGCCGATCTGCAGTAAGGCTCAGTCTTTTTCGATCAGCGCGACAGGGGCGAACTCGTCCCGCACATAATCGCGTGGGGCATGATCCAGCGCCGGTGTCGCACGCTTGAACTCAAACACACGCTCGCCCGCTTCTTCCGACGAGGCGACGATCAGGCATTGCGACATGTGCCGCCCGCCGTCGAACACATCGACCAGACCACGCAGATGCGGGGCATCATCGCTGTCCAATGCAAAGCCATCGTCCCAGTAGCGCAGGATCGTAAACGTCTCGTCCCCCGCCTTGACCTTTAGACGCGAGCGTTTGCGCTGATTGTGCTTGCGCGCAAGCTCCAGCCCGGCACGCACTTCTTTCGGAAGATATTCAGACATTTGCAGCCCCCCAGCCTTACGGGGAACAATGCCCGGTATTTCCCCCCGGTCAAGCGGGGTCGAATGCATTTTATCGATTTTTTACAGATCACACGTGGTTGCATCGGTTTGTTTCTTTTAGGGCAACAGTCAGAAGACCCATGCTGTGCAAAATAGCAGGGACGATGCGCGTATCTGGATGTTTGCGTGCGCATTGAAACGAGGTAGGTCCGGTTGGGCAGACACAAGGGAGACGACGATGGGCCAGTTGCTGGACGGAAAATGGGTCGACAACGCCACCGCGGCGTTCGTGCAAACCGGCGGCGCGTTCCAGCGCAAGCCATCGGTCTATCGCAACTGGATCACCGCCGATGGCAGCGCCGGGCCCACCGGCACCGGCGGTTTCAAGGCAGAGGCCGGGCGCTATCACCTGTATCTCAGCCACGCTTGCCCCTGGGCCAACCGCACCTTGATCTTCCGCCACCTCAAGGGCCTGACCGATCTGATCACAATCTCAGTCGTCCACCCCGACATGCTGACCGACGGCTGGACGTTTGACACCGATTTCGACGGGGCCACGGGTGACACCCTGTTCGGCCTGTCCCATATGCGCGACGTCTACCTGAAAGACGATCCCGCCGTCACAACCCGTGTCACAGTGCCGGTCCTCTGGGACAAACAGCAGAACATGATCGTGTCGAACGAGAGCTCGGAAATCATCCGCATGTTCAACAGCGCCTTCGATCACCTGACCGGCAACACCGATGACTACTGGCCCGAAGACATCCGCGACGACATCGAAGCGGTGAACGCGCGTGTCTATCATACGCTGAACAACGGCGTGTACCGCTCCGGCTTCGCGGGCAGTCAGGACGCCTACGACACCGCCGTGTATGAGCTGTTCGACACCATGGACTGGCTGGAAGACCGGCTGAGCACCCGTCGCTTCCTGATGGGCGACAGGCTGACCGAGGCGGACTGGCGGCTGTTCGTGACGCTGGTGCGGTTCGATCTGGTCTATCATCTGCACTTCAAGTGCAACCGCAACCGGGTGATCGATTTCCCCAACCTGTGGGCCTATACGCGCGAACTGTACCAGATGCCGGGGATCGCGGATCTCATCAACTTCGATCACATCGTGCGCCACTATCACTACAGCCATGAGACGATCAATCCGCTGCGGATCATCCCGATCAATCCGGTGATCGACTGGATGGAACCCCATGGCCGCGCCACAATGCTGGGCGCCGCCTAGGCCGACATCCCGTGATGTTCCACGATGGCCGCAAGGTCTGCGGGCGCGGTCTTGGCGGCAACGAAGGCTGCGGTGTTCGGGAACAGGTTGAAGATCGACCCGTCTGAGAAAAACCGCTCGTTGGTGACAAAGACAACCCGCGCATTGGGGCGGCGGTAACTGGCGTAGTCGGCGACTGCCCCTGAACTGCCCCCCGGCAGATGCAAGTTCAGTATAATCACCTGGATCGGCCCGTCCCGCAGCGCTTGGACAGCCGCGGTCTGGGATGTGGCGACGGTGACGGTCGCACCAAGGCGTTCCAGGTGGCGCGACCAGACCGAACATAGGTCTGCGTCGCCCTCGACAATCAGGACATTCATCTTACCTCCAGCGCGCGAGCACACCGCGCGGCACCACCCGAGACCGACACTGTGGGCCAATCCCTAACGAAAGGTTAACAGGTCAGTAACCTCGGTTAGCAAGGCGTAAATCCGCCGATCGCCGCCATTGTATTGCCTCACCGGACCGCTACGGTGCGCGGCAAATCGAAGGAGTGTTGATCCGATGCGTCTGAGCCTTGCTGCCCTTCTGCTTACCCTTGCCCCGGTTCATGCACAGGCCAGCGTCGCCTGCGGCGGCAGCTTTGGGGATTTCGTAACCAAGATGAAGGCCGAGGCGGTGCAGCGCGGCCACGATCGCGCGACCGTCGACCGGTTCTTCGCCAGCGCCCGCCAAGACCCCAACGTCATCCGCGCCGACCGCGCGCAAGGTATCTTCCAACGCCCCTTCACCGACTTCTCGCGTCGGCTGATCAGCCAGGGCCGCATCGACAACGGCCGCCGCAATGCCGAGCGCTGGGGGTCGGTGTTCGACCGGATCGAAGCGGCCTGGGGTGTGCCCCGCGAAGTCATCCTCGCCTTCTGGGCGTTTGAGACGGATTACGGCGCAGTGCAGGGCGATTTCAACACGGTGAATGCGCTTCTGACCCTATCCCACGACTGCCGCCGCCCCGATCTGTTCCGTCCACAGGTCTTCTCAGCCATCGAGCTGTTTGAAAACGGCGATATCGACCCCGCCTCAACCACCGGCGCTTGGGCGGGAGAGATCGGGATGGTGCAGATGCTGCCCGGTGACATCCTGGAAAACGGTGTGGACGGCGATGGTGACGGTCATGTCTATCTGAAAACCTCTGCCCCCGATGCGCTGATGTCGGGGGGCAAGATGCTGTCCTCGCTGGGCTGGCGCCCGAATGAGCCTTGGTTGCAGGAAATCGTGCTACCGGCCGAGTTTGACTGGGCCGCGACGGGCATCGACAAGAAGCGGACCGTGGCCGATTGGGCGGGTGCAGGCGTGCGGGCGCGCACCGGGTCGCTGGCCGCGGCGAACCTGCCCGCCTCGATCGTTCTGCCCCAGGGCCGTAACGGCCCGGCCTTTATCGCGTACCCGAATTTCGACGTGTATTTCGAATGGAACCAAAGCTTCGTCTACGTGCTGACCGCCGCCTACTTTGCCACTCGGCTTGATGGCGCGCCCGTGTTCGACGCCCGCAATCCCTCCCCGCCCCTGTCGCAAGACCAGATGAAAGAGCTGCAGCGCAAACTGGCCGCCCGTGGCCATGACGTGGGCGGTGTCGATGGGATCCTTGGCGCCGGCACCCGCGCCGCGGTCCAGGCAGAACAGGCGCGTCTGGGGATGCCCCCTGATGCCTGGCCGACGGTGGAGCTGTTGAGCGCTCTCTAAGCGCGCCGCTCAGGCGGCGCTCGCCACCCGCGCGCGCTGCCATCGCATCACCAATTCTGCCAGGATCAGATAGGGCACGAAGAACGCAAACACCTGGATCTGATCGAACAGTCCGGTGAATGCCTCGTTGGACGCCAACCGATCGGTCAGGCTGTACCAGATCACATAGTGCATCCGGTAAATCCATGAGCCGACTGCCAGGATGATCAACCGTGTCGCCCAGGCCGCGTGGCGCGACATGTCCTTGTCTATGGCGTAGTAGACAGTGTTCGCCGCAGCCCCCATCAGGCACGCCCCGTAAACCGCGAACCAAAGGCTCATCCACCACCCGCCCACCGTGCCGTTCAGCGCGATGTAGACCAGCCCTCCGATCCCGGTCACAAGGGCGAGGCCGAACAAAGCATAGCCCGCGCGCCGATGCAGATGCGGCCAGCGCCGGCGCAGGATCGGCAGGGCCTGCAATGGCACGCCAATGGTCAGGATGGCACCGGCCACCATGTGCACCGCGATGGCACTATTGGCAAACAACGCGCCGGGGGCGAAGACGCGTGAGATCGCCTCTGGCGCGGCCGCCGATAGGGCTTGTAACCCGAGAGTGGCGGAATGGATCACGAACCACGTGGTGTTCATCGCAAGGATGATCAGAACGACGGTGATCAGGGACTGCGGCATGACTGCTAAGATAAGGCACCAACGCGGCCGGGCCAGAGTGGACGGCACAGCCTGACCCTAAGGCATCACCCGCGACAGCACCTCGGTCAGTGCCGCACGCTCAGACGCGCTGATCGGGTCCAGCACCTCATCAATCGTCTCAGCCAACACCCGACGCAGCATGTCGACCATCGCCGCCCCCGCTGGCGTCAGCGACACCACGCTGACGCGCGCATCACTCGGCGACGGCGCCCGGGCCAACAGCCCGCGGCGTTCCATCAGTTGGATCGACCGCGTCATCTGCGATTTGTCACGACCCACGCGGCGGGTCAGATCCTGAATGCCCGTGGGGCCCATATCGCCCAGCGTCAGCAAGATCATGCAATTGGCGGGGCCCAGCCGCTCGGTATCAAACTGCGGCGCCTTCGCGTGAAGCGAGCCATGCATCCGGCGCATCAACCGGTCGATCAAAAGGGCAAGGGTGACGTCGGGCATGGTCGCTTTTGGTTGACTTTATCCACCATTACACTCTAGTAGAGGCCAACACCGTATCGAAACCGCGGCACTTGGCCAATGGCCCAAGACCGCAGGAAAGAGCCGATGACCGATAGCCAAGCCCTCGTCCTGAAAATTGCCGCCGTTTTGTGGATCGTCTGGGGTGCCGTTCATCTGTTCGCCGGTATCGTTGTTCTAACCAGCGACGCGTCAGCCGGGTTCGCCGCGATTGCCGATGCGGTCGATCCCGCGACGCTTCGGGCCGATTACCATCCAGCGGCGGGCGGCATCCTGAACCAGCATGGCTGGAACCTGGGCTGGTTCGGGATCGCGACGATGATCGGGGCGGTACTGATCTGGCGCCGAAACATCACCGCGATCTGGGTCACAGGCATGGTCGGCGGGCTGGCCGATTTGGGTTACCTGCTGTTCGTCGATTTCCCGGGCTACGTGAACGTCTTCCCGGGCACAGTGATGACCTTGATCTCTGGCACTGCCATCGTGATCAGCTTTTGGGTCTGGCTATCAAAGCGCCAGGCATCGACGGCCTGACCGCTACTCTGCCCCCCGCTCGCGCACCGGAAACCGCGTGCCGTCTTCGATGATCAGCGTCAGACGCTCCCCCGCGAAGACAAACGTGTCACAGCGCGACGATCCGTTGTCGAAGGCCACGCAGACCGTGCTGTCATCGTGGGTTGTATAGGCGCCGGTCCAGGCCGGGCCGTCATCCTCATAGGTATAGGCGTATCGCCCATCCGCCTGATAGCGCGACTTGGAACCATCGAAGAACTCAACCACCATGCCCGACAGGGTGTCTGTCAGCTCTAGTGACGTCATCATGCGATCATCGGGGCGTAGGCCCTGGGCTGAGGCGGCGGTCGCCAAAAGCGCAAACAGGGCAGCGATGCGAAATACCATGGCGCAACGCTAACAGGTTTCGTCGGCCCGCCCGGTCAGATCATCGTGATCGGGGCACTAGGCGACCATCTGCTCCGCCTTTTGCAGATCAACGGACACCAGCTGGCTCACGCCCAACTCGCCCATGGTCACGCCAAACAGCCGGTCCATCCGGGCCATCGTCACGGCGTGGTGGGTGATGATAAGGAACCGGGTGTCGGTGCGCCGCGTCATCTCATCCAGCAGATCACAGAACCGGGTGACGTTCGCGTCATCCAGAGGCGCGTCCACCTCGTCCAGCACACAGATCGGGGCAGGATTGGCCAGGAACACCGCAAAGATCAGCGCAAGGGCCGTCAGCGTCTGCTCCCCACCCGACAACAGCGACAAGGTAGACAGCTTCTTGCCCGGCGGCTGGCACATGATCTCCAGCCCCGCATCCAGCGGATCTTCGCTTTCCACCATCACCAGCTTGGCCTCGCCGCCGCCGAACAGATGGGTGAATAGCATCGCAAAGTTGGCGTTCACCTGCTCAAACGCGGTCAACAAGCGTTCCCGCCCCTCACGGTTCAGGCTCGCGATGCCGGACCGCAACGCGCGGATCGCCTCTTCCAGATCGGTCTTCTCGGTCACCAGCGCGTCATGCTCGGTCTGAACCTCGGCCGCGTCTTCCTCGGCCCGCAGGTTCACCGCGCCCAAGGCATCGCGTTGGCGCTTGTAGCGATTGACCTCTGCCTCGACCTTGTCGGCGGGCGGCATATCGGCCGGATCGGTGGCCAGACGCTCCAACAGGGCTTCGGGCGTCATCTGTTGCTCTTCGTCAATGCGCTGGGTCGCCGCCTCGGCGGTGGTGCGCGCGGCATCTGCGGCGGCCTCGGACCGGGCGCGGGCCTCGCGCGCTTGCGACGCGGCGCGCTCCGACGTGCGCTCGGCCTCGACCGCATCGCGCAGTGCGGTTTCCGCAAGCGCCAACGCATCAACGGCCTGCGCGCGGCGCGTCTCGGCACTGGCGATTTCATCGGCCAGCCGCGCATGGTCCGCAGCCAGTTCCGCAGGGCGCCCGCGCGCACTCTCCAACTCGGCCTCATAGCCCGCTTTGCGCTCTTGCAGCTCGACAATGCGCTGCGATGCGGTGGCCAGACGCGCGCGCCAATTCGCCAGCTCTTTGGCGTTGTCTTCCAACCGCCGATCCCGCGCCTCGCCGGTGCGGCGCAGCTCATCATGGGCCGACCGGCGCGTCATCATCAACATGCGCGCGGCCTCGACCGTTACGCGCACCTCTTCGGCCTCGGCGCGCGCGGCCTCAAGATCGCCCAATTCGGCCAGGGCGGCATCCGCCTCTTTCAGACGGGTGCGGGCATCAAGCGCCATCTCCTCGTGCCGGCTCGCCGCCATCCGCAGGCTTTCCAACTTGCCAGACGCGATATTGCGATCGGCCTCAGCGCGTGACAGGGCGCGGCTGGCCTCGGTCACGGCCTGGTCGGCGGCACGGCGTTCTTCGCGGGCGGCGGCATCGGCCTGGGTGAAATTGGCAAGCTCGGTCTTCAGATGCTCATGCGCGCGGGATGCGCCATCGGCCCGGGCGCGGGCTTCCACCAGATCCTGTTTCAACTCTTGCAAGCGGTTCAACTGCTGCAGGCGTAGCGCAGCGGCAGAGGGCGCATCCTCGGCACCTGCGCGGAAGCCATCCCACCGCCACAGATCGCCCTCGCGGCTGACAATGCGCTGACCGGGCTTCAACTCGGATTGCAAACGCGGGCCATCGGCGCGGTCGACAAGGCCCACCTGCGTCAGACGGCGGGCCAGCACCTCGGGGATCGACACGTGATCGGCCAACGGGCGCACACCCTCAGGCAGGCGCTGCGGGCTGTCATAGGCGGGCAAGAGCGTCCAGCCCGTCGTCGCCTCGCCCTGCACCGCCGGCGCACGCAGATCGTCGGCCAACGCGGCGCCCAGCGCCTTTTCAAACCCCGATTTCACCTTCAACAGGTCAAGCACCTGACCGCCTTCGGCTGTATCCCGTTCGACCAGCCGCGCGAGCGCCGCCACCTCGGCCTGCAGCGCGCTCACCTCACCCTCGGCCTCTGACCGGCTGGCGCGCGCTTCGGCTTCGCGGGTCTGCGCGGTGGCCCGCGCCTCATCGGCATCGACCAGCGCGGCCTCCGCAGCCGTTGCCGCCGTCGTCGTCTCTGCCAGCACCGCCTCCGCCGTTTGCAGGGCGGTCTGCGCCTCAGCCTCTGCGCGTTGCGCGTCCTTGGCGGCGGTGGTTGCCTTCTCCGCCTCACTCTCGCTGCGTTCGCGCGTGCGCTCGGCATCGTCGCGTAGCCGCTGGGCAGATTGGTGACGCGCGGACAGGCGGGCGACATCTTCGGTCAGCTGCGCATGGGCGGCCTCGCGATCCTGCAACACGCTGGCTGCGTCGCGCGCCTCGGTCGCTGCCTCTTCCAGCCGGTCATCATGCCCCTCGGCCTCCGCCGCCAAGGTCGCAGCCTCGTCTTCCAGATTGGCAATCGTCTCGCCCGCGTCGTGGTTCAGCGCATCCTCACGCTCGGTATCGCGGACCAGCTGTTCGATCCGGCCCTGCAGCGTCTCAATCGCCTGCTCGGCCCGCGCCTCTTCGTCCGCCAGTGCATCACGTTGCACCGTCAACCTTTGCAACACGGCGGCGGCAATCGCCTCTTCCTCACGCAGGGGGGGCAGCGTTTCTTCATGTTCCGCGCGCTTGGCCACGGCCGCGCGCGCCGCACGCTCGGCCTCGGACGCGGCGGTCACGTGATCGGTCAGCGTGGTTTCCGCCGCCATCAGCGCATCATTCGCCTCACGCCAGCGCCGGTACAACAACAGACCCTCGGCATGGCGCAACGCCTCGCTCAGCTCGCGATACCGCGCGGCCTGCCGCGCCTGACGGGCAAGCTGGGCCAGTTGCGCCGCCAGTTGTTCGATCACGTCATCGACGCGCGACAGGTTCGTCTCTGCCCCGCGCAGCTTCAATTCCGCCTCATGCCGGCGCTGGTACAGCCCCGAAATCCCCGCCGCTTCTTCCAGAATGCGACGCCGCGCCTTGGGCCGGGCATTGATCAGCTCGCTGATCTGCCCCTGCCGCACCAGCGCAGGCGAATGCGCCCCGGTTGAGGCATCGGCAAACAGCATCTGCACATCACGCGCCCGCACATCCTTGCTGTTGAGCTTGTAGGCAGAGCCTGCGTCCCGCGTGATCCGACGGGCGATGTCGATCAGATCGCTGTCGTTGAACCCCTGTGGCGCCAGGCGTTCTGAATTGTCGATGGCCACCGACACTTCGGCAAAGTTGCGCGCCGGGCGTGACGAGGTGCCCGCAAAGATCACGTCTTCCATGCCGTCGCCGCGCATCGCGGTGGGGCGGTTTTCGCCCATCACCCAGCGCAGCGCCTCAAGCAGGTTCGACTTGCCGCACCCGTTCGGCCCGACAATGCCGGTCAGCCCATCGGCGATCACCATCTCGGTGGGGTCGACGAAGCTTTTGAAGCCGTTGAGCCTGATTCTCGTGAATCGCACGATTCGCCCGTTTGTTGATTCTGCTCTGGCGTGCAGCATCGTGATTGGGCCAGGGCGAGTCAACGGGCCCGCCCTGCATATACCGATGCCCCCAGCCTTATCCACAAAATGTAGACGATTTCGGAAGTTTTTTGCCGCAGTGCAGCACATGGTGGGAAACTTCTTGATTCAAAATCGACATGTTTTGCACACTGCACGCGTTGGCAGCGAATGCCGCCGACGTACTGGGGGCAAATACACGATCGCACGCGTCTGGCACGCTGGCCGTTGGACCCCTTCAAAGCGGCCCTATGATCCGGAGAGTGCCCCATGCTTGATGCTTCGACCCTGGAAATTTCGATTGAGGCACCAACGCATGATGACAGTCGTACCCTGATCGAAGACAGCAACAGGTCCCTTGCAAAGCACTACTCGAAAGAGGAGTGTTTTTCTTTTTCCGCAGAAGAGCTTTCAGCCCCGAATGTTGAGTTTTTCGTCGCCCGGCGCGGTGGCCGACCCGTCGGCTGTGTCGCGCTGGTCGATCACCTGACCTATGGCGAGGTGAAGCGGCTGTTTGTGGCCGAGGCCGCCCGCGGCGTTGGCGTCGGCGCCGCGTTGATGGCTGCGCTGGAAGATGCTGCACGCGATATCGGGTTGCGCGCGATCCGGTTAGAGACGGGGGATCGGCTGGCAGCCGCCATGGCGATCTACACCGCGCGCGGCTATCGCGAACGGGGCGCCTTTGGCGGCTATCCCGACCTGCCCACGAATACCTTCCTCGAAAAGATCCTGTAGCCCGAGTATCACGCCGCCGGGCAATCCAGCGATGCCCGCACGAGCGCCGCGTCGCCCGTCATCGATTTCGGCCGCACATCGCAACCCGTCGCTTGCGTGATCGCCGTGATCGCGTTGGTAAACACGTCCCGCTGCCGCGGGATCGCGCCCGGGCCAAGGCGGAACACCTCAACCTCCGATCCACGCCGAAACACCGCAAAGCGCATGCCGTCCACCACCACATCCGACCGCTCGGCCCCCATGAAGCGGGGCGACGGGCTGGCGCAGGCAGTCAGCGCAAGGCACAGGCAAAGAAGACGGACCATGCCCATCGTTATGGCGGGCCTATGGTTAACACATGGTTTCAGCGCACCGGGCCTTGGCATTGGTGGGCCACTGCACTAGCTGCGGCGCGACGGATCATATCTTGGGACAATTCAATGCTTTTGGGAATTTCCGGTTCGCTGCGCGCGGGCTCAGTAAACCGCAAACTCGTGCGCGAGGCCGCGCGCCTTTATGGCGGGCCGTATGAAGAGGCCGATCTGCGCCTGCCGCTCTATGATGGCGATCTGGAACAGGCCGAAGGCATCCCCGTGGCGGTTCAGCACCTCGCCGATCAGATCGCAGCCGCCGAAGCAGTCGTCATCTCAACACCAGAATACAACCAATCGCTGTCGGGCGTGCTGAAAAACGCGCTCGACTGGATCAGCCGGGTTGAGGGCAATCCGTGGCTGCACAAACCCGTTGCCATCATGTCCGCAACCGCTGGCCGGGCGGGCGGCGCGCGGGGCAGCTATGCCTTGCGCCTGGCGATGTTGCCGTTCCGTCCGCGTATGGTGGCAGGGCCCGATATCGGCGTCGCCGGTGCCGCCAAAGAGTTCGATGCGAACGGGCAGCTCACCGGTGAATTGTATCTCAAGAACCTGGGTGAGTTGATGGACCAGGTGAAGGCCGAGGCCGCGCGCTAGGCCCCTTGCGCGCCCGCGTCGGCGCGGTAGCTTGGCCGCGTGAGCGTGGCCAAAGCAACATCCCAGACGATCCCAGATCGCATCGACCCCGCGCGGGCCGCGGCAATGCATCAGGTGATGGCCCGGCCCGGCCTGCCACCGGGGCCGGGCACCGCAC
Organism: Pseudomonadota bacterium; assembly: GCA_039820585.1. Lineage (GTDB taxonomy): Bacteria > Pseudomonadota > Alphaproteobacteria > Rhodobacterales > Rhodobacteraceae > JBCBGF01. The sequence goes on from JBCBPV010000001.1 coordinate 101,653, forward strand.
TGCCTGCGTTCTGGCACCAAATCTACTTTTGGGACGTGCAGCCACCCGGCGCCCTGGGCGATGATGGCCACCCCGCAACGGGCACCCTGATCCCCGATCTTGGCCTGCCCAAACGGATGTGGGCAGGTGGGCGGCTGACCTTTCACGCGCCCTTCCTGTGCGCCGTGCAGGCCACGCGCACGACAAGCCTGCGCGCTGTCACCCGCAAAACCGGGCGTACGGGCGAACTGGCCTTTGTGACGCTGCGCCATGAGGTGCGCCAGCGCGGCGGGCTGGTGCTGAGCGAGGATCAGGATCTGGTCTACCGCGCGGCGGACGCCACGCCGGGCGACCCGCCAGAACCACCGACTGGCGGGCGGCTGCGCGAAACGCGGCGCTTCGATGCGACCACCCTGTTCCGCTATTCGGCGCTCACGATGAACGGCCACCGCATCCACTATGACGCGGACTATGCGCGCTCTGCCGAGGCGTATCCGGGGCTGGTCGTCCACGGGCCGCTTTTGGCGCAATGCCTGATCGTGCTGGCCGAGCTGGATCTGGGCACGCTGTCCGCCTTCAGCTTCCGCGCGACCGCGCCGGTCTTTGCGGGGCAGATGGTGCGGTTTTATTCGGACGCGGGCCGGTACTGGGTGATCGGCGGCGACGATCAGCTGTGCATGAGCGCCGAGGCGACCTAAAGGTTCGCCTCCACCCCAAACGCGGGCGGGATGTCATCGGTGCCGTCCAGGATCAGGGTCGCCATGACCCGCGCCACCTCGGGCGCCATCCCGAAACCGATCTTGAAGCCGCCATTGGCGATGAAATGCCCCGGCCTGTCCGGCCAGGCCCCCAGCATCGGCGCACGGCTGCGCGCACGGGGGCGCACCCCGGCCCAGCGCGCGATAACCTCGGCCCCGTGCAGGATCGGCAGGGCGGCAATGGCCCGCTCGATCAGTGCATCGGCCTGCGCATCGGTGCCGGTGGGATCGTCGAAGTCACGTTCTGACGTCGATCCAATGGCGGTGGTGCCGTCGTCATGGGGCACGATGTGCAAGGCATCGGCAAAGATCTGCGGTGCGTCGTCCGGCGCATGGTGGCGCAATAGCACCGCCTGGCCCTTGACCCCGGTGCCCACGGGCTTGCCAAAGCGCGCCGACAGATCGCGCAGGCCCTGCCAGCCCGTGGCCCAAACCACTGCGCCCTGATCGGGGCCTTCGCCCGTCACCTCACCCCCGCGCGCGCTGATCGCAGCGGCCAGGCATTCACAGGCGCGGCGCGGATGGATGCGGGCGGTCAGCGTGTCGTGGACAAGAAGGCCCGTCGCACTGGGCGGGGCCCACCCTTCCACGGCCTCTGCCGGAACCACGCGCCAGGTCGCGGTGTCCCCCCAAAGCGCGCGCGCCGTCCCCTCTCGCGTGCGGGCCAGCGCCACGGCAGCGTCATCGCCCAAGGGCTGCAACCGCCCTGTCCGGCCATAACCCGATCCGATGCCAGAGGTCTCATCCACCGCGCGCCAAAACGCCTCTGCGGCCACCAAACTTTTGAATTGAAACGCTTTCTTGTCGTTCCAGTTCTCCGGCACATGGGGCGCCAACGCGCCAACAACACCCCCCGAAGACCCAGCGCCAACGCCATGTGGGTCGATCACCCGCACCGTTGCCCCGCGCACCAGACAGGCCCAGGCCACCGACAAGCCAAAAATCCCCGCCCCGCGGATGGTGACATCGACCGTTGCCAAGGCACGCTCCCCCCTGCACATTCGCGCGACTCAACACCGCACTTCAGGAACGGACCGTGACGGACAGGCAGGCAGATGTCGAATGGCGAGACGGCGTGCCGGTGTCGACACAGTTTCAAGACCCGTATTACTCGCTGGAGGACGGGGCCGCAGAGGCCGCGCATGTCTTTGTCGCGGGCAACGGTCTGCCGGATCGGATCACGCCGGGGTTTCGCATCGCAGAGCTGGGGTTTGGCACGGGCCTGAACCTGCTCGTCACGCTGGCCGCGATGCGCAGGGCCAGGCTCTCGGGGCCGATCCGCTACACGAGTTTTGAGGGTTACCCAATGGACGCAGACGCCATGGCCCAGGCGCTCGCGTCGTTTCCCGTCCTGACAGAGGGCGCCGCATGGCTGACCGCCGCATGGGCGCAGGGGCCAGTGTTCGAGGGGCCCGGCGTCTCGGTTGAGGTGATCCTGGGCGAGGCCACGCAGACCCTGCCTGCCTGGAATGGCCGGGCCGATGCCTGGTACCTCGACGGGTTCGCGCCCGCGCGCAATCCCGCCCTCTGGTCGCCCGCCATGATGGCCGAGGTCGCGCGGCATACTGCGCCCGGGGGCACCGCCGCCACCTATACCGCCGCGGGCGATGTACGTCGCGGGCTTGCGGCTGCGGGGTTCACGGTGACGCGCGTGCCCGGCTTTGGCCGCAAGCGCCACATGACGGTGGCGCGGCTGGCATGAGCGCCGACAACGCCCGCCTGGGCATCCCCCTGATGATCGCGGCGAGCTTCGTTTTCGCCATGCAAGACGGGATCTCGCGCCATCTGGCGGGGGAATACAACGTGCTGATGGTGGTGATGATCCGCTACTGGTTCTTCGCCGCTTTCGTGATCGCGGTGGCATCGCGCCGCGCCGGCGGGGTGCGCGCGGCGGCCGCCACCCGCCAGCCGGTGTTGCAGATCTTTCGGGGGCTGCTCTTGGCCTTCGAGATCTGCGTGATGGTGGGCGCCTTTGTTCTTTTGGGTCTGGTGGACAGCCTCGCGATCTTTGCCTGCTACCCGCTGCTGATCGCCGCACTGTCCGGCGTCGTGCTGGGTGAACGGGTGGGGTGGCGTCGCTGGGTCGCGATTGGCATCGGGTTTCTGGGGGTGCTCGTGATCTTGCAACCCGGCGTCACCGTGTTTCAGCCCGCCGCTCTGGTGCCCCTCGCCTCCGCTGCGATGTTCGCGCTCTACGGCCTGCTCACCCGCTATGCCGCGCGGCGCGACACGACCGCCACATCGTTCTTCTGGACGGGCGTGGCGGGCGCCGTGGCGATGTCGGGCGTGGGCATCTGGTTTTGGGAACCGATGACCGCGCCGGACTGGGGTTGGATGGCGACATTGTGCGTGACCGGCGCCTTGGGGCACTGGCTGCTGATCCGGTGCTATGAGGTGGCCGAGGCCAGTTCGGTGCAACCCTTCGCCTATTTCCAGCTCGTCTTCGGCACAGCGCTCGGGGTCAGCGTGTTTGGCGAGGTGCTGCGCCCCAACGTGGCGCTTGGCACCGCGATCGTGGTGTCGGCGGGCCTGTTCACCTTGTGGCGCGAACGCCGCGCGCGGACGCGCTAGCGCGGTTCCGCCTTGGCCAAGAACAGGTGTCGCCCTTTGCGTGCGGGCCGCGGGCGGAAGGCAGCGAAAGACGATCCAGTGACTGCTGGAAATGCCCCAGAGCGTTTTCGGTTTGGTCTGAAACATGCATTGTCTTTTGCGTTCCAGACGAAGGCGAAAGGCCGCGAAAGATGGTCCGAAATGGCCGGAATTGCTTTAGCGCAGCTTCAGCTCATCGCTCAGCCGAATATCCGACGTCTCCCCGCTCAGCCGCGCGCGATAGACCGGCAGGCTTTCCATCACGCGCATTACGTAGTTGCGGGTTTCGCGGAACTGGATGTGTTCGACCCAGTCGATGGCATCGACATCCGCATTTCGCGGATCGCCCTGTTCCCGCATCCAACGCAACGGGCGGCTGGGCCCCGCGTTATAGGCGGCCGCGACCAGCATCATGTTGGGCCCGAACTGATCCACCAGCTCTTCGATATAGGCCACGCCAATCCGCGCATTATAAACCGGGTCTTGCTGCAACTGTTTGGTCGAAAACCGTACATCCAGCCGCTCTGCCACGGCGCGGGCCGTGCGGGGCATCACTTGCATCAGGCCCACGGCGCCCGCCCCGCTGCGCACGGCGGGGTCAAACTCGCTTTCGCGGCGGGCAATCGCCAGGGCCATCTCTTCGGGCACATTCAGCTCTTCCAAGCCGAAATCGACCAGCGGGAAATAGGCATGGGGCACGACGACACCGGCGCGCGCGGCGCGTTTAGCGATCATCAGCGCGATATGGGCGTCTTCCAGCGACAGCGCATAATCCGCCAATTGGCCCAGCTGCGTCTGATCCAGGCTTTCGGCGAGATGGGTGAGAAAGCGTTCCGCCAGGCTGCGCTCGCCCGCCTTGTGCAAAAGCTGTGCCGCCTCCAGCACTGACGAGGTAACAAAGGGCGCCGCCGCCCAATCGGGATAATCCATTCGTCCGGTCAGCGCGGGATCCATGGGCAGGCTCGCGCGCTCTGCAGCCAGCAGGCCGTAAAAGCTCGTCTGGAACTCTGCCCCAAAGGCATAGGCCTGGGCCGCACCCTCGACATCGCCCAATGCCTCATGCGCGCGACCTTCCCAATACCCGGCCCGGCCCAGGCTGATCGGGCTGGAGACCGCGATGCGGAAGCGGCGGAAATGCAGAAGCGCGCGTTCAGGATCGTCCTTGTACCGCAGCGCCAGATAGCCCGACAGCCATTCAAGATCGGCGTAGTGAATGCCCTCGGTCAACCCATGGGCCGAGGCCAGCGCATAGGCCGTCTCCCCCTCACCCTGGCGCATCGACCAGCGGGCCAGAACCCGCCGCCAGTTGGCCCAGCGCGCGGGCTGGCCCAATGCGCGTTCCGTGCCGGGCAGCGTCAGCGCAAGTTCCACGGCGGGCGCATTGCGTCCCTTTCGGGCGCGCCATTGGAACCGCTCGAACACCAGGCCGGGGTGATCGCGAAGGTCTTCGGGCACCGCCTCGATCAGCGCATCCACCCCGTTTTTGTCGTCGCGCAGCGCGATACGTGCGCGCGCCAGCGCCTGCCAGTCTTCGCTGACGCGGGGCAACATACGCTCCGCCGCCTTCGACTGACCCGACCACAACAGCCGGTCCATGCGCGCGGTGTGGTGCGGTTTGACCAGATCGCCATAGCGTTCCAGAACATAGCGTTCGTCGCCGGTCGACAGATCGTATTCCGTCCAGGCCGAAATGATCAGATCCCGCGCGATGGCATCGCGGCCCAGGCTTTCATTCGCGGCGGCATGCACGATCATGCCCGCCCCGGTTTGCGGTGGGTTGGCGGCAAAGAACTCTGCCACGTCGCGCGCACGCGCCCGGTAGGGCACGGTGCCTTCGCTGCGACGGACCAGATAGCTCAGGCCCGGCCAGTCACCGCGCCGTTCCAGAAATGCGGTCATGTCATCGAACTTGCCGCGCCCGGCACGCAGGCGGTGCCATTCCACCACATCGCGCCCGACGGGGCCCGCGCGGTTGCCCGCCGCAAGGGCCGCGTCCCAATCGCCCTTACGCACAAGCGTCATCGCCTCGCGCATGGCCTCAACCTCACGCGTGGTTTGTGCCGCTGAAGCGGTTGCAGTGACGATCAGAACCAGTAAAGCAGCAAGACTATGTACAAACCGGGCAGGTATCATGCGTGTGACCCTAAGACCCCCCGGTAAACGAACAACACACAAACTTGGCATTAGCAAGGCATGCGCTTAGGGTCTGCCGCGATTTAACTCGGGGCATTTGCCTCAAATGATAAGGAAATGCGTCATGTTGAAAGGCTCTATGCCCGCCCTCGTCACGCCGTTCTCGGGCGGCGAAGTGGACTATGACGCGCTGAAAAAGCTGATCGACTGGCAGATCTCCGAAGGCAGCCACGGCATCGTTCCCGTCGGCACCACCGGCGAAAGCCCCACGCTCAGCCATGCCGAACATGAGGCAGTGGTCGAGTTTGTGGTCAAGACCGTCGCAGGCCGCGTGCCGGTCGTCGCAGGGGCCGGATCGAACAACACCGATGAAGGCATTCGCTTCATGCGCCACGCTCACGCGGTGGGCGCAGATGTGGCCCTGGTGGTGACGCCCTACTACAACAAGCCCACGCAGGCGGGCATGATCGCGCATTTCCGCGCGCTGCATGACTGCTGCGACCTGCCGATCGTGATCTACAACATCCCCGGCCGGTCGGTCGTGGACATGACGCCCGACACCATGGGCGAATTGGCAAAACTGCCCCGGATCATCGGCGTCAAGGATGCCACGGGCGACATCGTCCGCGTCTCGCACCAACGTGCGACCTGTGGCGCCGATTTCGTTCAACTGTCGGGCGAAGACGCCTCGGCCCTTGGCTTCAATGCCCATGGCGGGGTTGGCTGCATTTCGGTCACCGCAAACGTGGCCCCCCGGCTCTGTGCAGAGTTTCAAGAGGCGACGCTGACCGGCGACTATGCCAAGGCCCTGACACTGCAGGACCGGCTGATGCCCCTGCACACCGCGATCTTCCTTGAACCCGGGCTTGCCGGTGCCAAATACGGTCTGTCGCGCCTGGGCCATTGCTCGGACGAGGTGCGCTTGCCTTTGGTCGGCGTCACCGACGGCACAAAGACCGCAATCGACGATGCGATGCGCCATGCGGGTCTGTTGAACTAGGGCAGTGGCGCTGGACTCAAAGCGCCGGCCTGCCTAAGTGACCCCCATGGCCAAGCCCAAGGATAACCCCAACTACAAGGTCGTCGCCGAAAACCGGCGCGCGCGCTTTGACTATGCCATCCAGAGCGATCTGGAATGCGGCATCCAACTGATGGGGTCCGAGGTTAAGTCCCTGCGCGAGGGCCAGGCCAACATCGCCGAAAGCTATGCAACGGTGGATGAGGGTGAACTGTGGCTCGTGAACAGCTACATCGCACCCTACGACCAGGCCAAGACCTGGGGGCACGAAGATCGGCGTCGTCGCAAGCTGCTTGTCAGCCGCAAAGAGATGTCCGATCTCTGGAACGCGACCCAGCGCAAGGGGATGACGCTGGTGCCCCTGGTTCTCTATTTCAACCACCGCGGGCTGGCGAAGCTGAAGATCGGCATCGCCAAGGGTAAGAAGGTGGCCGACAAGCGCGAAACCTCGGCCAAGCGCGACTGGAATCGCCAAAAGGCACGGCTGATAAAGGAACACGGGTAAAACCGGACCCGTTTTCCCCGTGAACCGCGCGGCCCACCTTCCCATATGACAGTCGAGAGCGGCGACGAAGTTTGCACACTATGCTGGCGTCCGCGTCGCATATGACTTTTGGCAAGGTGAGTTGTCGCCGCTTGGGTTTGTTGTAACGAGTGTGCCTTGCGGCCCGGGACCACCGCCCGGGCCGTTCTCGTTTGCCCACCGGCCTTGCCACGCATGACACCGGGATGTAGCACGAACCCAACCGACTGCGGAGTGCGCGCCCCATGACCGACGACCCCACAACCCTGGTCTCGACCGCCTGGCTCGCCGCACATCTGAACGATCCCGATCTGCGGGTGCTCGATGGCAGCTATTACCTCGCCGATATGGGCCGCGACGCAAAGGCCGAATACGCCAGCGCCCATATCCCCGGCGCGCGGTTCTTCGACATTGACGAGATCAGCGATCACCGATCCGAGCTGCCCCATATGGTGCCGCCGGTCGAGAAATTCATGAGCCGGATGCGCGCCATGGGCGTGGGCGACGGCCACCAGGTCGTGGTCTATGACGGCGCGGGCCTATTTTCAGCCGCGCGCGTGTGGTGGCTGTTCCGGCTGATGGGCAAGACCGATGTCGCCGTTCTGGATGGCGGTTTCCCCAAGTGGCAGGCCGAGGGGCACCCGGTGGGCGACCTGCCCCCGATCGTGCGCGACCGCCACATGACCGTGACCCGGCAGAACCACATGGTGCGCGATGTCACCCAAGTCGCCGCCGCATCGAAACTGCGCGACCATGAAATCGTCGATGCGCGGTCGCCATCCCGCTTTACCGGTGCGGAAAAGGAGCCGCGCGCCGGCCTCCGCTCGGGCCATATTCCGGGCTCAAAGAACGTACATTACCGGACGCTCCTGAACGATGACGGCACGATGAAAGACCCCGACGCCCTGCGCGCGGTGTTCCAGGCGGCAGAGGTCGATCTGTCAAAGCCTGTCATCACCACATGCGGCTCCGGCGTCACGGCGGCGATCCTGTACCTGGCGTTGGAGCGTATGGGGGTCGAACGGCTGTCGCTTTACGATGGCTCGTGGTCCGAATGGGGGCGGTATGACGAGCTGAAAGTCGAAACCGGATGACTGTTCTGCCCGCCGGAACCCAGGTGGACTATACCGTCACCTGGTTAGAGATGACGGCCCGGCCAACCTATTGCTACCCCACACTGCCCGCGACGCATCCCGCGTCACTCTTGAAGGCAAAGGCTGCACCGAACTGGTATTTCCTGTCGCTCTACGATGCGGTGGGGCGCGACTATGCCTGGGAAGATGCGCATGACCGGGATCCGGCCGAATTGCAGGGCTGGCTCGATGACGCCGCCGTCGATCTGTTCACGCTCATGGCCCACGGCTGGCCGCATGGCTTCTTCATCCTCGACGGGCGCAAGGCGAAGACCTGTGAACTGGCTTATTTCGGCCTGGTCCCCCAGGCAGTGGGCCAGGGACTGGGCGCATTTCTCTTGCGCACCGCCATCCTGACCGCATGGGACCGGCCCGGGGTGGAACGCCTGGCCGTCAACACCTGCACCCTTGACCATCCCCGCGCCTTGCAGACCTATCAAAGGCACGGATTCGTGCCGGTCCGCCGGCAGGATTTCACCCGAACGCTCAAGCGACCGCGTGATCTGACGCGGATCCCCGACTGAAAGGGCAACCCATGCTGTCGAACCTCAAGACCCACCCCGCCGACAAGATCCTCGCGCTGATGGCTGCCTACAAAGAAGATCCGCGCGAAAACAAGGTGGATCTGGGGGTGGGCGTCTACAAGGACGCCGATGGCAAAACGCCGATCATGCGGGCGGTGAAAACGGCCGAGAAACAGCTGTGGGAAGCCGAGACCACAAAATCCTACGTGGGCCTGATCGGCGATCCGGCGTTTAACACGGCGATGCGCGACCTGATCCTGGGCGATGCGGTGGACGATGCGCGGCTTGCCTCTGCGGCCACACCCGGTGGCACGGGTGCGGTGCGTCAGGCGCTGGAACTGGTGAAGCTCGCCAACCCTGATGCCACGATCTGGGTGTCGGACCCGACCTGGCCCAATCACCTGACAATCATCAAATACCTCGGCCTGCCGATGCAGACCTATCGCTACTTCGACAACGCCACCCGCGCGGTGGATTTCGCGGGCATGATGCATGACCTGCGCCATGCCAAAGCAGGCGATGTGGTGCTGCTCCACGGCTGCTGCCACAACCCCACCGGCGCGAACCTGACGCTGGACGAATGGGGCGCGGTGGCCGATTTCATCCAGGCCTCTGGCGCTTTGCCGATGATCGACATCGCGTATCAGGGCTTCGGCGACGGGTTGGAGGAAGATGCGGCGGGTACACGCCTGATGGCCTCTCGTCTGCCAGAGATGCTGATCGCCGCCAGCTGTTCGAAGAATTTCGGGATCTACCGCGAACGCACCGGCATCCTGATCGGGATGTCCGAGACCGCCGAAAGTGCCGGTGTGACGCAGAACAACCTGGCCTTCCTGAACCGCCAGAACTTCTCCTTCCCGCCCGATCACGGCGCGCGGCTGGTGACGATGATCCTGACCGATCCCGCGCTTCGCGCCGATTGGCAGGCGGAACTGGAAGAGGTGCGCACCGGCATGCTGGCCTTGCGAGAGACACTGGCGGGCGAGCTGCGCCAGCGCACAAACTCCGACAGGTTCGATTTCCTGGCCGATCACCGCGGCATGTTCTCACGCCTGGGCGCGACACCCGACCAGGTGACCGCGATGCGCGAAGATCACGGGATCTACATGGTGGGCGACTCACGGTTGAACATCGCGGGCATCAACGCGCGCACCGTGCCGATCCTGGCCGAAGCCATCGTCGCTGCAGGCGTCTGACCTCTCATACATTTGGGGCGTTGCCCCCGCCGCCCAAGGGCGGCTCCCCCAGGATATTTCCGGACCAAAGAGCCTGAGGCCACGTCCGCTGTTCTTTGGTCGGGAAATATCCCCGCCGGAGGCATGAAAAAACCCGGGCGCGAACGCCCGGGCCAGGTTTGAAGACTGACAGGAAGGGAGATCAGCCTTTCGAAAAGTCCGGATATGCTTCCATACCCATTTCCGAGACATCGAGACCCGCAAGCTCTTCCTCTTCGCCGACACGAATGCCCATGATCCCCTTGAGGATGATCCAGACAATCAGGCTGGCAACGAAGGTGAAGACACCGTAGGCCGCGATCCCGGTCAGCTGGGTCACAAGGCTTGCATCACCGTTGTAGAAGATCACAGCGATCGTGCCCCAGATCCCTGCGAACAGGTGCACCGGAATGGCGCCAACGACATCGTCGATCTTCATCTTGTCGAGCATCGGAACCGTGAACACCACGATTACACCGCCGATCGCACCGATCCAGAGCGCGCCGAAAAGCGTGGGTGCCAGCGGTTCCGCCGTGATCGACACCAGACCGGCCAGGGCACCGTTCAGCACCATGGTGAGGTCAGGCTTCTTGTACAGGATCTGCGTCAGGATCAACGCGGTCACCGCACCGGCCGCTGCCGCCATGTTGGTGTTGGCAAAGATGCGCGACACGTCAGAGACGTCGCCCACAGTGCCCATGGCCAGCTGCGAGCCGCCGTTGAAGCCGAACCAACCCAGCCACAGGATGAATGTGCCCAGCGTGGCCAAAGCAAGGTTCGAACCCGGCATTGGGTTAACCTGACCGTCCTTGTACTTGCCAAGGCGTGGCCCGAGGATAATAGCACCCGCAAGCGCGGCCCAACCACCGACCGAGTGGACAACCGTCGACCCAGCAAAATCGGAAAAGCCCATCTCAGATAGCCAGCCGCCGCCCCACTGCCACGAACCCGAGATCGGGTACATCACACCGGTCAGCACGACCACGAAGAACAGGAACGGCCACAGCTTGATCCGTTCGGCCAAAGCACCCGACACGATCGAGGCAGTGGCAGCCACAAACACCAGCTGGAAGAAGAAGTCCGACCCGACGGACGCATAATCCAGTGCCGCGTCAGCCGCAGCCACACCCACCGGGTCCAGCACCGTTGGCACGAAGAATGAGCCGACGTAGCCATTGAAATCGCCGGGATACATCAGGTTGAAGCCGATCAGCCAATACATGATCGCCGCAACCGAATAGAGCGCGATGTTCTTGGTCATCTGCATGGTCACGTTCTTCGACCGCACCAGACCACCTTCGAGCATGGCAAAACCGCAGGCCATGAAGAACACAAGGAAACCCGCCATGCAGAACAGCAGGGTTGTCATGATATACGGGCCGATTTCGTCGAACCCGGGCGCCTCTTCCTGGGCGATGCCCAGTGTCGGCACGGCGGCAAGCACCGCTGTTGCAAGAACAATTCTTGAGAGTTTCATATGTTTAAGTCCCCTTGACCCTTAGCCGCTCAGAGCGCGTCTGCGTTGGTTTCGCCGGTGCGAACGCGCATCGCGCTTTCCACATCCAGGACAAAGATTTTGCCGTCGCCGATTTTGTCGGTCTTGGCGGTCGAAGAGATGGTTTCAACCACCTGATCGGCCATGCTTTCGGCCACAACGATTTCAAGTTTCACTTTCGGCACGAAGTTCACGGCGTATTCAGCCCCGCGATAGATCTCCGTGTGGCCCGATTGCGAGCCGAAGCCCTTGATTTCGGTGACCATCATGCCGCGCACCCCGATCGAGGTGAGCGCTTCGCGTACCTCTTCGAGCTTGAACGGCTTGATCGCTGCAATGATGAGTTTCACTTGCATCCCCTTCCGCAACGCGAGGACTGCCCCCGCAATTCCACGGGGGCAACAGGGCGCTTGGGGACGCGAAACTCAAGGAATTGCGGGCAGGAATTGGGCAGCTTGACGAAGCATTTTGCACAATTTTTGCACAAATGACGCCATCTGCTGTAATTTTGGGCGAAAGAAAAAGCGCCGCACCCCGTTTCACGGGTGCCTTTGACGGCAGAGGCGGGCTAAATTGCCAAAAAACGGGCAGGCAACCAGACACGTGACAGTATGAGCAATCAGCGTGGGTCGCGGCCACCAATGGTCGCTGAGAAACGTTATACACAAGGGTCCAAGCGGCCAAAGGCGCCGCGCAAACGTGCGGCCAAGCCCGCGCGCAAGCGTGCGCGGTCGCATCCGATTCTTCGCGCGATCACATGGCCGTTACGCGCACTCGCGCGCTTTTTGTGGTGGCTGGGTCTGCGTGCGGCGATCCTGGGCGCGGTGGCGCTGGCGGCCATCGTAGGCTGGTATGCGATCGGCCTGCCGCCCGCCGACGCGCTTCTGGATGCGCGGGCGCGGGGATCGGTCACCATCCTGGATCGCAACGATCAGATCTTTGCATGGCGCGGCGAACAGTTCGGTGGCCAGATCACCGCAGATACGGTGTCGCCCAACCTCAAAAACGCGATCATCGCGACCGAGGACAAGCGGTTTTACCGCCATTTCGGGATCAGCCCGCGCGGTATTGCCAGCGCAATCCGCATCAACCTGCGCGAGGGGCGCGGCCCCCTGTCGGGCCATGGCGGGTCGACCATCACCCAGCAGACCGCGAAGCTCCTGTGCCTCGGCACGCCCTTTGACCCCGGCGCTGGCATGACCGAGGCCGAGTATGAGGCCGATTGCCGGCGCACGACGCTGGTGCGCAAGGCCAAGGAAGCGGTCTATGCGATGGCGCTTGAGGCACGCTATTCCAAGGATGAGATCCTGACGATCTATCTGAACCGCGCCTATCTTGGCGCAGGCTCGCGCGGGTTCGAGGCGGCGGCACAGCGCTATTTCGGCAAGTCCGCGGCCGAGGTCAGCCCAGCGGAGGGTGCGATGCTGGCGGGTCTGTTGGTGGCCCCGTCACGGTTTGCGCCCACCGCAAATCTGGAACGTGCGCAGAACCGGGCCAACCTGATTATCCAGCTGATGGAAGATCAGGGATATCTGGGCCCCGCTGCCGCCAGCGCGGCGCGCCAGAACCCAGCGCAGCTGTCAGAGGCAGCCGAACGGCGTGCGGGGGGGTACTTTGCCGACTGGGTGATGGATCAGGGGCCTTCCTTCCTCACCCGTGACACGACAGAGGACGTGATCGTCAGCACCACCTTCGACCAGCGCATTCAGACCGCGGCGGAAGAGGCGCTGAAGTTCATCTTCGAGAACAAAGTGCGTCAGGGCAGCGAAGCCCAGGCCGCGATTGTCGTGATGAGCGCGGATGGCGCCGTGCGCGCGATGGTGGGCGGCCGCAAGACCCAAGGGGTCGCGGGCCAGTTCAACCGCGCGATCCAGGCCAAGCGGCAGACGGGCTCCGCCTTCAAACCCTTCGTCTTTGCCGCGGCGTTGGACCTGGGCTATGGGCCGAACGATGTGGTGGTCGATGAGCCTATCACTCTGGATGTCCCCGGCTCGGGCCCCTGGACGCCGCGCAATTACACCAATGAGTTTTACGGACCCGTCACGCTGACCGAGGCGCTGAAGCATTCGTTGAATATCCCCGCGGTGCGCGTGTCCGAAGGCGTGGGGCGCGAAAGCGTGCGCGCCATTGCCGAAGGGTTCGGGATCGCGTCAGACCTCGCCGATGGCCCCGCATTGGCGCTGGGCGTGTCAGAATCCACGCTGCTAGAGATGACGGGCGCGTTTGCGGGCATCCTGAACGGCGGCTCTTCGGTCACGCCTTACGGGCTGACCCAATTGCGGATCAAGGGCGATGACACGCCGCTCATCGGACAAGAGGGCGGGATGGGCGAGCGTGTGATCTCGGAAGCGGCCGCGCAGCAACTGGTCTATATGATGAGCGAGGTTGTCAACGGCGGCACCGGGGGGCGTGCGTCACTGCCTGACCGCCCCGTCGCGGGCAAAACCGGCACGACGCAGGCCGCGCGCGATGCGTGGTTTCTGGGCTTTTCGGCGGATTACGTGGCGGGGGTCTGGATGGGGTATGATGACAACACCCCCCTTACCGGTGTCACGGGCGGTGGCCTGCCGGCCGAGATCTGGCGCGAAACGATGGTGCGGGTGCATGAAGGCCTGCCGCCCCGTCCATTGCCGATGATCGTGCCCCAAGCGCCGCAGGTGCTGGCGCAGGATCAACCCCGGCGGCAACAGCGCCAGCAACGGTCCGGCCCGTCGGCGACCGAACAGTTGCTGATCGATGTGCTTGAATCGATCTTCGGACGGAACTAGGCAGCGGCCCGCAGATCCGCGATCAGCGCATCCACGTCCCCGCGCCGCGCGTCCAGCTTGGCACCGATTTCTGCGCGCTCGGTCACAACCAGGCTGATCCCTTCGATCACCAGATCGTAGAACCGCGGCTGGCCGTTCACATCACGCACGCGAAACAGCACCTCAAACGGGGCAGAGCCGCGCAGCTTGACCGATGTCACCACTTCGGTCCCACGCCGGATCTCGCGCGTGTTCATCACGTTGATCTCGGCCCCCTGGAACTCGCGGAAGCGACGCCCGTATTTGCGCGACAGATACACCTTCAGCGCATCGGCAAACGCGCGGCGCTGCTGGTTCGACATCTCGCGCCACGGGCGGCCCATCACGCCTTGCGCGCTATAGCCCACGTCGCCATAGCGCTCAAAAATCGTTTCGAAATCATTGTAGAGCGCGGCAGCGGACTTGCCCGAATTGATGCTGCGCGTGATGTCGTTGACGGCGGCGGTCACAAGCTGTTCGGCCTGCGCGGCCTGTGCTGCTACGGGACCGGCTGCAAAGGCGAGCGCGCCTGCGCCCGTCAAAGCGATGAACTGTCGTCTATCCATTGCTCTACTCCTCATCAAACTCTGCAAAGGGGTCGTCATCAAACTCGGCAAACGGGTCAAACTCGGCGTTTCCGCCATTGCCGCCCAGTTCGAACCGACGGTTCTGAATGTATAGAATTCTGGCCGAGATATAGCTGTCTTCGCTATCGTCGAACAGGCTGTCGATCGTATCGGCGAAATCGTACCGATCCCCCAGCCGGTCCATCACATTGGCCGTGGGCGGGATCCAGTCATCGCTGGCGTCAATTGTCGCGCTGAGCGGGTTTGAGATAAAATCAACCACTGTCCCGATGGCATCGCGCTCATTCGACGGGCCAAAGACCGGAAGCTCAATATACGCCCCCTCTTCCGTGCCCCAG
The DNA here is from genome assembly GCA_039820585.1 of Pseudomonadota bacterium. Taxonomy (GTDB): domain Bacteria; phylum Pseudomonadota; class Alphaproteobacteria; order Rhodobacterales; family Rhodobacteraceae; genus JBCBGF01. The sequence goes on from JBCBPV010000001.1 coordinate 116,730, forward strand.
ACATGCAAGGTTTCACCAAACCCCGTGCGCCGGGTTTCCAGGCCAAACGATGTGGCCGGATCGAAGATGCCGCCAACACCCAGCGTGGTGTTCACCAAAAAGCGCATGAAGTTATGGCCCGCATCAACGATATTGCCCTGCGCAAGGTCGTTCAGCATGAAGCGCGGCGTGTCGATATTGTTGGCAAAGTTCGACACGCCCGTTCGCACCGGGCGGGGCACAACGACACCGTAAGCCGTTGACGTCGGGCGCAAAAGCGCACGGTCCAGGCCGACATTGAAGTTGTGCACCTTGCGGTTGGTCTTCTCGTATGGGTCAAAGACCTCAACCGGAGTGTCCGGCGTTGTACAAGCGCCCAGGACGCCTGCGCACAAAACGATAAGCACCTTGGTCAGGCGGAGGGTCATCATGGAAAGCCGGTCTTTTGTTTCAATGCTCGATTTCTTCGTAGCACATAGCAAGACCAGACGTAATTCCTATGGCCGCACACCGTGTTGCACCAGCAATGTGGCCTCCGCGAAACATTGCGTTTCCCCTCCGGCCGCAGCCCACGGGCGCAAAGGGCGGATTTCCGCCTGTTTTACGGGGTTTTCGCCGATCATCTGGCACGATAGCGTGCCGCCATCACACCTGCGAGAGGGGGCCTGCGCCTTGGGTATTGAAGAGAATTTGGCAAAAATGGGCGTCACTTTGCCCGAAGCAACGGCCCCTTTGGCCAATTACGTGCCCTTCGTGAAAACCGGTGCGCTGGTGCATGTATCTGGCCAGATCTCGGTGGGCCCTGACGGCATGATCACCGGAAAACTGGGCGATGATATGGATGTACCGGCTGGCGCTGCCGCCGCACGGGCCTGCGCGATCAGCCTTCTGACCCAGGTAAAGGCCGCCTGCGAGGGCGATCTGGACAGGTTGGTGCGGGTGGTGAAGCTGGTGGGCTTCGTGAACTCGACCCCCGATTTCACCGATCAGCCCAAGGTCATCAACGGCGCGTCGGATTTCATGGTCGAAGCGCTGGGCGACAAGGGCCGGCACGCGCGATCTGCGGTCAGCGCTGCCTCCCTTCCCTTTGGCATCGCGGTCGAGATCGAAGGGATATTTGAAATCGCATGACACCCCCCCTTCCCCGCGCCTTTCTGGAGCGTCCGATTGCCCATCGCGCCCTGCATGATGGCACGGGCCGGTGCCCGGAAAACTCGCTTAACGCGATCCGCGCGGCCTGTGCGGCGGGATATGGGGTCGAGGTGGATATACAACTGTCCGCCGATGGTCAGGCGATGGTCTTCCACGACTATGGGCTCCAGCGGTTGACGGGGCAAAGCGGGCTTGTGCGCGACGCGACCTCGAAGGATCTCGGCCAGATGACGCTTTTGGGGGGCACCGCGACGGTGCCCACCCTCGCACAGTGTCTGACGGCCGTTGCCGGTCTCGTGCCGGTCCTGATCGAGCTCAAGGATCAGGATGGCGCACTTGGCCCCGAAGTCGGGGCACTCGAACAGGCGGTGGCCCGCGATCTCGCCAGTTACGATGGCCCTGTCGCGGTCATGTCCTTCAACCCCCACAGTACGGCGGCGATGCAGGATCTGGCACCCGCGGTCTGCCGGGGCCTGACGACCTGCGCCTTCACCGGTGACGAATACAACGACGTGCCCGCGGACCGGCGCAAATCGCTGTCCCGGATCGCCGATTTCGACCGCGTCGGTGCCAGCTTTGTCAGCCATGATCGCACAGACCTCTCAAACCCCGCCCTGACAGCCCTGAAATCGCGGAACGCCCCGGTTTTGTGCTGGACCGTCCGGTCCAAGGCGGAAGAGAAGGCAGCGCGCACTGTCGCCCACCAGATCACCTTTGAAGGCTATGATCCCGCTTGACGGCGGGCCGTCCGGGGCCAAGTTAGGGGTTCAACCAAGGCACCCCCATGAGCGACACCCAGATCGAAATCGAAGCCATCGGCTCGCTGAACGACATCGGCGCGGCCGAATGGGATGCCTGCGCCGCGCCCGAAGCAGCTGATGGCGGTCGCCCCAGCGACCCGTTCACGACCTACCGCTTCCTCAAAGCGCTGGAAGACAGCCGGTCGGTGGGCGCCGGCACCGGCTGGCAACCCCGCTACCTGGTGGCCCGCGAAGACGGTCAGGCCATTGGCGTCGCCCCCCTCTACGCCAAGGGGCACAGCCAGGGCGAATACATCTTCGATCACAACTGGGCCCATGCGTATGAGCGCGCAGGCGGGCGCTACTACCCCAAACTGCAAATGGCCGTGCCCTTCACACCAGCCACCGGGCGGCGCCTGCTGGCCAAGCCGGGGCATGAGATCAAGGCACAGTCCGCTCTGGTGCAGGGCGCGGTCCATGTGGCGGCAGAGAACAAGTTGTCCTCCCTGCACATCACCTTCTGCACCGAGGAAGAGGCAGCGGCAGGCCAGGCGATGGGCCTGATGCATCGCACATCGCAACAGTTTCACTGGGAAAACCGCGGCTACACAGATTTCGACGGGTTCCTCGCCTCGCTGTCATCGCGCAAGCGCAAGAACATCCGAAAGGAACGCGCCACGGCGCAGAACTTCGGTGGTGAGATCGTGCAACTGACCGGCGATCAGATCGAGCCGCACCATTGGGATGAGTTCTGGGTGTTCTACCAAGACACCGGCGCGCGCAAATGGGGCACCCCCTACCTGACGCGCGCGTTTTTCGACCGCGCACAGGAGACGCTGCGCGACGACATGCTGCTGGTCATGGCCATGCGAAACGACCGCCCCATCGCGGGGGCGCTCAACTTCATCGGGCGCGGCGCGCTTTATGGCCGGTACTGGGGTGCCGTCGAAGACCACCCCTGCCTGCATTTTGAGGCCTGCTATTATCAAGCCATCGACTTCGCCATCACCAATGGCCTGGCCACAGTCGAAGCGGGCGCTCAAGGCGCGCACAAGCTCGCGCGGGGCTATTTGCCCGTCACCACCCATTCGCTGCACTGGATCGCCGATGAAGGATTTGCCAGCGCCATCGCACAATACCTTGAAGGTGAGCGTCAGGCCGTAGATGAAGAGATCGAGGTTCTGACGAGCTATGGCCCGTTCAAGAAAGTCACATCGGAGGACGAATGGCAGAAAAACTGACACCCCAGGCGCATACCGCAGCCGTAAGTGAGTTGACCGCAGCGGGCTGGACGCATGAACCGGGGCGCGATGCCCTGACCAAGACGTTCCAGTTCAAGAACTTCGTCGAGGCGTTCGGCTGGATGACCCAGATGGCGATCCAGGCCGAAAAGCTGAATCACCACCCCGAATGGTCGAACGTCTACCGCACGGTCGAGGTATTGCTGACCACCCATGACGTCGATGGATTGTCCGAACTTGATCTGAAACTCGCCCGCGCGATGGACAAAGCCGCCGCATGATCGAGACGGTGCTAAGCTACCAGATCGCCGGTGTCACGCTGGGCGAGATGCTGACAGTTGAGTTTCTGGTGACCATCCTGGGCAATGTACTGGCCGCAATTGCGATCCTGATCGCTGGGTTCATCTTCGGCGGCTGGCTGAAACGGCGGATCCGGGCCCTGGGCGCGAAATACGAACAGCTCGATATCACGCTGTTCAATTTCCTGGGCAATATCGTGCGCTACGCCGTTTTGGTGTTCGCGGTCCTGTTTGTTCTGAACACCTTCGGCATTCAGACCACGTCCTTCGTGGCGCTGATCGGTGCCGCGGGTCTGGCGATTGGTCTGGCCCTGCAAGGCACGCTGTCAAACGTGGCCGCGGGCGTGATGATCGTGTTCTTCCGGCCCATCAATGTCGGCAACTTCGTCGAAGTCGGCGGCAAGATGGGCACGGTCCGGGACATCACGCTGAACTTCGTGGAACTCGCCTCTATCGACAATGTGCAGTTCATCATCCCCAACAGCCGGGTCTGGGGAAACGTGATCACGAATTTCTCAGGCTATGACACCCGCCAGGTCGAATGGGTGTTCGGCGTGGGCTATGGCGCCGATCTGGCCCGGGCCGAGGCGATCATTCGCGACACGATCATGCGCGACACCCGCGCCCATCCCTTCCCGGAACCCTTCGTGCAGGTCACGAACCTGGGCGACAGTTCGGTGGATTTCACCGTGCGGGTCTGGTGCGATGCATCGAACTTCTGGGGCTTCAAGACCGACATGACCCGCGCGGTCAAAGAGGCGTTCGATGCGGGCGGGATCGACATTCCATTCCCCACCCGCACCATCGTGAACGTCGAAGCCTAAAGCGCGGCCAACACCGCCTCACCACCCGACATATCGCACACGCCGGGGTTTTCGTCGTCATGGATCAGCGCAATCGCCCCATCGTCGACCACCATCGCATAGCGCAGCGACCGGCCATGCAGGCCCACCGCAGGGGCATCCAGCACACGCTCCATCCCCTTGGCAAAGGCCCCGCTGGCATCGGCCAGAAAGGTAATCCCAGCCGCGGCAGCCCCGGTTGAGGCACCCCAGGCATCCATCACGAACGGGTCGTTGACCGACAGGCAGATCACCTCATCCACGCCCTTGTCCTTCAAATCGTCCATAACGCGCATGAAGCTTGGGACATGCGCGGTGGTGCAGGTCCCCGTATAGGCGCCCGGCAACGCGAAGATCACCACTTTGCGCCCAGCGACGTAATCGGGCATCGCCACCGTTTCGGGGCCATCCGCGCCCACCCGCAACAGCTCTGCCGCTGGAATCCTGTCACCTACACCGACTGTCATAACCCTGTCCTTCCGTGATTGTTTTCGTCTTGCTCTGCGATATAGGGTTTGGCGGATCAAAGGGCCACAGAGTGGGAACAACAATGGCGGGAATTGTGGTCATCGGCGGGGGGCAAGCGGGCGCGTCAGCGGTCGCACGGTTGCGCAGCGGCGGCTATGCCGGACCGGTCACCCTGATCGGTGAAGAGGCCGAGCCTCCTTACCAGCGCCCGCCCCTGTCGAAAGCCTATCTCAAGGGCGAGATGGACAAAGAGCGGCTCTACCTGCGACCGCTCTCCTACTATGCCGACAACGCGATTGCGCTGGTCACGGGCGCGACGGTCAACGCCATCGACCGCGCCGACAAGACGGTGATCGCGGGCGGCCAAAGCTATGCCTATGGCGATCTGATCCTCGCCACAGGCTCGGTCCCGCGGCGCCTGCCCGGTGCCATCGGGGGTGAGCTTGCGGGCGTGCACGTGGTCCGCAAGATCTACGACATAGACGAGATGGCCCCCGCGATGCGCGCGGGCGCCCGCGCGCTGATCGTGGGCGGCGGTTATATCGGGCTAGAGGCGGCCGCCGTGGCCGCACAACGCGGGCTGACGGTTACCCTGGTTGAGATGGCCGACCGCATCCTGCAACGGGTCGCCGCGCCTGAGACCTCCGCTTACTTCCGCACCCTGCACAGCGGGCACGGCGTCGATCTGCGCGAAGGTGTGGGCCTCGCGCGCCTGACCGATACCGATGGCGCCGTCACCGGGGCCGAGTTGTCCGATGGCAGCACGCTCACCTGCGATATCGTCATCGTGGGCGTTGGCATCAGCCCCGCCACCAGCCTTGCCGAAGCCGCCGGCCTGACCATCGACAACGGCATCGCGGTCGATGCCCACGGCCGCACGTCCGATCCCGCGATCTGGGCGGCGGGCGACTGCGCCTCTTTCCCGTGGCGGGGCGACCGGATCCGGTTGGAAAGCGTGCAAAACGCCATCGACCAGGCCGAAGCGGTGGCCGACAACATTCTGGGCGCGAACACTGCCTACGACCCGTACCCCTGGTTCTGGTCCGATCAGTACGACATAAAGCTTCAGATCGCCGGTCTGAACACCGGCTATGACCGCATCGTGGCCCGAACCGGCGACCGCGCGGGCAGTCTCAGCCATTGGTACTATTCGGGCGCGGCCCTCTTGTCGGTGGATGCCATGAACGACCCGCGCGCGTATATGATTGGCAAGCGCATGATAGAAAACGGAATTTCCCCAGATCCCGCAGCGGTGGCCGACCCGGCCCAGAACCTCAAGGCACTGATGTCGGCATGAGGATCGTCGGCGGTGAATGGCGGGGGCGCACGCTCGCCAGTGTCGCCGCTGGCGATCCGGGCGGTCAGTTGCGCCCGACCGCAGACCGGGTGCGCGAAAACATCTTCAACCTTCTCGCCCACGGCGCCGTGGCCCAACCCGTCAAGGGCGCACGCGTGTTGGATTTGTTTGCGGGCACCGGTGCGCTGGGGCTGGAAGCGCTGTCGCGCGGGGCCGAGACGGCGTATCTGGTGGAAAACGGCCGCGCAGCGGATCTGATCACCGAAAACATCAAACGCACCGGCGCGAAATCGCGGGCGCGTCTGTTGCGCAACGACGCAACGAAGCTGGGCCGCTGGTCGCAAAGCCTGTTCGATCTGGTGTTCCTGGACCCGCCTTATGGCCAGCAATTGGGGCAAAAGGCGGTGATGTCGGCGCATATGGGCGGCTGGCTGTCGCCCGAGGTTCTGATCGTGTGGGAGGAAAACACCGTCCAAACCGCACCCGGCGGCTTTTCCATCGTCGACAGTCGCCAATATGGCAAATCCGTGCTCACGTTCTTGCGCTATGGCTGACAGACGCGGCAAGCTGCGCTAACCTCTTTGCCATGTCTGCAACATCCCCTTTTACGGCCCTCTGGGCCGATGAAGACACCGCCCCGCGCAAGCCCGCACGCAGCAGTTGGGCGTTGATGGGCGACATCCACGCCTATCGCGGCGGTGTGCCCGAAATCCTGATCGAATGGCGGCGGGCACAAGGGGAAGAGTTGCCAGAACCGCAATTGCCGGAGCTGCGGAAATAGCTGCCCCTTACCCTCAAAGGGGAAAGGGAATACCGCCGAGAAGAGCAAGATAGATCATCGTCCTTCCAGGACATGTCCCCTCTCCCCTCGGGGGAGAGGGTTAGGGTGAGGGGGCACCTATCCCCAAGTCGGATGAAACCGATCCCCCGGCGACAGCGTAAATATCTCGCACCCATCCGCCGTCACACCCACCGAATGCTCAAACTGCGCCGACAGCGACTTGTCCCGCGTTACCGCGGTCCAGTCATCGGCCAGCACCTTCGTCTCCGGCCGACCCAGGTTCACCATCGGCTCGATGGTAAAGAACATGCCTTCTTCCAGCACCGCCCCGGTCCCGCGCCGCCCGTAATGCAACACGTTGGGCGGGGCATGAAACACGCGGCCCAGCCCATGCCCGCAAAAATCGCGCACAACCGACATGCGGTTGCCTTCGACATAGTGCTGAATCGCCGCTCCGATATCGCCAAAGGTATTGCCCGGGCGCACCGCCTCGATCCCCTTGAACAGGGCATCATGGGTCACCTGCACCAACCGCTCGGCCTTCCGGCTCAGTTTCCCAGCCACATACATCCGGCTCGTATCCCCAAACCACCCATCGACGATCACCGTCACGTCGATGTTCAGGATATCGCCATCCTTCAACGTCTTCTCGCTGGGAATGCCGTGACACACCACGTGGTTCACGCTGATGCAGCTTGCGTGCTTATAGCCCTTGTATCCGATGGTGGCCGACGTCGCGCCGGCCTCTTCCACCTTGCGGGTGATGATGCGGTCCAACTCACCGGTGGACTGACCGGGAAACACATGCGGCGCAACCTCATCCAGGATGCGCGCCGCAAGCTCACCAGCTCTGTGCATGCCGGCAAAGTCCGTAGCGTCATAGATGCGAATGCCGTCTTTCGTCAGCCGGCCGTGGTTCTTGTCGTCCAACTCGGGTCTCCAATGTCACCCTTGGCCCCTAAATAGGGCAGGTATACGCGTTGTGCCAGTGCCTCAGGCTTCTGTGATCAGCAGCGGGCGGTCAAGCCACACGCCGTCCCGCGTCACCCGCGTGCCGTAGCACAGCATTTCAACCCCGGCGCTGCGGGCCGCATCAAATGCCAACCCATAGGCCGGGTCCAGATCGCGCGCCAGCGCGAGCCGCGCACAATCGGTGCGCTGCACAAGGTAGACCATCACCGCCCGGTGGCCCGCGGCAACCATATCGGACAGCTCGCGCAGATGGCGCGCCCCGCGCGTTGTCACGCTATCGGGGAACTCTGCCAGATCACCGCTCCGCAGAAGATGAACATTCTTCACCTCGACATAGGCATCTGGCAGGCCGGGTTCAGACAGCAGAAAATCCACCCGGCTTTTCTCACCATAGGCCACCTCGGGCCGCACGCCCGTATACGCCGCCAACGCGGCGATCTGGCGCGCCTCCAGCGCCTCTTTCACCACGCGGTTGGGCACCGCGGTATCAATCCCCGACCAATGGCCGTCCTCGAACTCCACCAACCGCCAGCCGTATTTCAGCTTCTTCTTCGGGTCGTTATTGGGCTCCAGCCACACCTTCAGCCCCGGCTCTTTCAGCCCCATCATGCTGCCCGGATTGGGGCAATGGGCACGCACCAGTTCCCCGCTCTCAAGCGTGACTTCGCTGAGAAACCGGTTCCAGCGCCGCACAAGACGGCCCGGGACAAGGGGGGTTGGAAAGCGCATGGGCGCCGACCTATACCGGCCCGACACAAGCGGCAAGGAGCGTTCAGATGACAAACCCCACGGCGGCAATGCTGGTGATCGGTGATGAGATTCTGTCGGGTCGCACGCGGGATGCAAACATGCACCACCTGGCCGGCGTTTTGACCGACCAGGGCATCGACCTGCGCGAAGTGCGCGTGGTGTCCGATGATGCCGATGCCATCGTGGCCGCCACCCAAGCGCTCAGCGCCGCGTTCGATCATGTCTTCACCTCGGGCGGGATCGGCCCCACCCATGACGACATCACCGCCGATTGCATCGCCCGCGCCATGGGCGCCCCCATCGACGTGCGCGCCGATGCCCACGCCATCCTGCAAGCGCATTACGACCGACAGGGCAGCGAATTGAACGCCGCCCGCCTGCGCATGGCGCGCATCCCCGATGGCGCCACGCTGATCGACAACCCGGTCTCTGCCGCGCCGGGCTTTACCCTGGGCAATGTGCACGTGATGGCCGGGGTTCCTTCGGTCTTCCAGGCGATGGTGGCCAGCCTCATGCCACACCTGACCGGCGGCCGACCCTTGCACAGCGCCACGGTGCGGATCAACCGGGGTGAGGGCGATATCGCAGGCCCGCTGGGCGATATGGCAGACGCCCATCCCGACCTTTCCTTCGGCTCATATCCGTTCATCAAGGACGGGCGCTTTGGCGCAAACATCGTCGTGCGCGGGGCCGATGCCGACGCGGTCACCACCGCAATCGACGCGCTGGCCGCCGCATTCCCCGGCGACACCGAATGAGCCCACCAAACGCCCAGGCGCTGTATCGGGCCATCGAAGCCACCTGGCCCACAGCGGCGATCACGCGCGCTGGCCCCTGGGCGATCCGCGACGGGAAGGGCGGCGGCAAGCGCGTCTCTGCCGCCACCGCCGAAGCCGCGTTTGACGCCACCGACCTAGCCACCGCCGAAGCCGCGATACGGGCCCTCGGCCAACCCCCGCTCTTCTGGATCCGCGAAGGTGAGGATGCGCTCGATACCCTGCTCGCCCAAGCCCAGTACGACATCGTCGACCCCGTCACTCTGTATGTGGCCGACACCGCCCCCATCGCGGCCCATCGCCCACCCCCTGTATCCACCTTCCTGATGCCCGAACCCCTCGCCATCATGCGCGAGATCTGGGCCACCGGCGGCATCGGCCCCGCCCGCATCCAGGTGATGGACCGCGCCTGCGCCCCCAAAACCACGATCCTCGGCCGCACCGCCGACCGCCCCGTGGGCACGGGCTTTGCCGCCATCCACCAGGGCACCGCCATGGTCCACGCGCTGGAAGTGCTGCCCACCGCCCGCCGCCAGGGCATGGCGCGCCACATGATGCACGCGCTCGCAGGCTGGGCACAGGCACATGGCGCCCCGCACCTCGCCCTTGCCGTGACCCAGGCCAATGCCCCCGCCAATGCGCTTTATCGCTCGCTTGGAATGCAGGTCGCCGGGCGGTATCACTACCGTATCAAGAAGGGCGACACCCCATGAGCACAGACAGCCAGCCACCCACCGCGCTTGATCTGCCGATGGTCGATCCGCTGCCCGAAGACACCGCAGCCTATTTCGATCTGTGTGCCGAAAAGCTGGGCCTCGTCCCCAACGTGCTGCGCGCATATGCGTTCGACATCGACAAGCTCAACGCCTTCACCACGCTCTACAACGACCTGATGATGGCCCCCAGCGGGCTCACAAAGCTCGAGCGTGAGATGATTGCCGTCGTCGTCTCATCGCTCAATCGCTGCCACTATTGCCAGGTCGCCCATGGCGCCGCGGTGCGCGCGCTGTCGGGCAATCCCGAACTGGGCGAGGCGCTGGTGATGAACTGGCGCGTGGCCCCTCTGGACGATCGCCAACGCGCCATGCTGCGCTTTGTCGAGAAGATGACAAGCGACAGCGCCAGGATCGAAGAGCCTGACCGCCAGACCTTGCGCGATGCCGGGTTCACCGACCGCGATATCTGGGATATTGCCAGCGTCGCGGGGTTTTTCGCCATGTCAAACCGCGTCGCCTCGGCCACCGGCATGGTCCCAAACCCCGACTATCACACGCAAGCCAGATGAAGACCGCGCGCGCCCTGGCCTTCAGCCTGTTCGCCGGTCCTGCGGCGGCGGCGGCACAGATCGACCTGCCGCCCACCGCCCGCCTGTCCGCCGAACGCCAAAGCGCGGCCGACAGCCACGCCATCGCCGTCTCCCCCTGGCGCGACGGGCGGCTTGAGGTCCTGGTGACCGAAGGCGCGGTGCGGCAAGAGGCCTACATCCTGCCCGCGACCAGCCTGACCACCCTGCAACTGATCGCACCGTTGCGCGACAGCCTCCAGGCGCGCGGCTATCGCATCCTGTTTGAATGCGCCGACACCGATTGCGGAGGGTTTGACTTCCGCTATGCGCTGGATCTCCTGCCCGAACCTGACATGCATGTGGACCTGGGCGACTACCGGTATGTCGCGGCCGAACGCGCAGAAGAACGCATCGCCCTGGTCGCCAGCCGCAGCGCGACCGCCGGCTACCTCCATATCACCGAAATCACCCCGGCAGCCGCCGCCCCCGATGCGCCCACAGTTGCGGACGGCGCGGAAACACCCACCCCCCTGCCCGGCACCATCGGCCCTGCGCTCAACGCCTCTGGCCGCGCGGTGCTCGACGGCCTGGTGTTCCGCACCGGATCGGCGCTCCTGGATGACGTGGCCTTCCCCGCACTTCTGGAACTGGCCAATTACCTGCGCGCGGCGCCCGCCACCAAGGTCGTCCTCGTCGGCCACACCGACGCCGTAGGCACGCTCGAAGCAAACACCGCCCTGTCGCGCCGCCGTGCCCAAGCGGTGGTTGACCGCCTGACCACCGCCCACGGCATCGCGCCAAACCGGCTTAGCGCCGAAGGCGTGGGCTACCTCGTCCCCCGCGCGCTGAACACAACCTCCGAAGGCCGCGCGCTCAACCGCCGGGTCGAGGTTGTGCGCGTAAACTAGCTCTCTTTGGTCCCCAAATATCCTGGGGGAGGGGCCGGAACGGCACCGGGGGCAACGCCCCCAAAGGAAAAAGAGCGCCGGATGAACCGACGCTCTTTGTCTTCACTGTCCAAGGGTGTTTGCCCCCGGCCCGCAGCTTACCAGCTGTCGGGCCCCTTCTCGGCGAAGGAATGCACAAGAAAATCAATGAATGCGCGCACCTTGGGCTGGGTAAACCGGCCCGGCGGATAAACCGCATAAATGCCCTGGCTTTCCACCGGCAGATCCGGGATCGCCTCTTCCACCTGCCCCTCGGCCAAGGCTTCTGCGTACAGAAAGCTCGGCAGATAAGCGATGCCCAGGCCAGAGATCGCGGCATTCAGCAGCGATTGCCCGTCATTCACCGTCAGCCAGCCCGCCGTGCGCACCTGACGCTTCTCACCCGAGGGGGCTGTCAGCTTCCACACATTGCCCGACGATTGGTTCGAGTAATGCAAAAGCTTGTGCTCATTGAGATCATCGATCTTGCCCGGGCGGCCGTATTGGTCAAAGTAGGCCGGGCTTGCGATCATCCGCTTGGTGGTTTCGCACAGCTTGCGCGCGCGCAATGTGCTGTCTTCCAGTTCCCCAATGCGGATCGCCATGTCGAAGCCTTCGGAAATCAGCTCCACATAGCGGTTGTTCAGCACCATATTCACCGTGATATCGGGGAATTCCTGCAGGAACTCGCCCAGAACCGGCGACAGGTGGTTTACGCCAAAATCCGTGGCGACCGAGATGCGCAGCAGGCCCGAAGGCGCAGATTGCATCGAGGTCACCAGCGCATCCGCTTCACCGGCGTCGTTCAGGACGCGGCGGGCGCGGTCGTAATAGGCCAGACCAATCTCGGTCGGGCTGACCCGGCGTGTTGTGCGATTGAGAAGACGCGCCCCCAGACGCGCTTCAAGCGACGATACATGTTTGGAAACAGCGGATTTCGAGATCCCCATTTTCTTGGCAGCATCGGTGAACCCCCCCTGGTCCACCACCGTTGCGAAGGCTTCCATCTCGGTCAAACGATCCATTTAACAACCTTCTTCACCATTACCCTCCAGCGGCCCCCCGTATGGAAACGAAATCGGGCGACAATGGGGACAGGGACCGACAATACCGGGGTATCTTCAGGATCGTTTGGTCGCCCGAAACGAAAAACTGGCGGAAAATAGGCGCTAAATGTGATGGTTAGCGAAATCTGCGACTTTTATTTCAGATGTATTTCAAATGGTTGAAGCCAACCGGGTCCCCTGGTCGATCGCGCGCTTGGCGTCCAGCTCTGCTGCCACATCTGCGCCACCGATCACGTGAACAGTTTGGCCCCGCGCGGCCAGATCATCGGCCAACGCGCGGGCGGGTTCCTGCCCTGCGCACAACACGATGGTGTCCGCCGCGATCACCTGGGGGCGTTCGCGCGCCTCGCCATAGCTGATATGCAGGCCCGCCGCGTCTATCCGCTCATAATTCACGCCGCCGATCATCTGCACACCTTTCATCTGCAATGCTGCCCGGTGGATCCACCCCGTGGTCTTACCCAGCCGCTTGCCCAATTTCTCGGCCTTGCGCTGCAAAAGCGTGATCTGCCGCGCAGGTTTGGCCGGTTTCGGGCCCTCCGGGCGGATCCCGCCCCGATGCGCCTCGGGATCGGCCACACCCCACTCGGCCAGCCACTCCTGCAGGTTCTCGGTCGGGCTGTCATCGGTGGCCAGAAACTCGGCCACATCAAACCCGATCCCACCGGCCCCAATGATCACCACGCGGTCGCCCACGGGCGCATCCCCCGCCAAAACGTCGATATAACTCAGCACATTCGGCCCATCCTGCCCCGGGATGGCCGGATCACGGGGCAAAACGCCCGTCGCCACGATCACCTCATCGAATACGGCCAGATCGCCCGCACCTACCGCTGCCCCCAGCTTCAGCGTGATATCGGCGGCATCCACAGCCCGCACATAGTAATCCACGAGCCCGTGAAACTCTTCCTTGCCCGGAATACGCCGCGCCATGTTCAGCTGGCCGCCAATCCGATCCGCCTTGTCGAACAGCGTCACCCGATGCCCCCGCTCTGCCGCCGTCAAAGCCGCTGACAGCCCCGCAGGGCCAGATCCCACCACAGCAACGGATTTCACCACCGCCGCAGGCGCAATCACCAATTCCGTCTCATGGCACGCCCGCGGGTTCACCAGACAAGAGCTGACTTTGCCCGAAAACGTATGATCCAGACACGCCTGATTGCACGCAATGCAGGGCACGATGTCGCCCGCCCGGCCTTCAGCCGCCTTCGCCACGAACTCCGCATCCGCCAGAAACGGCCGCGCCATCGAGACCATGTCAGCGCACCCATCCGCCAGAACGCTTTCCGCCACCTCGGGCGTATTGATCCGGTTCGATGTGATCACAGGGATCGCCACCTCCCCCATCAGCTTCTTTGTCACCCAGGTAAACGCCCGTCGAGGTACAGATGTCGCAATCGTCGGGATCCGCGCCTCGTGCCAGCCGATCCCGGTGTTCAGGATCGACGCCCCCGCGCCCTCAACCGCCTTGGCCAAGGTCACAACCTCATCCCAGGTGGACCCCTTCGGCACCAGATCAATCATGCTCAACCGGTAGATCACGATGAAATCGTCACCCACCGCCGCCCGCACACGCCGCACAACCTCCACCGGCAAGCGCATCCGGTTCTCATAACTGCCGCCCCAGCGATCCTCACGCCGGTTGGTGTGCGTGACAAGGAACTGGTTCAGGAAATACCCCTCTGACCCCATCACCTCGACCCCGTCATACCCCGCGTCACGCGCGCGCGCGGCAGCGGTGGCAATATCGGCGATCTGTTTCTCGATCCCGTCCTCATCCAGCTCTTTCGGTGGAAACGGCGAGATCGGGGATTTCACCGGCGACGGCGCCACGCAATCGGGCGAATAGGCGTATCGCCCCGCATGCAGGATCTGCATCGCGATCTTGCCGCCCGCGCCATGTACGCGGTCCGTCACACTCCGATGATTGGCGATGTCATCGTCGGTATAGAGCCCCGCCGCCCCCGGAAACACGCCGCCCTCCGCGTTCGGCGCCATGCCCCCCGTCACCATCAGCCCCACACCACCCCGCGCGCGCTCGGCGTAGAACTCTGCCACGCGGTTCCAGTCCTTCGTCTCTTCCAGCCCGGTATGCATCGAGCCCATGAGAACGCGGTTTTTCAGCGTGGTATGGCCCAGATCCAGCGGCGTCAGAAGGTGGGGGTAATCGGTCATAGGCGCATCTCCCTGACCCGTGACCGTGCCCGCGCACGGGGGCTTTGTCACCCCCAAACCCGGCGTCAGCCCGGCAGCTTCGAGGTCAGCACATAGCGCAGGATTTCCACCACCTGCCGCGGTTCCTCGGCCACGGCCAAGGCGGCGGCATGCACCTCTTTCAACGCATGCTGATGCTCCGGCGGGTTCAATACGATGATCGACTTGCCCAAGGCAGCCGCATAGCCCGCATCAAACGCCGCGTTCCACTGCTTGTACTTCTCGCCAAACCGCACGACGACGACATCGGCTTCCTCGATCCCCATCCGCGTGCGGATCGCATTGACCATCGCCCCCTTGTGGTCATGCCAATACTTGTTGTCCTCAGCCCCCAGGATCGCGACCCCGCAATCATCCGAGGCCGCGTGATCCGTCACAGGGCTATTGAATGCCACATCCAGATCCGCCGCCCCGTCAGTGATCTGTTCGCGCCAATCGGTGTGGATCTCGCCAGAGAGGTAAACTTGCAGGGTCATGGTAGTTCCTTCCTTTGCATCAGCCGCGCAACGTCCCACCCGTCGCCTTGCCGACCTTCTCGACGATCTTGGCCGAGACGGCTTCGATATCCTTCTCGGTCAACGTCTTCTCCACAGGCTGCATCCGCACCGTGATCGCCAGCGACTTCTTCCCCTCGCCCAGCGCCCCGCCAATGAACTCATCGAACACGCGCACGTCTTCGATCAGCGCCTTGTCGGCCCCGGCAGCCGCATTCACCACGTTCAACGCCTCGACATCCGCATCAACGACAAAGGCATAGTCCCGCTCCACAGCCTGCAGATCGTTCAGCGTCAACGCGGGCCGGGTCGCCCCGGTCGCCCGCGACGCAGGCACCTCTTCGGGCCACAGCGTAAAGCCCACGGCAGGCCCTTTGACATCCATCGCGTCGAGAATGCGCGGATGGATCTCACCGAACACGCCCAGCACCTTCTTTGGCCCCAGACAGATCATCCCATGCCGCCCCGGATGCCACCACTCC
Source organism: Pseudomonadota bacterium (assembly GCA_039820585.1). Taxonomy (GTDB): domain Bacteria; phylum Pseudomonadota; class Alphaproteobacteria; order Rhodobacterales; family Rhodobacteraceae; genus JBCBGF01. Next base: position 132,495 of record JBCBPV010000001.1, read on the forward strand.
CGCGCGCCCCGCAGGATCTGCGCCTTGGCGGGCGCACCGATGGCCGACAGGACCGCCTGCGCATCGGCCTTGGCATCGAACACATCCACAGGCCGCATCTCGCCATGCACATCTTTGGGACCTGACCGCCCGATCAGGATGCCGCAGACCTGCAAATGCTGTTCCGCGGGCTCACCGCCATGAAACGCGGGCCCCACCTCAAACAACGCCAGATCCATGAACCCCCGCGCCTGGTTCCGCGCCGCCGCCTGCAACAGGCCCGGCAACAACGCAGGCCGCATATGGCTCATCTCCGACGAGATCGGGTTTTCCAGGCGCGTCGCATCCTCACCGCCCGAGAACAGCCGCGCCGCCCGTTCATCAATAAAGCTGTAGGTCACGCATTCATTGTACCCCAGCGCCGCCGCCGTCCGCCGCGCAATGGATTCGCGCCGCTGCAACGGCGTCAGGATCGGCTTCGGCACACCCACCGAAGCGCGCGGCATCGGCTGCGCCTTCAGCTTGGTCAGCGACGCGATCCGCGCCACCTCTTCCACCAGGTCCGCCTCGCCCAGCACATCGTGCCGCCAGCTTGGCGGGGTCACCATGTCGCCATCGACCGCAAAGCCCAGCGCCTCCAGCGTCCGCCACTGCTCTGCCGCCGGGATCTTCATCCCCACCAGCGACTGCACATGCGCCGTCTCCAACCGATACGCCCGCGTCATATCCACCGGCGCGCCATCGGACACCACCTCAGACGCCTCACCCCCGCACAGCTCCAGTATCATCGCCGTCGCCGCTTCCAGCCCCGGCAGCGTATGGGCGGGGTCAACGCCCCGTTCAAACCGGTACTTCGCGTCCGAGTTGATCTTCAGCGCGCGCCCCGTCCGGGCAATCGTCACCGGATCCCAATAGGCGCTTTCCACGAACACGTTCACCGTCGCCTCGGTACAGCCCGAATGCGCGCCGCCCATGACACCGGCAATGCTCTCCGGCCCATTGTCATCCGAGATCACCATCATCCCCGGCTGGAACGTGTATTCCTTGTCATCCAGCGCCATGATCGTCTCGCCACCCTTGGCGGCATGCACCCGCAGATCGCCCTGAACGATATCGGCATCGAACACATGCAAAGGCCGGTTCTGATCGAAAGTGAAGAAGTTGGTGATATCCACCAGCGCCGAGATCGGCCGAAGCCCAATCGCCCGCAGCCGATCCTGCAACCACTGCGGCGATGGCCCGTTCTTGACGCCCCGGATCACCCGCCCGGTGAAATGCGGCGCCCCCAGCGCCTTCAAAAAAGCGTCAATACGCACCTTGATCGGGCTCTCAAACACCCCCGGCACCGCCGCAATCGTGAGCGGCTTCAGCGTCCCCAACCCCCGTGCCGCCAGATCACGCGCAATCCCATACACGCCCAGCGCATCCTGCCGGTTCGGCGTAATCGCGATCTCGATCACCGGGTCGGCCTTGGCGGGATCGTTCTCGGCCAGCCAATCGACAAAGCGGTCCCCCACCTCGCCCGAGGGCAGCTCGATAATGCCGGAATGCTCATCCGACAGCTCCATCTCGCGTTCCGACGCCATCATCCCATGGCTCTCAATCCCGCGGATCTTGCCGACGCCGATGGTCGTGTCGATCCCCGGCACATAGACGCCCGGATGCGCCACGACGACGGTGATCCCCGCCCGCGCATTGGGCGCGCCGCAGATGATCTGCTTCTCGCCCTGATCGGTGGCGACCTGACAGACCTTGAGGCGATCCGCATCGGGATGCTTCTCGGCGGTCAGCACCTTGCCGATGGTAAAATCCTTCAGCCGCTCCAGCGGGTTTTCAATGCCTTCGACCTCGAGCCCGAGGTCGGTCAGCGTCTCGGCGATCTCGCCCACGCTGGCGGTGGTGTCGAGATGGGTTTTGAGCCAGGAGAGGGTGAATTTCATGTGTACGCTCGCAATGTGTCGCGGCGTTATAGCAAGGGTGTTTGGCTTGTCCACCGAACCCACAGAAACACGAAACCCCGCACAAGGCGGGGCTTCGGGACGTTTTGACAAATTAGGCTACTCTGACCTTGTCATCGGTCGGTGAGTAACCTGCCCAGTACTCTGGGTCTTAAGCCCGACAAGCGGGTACCTATAGTATGTAGGATGTTTCCTAGCATTTTTCAATTTACGAATCCTAAACCGGCCAAGACGGCAGCCCGAATGGCTTTCAGGTCATCAGGGGAAACCTCCGGAGTTACAAACTTCCGCCGGTCCGTTCGAAATGCCGACAGCCTGTGAAAGCCGAAATTCATGACCAGATCGCATTTTGCCCAACTCGGATCGTTCGGTGCGCCCCAGGGAGTGTAGTTCTTTGCAAGTTGGTGGACATACCGCACGTTGTATTTGGGCGCCTTTGTACTTAGGGTCAGGACTCATAACCAGTAAATGACGAGTGCAGCGAGAGCGATTGCGGACAGGAAGACCTTGGGGCAGCGGTCATAGCGGGTTGCGACACGCCGCCAGTCTTTCAACCTACCGAACATA
>JBCBPV010000002.1:0-117384 GCA_039820585.1 Pseudomonadota bacterium
CGCGTTGCGTAGCATATAGCGCGACCGCGGCCGCATTTGAGACGTTGAGCGATCCAAACCCCCCCGCCGCGCCGATTTGCACCAGCGCATCGCAGGTGGTCTTCGTCTTTTCCCGCAAGCCCGGCCCTTCAGCACCAAGAACCAGTGCAACAGGCCGGTCGCCGCAATCCGCCAGCGCGGCCTCCAGCGTCTGGTCACCCGTGCCATCAAGGCCCAGAAGCGTAAAGCCCAGCGCGCGCAATTGTTCCAATGCGTTGGAAAGGTTGCCGACACGCAGATACGGCTGGCGTTCCAACGCGCCCGAGGCCGTTTTGGCCAACGCCCCGGTCTCAGGCGCGGAATGGCGCGACGGCGCGATCAGGGCGCGCGCACCGAACACCTCGGCCGACCGCAGGATCGCGCCCACGTTATGCGGATCGGTTACCCGGTCGAGCGCCACGACAACAGGCCGCCCCTGCCCTGACATCACGACCTCTTCCAACGAGCCCCAGTTCAGCGGCTTGACCTCCAACGCCGCCCCCTGGTGCACCGCGCCGGGGTCGAGCGGGGCTGTAAACTTGCGCGGATCGGCGATCTCAGGCTCTGGCCCGCCCGCCCCCAGCGCCGCACCCAACCGGTCGGCGGCATTGCGCGTCACCACAAGGCGCAGCTTTTCCCGCGCTGGGTTCATCAAGGCGTCGCGTACCGCGTGCAGCCCGAACAACCACACGGTGTCCGCCGCCGCAGCACGCCGAGCCTGTTCCTTTTCGATCACCCATTTTGGCTTTTTCATCACCATCCTCCGCCGCGCCGCGCACCTTGTGCGGGGAGCCGTCGAGGCGCAAGGCCAATCCCGCGCGGTGCGCTTCTAGACGCCTGCGCAGCCATCGGTTTTCACCTTGACGCGTGCCGGGGCCAGCGGTATTTCCCCCGCTCGTGGGCGACAGGCCGCAAGGTGTGGCAGGGGACTGTAACTCCCTCGCGGAGACGCACGCCTGGTTCGATTCCAGGGTCGCCCACCACCGCTTTTCGCCACAAATGTGTCCCCCCGTCAGAAACAGCGCCCAGCGGCAGCGGTTTCGCAGAAACCACGATAGCAGCCCGCCCCCGGACAGCCGGGGCCAGCTACCCCGCGCGCTCTTCCACAGCATCCGCCAACGCTTCCGCCCGCGCTGCAAGCTCGGCCAGCGTATCGGTCACCTCACTGGGGATCACCGCGACCTCGACGGTTTCGCGTTGCAGCGCATTCTCGCGGGCTTCTTCCAGCTCTGCGGTCAACGCGCCCACGCGCTGTTCCATGGTACGCAGCTTGTCATCCGTACCCGCCGCCTTGTCCGCCAACAAAAGCCCCGCCATCAGCAACATCCGCGCCTCAGGCATACGCCCGATCTGGTTCAGAAGCGTCGCAGCCTCGTTGTCCAGCATCTGCGCCGCAGAACGCAGGAAATGCTCTTCGCCCTCTTGGCAGGCGACCTGAAACTCGCGCCCTCCGATGGTGATCGTGACCTCAGGCATGGGCCGTCTCCTCCAACATCGGCTCGATCGTGGCGAGCACGCGGTCAATCTCGGCCCGGTCGCCCGCTTGCAGCGCCTTCAGCGCATCCAGTTCCACCTGAAGCGCGGCGTTGACCAATTCGGCGTCGGCAAGCCCTTCGGCATTCGCACTGCGCAGGGCCGCGTTGGACGCACGCAGTTCGGCGTTCACACTGCGCACCTGCTGCAGGTCGGCATCGGTGGCCGCCAGCGCGTTGCGCAACGATGCCACCTCGGCCTCAAGCGTGGCCACCGTGGTTTCCTGCGTTTCCTTGATGGCCCGCACCCGCTCTTCCAGCTGGGCGTTGGCCATCCGTTCGGCCTCCAGCGCCTCGGCCAGGCCGGGATCGGCGGGCGCTCCCATGCGGTCGACACCCGTGCCGATCCGGTCGAGTGCGGCGGTAATCCGGCGTTGAAGCTCGGTAATGTCGGTCATCAGCCCCTCGTCTGCAGCCTCTGCTCATCCGCGTGTGGCGGTGCAAGAGCGAATCGTATCGCCCTGTCTTTGCCGAGTTTTAGCGCTTTGCGCACCGAATGCACGCCCCCCTCGCAAAACACCGCCGATCGACCTGCTTGAACTCACCCCCGAGGCTGATATCAGTCGCGCCACCGCCCGCACGCCAAACACGCGAAGGACATCTCGCCCGTGGACATAGCCACCCTGAAAGAACTTCACCCCGATCATTGGAAAAAAGCCTGTGCAATCCGCGTACTGGCGATGGATGCGGTCCAGGCCGCGAACTCGGGACACCCGGGCATGCCAATGGGTATGGCCGACGTGGCAACCGTTCTGTTTGAGAAGCACCTGAAGTTTGATGCCTCGGCCCCCCACTGGCCCGACCGCGACCGGTTCATCCTGTCGGCGGGGCACGGCTCGATGCTGCTGTATGCGCTGTTGCACCTGACCGGGTACGAAGACATGACGCTCGAGCAGATCAAGAACTTCCGCCAGTCGGGGTCGATCACCGCGGGGCACCCTGAATATGGACATGCGAGCGGGATTGAGACGACAACCGGGCCGCTGGGCCAAGGGCTGGCGAACTCGGTGGGTTTTGCGATTGCCGAAGAGGCGATGCGCGGACGGTTTGGCAAGAAGGTGGTCGATCACTATACCTACGTCATCGCGGGCGATGGCTGTCTGATGGAAGGGATCAGCCACGAGGCCATTGGGCTGGCGGGCATGCAGAAACTCGGCCGCCTGATCGTTTTGTGGGACGACAACAACATCTCCATCGATGGAGAGGTCAGCCTGTCGGACATCACCGACCAACAACAGCGCTTCAAATCCGCGGGCTGGCAGGTGCTGAGCTGCGATGGCCATGACCCCGAAGATATCGACGCGGCGCTGACCAAGGCCAAGACATCGAAGAAGCCGACGATGATTGCGTGCAGGACGCATATCGGCTTCGGCTCACCCAACAAGCAGGACACCAAGGGCGCGCACGGATCGCCGCTTGGCCCCGAGGAGATCCTTGCCACCCGCGCGGTCTATGGCTGGTCCCACGGCGCGTTTGACATCCCCGGCGACGTGAAATCCGCGTGGGAAGCGATCGGCCGCCGCGGCGCCGACGACCACCACGCCTGGGCGTCGCGCTTTGCCACGCTGTCCTCCAGCCGCCAGGCCGAATTCAACCGGGTGATCGCGGGCGAAATGCCCAAGAAGCTGGCCGGCACCATCCGTGCGCTGAAAAAGCAGGTCTCGGAGGAACAGCCAAAAGTCGCGACGCGGAAATCGTCGGAGATGGTGCTGACAGCGATCAACCCGGTGCTGCCCGAGACGATGGGCGGCTCGGCGGATCTGACCGGGTCCAACAACACGTTGACGCCTGATCTGGGCATTTTCGATCAGACCAACCGCAAAGGGCGTTATATCCACTTCGGCATCCGCGAACATGGCATGGCGGCGGCGATGAACGGCATGGTCCTGCATGGAGGGGTCAAACCCTATGGGGGCACGTTCATGTGCTTCACCGATTACGCGCGCGGCGCGATGCGCCTGTCATCGCTGATGGGCGTGGCCCCGATCTATGTGATGACACACGATTCCATCGGTCTGGGCGAAGACGGCCCCACCCACCAACCAGTGGAGCACCTGGCACTCTTGCGTAGCACGCCCAACGTCCACGTCTTCCGCCCCGCCGATACGGTAGAGACGGCAGAGGCCTGGGAACTGGCGCTGTCGACGACCAAGACGCCCTCGGTTCTGTCGCTCACCCGCCAGGGCTTGCCCACCGTGCGGACCGAACACAAGATGAAAAACCTCACCGCCCAGGGCGCCTATGTGCTGGCCGAGGCCGAGGGGAAGCGTCAGGCGATCTTGATGGCCACGGGGTCTGAAGTATCCATCGCGATGGACGCGCGCGATCTGTTGCAGGCCGAAGGGATCGGCACCCGGGTCGTCTCCATGCCCTGTTGGGAGCTGTTCGAAGAACAGGATGAGGCCTATCGCAAGAAGGTGCTTCCCGCGGGCCCCGTGCGGGTCGCGATCGAGGCGGCGGTGCGCTTTGGCTGGGATCGCTGGCTCTTCGGCGAGCGCGGCAAACGCGAGAAATCGGGCTTCATCGGGATGCACGGGTTTGGCGCGTCCGCCCCGGCCGGAGAGCTGTACCAAGACTTTGGGATCACGGCGAAAGCAACAGCGGACAAAGCCAAGGATCTGATCGCCGGTCGCTGGGCCCCTGATCCGCGCGCTTAAGCTGCCTTTGGTCTCGGGGGGGCTGCCCCCGGGACATGGCACACCCGGCGCTTCGTTTCCGTTCCGACATTGACCTGCGACGGGCCGGTCGGCGCATACTGACACCGATTCGGACCCGTTGGAGATGTGCTTGCTGCGCGTTGTTCTCATTACGCTTGTTCTATGCCTCAGCCCCGTCAGCCTGATGGCGGCCAACCGGGCGGCATTGGTGATTGGCAATGACCTCTATGACGAGGTGCCCGACCTTCAGAAGGCCGGCAACGACGCACGCTCTGTTTCCGCCGTGCTGCGCGACCAAGGGTTTACCGTAACAACGGTGATCGATGCGCCGCGGCGTGAGATGAACCGCCAGATCTCAAGCTTCACCGCCGGGTTGCAGCCCGGCGACACCGCGGTCATCTTTTTTGCCGGGCACGGGGTAGAGATTGATGGCGAGAACTACCTGCTGCCCACCGATATCGTCGCGCCCGACAATCGCGACCGGGAGTTTGTGAAAAGCGAGTCCATCGCGCTTTCGCGTCTGTTGGACCGCGTCCGCGCGACCGGCGCCCGCACAACGGTTGCGATCATCGATGCCTGCCGCGAAAACCCGTTCGAGGCCACTACTGGGCGCTCCATCGGCGGCACGCGGGGGCTTGGCCGGATTGCCGCGCCCGAGGGGACGTTCGTGATGTTCTCTGCCGGCGCCGGGCAATTGGCGCTCGACCGCCTTTCGGACGCGGACCCTGACGAGAACTCGGTCTTCACGCGGACGCTTCTGCCGCGTTTGCGCGAACCGGGGCTAGAGTTGCGCGATCTGGTGGCGGAGACGCGCATTGCAGTGCGTGATCTGGCGCGCACGCAAAGCCATGCGCAATTCCCGGCCTATTACGATGAACTGCTGGGCGAATTCTTTTTCGCAGGGCAAGGCGACCCTGTTTCAGTCCCGCAACCGGTCATCGGCGATGTGCGTGCCGATTTCGATTTGGCACGCTCAGTCGGCACCGCCGCAGCACTGGAAGCGTTCGTGGCGCGCTATGGCGGCGCGGACGAAGACCTGACCGTGGGCATCGCACGCGGCATGCTGCTGGAGATGGCGGCCTTGCCTGTTCAACCGGCGCCAGAGCCTGAGCCAGAACGGGAGCCACCCAGCGACCCCCGCGCCGCGATGCGCGAGACACAGGAGGCGCTAAACCGCTTGGGGTGTAGCGCGGGCGGGGCGGATGGCGTGGCAGGCCCCCGGACCCGCGCCGCATTCGCACGTTTCCTGGCCGCACAAGACAGCACGTCTCTGGGGCCAGACGCGCTCGGATCACCACAGGCGCTCGCCGCCCTCACGGCACCCGGGGTCAAGCGCTGTGCGGTTGCCACACCGCCAACGCTGCCGGATGTGCTGTCGGGCACTTGGCGTTACCGCGCAAACTGCCCCCTGTTCATTCGCACCACCGGCACCATCGCGTTGAACCGAAGCGGCAACACCGTGTACCGCGGCCCGGTCTCAGATTCCTTGGGTCAACGGGGCGAGGCCGTGGTGACCGTGAGCGGGCGCCAGGTCAACGGAACAACCCGCTGGACCAACTTCACCGAAACCTGGACCGGCACCCTGACCGCCGACCGCAAAACGTTCAGCGCGACCAGTTCAAACGGCTGCACATTTACGGCTGCGCTGAACTGAACCGCGCCGCAACCGGGGCGATCACCCTTTGCACAAGCGGGATCAGGGCGAACCCAACCGCCAGCCCCACCAGACCATCCAGCAACGCCGTCACCGCCCAGTTCGCAAAGCCCGCGCCGCCCGACACCGCCTTGGCGATGGCCTTGATCACGTCGTAAGGCCCATGCACACCCAACTCGTGCAGCCCATGCACGATGATCGCCCCACCAACCCAGATCATCGCCGCCGTGCCGATGATCACCAGTGCCTTCATCAGATATGGCATGCCCCGCACGATCCCCTCGCCCAGCTTTCGTGTCGCGGCCATGCGCCCTTCGGCGGCGAGGTGCAGCCCCACATCATCGGCCTTCACGATCAGCGCCACGGCGCCATAGACCGCAACGGTGATGATAATCCCCGCCACGCCCAGCGCCGCGCCCTGAAACCAGATCGACAGGCCCACGGGCAATGCTGCCAACGTAATCGTCATGATCTCTGCCGACAGGATGAAATCCGTCTTGATCGCGCCTTTGACCTTCTGCTCTTCAAGATGCGCATCGGCCAGCTTTTCGGCATAGACTTGTTCATCGTGGTGATCGTGAGGATTCACGACATGCCAAACCTTCTCGGCCCCCTCAAAACACAGATAGCACCCGCCCAACATCAACAACGGTGCGATGGCCCAGGGGGCGAAACTTGCCAACAGCAAAGCCACCGGCAGCAAAATCACCAGCTTGTTGAAGAAAGAGCCTTTGGCGATGCTCCACACAATCGGCAACTCGCGGTCGGCGGAAAAGCCATGCACGTATTTCGGCGTGACAGCGGCGTCATCAATCACCGCGCCTGCCGCTTTGGATGAGGCTTTGACCGCCTGCCCCACCACGTCATCAACCGACGCCGCGGCGACCTTGGCGATTGCCGCCACATCATCGAGTAGTGCGAGTAATCCGCTCATGGCATCCCCTTGGGCTGGGGCTGACACTAGCGCAGGCACCAAACGACGCAACGGGAAACCCCAAGCGCGGTTCCCCTAAATGCTCAGGCGCGGCAAGCGGTTGACGTCTTTGTACAACAGATATCGGAACGGCTCTGGCCCGCCCGCATAACATGCCTGCGGGCAGAACGCGCGCAGCCACAGAAAATCGCCCGCTTCCACTTCAACCCAATCGGTATTCAGGCGATAGACCGCCTTGCCTTGCAGCACGTAAAGCCCGTGCTCCATCACATGCGTCTCGGCGAACGGGATCACAGCGCCCGGTTGAAATGTTACGATGTTGACGTGGAAATCATGGGCCATATCGCCCGGATCGACAAAGCGCTGCGTGGCCCACGCGCCATCCGTGTCGGGCATGGGCTGATGGGGCACATCCGCCTCATGCGTCACAAACGCTTCGGGCGGGGTAACGCCTTCGGCGGCGACATAGGCCTTGCGGATCCAGTGAAACGTCACTGGCCCGTCACTCCGGTTCTTCACACGCCATGCCGCGCCTGCGGGAAGATAGGCGTAGCCGCCCGCCCCCATCTCATGGTCCACCGCGCCCAGGCTCAGCGTCAGGGTGCCTGCTGTGACAAACAGCACCGCCTGCGCCACCGGATCACTCTCTGGCTGGTCAGAGCCTCCGCCCGGCTCAACCTGCATGATCGTCTGGCTGAACGTCTCGGCAAACCCGGTCAGCGGTCGGGCCAGCACCCAGCCGCGCGCGCCGCTCCAATGCGGGAAGGCCGAGGTCACGATATCGGTCTGCACACCGTGCGGGATGACAGCATAGGCGTCGGTGAACACCGCGCGCCCGGTCAGAAGCTGCGATTGCGGGGGCAGGCCGCCGGGGGGCGTGGCATAGCGTGTCATGGCCGCATGTTGATCACGGCGCAGGCGACAGCGCTAGCCCCTAAACCCCTGAAAGAGCTTCTGTCTCCGGGCAGGGATCACCCCCGCATCCGTGCACCGTCCGCATCAAACAACGGCTCGGTCACCAAGGTCGCCGGGCGCATATCACCAAGGATCTCAACCTCGACACTCAGCCCCTCTTGCGCCCGGTCCGCCGGGATCAGGCCCAGCGCCACCGATTTGCCCGCCCAGTGCGAATACCCGCCCGAGGTACAGAACCCCTGCACCTGCCCATCGATCCAGATCGGCTCATACGCCACGACATCGGCATCTTGCGCCTCAACCACGAAAGCGCTCAGCTTCCGCGCCGCACCCACCGCCCGCTCTGCTTCAGCGGCTGCGCGCCCGATGAAGTCGGTATTCTTCTTCCAAGAGATGAACCGGTCCAGCCCGGTCTCTGCCGCCGTGTAATCGGGCGAAAACTCGCGCAGCCAGGATCCAAAGAACTTGTCCAACCGCAGCGACATCATCGCCCGCATCCCAAAGGCCGCCATGCCATGGGCCTGCCCCGCGCCCCAAAGCGTGTGGAACAGATGTCGCTGGGCCATCGGATCGCAATAGATCTCAAACCCCAGATCGCCGGTATAGCTCACGCGCTGCACAATACAGTGGGCCATCCCGATGGTCATGCGCCGCACATCAAGGAAACGAAACGCCTCCGCCGACACATCCTCATCGGTGCACGCCGCCAGCACCGCGCGCGCCTGCGGTCCGGCGATCTGAAACCCCGTGCGCGTGTCCGATATATTCTCGATCGCTACACCCGCCTCCAAATGGCCCTCAAACCAACGCAGGTGGTAATCCTGGCTGCCATAGCTGGCGGTCAGCTGAAACTCCGTCTCCGACAAGCAGGACACGGTAAAGTCCCCCACCAGACGCCCTGACGGCGCCAACATCGGCGTCAGGCTCAGCCGCCCCGGCGCGGGGATGCGCCCCGCCATGATCCGGTCCAGCCAATCGCGCGCCCCCGCCCCTGTCACGCGATACTTGCCGAAGTTATGCGTCTCATTGATCCCCACACCCGCACGCACGGCCCGCACCTCGCGCGCCGTCGCCGCCCACGCGTTCGAGCGGCGGAAGGACGGCGTCTCGAACCGCGGCTCCGCGCCTTCAGCAAAGTAATTCGGCACCTCCAACCCGTATTGCGCGCCCCAAACCGCGCCCATCCCATCCCAGATGTCATGCATCGGCGTGGTCCGAAACTGACGCGCCGCCGGAAGCTCTTCATTGGGATAACTGACGGAAAACCGCCGCTGATAGTTCTCCACCACCTTCGGCACCGTATAGCCCGGCGTCGTCCACCGCCCGAACCGCGCGACATCCATCGCGAACACATCCCGCTCTGGCTCACCCTCAACCATCCATTGCGCCAGGCTCAGGCCCACACCACCGCCCTGGCTGAACCCCGCCATCACCGCACAGGCCGACCAATAGTTGCGCAACCCCGGCACCGGCCCCACCAGCGGGTTGCCATCGGGCGCAAAGGTAAACGGCCCATGGATCACCGATTTCACCCCGGCCCGTTCCAAAACCGGAAAGCGCTTATAGGCAAAGGCGACCGAGTCCTCGATCTTCTCGAACTGATCATTCAAAAGCTCATGCCCAAAATCCCAGGGCGTGCCAGCCACGGCCCACGGCTCGCAGGGTTGCTCATAAAACCCGATGCACAGCCCCTTGCCTTCCTGGCGCAGATAACTCTCGCCACCGGGGTCCATCACATGGGGGAACTCCGCCCCACGCTCATAGATCTCCGGAATATCATCGGTCACCAGATACTGATGCGCCATCGGAACAAGTGGCAGATACACCCCCGCCATCTCCGCCACTTCCCGCGCCCACAGCCCGGCGGCATTCACCAGATGTTCGGCCACGACAGTGCCCTGCTCGGTCACCACATCCCAGCCACCATCCGCCCGCGCGTTCGTCTCCAGCACCCGGCACTGCGTGACGATCTCGGCCCCGCCCATCCGGGCCGCCTTGGCATAGGCGTGCGTCGTCCCCGACGGATCCAGATGCCCATCCAGCGGATCATAAAGCCCGCCAATGATCCCCTCGACATTCACCAACTCCGCCCGCGCGGCGATCTCCGAAGGGCTCAAGAGCTCCGTCTCCAACCCCATATAGCGATGCTTCGCCCGCTCGGCTTTCAGCATATCGAACCGCTCGGGCGTGTCGGCCAGGGTGATCCCGCCCACGTGGTGCAAACCGCAAGACATGCCAGTGATCTCTTCCAACTCGCGATACAGCCGAATTGTATAGCCCTGCAAAGCGGCCATATTCGTATCGCCATTGAGCGTATGAAAGCCGCCCGCCGCATGCCAGGTCGAGCCAGAGGTCAGCTCCGACCGTTCGATCAACATCACATCCGACCAACCGTGCTTCGTCAGGTGATACAGAACCGAACACCCCACAACCCCGCCACCGATTACAACCACCTGCGCGCTCGTCTTCATCGCACCGCCCTGCCCTTCTTCTTGTCAAAAATACGCAAATTCCGCCCGCGCCTACTCTTCCCGACCCCAGCCCTTAAGGCGTACGTGCAACCCCTCAGCCCTGGCATCCCCCGCTTCCAGCGCAAACACATAGGCATGGGTCAGATAAAACGCCGCCCGATCCCGGTCACCCGCCACCTCAGCCGCATCGCCAGCCTCCGCATAAAGCCGCACCAACGCCCCACGGTCATCTGCCGCATGCGCCGCCAACAACCGAGCGTCCAGATCATCCCTCACTCCGCCGCAGCGGCCGGAGGTTGCAGGCGTTGGGCCACCCAAGCGTGAAAGCAATGCGTCGGCCCGTCCATCGCCGGAGAGAACTTGCCACCGTCGAAATACAGCCCATGCCGCCCCCGCTGCATTCCCTCGACGACGAACACGTCTTCCTCGAACACTCCGTACCACATCTTCGCATTGGTCTGCCGCAGGTCGTCCCATTCCGTCCCCGCCACCTCAGGCGCGGCATAGTAGATCTCCACATGCTCAATCGTGCGGTCCTTCGCGACGGGTTCCAACAAGATCGCATAGGCGTGATCGCGGTGAACACCGAACAGCACGTTGGGATAGAAGGCCAGGTACTCCGCCCCGGCGTCCCATTGCCCGGACAGCCCTTCGAAATCCGGGAACTTGCGCCCATCCTCTGACAGCGTCGGCCGGTACACCAACGTCCCCTGCCCCGAATAATGCCCCGGCGCCTCGATGTTGTAGTGATCCTCCAGCCGCGAATAACTGTTTAGGCCGGGATGGATCCACGGCAGGTGATAGCTTTCACAGTAATTCTCCACCGCCAGCTTCCAGTTGCAGGCCACGTCGAACTGAAACCGGCTTTCCGGCCCGCCATGGTACAGCGGCTTCTCAAACTCCGCCCAGCGCCCAATCACATCCACCGCATAGTCTTCAAACGCCGGTGCATTCCCGTTCACATTCACAAACACCACATCGCGCCAGACATGGGCGCGGATCTCGATCAGACCCAGCGTCGCTCGGTCGATCTCATCATGGGTATTTTGCCCCGGCCCGCCAACATGAGGCGTTGTCACCAAATCGCCGTCCAGCGAATAGCACCAGGAATGATACGGGCACCGGATCACGTTGCCGACCTTCCCCGCCTCTTCCACCAGGATCATGCCCCGGTGGCGGCAGGTGTTCTGAAATACCCGGATCCCGCCATCTTTGCCGCGCACGGCCACCAGCGGCAGCCCCAGAAATGTCACCGGCACCGCATCGCCCGGCTCAGGCAGGCGCGCGCCCACGGTCAGTCCGGCCCAGGTGTCAAACAAAACCGCATCGCGTTCGGCGGCGAAGACCTCGTCCGAGACGTAGTGACCATTGGGCAAGCCCCGCGCTTGCGACACGGGTTTCAGGACGTTGCTGAGATCAGTGACGGACATGGGCGCTCTCCCGTTGGCTGGGTATCTAGGACAAAGGATGGGCGCGTTGCCCACACCCCATCGCCCCTGATTCCGACATGGGCAGGTCGCAAAAGACCCGCCTACAGCGCGATGACCTGCCCCGAGCGCACCGCCTCCTGCGCCGCCTGCCCCATCAGAACCGCCCGCGCGCCGTCCGTCAGCGTCACCTCAGGCGCGCGTTCACCGCGCACCATCCGCTGAAACTGCACGTGCTGATAGAACGTCGACCCATTGTGATCGCCCGCCGCCAACAGCGTCGGATCCACCGGGATCTCCACCGTCTGCGGCCCCTTGGGCGACCGCGGGCTGACGATCACCTGCGGCACCGGGGGTTCCCCAAGATGCGTAGGCCAGAACCGCCCCGGGCCGGGCACGAAGCACTCGACCTTGCCCGCAGGCCCCACTGCACTGATCTCTTCCTGATAGCGCGCGCCCTCGGCATACATGCACAACTCCAGCATCGCGCGCGCTCCGCCCGCGAACTCGGCAATCACGTACGCGGAATCCCAGATATCCGGGGCCTCGCCCGCATAATCCTCATCCAAATGGTTCACCACCTGCCCACCAGACCCCATGATCCGCACCGGCTCGTCCTGCAGGATCAGCCGCATCAGATCGAAAAAATGGCAGCATTTTTCAACAAGCGTCCCGCCCGAATAGCGGTTGAAGCGGTTCCAGTTGCCGACCTTTTGCAGGAACGGAAACCGATGCTCGCGGATCGTCAGCATCTTAATCCCGCCCGTAGAATTGCGCGCCTCTTCGATCAGCTTGGTGATCGGCGGCATATAGCGATACTCCATCGCCACCCAGATCGGCGCGCCATAGCTTTTGCCCAGCGCCGCGACGCGTGCCGCATCGTCGGGATCGGTGAAAAGCGGCTTTTCCACGAGCAATGGCAAGGGCCGCCGCGCCGCAATTTCCTCCATCTGCGCCACGTGGCAATGGTTCGGGCTGGCAATCAGCAAGCAATCGAGGCTTTCGTCATCCAAAAGCTCCCATAGCGAGCCATAAAGCCGCGCATTGGGGGCCATGGATTTCGCCTTGGCCGCCATGATCTCATCAGGTTCATAGATCGCCCCCACCCGCGCTTCGGGCAGAAGGGCGATGTTCTCGATATGCTCCTGCCCCATCATGCCGCAGCCGATGATGCCGTAATTCAGGATATCCACGTGCCCCGTCCCCTACTTCAACCGCGCGACATAGCGCGCCCGCGTGTGATCAAACCATGTCCGCGAAAACTCTGGCGTGTCGCCATCCTGGCCCCAACTCAAGCGTTCGACATAACCGCAGGGCGCACCGGCCTGCAGCCCGAAACAGTCGGTCCGCCAGTCGGGAACCGTATCGACGCCCACATCATCGCGCGCCCGCACGATCCACAGGCCCAGGCGCTGGCGATAGAAAAGATACAGCGACTCGCTCAGGTCGTCTGGAATGACTGCGGGCGCATAGCTGGCATCAAGCCAGATCTCTTCAAGTGCCGCGGGTTGCCCACCCAAGCGGCGCAGACGGCGGATGCGGTGGCCACCGTCTGACGCCCCGAACACTGGAAAACCGACGGGTTTGGGCAACCGCTCCACCGACAACACCTCTGCCGTCGGCAAGCCGCCGCCCTCAATCAATTCCAACCGGAAAAACGCATAGATCCCCGCGGCATCCGCCCCGGATTTCACATAGTTTCCCGACCCCTGCACCCGCTCCAACAGCCCGCGCTCTTCCAGATCGGCCAGCGCCTTGCGCAACGTTCCCACCGCCAACCCCAGATCCTTGGCCATCTCGCGTTCGGGCGGCAACCGCTCACCCGCGATCAACCGCCCGGCGGCGATCTCACGGATCAAAAGCTCGGCGGTCTGCACGTATTTCGGCAGGGCGGTTGGATCGGTCATGTTTCATCACGCGCAGATTGATACAGTATTGATGCATTTGAATTCAGGTGTTACGCAAGGGAAAACCGCGCGCCCAGGGAAGGATTCGATGACTGTCGTCCCCGTAACGTCTGCCGATCTCGACGCTGCCGAGGTCTCATGGTTCTCCGCCCTGTGCTCGGACGACTACGCCTATCTGGGTGTGCCCGATGGCGCGCTGCGCTCTAGCTGGGAACGTTGCCGCGACATCCTGATCGAGGCCGAAAACCAGGGCTTCCGCAATATCCTGTGCCCCTCCTCCTATCAGGTCGGGCAAGACACGCTCAGCTTCGTCGCGGGCTGCGCGCCCCTGACATCAAAGATCAACATGCTCGCCGCTGTGCGCTGCGGCGAGATGCAGCCCATCATGCTGGCCCGCACGCTGGCCACGCTCGATCACATGCTGAAGGGCCGGTTGGTGATCAACATCATCTCCAGCGATTTCCCGGGTGAGGTGGCCGAAAGCGCCTATCGCTACAAGCGGTCCAAGGAAGTGGTTGAGATCCTGCGCCAGGCGTGGACGCAAGATGAGATCAACTATGAAGGCGAGATCTATCAGTTCAAAGGTCTGACGACCGATCCCGCACGCCCCTACCAACAGAATGGTGGGCCGCTGATGTATTTTGGGGGCTACTCCCCCGCCGCAATGGACCTGTGCGCCCAGCATTGCGACGTCTACCTGATGTGGCCCGAGCCGAAAGACGCAATCAAGGGCCGGATGGAAGCGGTCCACGCGCGTGCCGCAGAATATGGCCGCACGCTCGATTACGGCCTGCGCGTCCACATGATCGTGCGGGATACAGAGGCTGAGGCCAAGGAATATGCCGAACATCTGGTCTCAAAGCTTGATGACGAATATGGCCAACTGATCCGTGACCGGGCCCACGATTCAACGTCTCTGGGAGTCGCACATCAGGCCAAGGCCCGCGAATTGGCCGACAAGTTCGGCTATGTCGAACCGCATCTGTGGACCGGCGTGGGCCGCGCCCGTTCAGGCTGCGGCGCCGCCCTCGTCGGCTCCACCGATCAGGTGATGTCCGAGATTGAGGCCTACCAGAAGATGGGCATCCGCGCCTTCATCTTCTCGGGCTATCCCCATATCGACGAATGCATTTCCTTCGGCCAGCGCGTCTTGCCGAACCTCAAAACCTGCTCGCTGCCCCACGAATATGGCCGCGTGCCCGCCGAGACACCCCAAACGCCCCTCGGGGCCGGAGAGCGCCGCTGATGGACCGTATTACCCTCACCAATGGCGTTGAGTGCAGCCGCATCGTCTATGGCATGTGGCGTCTGGGTGACGATGAAAACACCGCCCCTGCCCATGTGCAGGCCAAGATCGAGGCATGCCTGGCTCAGGGCATCACCACGATGGACCAGGCCGATATCTATGGCGGGTACGAGGCGGAAGAGATCCTCGGCGCAGCCTTCAAAACCGCCCCCGCCCTGCGCGATCAGGTCGAGATCGTCACCAAATGCGATATCGTGGCACCCGCGGGCCGGTATTCGAACGCGCGGGTGAAGTATTACGACACCAGCCGCGCGCATATTACCGCCTCGGTCGACCATTCGCTGCGCCTGATGGCGATCGACACGATTGATCTCTTGCTGATCCACCGCCCCGACCCAACGATGGATGCGTGTGAGACGGGTGCCGCGCTGGACGAAGTGGTCAAATCCGGCAAGGTCAAAAGCGTCGGTGTGTCGAACTTCAAACCCTGGGACTGGACGCTGTTACAGGCGTCGATGGAGACACCGCTGGTCACCAACCAGATCGAGATGAGCCTGCTGGAGCGATCAAGCTTCACCAATGGCGATCTGGCGTTTTTGCAAGAGCGAGGCGTAGCCCCCATGGCCTGGTCGCCGTTGGGCGGTGGCGGCTTATTTGATAGCGAAAACAGCGCATTGCGTACGACCCTTCAGACAATCGGTGAACAATACGGCATCGACGATGCGGCAGTCGCCGTGTCCTGGCTACTCGCCCATCCCGCGCGGATCATGCCGGTCATGGGCACCAACAATCTCGACCGTATCGGCAAGCTGGGTGATGCGGCCAAGCTCACCATGGATCGCCAGACCTGGTTTGAGCTCTATACCCTAGCCCAAGGCCACGAGGTGCCCTAAGCGATGCCCGACGGAGGAGCATATCCGAACATGACCAGCTTCACGCCGGGACCGGAGACAAGCCGCGCCTTTCGCGATGCGCTGGGCCGCTTTGCGACCGGCGTGACAATTGTGACGACGGACACCTCCGACGGTCCACTTGGCATCACCGCCAACAGCTTTGCCTCGGTGTCATTGGACCCGCCCTTGGTCCTGTGGTCGCCGGCAAAAGCCTCCCGTCGCTTCCCGGCGTACGAGCGTGCGATCCGCTACGCCATCCACATCCTTGCCGAAGATCAAACCAACGTATGCGGCCGGTTCTCAAAAGACGGCTACGATTTCGACGGCCTTGCCTGGCATCGTGGGCCCGACAACGTGCCCCTGATCGACGGCTGCCTCGCCCGGTTCGACTGCGAACGCGTGGCCGCCCATGATGGCGGCGACCACCTGATCATTGTTGGCCGCGTGCTGGCCGCCGAGATGCGCGAAGGCGCACCACTTCTTTTCGCCTCGGGGCGTTACGGGCGCTTTACAGACGCGTCCTGACACCCGAAGGTAAAACCATAAGGCCCGGAAAACGGGCCACAAGGGAGGGCCCGATATGGGCGTGTTGAAGGCGTTGCTGCTGCCTTTGCAGCTGTGGAACGACACCGTTCTGAAGGTGTGCCGCTGGATCGCGGTTGTTGCCATTGCGTTGATGGTGGTGGCGATCCTGATCCAGGTTTTCTTCCGATATGCGCTGAACAACGCCCTGCCTTGGCCGGATGAGGCCGCGCGCTTTGCCATGCTCTGGATGACCGGACTGATCGCGCCCACGGCCCTGCGCCGCGGGGGCTTCGTGGCCATCGACATGTTGGTCGAGGCCCTGCCCGCGCGGCTGGGGGCGATGCTGACAACATTCCTTCTGTGCCTAAGCGCCCTGGTCCTTGGCTTCGGCGTGATGATCGGCTGGGGCGAAGTCACGGGCTTTGGCGGCACATTCAACACCGCCGCGCTTTACGTCCCCACCTCGCTCGACTTCTCCGAATGGTACCGGGTGCCGCGCTGGTGGATGTTCCTGTCGCTGTTCGTGGGCGTGGTGCTGATGTTCATCGTGAATGTCGAGCTGATCCTGCGGTCGCTCATCACCGTTCTGGGGGGGGCAAAAGACCTCAAGCCCATCCCTCCGGGCGAAGATGAAATCATGGCGGAGTGACAAAATGCTGATCTGGTTCCTCCCCGTCTTTCTGATCTTCCTGATGATCGGCCTGCCCGTGTTCTTCGGTCTTCTGGCAGCGCCCGGCATCCTGATCTGGTTGAACGCCCTAAATGAGGGCAACACCAACTACATGCGGGACATCACGCTACTTTACCGCAACGTCTATAACGGGATGGACAGCTTCCCGCTGATGGCGATCCCGTTCTTCATGCTGGCGGGCGAGTTGATGAACAAAGGCGGGATCACCACCCGCCTCGTCGAGTTCTCCCAAGCGCTCATGGGCCACCTGCGCGGTGGTCTGGCGCAGGTGAATATCCTGTCGTCCATGCTGTTTGCGGGCCTATCGGGCTCGGCCGTGGCCGACACCTCTGCGCTGGGGTCCATGCTGATCCCCGCGATGGAGAAACAGGGCTACACCCGCCGCTTCGCCGCCGCCGTCACCGCCGCATCATCCGTCATCGGCCCCATCATCCCGCCCTCGGGCATCATGATCATCTACGCCTATGTCATGGGCGAAAGCGTTGCCGCCCTGTTCCTCGCCGGTATCGTGCCCGGTGTGATGGTGGGCGTCGGCCTGATGCTGGTCGTGCGCCTGCTCGCTGACCGCTACGACCTGCCCAAGGCCGAGCGGATCGTGAACAAGGGGCAGACCCTGTCGCAATCAGAGTACTGGGTGTCCTTCGTCCTTCTGCGCCTGAACCTGGGCTGGCTGGTCTATGCGATCTTCACCGCATCCACGGGCATGAACGCCACGTCAGACGGCACGAACGGCGTGGTCGAAAGCAGTTCGCTGATGCTGTGGGGCACCTTCGCCGCGTCCCTTCTGGCCGCGCATTTCTTCCTGATGGCCATGCGCAAAAAGATCGGCCCCGACTTCCGGAATGTCACCAAACGCGCTGTCGTTCCGCTGCAAACCCCGATCCTGATCCTGGGCGGCATCCTTCTGGGCGTGTTCACGCCCACCGAAGCCGCCGCCGTCGCCGTGCTCTATTCGCTGGTCGTGGGCTTTTTCATCCTGCGCACGCTCAAGGTCTCGGAAGTCCCCGGGATCCTGCGCCGCGCCGCCCTGACCTCCGCCGTGGTCCTTCTGCTTGTCGGTGCGGCCATGGCGTTCAAAACGGTGGTCTCGCTCAGCTATGCCCCGCAGATCCTGGCAGAGTTTATCCTGTCGCTGTCGGAGAACCCGCTGACGCTTCTGTTCCTGATCAACATGCTTCTCTTCATCGTCGGCATGTTCCTAGACGCGGGCCCTGCGATCATCATCCTCGGCCCCATCCTCGGCCCGATCTTTGTCGACCTGGGCGTCCACCCGGTTCACTTCGCGATCATCATGAGCGTGAACCTGACAGTGGGGCTGGCAACGCCCCCCATGGGGCTTGTCTTATTCGTGGCCTCATCCGTCTCTGGCGAAAAGGTCGAGACGATTTCCAAGGCAATCCTGCCATTCCTAGCCGTCGAAGTTCTTGTGATCTTCCTTATCACCTACTTCCCGGCATTCTCGATGACGATCCCGCGCTTGACCGGGTTCGTGGAATAAACCGAAAACAGCACATGACCGAAAGGGAGGTTTCAATGCTGAAAAAACTTACTGGATCGCTGATGTTGGCGACCATGCTGGCCGCCGCGCCAGTCGCCTCACTCGCGCAAGAGTTCAATTTGCGCGCCACGGCGAACTCGAATGAAAACGACGAAGACTATGACGGTCTGATCGTGTTCAAGAACTTCGTCGAACAAGCCTCGAACGGGCGGATCGGCGTTGAGATCTTCATGGGCACACAGCTGTGTTCCAACGGGACCGAATGCACGCAGGGCGTCGCCGATGGCTCGATCGACGTGGTGATCCTCACCTCGTCGGGTGCGGCTGGCGCATTCCCCTACGTTCAGGTGTTCGACCTGCCCTACCTGATGGCAAGTGACCGCGTGGCCGAGGCTGTGTTGGAAACCGACAGCCCGTTCATGGATCTGTTGCAGGCAAAAGTCCTCGAAGACAGCCAGGGTGCCATTCGTCTGATGACCATCGGCAACACCGGCGGCTGGCGCAACTTTGCCAACACCGAACGCCGGGTGGCACAGCCCTCCGACATGGAAGGCCTCAAGATCCGCACAGTTGTCGCTGACATCCCGCAGGTTTTGGTCAGCGCGCTGGGTGCCTCGCCCACGCCGATCCCGTGGCCCGAGCTGTTCACATCGTTCCAGACCGGCGTTGTGGAAGGGTCCAAGAACGGCATCACCGACATCATGGGCATGAAGTTCCCGGATGCGGGCCTTCAATACATCACGCTGGACGGCCACGCCTATATGGGTGCGCTGTGGTTCATGAATAACGAGGTGTTCATGTCCATGCCCGACGATCTGAAGCGCGTCGTGCTGGACGGGTTCTATGCGCTGCAGCAGGCCACCTTCGCCTCGCCCAAGCGCAAGTCGATCCAGGCGTATGAAGACTTCGTGGCTGGCGGCGGCGACATCTATGTGCCCACTCCGGAAGAAAAGAACATGTTCCGCGAAGCCTCTGCGCCCGTCTATGACTGGTTCAAGGAAAACGTGGATGGCGGCACCGAGGTGTTCGAAACGCTGGTCGCAACAGTAGAGGCCGTTGAGGCCGAGCTGGATGCCGGCGTGATGGCAGACCTGAACTAGGCCGCGCCATTTGGGGATTGGACGGCCCGCGCTGAAAGGTGCGGGCCCTTTTTCTTGCCCGGACTCAAGCCGAAGTCGCCGGGGATCGCATGCCCAACCGGCGGGCATGCGATCCCCGGCTCAGGTATGGCCTGGGTGCCCGCGGTAATACGCCCGCGGCGACACCCCATACCGCGCAACAAACGCCCGGTAGAACTGCGAATAACTGCCGAACCCCGCCTCCAGCGCCGCGTTCAACAGATCCAAGCGCCCGATCCGGATCAACTGATCGGCGCGTGCCAGTTTCTCGCCCGTGCGAAACGCTACAAGCCCCTGCCCCATCTCTCGCCGAAATACCTGCCCCAGCCGCCCCGGGCTAAGCCCTGACCCGCGCGCCAGATCGGCCAACGCCATATCCGGCGACCTCCGCAACGACCGCGCCGCCCGGTCAACCGCCGGGTGCAGCGCACGGCCCGCGCCCTCGGGTGCCGCTTGCCAGTGATGCCACGCCCGGATCAGCCACCAACCAAGCCCAGGGGCGAGCGCCTCAGGCATTGCCCGCACCTTCCTCGCCAAACCATCCAACTCATCCGCAGCATCTGCACTCAGCTGCCGAACACCCGCCGCGCCATCACCCGACACCGGCGGCACCTCAGCCAACCCCGCCGCAAACCGCCCAGACACCAGCGCCACCCACATGTCGAACTCGGGCCGATCCGACACCAAAAAATGCGCCGCCCCCGCCCACGCAAACAAAAGCGATCCCGGCCCAAGCGTTACCACCTGACCGTCGATGTAGTACTGCGCCGACCCGCGCCGCCCGAACAGCACCACCAGTTCCGCATGCACCGATGGCCGAAACGCCTGCGCCCGCCGGTCCGACCGACGCCAAAGCGCCGCGTGGGGCGGGCCTACGACCAAAGGATGCGTTTCAATCATTTTCGCAATGTATTTGAGAATATCTGCAAAGACAGCTCCCACTTAGGCACTAATCTGCACAGTAATAGTGAGGGAGAGCCACAATGCCCACCGCCGACACCTTCCAGACCCAAGGCTACACCACCTTCCCCGGCGCACTGGATGCCGACGACCTCGCGACCCTGCGCACCGCCTGCGATACCCTTCTGAACGAACCGGTGGACGATGGCGGCGGCGACCGCCACAAGATCGGCCTGGGCCAGGCCCGCCGCTTTCTCGCCCACCGGCACGAAGAGTTTCCGCAGGTCGAACGCTTCGTTCTGGGCCCCAAGATCGACCAGATCATCCGCACCTGCCTTCGCCGCCCCGGATACCTGTTCAACGAACAATTCGTTGTCAAAGGCTCGGGCACAGGCGCCAGTTTCGCCTGGCACCAAGACGGCGCTTACGTGGGGTTCGACCACACCCCCTACCTCACAGTCTGGATCGCGCTCGATGATACGACCGAAGCCAATGGCTGCGTCTACCTGCAACCGCGGAACCTGACTGAGAAACCAGGGCTCGACCCCCACGAATGGCTCGAGGCGTCGAATGAGCTGAACGGCTATACCGGCAACGATCCTGGCCAGCCGATGACCTGCCCGGCGGGCACAATCGTCACATTCTCCAGCCTGACACTGCATCGCTCTGGCGAAAACACGACCGACCAACCCCGCCGCGCCTATGTTTGTCAGTATTCGGTGGAACCGTTGCGCGACCCGGCCACAGGTGCGCTCAAACGCTACGCCAAACCGGTGGCAGCCTAGCCGCTTTCGGCCTTCTTCTCCCAGCCGCCGCCCTCTTGGCTCCAGTACTGGGCGGCGCATCCCGCCCCGGTCAGCGCCTTCCACTGATCGCGCGCGGCCTGAACCGCGTCACCGTCATTGCCGTCGAACAAAATGCACACCCGCTCCAAAGCGGCCACCTCATCGGCAGCCACCGCAGCCCCATCCACCGCCATCAGGCACACCGCGCCATTGGCCGCCTCGGTATCGGTCGTCAGCAGCACGGGTTGTTCAGCATCAAACTCACCCCCGGCCCGCCCATGCGGCAAGAACCCGTCCCCCAGCCACAGCTTTTCATCCAGCCAATCAAGCCGCGTGTCCTCGACCCCCCGCACCGCCACGCGCCACCCGGCCCCCAACGCCTTGCCCAGAAGCATCGGCAACGTCGCCTCCAAAGGGCTGCGCGTCAGGTGATAGAAATAGGCCGCGCCCATCAGACCTCGAACTTATCGGCAATCAACCGGTTCAACGCCAACACGCCCCAGCCGGTTGCCCCTTTGGGACTGTGCGGACCTTCGGATTTCAAAGACGCCACACCTGCGATGTCCAGGTGGATCCAAGGCGTGTCATCCTTGACGAACCGCTGCAAGAACTGCGCCGCCGTGATCGAACCCGCAGGCCGCCCGCCCACGTTTTTCATGTCCGCAAACGTGCTTTTCAGCTGCTTGTCATAAGCCGGACCCAGCGGCATGCGCCACGCCCCTTCGCTCTCGGCTGCTGCGGCCTTCAGGAACGCATCGCACAACACGTCATTGTTGGAAAACACGCCCGCATTCTCATGGCCCAGCCCGATGATGATCGCGCCCGTCAGCGTCGCCAGATCGATCATCCCCACCGGGTCATATTCGTTCTGCACATGCCACATGATATCGCACAGCACCAAACGCCCCTCGGCGTCGGTGTTGATCACCTCAACCGTGTCGCCCTTCATCGAGGTCACAACATCGCCGGGCCGCTGCGCCCGCCCATCGGGCATATTTTCCACCAGCCCGACAATGCCCACCACATTGGCTGTCGCCTTGCGCAAGGCCAGCGTCTTCATCACGCCGGACACAACCCCGGCACCGCCCATGTCCATGGTCATGTCTTCCATGCCGCCCGCAGGTTTCAGGCTGATCCCGCCGGTATCGAACACCACGCCCTTGCCCACCAGCGCAAAGGGCCGTTCATCCCCGCCACCGTTCCATTCCACGATGACCACTTTGGACGGGCTTTCCGACCCCATGCCCACAGCCAAAAGCGTGCGCATGCCCAGCGCCTCTAGCTCCGCCTCTTCCAGCACGGTGACCTTTGCCCCCAACTCCCCAAGCTCGACCAATTTGTCCGCAAAGGTCTCGGTCGTCAGCACGTTGGACGGCGCATTCACCAGATCTCGGGTGAAGAACACGCCTTCGGCCAAAGCGGCCACATCGGCGGCGTCTTCCTCGGCTTCTTCGGGGCGCACCACCATGAAGGTGAAGGCCGCCCCATCACTGTCCTCATCCCCCCCAGTCTTGTGATCGCGAAAGTCATAGGCCCGCAAAAGCGCCCCCAGCGCCACCTCTTCAACGCCTCGCAAGTTGCCGGCCAGCACCATGACCGGCTTGCCCCCCGCGCCTTTGCCAATCGCCACGCCCGCTCGCCGGGCCGCCTCCCCGTCAGGACGACGGTCCAGCTTGATCACCTGCACCGCATCGGCGGCCACACCCGTGGGAAAAGCCAGATCGCGCGCATCGCCGTCTTTCATCTTGGCAAACGCATCGCTTTCGGCAAACCGCTCCAGCGCGCCACGGGTCAGCCGGTTTACCCGCCGTCCGGTCTGGTCCAGCTTGCCCGAAGCCGAGACGAAAACGGCAATCCGGCCCGCGGCGTCTGCGATCTGGTCCAGGTCGACAGGCACGAATGTCAGGGGGGCGGGTGTGGTCATGGGGGATGCTCCTTGGGATGTTGGCCATACGTAGCCCTGCCACCCCGGGAAGGCCAGATGGGAGTTTTCCCCGCCCCTCCGATGGGCTAGTGTCGCGCGCAACAAACAGGCGGCAGACGGGGTAGACAGGGCGTGGCGCGGTTCGACAGGTATATGCTCGCGCAGCTTCTGGTGATCTTTGGGCTGACCTCTGTGGTTCTGGTCCTGATCTATTGGATCAACCAGGCAGTGCGGCTGTTTGATTTCCTGATCGGATCGGGGCAATCGGCGACGGTTTTCCTTGAATTTACCGTACTTACGCTGCCAAACGTGATCCGGCTGGTCCTGCCGGTGGCGGCCTTTGTGGCGGCGGTTTTTGTCACCAACCGACTGTCATCGGAAAGTGAACTCGTCGTCGTGCAATCCACCGGCTACAGCCCGTTCCGCTTGGCACGACCTGTGTTTGTGTTCGGCCTGATCGTGGCCCTGTTCGTCGCAGCCCTTGTGCACGTC
This sequence comes from Pseudomonadota bacterium, assembly GCA_039820585.1. GTDB lineage: Bacteria > Pseudomonadota > Alphaproteobacteria > Rhodobacterales > Rhodobacteraceae > JBCBGF01. The sequence continues at coordinate 23,588 of JBCBPV010000002.1, forward strand.
GCCGTCCCGCTCAGCAGTGCGCGACTGGTCGACCGTCAGGCGGAAGTTCGCCAGAACGTGACCGCGCGCCTATTGGTCGAAGGGCAGTTCATGCACCCCGCGCCGGGGGCCACGCTCTATATTCGCGAGATCACCCCCGCCGGAGAGTTGCGCGACATCTACCTGCGCGATGCCCGCGATGCCGAACGCAGCGTCACCTACACCGCCACCCGTGCCCTGCTGTTGCGCAGCGACAGCGGCCCCCGGCTCGCGATGTTCGACGGGATCGCCCAATCGTATTCACCAGAAGGGCGGCGCTTGTCGTTGACGCGGTTCGACACCCTGAACCTCGGGCTCGGACGGTTGATCGGTGAAAACGACAGCAACGCCACCGACCGCCGCACCTACCGCGAGCTGTCGACGCGCGACTTGCTCAGCGGTGACGCAGACATCGCGGCGGAGGTGGGACAGGCGCCCACAAAGCTGATCGTTGAAGGACATGGCCGCATCACCCAATCGCTGATGGCCGTGGCGGGCCCGCTGGTGGGCTTTGCCGCGCTGATGCTGGGCGGGTTCAGCCGGTTCGGGGTTTGGAAGCAGATCTTTCTGGCGGTCTTTGTGATCATCCTGTTGCAAACCGTGTCAAACGCCATGGCCGACACCACCCAATCCGATCCCTCGCTCTGGCCCTTGATCTACCTGCCTCCGATCAGCGGTCTGCTGATCGCCGCTGCCATGCTGTGGGCCGCCGCGCATCCAAACCTCGGCCGAAAACGCGGGCAAGTGGGCGTGGTGCCACCATGACCCTGCACGCCTACTTCGCCAGACGGTTTCTGTATGCCTTTCTGGCCGTGTTCTTTGCCCTGGCGACGCTCTTGGGTCTGATCGACATGCTGGAACAGGTGCGCCGGTTCGACAGTGACGCGGTGACCTTTGGCGCCATTGTCACACTGACCGCGCTGAACCTGCCCGACACCGTCTATCGCACCCTGCCGCTGGTCACGATCCTGGCCACGATTGGTTTGTTCCTGGCCCTCGCCCGGTCGTCCGAGATGGTGATCGCGCGCTCCGCAGGCCGCGCGGCGCTGACGAGCGTGATCGCCCCCGCCCTGGTCGCGATGCTGATCGGGGCCGGGGCAGTTGCCGTGATGAACCCCATCGTTGCCGCCACCTCAAAGCAATACGACACGCTCGCCAACCGCTATCTGCAGACCGCGCGCAGCGTCCTGTCGGTCACGGCAGAGGGGCTATGGCTGCGCCAGGGCGGGCCCGAGGGGCAGACCGTGATCCGGGCGGCACGGGCCAACCTCGATGGAACCCAGCTGTTCGAGGCGACCTTTACCGCCTTCGCCCCCAGCGGCCTGCCGCTGACCCGGATCGAGGCGGCAGAAGCGCAGCTGACACAAGGCGCGTGGGTTTTGAGCGACGCCAAGCTTTGGCCCTTGGGCAGCGAAAACCCAGAACTTGATGCGGCCTTACACGATACCCTGCGCGTGCCCACCGACCTGACCCGCAACCAGATCGTCGACAGCTTTGGCACCCCCTCGGCCATCGCCATCTGGGAACTGCCCGGCTTCATCGAACAGCTTGAGAAGGCGGGCTTTTCCGCCCGTCAGCACCGGGTGTGGTACCAGATGGAACTGGCCATGCCACTGTTTCTGGGCGCTATGGTGCTGGTCGCGGCGGGTTTTACCCTGCGGCCCACGCGATTCGGGCGCACCGGGCTGATGGTGGTCTTGGCGATCACATTCGGTTTTGCACTCTATTTCATGCGCAACTTCGCGCAGATCCTGGGCGAAAACGGGCAGATCCCCGTCGCCCTCGCGGCATGGGGCCCTCCCGCCGCGGCGGTGCTCTTGCCCGTCAGCCTGCTTTTACACCTGGAAGACGGATGATCCTGCCCGTCCTCCGTCATGCCATGCTCACACTGGCGCTATGCTGTGCCGCCACCGGGCTTTGGGCGCAGGCCGCTACACTTGTGGCCGACACCGTCGAGATCCGCGCAGATGCAACGCTGGTGGCCGAGGGCAATGTCGAGGTCTTCTTCGACGGCACCCGCCTGACCGCCAGCCGCGTCACCTATGATCGCAATGGGGACCAGTTGACAATTGACGGACCACTGGTGCTCAGCGCCGGTGATGACGCGGTGATCCTGGCCGATAGCGCCGCGCTAGATACCGATCTGACCGATGGCATCCTGGAAAGCGCGCGGCTTGTCCTGGACCGCCAGCTTCAGATCGCGGCAAGCGAAATCGCACGCGCGGGCGGGCGCTTTACCCGACTGTCCAATGCTGTCGCGTCCTCCTGCGAGGTCTGCACCTCCGGCAGCCCGCCGCTGTGGGAAATCCGCGCCAGCCGCATCGTCCGCGATGAGCTGGAGCGTCAACTGTATTTCGACGACGCCCAATTGCGGATCGTCGGTGTGCCCGTGTTCTACCTGCCCCGCCTGCGCCTGCCCGACCCTTCGCTGCAACGCGCCACCGGCTTTCTCGTGCCCGAGCTTGAGCGTCGGTCGCGCCTGGGCATCGGCATCCGCGCGCCGTACTTCATCCGCCTTGGCGATCACGCCGATCTGACCTTGCGCCCCTATCTGTCGGCAGACACCACCACGCTGGAAGCCGCCTACAGGCATGAGCTGCGCACGGGCAGCCTAAGCTTCGAGGGCGCGGTGTCCCGCGATGACATCCGGCCCGGCGATACCCGCGCCTACCTGTTCGCCGAAGGTCAGTTCGACCTGCCCCGCGCCTTCACGCTGGATTTCGACGTCGAGCTTGTGTCGGACACCGCGTACCTGCTGGACTACGGTTATTCGACCAAGGACAGGCTGGACAGCGCGCTGACCGTGGGCCGGACCCGGGATGATCAGATCGTTCAGGCGGGTATCACGTCATTCCGGTCCTTGCGCGCCTCGGACCTTGCCGTCACCGACGAGTTGCCCAACGAACTGATCGAGGCCGAACTGCGCCAACGCCTGTTCGCCAATGCCAGGTGGGGTCAGGCCTGGCTCTCATTCGGTGCGATTGGCCTGGAACGCCCGTCCAACACCGCAGGCGTCGGTCGCGATGTCAGCCGGCTCAGCGCGGCACTCGCCTGGCAGGCCGACGCAACCCTGCCCGCGGGCCTCGTAGGCCGGGCGCAGGCGCGCATTGATCTTGACCAGTACATCGTCTCTGAAGACCCCGCCTTCGATGATGCCACCCGCGTCAGCCCGGCTGCGGCCCTGGGCCTGTCCTGGCCGTTGTCGCGGACCGATGCGGACGGCGTACACCATTTGCTTGAACCGCAGGTGCAACTCGTCTGGGCCGAGACCTCGGGCGAGGCTGTGCCAAATGAAGACAGCACCACGGTTGAGTTCGACGAAGGCAACCTGTTCGCCCTGTCGCGATTTCCCGGTAGCGACGAGGTGGAAGAAGGCCTTCGCGCCAATCTGGGCGCCACATGGACACGCTATGATCCCTCAGGCTGGTCGCTGGGGCTGACAGTGGGCCGGGTCCTGCGCTTTGACACGCCCGGTCAGTTTGGCGCCGATACCGGGCTGGCGGGCAGCGCGTCGGACTGGCTGCTGGCCGCAAACTATCGGCTCAGCGACACGGTGGCGGTTCTGTCGCGCGCGCTGATCGACGACAATCTCGAGGTCAACGTCTCTGAAACACGGCTGACCTATCGCCGGAACGGGGCGACGCTTGACGGAAGCTATCTGTTTCGCGCCGCAGAACCGCTGGAAGGGCGGTTTGAGGATATTGCCGAACTGGCGCTCGACGGCCAGATCCCCATCGACGACAACTGGACTGCCAGCGCCGACTGGCGGTTTGAGGGTGATGCAGGCCGGACCACTCAGGCCGGCATAGGCGTGAAATACGAAAACGAGTGTATCGGGGTTGACCTTTCGGTGTCGCGCCGCTTCACATCCACCACGAATGTCGAACCGGCCACAGACATCGCGCTGCGCGTGTTCCTGGCGGGTTTCGGCACTGGCGCCGATGGCCGACAGGCCCGGCGCGCATGCGGAGGATAGGGGTTTCTTGACTGGTCTGATACGTCACGTCTTGGCGGGATTGTTGGCAATCGCAGCCCTTTCGACCCCGGCGGCTGCGCAATCCCCGTTCAGCCCTGCGATCCGGGTAAACGACGCCGCAATCACCAATTTCGAGCTGACCCAGCGGGCGCGTCTGTTGTCCGTTCTGGGCGCGACGTCAGGCGTCAACCAACTGGCCCGCGACCGGCTGATCGAAGAGCGGTTGCAACAACAGGCCGCACAACAGTTGGGCATCACCGCCACCGAGGAAGAGGTGGATATGGGTCTGGCAGAGTTCACCGAACGCCTTGGCGTGTCGGTCGAGGACTTTCTCGGCCAATTGGCGCAGGCAGGCGTTGAAGAAGCCTCAATCCGCACCTTCGTTGAAACCGGGCTGATCTGGCGCGAGGTGTTGCGCACCCGCTTTGCCGGGCGCGCACAGATCAGCGAAGATGATGTCGACCGCGCCCTTGCCCTGGCGGGCAGCACCGGCGGCGCGCGCGTTCTCTTGTCAGAGATCGTTTTGCCCGCGCGTAACCCTCAAGAGGCCGCCGCGGCAGAAACCCGTGCCGCCCAGTTCACCCAGATCCGCGGGGCCGAGGCGTTTGCCCAGACGGCCCGCGATTTCTCTGCCTCGCCCAGCCGGGCCGATGGTGGGCGCATCGATTGGTTGCAGCTGAATGTCCTGCCGCCAGAGATCCGCAGCCAGCTGTTGACCCTGCCCCCCGGCGGCGTGACCGAACCCGTGCGCCTGCAAAACGCGGTTGCCGTGTTCCAGTTGCGCGCGCTGGAAGAGGTGCCCGCCCAGGTCCCCGATCCGCTGGCCATTGACTATGCCGAACTGCGATTGCCGGGTGCCACACGGGCCGAGGCGGCGGAAGTCGCCTCAAAGGTTGATACCTGCGACGATCTCTTCGGTGTGGCACGCACCCTACCCCAGGACCGTCTGGTGCGAGAGGTTTTGCCCGTGGCGCAAATCCCGGCGGATGTCCTGCGCGAGCTTGGGGCACTGGACCTTGATGAAATCTCGCTCGAGCTGGTGCGTGGCGACACGCGGGTTCTGGTGATGCTCTGCGGGCGGACCAATGAAATCACCCAAGGGCTCGACCGGGGGGAATTCAGGGCGCAGCTGCGCAACCAGCGTATCGCCTCGTTCGCGGACGGGTTTCTCGCCGAATTGCTGGCTGACGCGGTGATCGTGGACTTGCGATGACCGCGGCCCCCATTGCGCTAAGCTGCGGTGATCCGGCAGGCATCGGCCCCGAGATCGCAGTGGCGGCGTGGCGGGCCCTTGGGACAGACCTGCCGTTTTTCTGGATCGGCGACCCGGCGCATTTGCCAGACGGCACGCCGGTGGCCGAGATCAGCGCACCAGCGGGTGCTGCCACAGCCGCGCAAACCGGCCTTCCCATTCTGCGCCATCCATTCGCCGCCCGCGCAACCCCTGGGCACCCCGATCCCGCGAACGCAGCCGGCGTCATCTCGGCCATTGAGAGGGGGGTCGCGCTTGTCCAACGGGGTGAGGCCAGCGCTCTTACCACAGCGCCAATCAACAAAAAGGCCCTGATCGACGGCGCCGATTTCGCCTATCCCGGCCATACCGAGTTTCTCGCCGCCCTGGCGGGGGTCGACCGGGTTGTGATGATGCTGGCCTGCGACGCCCTGCGCGTGGTGCCCGCAACCATCCACATCCCGCTCGCCCAGGTGCCCGCGGCGCTGACATCGGCGGCTTTGGAAGACACCATCCGCATGACCCATGACGGGCTGCGCGACCGCTTTGGCATCACCGCCCCCCGGATCGCCGTCGCCGGACTGAACCCCCATGCGGGCGAAGGCGGCTTGATGGGGGTCGAAGACGGCGCGGTGATCGCGCCCGTGATCGAACGCCTTGCCGCGACGGGCATGGCGATCACCGGGCCACACTCTGCCGACACGATGTTCCACGCCGCCGCGCGCGCCACCTACGACGTGGCAATTGCCATGTACCACGACCAGGCACTGATCCCGATCAAGACCATCGACTTCTCCGGCGGCGTGAACGTGACGCTGGGCCTGCCCTTCTTGCGCACCTCGCCCGACCATGGCACGGCCTACGATATCGCAGGCAAAGGCATCGCCGATCCCACATCATTGATCGCCGCCTTGCGCATGGCCGCAGCATGACCGTTGCCCGTAAGTCCGTCTGATGGCGGCAATCGACGCTCTGCCGCCCCTGCGCGAGGTGATTGCCACCCATGGCTTGAGCGCGCGGAAATCGCTTGGCCAGAACTTCCTGTTGGACCTGAACCTCACCGCCAAAATCGCGCGGCAGGCGGGCGATCTGAGCGGGGCCGATGTGTTAGAGATCGGCCCCGGCCCCGGCGGCTTGACCCGGGGGCTTCTGGCCGAGGGTGCGCGGCGTGTGCTGGCGATTGAGAAAGACACCCGCTGTTTGCCGGCGCTGGCAGAGATCGCGGCGGCCTATCCCGGCCAGCTTGAGGTGGTGAACGCCGATGCCTTGGAGGTTGACGCCGCGGCCCACCTGACCGCCCCGATCAAGATCATCGCAAATCTGCCCTACAATGTCGGCACCGAGCTATTGACCCGCTGGCTGGACGCGCCCACCTGGCCGCCGTTCTGGCAAAGCCTGACGCTGATGTTTCAGCGCGAGGTGGCCGAACGCATCGTGGCAGGCCCGGGCTCGCGCGCATATGGGCGGCTGTCGATCCTGTCGCAATGGCGCAGCACCCCGCGCATCGTCATGGATCTGCCGCCCGAGGCGTTTACGCCGCCGCCCAAAGTCCGCTCTGCCGTCGTGCATTTTGAGCGGTTGGAGGGGCCCCGCTATCCCGCCGACGCGCGCATCTTAAGCCGGGTGGTCGCCGCAGCGTTCAACCAGCGTCGCAAGATGCTGCGCGCGGGGCTGAAGGGTTTGACACCCGATATCGAGGACCGCTTGCAAAGCGTCGGCATCGCCCCGACAAGTCGGGCAGAAGAGGTCCCGCTTGAGGGGTTCTGCGCGCTCGCCCGGACATTCGAACGCCCGACATGACGCGACGCGTCCTGTTCATAACGCACGCGGATGTGGTGATTGACGCCGATGTGCCCGTGCCCGACTGGCCCCTGTCCGCACGGGGGCGGGACCGCCACGCCGCGCAGGCCCGCGCTTTGTCCGGGCGCCCGCCCCCGGCCGCGATCTGGTCCAGTGGTGAGCGCAAGGCCCGCGACGCCGCCGACATCCTCGGCGCGGCAACCGGCGTCACACCGCAGGTTTGGGACGCGCTCCACGAAAACGACCGATCCGCGACCGGCTTTCTACCACCAGATGAGTTTGAGCGTGTGGCCGATGCGTTCTTCGCAAGCCCCGATCAGTCGGTCCGCGGCTGGGAAACCGCCCGTGCCGCACAGGCCCGGATCGTCACCGCCGTGGATGCGTGCGTTGCAGAAACCGGTGCAGAGGGTGACATTTGGATCGTCGCCCATGGCGGCGTGGGGGCCTTGCTACTGGCCCATGTGACAGGCCAACCCATCAGCCGCACCCTCGATCAGCCCGGCCGTGGCGGTGGCAACGCGTTTGCGTTCACAACGCAGCCCGCCACGCTCCTGCATGGTTGGCGCGATATCGCTGGGCTTTAAAGGCTTACTCTGCCGCTTCCGGCGTCTCGGGCGTATCACCACCGGTATCCGCCGCAGGTTCACTATTTCGGGGCCGACGCTGCCGACGCGGTCGCGACGGCTTGCTTTCAGGTGTTTCCACCAGCGTGCTGTCACTGTCGCCGCCGGACATCTCAACAACCTCACCCGGTCCGCTACCCGCCTCAGGCTTGTCACCATCGCCGCGGCGCTCTTGCCGATCCTGGTTTTGGTGCTGGCGCTCGGCGCGGTCGCGTTCTTGCTGTTCGCGCCGGGCCTCTTGCTCACGCTCTTGCTGTTCGCGTTTGGCGTCTTGCTCGCGCTGCGCCTCACTCAACATGCGGGTATAGTGTTCCGAGTGCTGTTGGAAATTCTCAGCAGCCACCCGGTCACCCGATAGTTGAGCATCGCGGGCCAACTGGTTGTATTTGTCGATAATCTGCTGGGGGGTGCCACGCACCTTGCCCTCGGGCCCCGAGCTGTCAAATACCCGATTGACGATGTTGCCCATCGAACGGTTGCGGTTGTTCTTTGACCGCGAACGTGTCTTCGAAGATCTCATATGGTTTGTGTTCCAGCCTTTGTGTGGCGTGAGCCGGGTCCTGATTTGCTGTTACAGCTTCGGCCCTAACGACCGATCGAACCCGTATTATCTTGGCTAATGGCGAGGGGGACTTGCAGCCACGTCCCACCGCCCGCGTGCAATTCAGTAAACATGGCCTGATTACTATGACAAGTGGAATTTGCCCATTGCGTGGCAAAATACAGGGGGTTTTGCGAAAAAACGCACTGTCTGGCGCTAACACGCCCGTGCCGCAACGACCCGGTCCCTGCCATCTAGGTCGGGGTGAGTGGTGATGTCTTCAAGACCCACCGCATGAAATATACCCGCCACAGCCGGCCCCTGACCGGCACCGATCTCAACCAAAAGCCGCCCGCCGGGGCGCAGGTGATGGCGCGCGTCACCCGCAATCGCGCGATAGGCCGACAATCCGTCCGCCCCATCCGTCAGCGCCATCCGCGGCTCCCACTCGCGCACATCTGGGTCCAGAGTAGCCATCTCATCCTCGGCAATGTAGGGAGGGTTCGACACGATCAGATCATAGCTGCCCCCCACATCGTCCCACCAGTCCGACACCGGCAGAATCAGCCGGTCGGCAACCCCGTGCGCGGCGGCATTGTCACCCGCAACCAGAATGCCGGTTTCCGACAGATCCGTTCCCACGCCCCGCGCCTCAGGCCGCTCGGCAAGCAACGTGACCAGGATCGCCCCCGATCCGGTGCCCAGATCCAGCACATTCGCAAAAGGCTCGGCAAGAGCCAGCTCGATCAGCGTTTCCGTCTCTGGCCGGGGGTCCAGCACATCGGGCGTCACTTTGAACCAACGCCCATAAAACCAGCGCCCGCCGATGATCTGGCTCACCGGTTGCCGCAGCGCGCGCCGCGCCACGAACGCCTCAAACGCCGTCGCCGCGTCACCATCCAGCGGATCACGCGCCCGTACCACGAACTGCGCCGGCGACAGGCCCAGCGCGGCCATCATCAACCGCCGCGCATCGCCTGCCGCATCGGGCACACCCGCCGTGTTCAGCCGCACCGCCGCCGCGCGCACTGCCTGTTCAACGCTGGGTCGGCTCAAAGCCCGCTTTCGGCCAGCTTGGCCGCCTGATCATCGGCAATCAGCGCATCGACCACCTCATCCAGATCGCCCTGCATCACCTGGTCGAGCTTGTAGAGCGTCAGGTTGATCCGGTGATCCGTCATCCGCCCTTGCGGAAAGTTATAGGTGCGGATCCGCTCTGACCGGTCGCCGGACCCCACCTGGCTTTTGCGATCCGCCGCGCGCTCATCCTCGGCCCTCTGACGTTCCAGATCATACAGCCGCGTGCGCAGCACCTGCATCGCAATCGCCCGGTTCTGATGCTGCGATTTCTCGGACGACGTGACGACCAGCCCCGTGGGGATATGGGTGATCCGCACCGCCGAGTCGGTGGTGTTCACATGCTGCCCCCCGGCCCCGCTGGCGCGCATCGTGTCGATCCGGATGTCGGTGCTCGGGATCTCGATATCGACCTCTTCGGCCTCGGGCAGCACCGCCACCGTCGCCGCCGAGGTATGGATACGCCCACCCGACTCCGTCGTCGGCACCCGCTGCACCCGGTGCACACCGCTTTCAAACTTCATCCGCGCAAACACCCCGTCGCCCCGGATGTTGGCAATCACTTCCTTCACACCGCCAATCTCGGTCTCGGTATACTCCACGATATCAAAGCCCCAGCCCCGCCCTTCGGCATAGCGCTGATACATCCGCAGCAAATCACCCGCAAAAAGCGCGGCTTCCTCGCCCCCTGTGCCAGGCCGGATCTCCAGGATTGCAGGCCGGGCGTCGGCCTCATCCTTGGGCAACAGGGCAAGGCGCAACGTCTGCTCCAACGCGGGCAGTTGGTCACGCAAACCGGGCAGCTCATCGGCGGCCAGAGCTTTCATCTCTGGGTCATCCAGCATCGCCTCGGCATCGGCAATCTCGGCCAACAGACCCCGGTAGCCTTCAATCTCGGCCACGACAGGTTTCAGGTCGGAATATTCTTTGGCCAGCGCGGCAATCTCATCAGGCGGGGCGCCACCGGCCATCTTGGCCTCAAGAAACTGAAACCGTTCGGTGATCTGCTGAAGTCTGTCCAAGGGAACCATGGCGTGTGGTTGCCGATCCCACGCAAATCGTCAAGAGCCTGGCGCCACCTCGCCCAGCGTCTCAAGCCACGCCGCAACGCGGGCGGCGTTCACCCCTAGATCTGACTGCCCGAACCGCAAGCGCGCATAGATCACCAGCCGGGTGCGCGCGCCTTCGGACCGCACTGCGACAGAGGTATAGTCCGGAAACCCCCAAAACGCGGATCGCGTCTCATAGGTGATCTGGCCCTCTTCCACCGATCCCTCCAGCACCCGCGTGCGCGGCGTTTGCAGGGCGATCTTGTCAAGACGCGCCAAAACCTGCTCGGGCCGGGCCTCAAAATCGCGGGCAACGCGCGTGCCGCCGGGCAACGGCCAGTCGCCGGTGCCCACATCCGGCATCATCGGGGTAACGTGCCAGCGCGCGGGCTCTGTCGGCGCAAACCGGACGTAGCCCTGAAGCCCGACAAACCCCAGCATCCCAGCCGTGATGATCACCAACAGCGTGTTCATACAAGATCAAGTAAGCGCGCCCGCGCCACCGACAAGCCGTCCATTGCCCATCGGCGCCCTAACGCCGGGTCCAGCCCCAAAGACAGATCAGCTCCAGCGCCGCATGGGCGCCTGCAATCGCGGTCACGCCGCTGGGATCAAACGGGGGCGAAACCTCAACCACATCGCCGCCCACCATGTTGATCCCCGCCAAATCCCGCAACAGATGCGCCGCCTGCGCGGAACTGAGCCCGCCCCATACAGGTGTCCCCGTGCCGGGTGCAAAGGCGGGATCAAGACAGTCGATGTCAAACGTCACATAAGCCGGGCGGTCGCCCACAATGCGCCGAACCGTCTCGGCCACCGCGCGCGGCCCCTCCTCATGCACCGTGCGCGCATCAATCACCTTGAGGCCCAGCGTATCGGCATTCTCCGTCCGGATCCCGATCTGGGCAGAGCCCTCCACATCGACCAGCCCCTCTTTCACGGCCTTGTAGAACATGGTGCCATGGTCGATGCGGCTCGCATCCTCATCGGGCCAAGTGTCCGTATGCGCATCAAACTGCACCAGCGCCAGCGGGCCATACCGCGCCGCGAAAGCCCGCAGGATCGGCAGGGAGATCGAGTGATCGCCACCCAATGAGATGACCCCAGCCCCGGCGCCCAAGATACCTGCAATATGATCGGTCAACCGCTGCGGAAAATCGGGCACCTGAGCGTAGTCAAACGCCAGATCACCGCAATCCGCGATGGCAAACGCCTCCAGCGGATTATAGCCCCAACCAAAGGGCGGATCGTTGACCATATGCGCCGACGCCTCGCGGATCGCGCGGGGGCCCAGCCGCGTGCCGGGGCGGTTTGTCACCGCCTGATCAAACGGCACGCCGGTGACCGCCAGATCATAGCCCGCCAGATCCTTGGCATAGCGCCGTCGCAAGAACGACGTGACACCGCCAAAGGCATTCTCAAACGACAACCCCCGCGGATCGTCCCGCGTGATCGCGCCGTCCACATCCTTGTCCGCATCCGTCAGCGCCATGCTGCCCCCCGTCTGGTTGCCCGGCACCTCAACAGCGCCGACCACCCAGGGTCAACCCCGCCACTGGACATCCCGCGCCCGCTTGCCGATGAACGGAGGCACAAGCGCGCTTGGAGATACCGATGACCAACCCCTCAGACGCCCTGGTCCATGACCCCTCCGGCGGCCTGCCCCGCCTTTTGGAAATCATGCGCCGCCTGCGCGACCCCGAAACGGGCTGTCCCTGGGATATCGAACAGGATTTCGGCACCATCGCGCCCTACACGATCGAAGAAGCCTACGAGGTCGCCGATGCATTCGCGCGTGAAGACTGGGCAGAGCTGGAGGGCGAGCTTGGGGATCTGCTTCTGCAAACCGTCTACCACACCCAGATCGGCGCAGAGCGCGACCTGTTCACCTTCGACAGCGTGGCCAACGCGGTCTCCGACAAGATGGTCGCCCGCCACCCCCATGTCTTTGGTGATGCCTCCCGCGACAAAAGCGCGGACCAACAGACGCGTGACTGGGAAACCCAGAAAGCGCAAGAGCGTGGGACCGCCAAGACGCTCGATGGTGTGGCGCTGGGCCTGCCCGCCCTGACCCGCGCGGTAAAGCTGCAAAAGCGCGCGGCGCGGGTGGGCTTTGACTGGCCCGAGACGGCTCAGGTGCTTGATAAGGTTGTCGAGGAAGCGCAAGAGCTTGCGGTTGAAACCTCGCACGGCAAACAGTTCGAAGAATTCGGCGATTTGATGTTCGTGATGGCCAATCTCGCCCGGCATCTCAAGATCGACCCCGAAGAGGCGCTGCGCGCCGCCAACGCCAAGTTCACCCGCCGCTTTGAAGCCATCGAAGCCGCCCTTGCCGCCGATGGACGGCGCCCCGAAGACAGTGACCTGGCCGAGATGGATGCCCTTTGGGACGCCGCCAAGGCCGCCGAGCGACCGTAGGGCGAGGGGCCAGCCCCTCGCGCTCCCCGGGATATTTGTCGACCAAAGACATCGGCGACCGCGGCCCACACCTCTTTGGTCCCGAAATATCCCCGCCGGAGGCATGAAAACCGTCTGGCGGTCGCCATCGCCCGGCGCTACACCTGCCCCATGGCGCCGCGCAAGATCATCATCGACACCGATCCCGGTCAGGACGATGCCGTGGCGATTCTTCTGGCGCTGGCCAGCCCCGATGAGATCGATGTGCTGGGCATCACCGCGGTGGCGGGCAACGTGCCCCTGCCCCTGACCGAACGCAACGCGCGCATCGTATGTGAGCTTGCGGGCAAGCCCGAGACACCGGTCTTTGCGGGCTGCGACGCCCCGCTGAAGCGACCGCTTGTGACGGCTGAGCATGTGCATGGCAAAACCGGGCTCGATGGGCCCGACCTGCCAGAGCCGACGATGGATCTGCAAGGGCGGCATGGGGTTGATTTCATCATCGAATGCCTGCGCCACGAGGCGCCGGGGACGGTGACGCTGTGCCCCATCGGGCCATTGACGAACATTGCCCTGGCATTTCAACGCGCGCCCGACATCGTGCCGCGCGTGGCCGAAATCGTGCTGATGGGGGGCGCGTATTTTGAGGTGGGCAACATCACCCCCGCGGCCGAGTTCAACATCTATGTCGATCCCGAAGCCGCCCAGATCGTGTTCACCTCTGGCGCGCCCATCACGGTGATGCCGCTCGATGTGACCCACAAGGCGCTGACCACCGCCCCCCACATCGCCGGCTTCCGCGCGATGGGCACACAGGTGGGCCGAATGGTCGCCGCCTGGACCGATTTCTTTGAGCGGTTCGACAAGGAAAAATATGGCTCCGAAGGTGCTCCGCTGCACGATCCTTGCGTGATCGCCTACCTGCTTGAGCCGCGCATGTTCACAGGCCGCCAGGTCAATGTCGAGATCGAGACGACCAGCGATCTGACGCTTGGCATGACGGTGGCCGACTGGTGGGGCGTCACCGACCGCCCCAAGAACGCGATGTTCATGGGCGATATCGATGCCGAGGCGTATTTCGCGCTACTGACCGACCGATTGGCCCGGCTGTGAGCGCCGCGCTGCACCTGGCTGGCGCGGGCGATCTGGCGGCGCTGGAGCCCATGGTGGCGGCCTATCACGACGAAGAAGGCATCGCGTCAGAGCTTGAGCATCGCGAGGCCGCGATTGCGCCGCTTCTCGAGGGCAGCCCCCATGGCTGCGTCTACCTGATCGGGCCGCGCCGGGCACCGGTCGGGTATATGGTGGTCACCTTCGGCTGGTCGGTGGAGTTTGGCGGGCTCGACGGGTTTATTGATGAGCTCTACATCCGCCCCGGCGTGCGCGGTCGCGGGATGGCAAGCGAGGCGCTCCATGCCCTTTTGCCGCTGTTGGATGAAGCAGGCGTGCGGGCGCTGCACCTGGAAGTCTCGGTTGACCGTCCGCGGCTCGAGCGTTTTTACGCCCGCGCGGGCTTCAAGATGCGGCGAGGCTACCATCTGATGAGCCGCGTGGCGCGGCGGACCCCTGGCAAATGAGCCCGCGCGGCCCTACCTGTCGGCCATGACCCTGCACATTGCGTTTGACAACAGCTATGCCGCCCTGCCCGCGCAGTTCTATACCAAAATGCGGCCGCAACCGGTGTCGAAACCGGGCCTCATCAAGGTCAACCATGCCCTGGCTGCGGATTTGGGCCTCGATCCCGTCGCGTTGGAAAGCGTCGAGGGTTTGGCGATGCTGGCCGGCAACCACATCCCCGAAGGCGCCGATCCTTTGGCGCAAGTCTATGCAGGTCACCAGTTCGGCGGATGGTCGCCGCAACTGGGTGATGGGCGCGCGATCTTGCTGGGCGAAGTGATCGACCGACAAGGGCAAAGGCGCGATATCCAGCTGAAAGGATCGGGGCGCACGCCCTATAGCCGGATGGGCGATGGGCGGGCCTGGCTGGGGCCGGTGATGCGCGAATACATCGTGTCCGAGGCGATGCATGCGCTGGGCATCCCCACCACCCGCGCGCTGGCAGCGGTGACCACGGGTGAAACGGTGCTGCGCGAGGCGCCATTTCCCGGTGCGGTGTTCACGCGCGTCGCGGCCAGCCATATCCGCGTCGGCACATTCCAATACTTCGCCTCGCGGCAAGATCTGGACGGGTTGCGCGCGCTCGCCGATCACGCGCGCACCCGGCACTATCCCGGGGCCGAGACGGCGCTGGATCTGCTGGACAGCGTGATCGCCGCGCAGGCACGGCTTGTCGCCCGGTGGATGGGTGTTGGTTTTATCCACGGCGTGATGAACACAGACAACACGACCATCTCGGGCGAAACCATCGACTATGGGCCTTGCGCTTTCATGGACACCTACGATCCCGAACAGGTCTATTCGTCGATCGATCAGTTCGGGCGCTACGCCTACAACAAACAGCCCGATATCCTGATCTGGAACCTGGCACAGTTGGCAACCGCCCTCCTGCCCCTGATTGACGACGACCAAAACGCCGCGATTGAGGCCGCAACCGCATCCGTTCACCGTTTCCCAGAGGTGTTTCGTGCGGCCTGGCTCGCGACATTCCGCCAGAAGATCGGGCTCACGGATGCCGAAGACGGCGACCAGGCGCTGATCCAGGATTTGCTTGATCGGATGGCCGCGGGACAGGCGGATTTCACCAACACGTTCCGGGCGCTCGGCACAGCGCACGCCCGCGATCAATTCGTTGATCCCACAGTCTATGATGCCTGGGAAGCGGTTTGGACCGAACGCCTTGCGCGCGACAGCGGCGATGCGCAGGCGCTGATGGCCGCGGCGAACCCCGGGGTCATCCCGCGCAATCACCGCGTGGAAGAGGCGATCCAGGCGGGTCTTGCCGGCGACCACGCCCCGTTTGAGCGGTTGGTGACGGTGCTCGCCCACCCCTTCGATGACCCGACGGGCGCCGTGGATCTGACGCGCCCGCCGACCGCGGGCGAGGTGGTGCGTCAGACCTTTTGCGGGACCTGAGCGGCGGGGCGGTTAATCAGCACAAGGCCACCCGCCACCAGCACCAGTGCGACCAGAATCGCCGGGCCCACGGTCTCCCCAAGCAGCAGCCACCCAAAGCCCACGCCGAAAATCGGCCCGAGAAATCCATAGGCGGCCACCGACGCGGGCGGATAGATCGACAAGAGCCACAGCCAAAACACGAACGCCGCCGACACGACAACCACGATCTGAAACGCCAGCCCCCACAGGTGAATGGGCTGCAAGTCGCGGATAAAGGGGCCAAAGAACAGCGCCGCGAACAGAAGGATCGGGGCCGAGATTGCAACTTGCCACAATAGCTGCATCTCAGGCGTTTCATGCCGCAGCGCGCTGGCCCGCGCCATCAGCGCCGCCCCGGCCCAGCCTAGCGCCGCCCCCAGCGCGCAAATATCCCCGAGCAGCGACGCCTCGCCATCATCGGGCCGGTTCAGGATCGCCACGCTGACGCCCACAAAGGCCAGCGCCAGCCCCAGCGCTTTGACAGCCGTGATCTTCTGATCGGGCAGAAAGACATGCGCGCCCAGCGCCATCCACAGGGGCATCGAGTAAAAGATCACGCTGGTCCGCGAGACCGAGGTAAGGTCGAGCGCCATGAACAAAAACACAAACTCAGCCGAGAAAATGCATCCGATCACAATGCCCGCGGTCAGTGTCCCCTCTTTGGGCCGGAGCGAGATCCCACGAAACCACATCCACGCCGCGACGCACAGGGTCGCCCCGGCAGACCGCAGGCCCGCAAAAAACACCGGCTGCAAACCCTCGTTCACAACCTTGATCACGACCTGATTGAAGCCCAAAAGCGCACCAACCGCGATCAGCGAGAAGATCCCGAACGCGTCCAGGCGGTCTTTCTTATCCATGGCAAGCTGTGCTCCTTGCGCCGCAGATGATGTGGGGTGCAACCGGGTGTCAACCGCCGAACCGTAGCTTTGCGTTGCCGCAACGGCGCGGGCAAAACCCGACCCTGCCCCCTTTCACCGCGGGTCGCCTTGGCGTATGACAGCGCCGGGGGACATTGCTGGGTTTGGGATGCCGGAACCGTCAATCACGGACGACCTGATCGCGTCGCATGGGCTAACGCCAGACGAGTATGCGCGCATTGAAGAGATCATTGGGCGGACGCCCTCGTTCACTGAGCTTGGGATTTTCTCGGCCATGTGGAATGAGCATTGCTCGTACAAATCTTCAAAAAAATGGCTACGCACCCTGCCGACCGAGGGGCCTCAGGTGATCTGTGGGCCAGGGGAAAACGCAGGCGTCGTGGATATCGGCGACGGCCAAGCCGTTGTTTTCAAGATGGAAAGCCACAACCACCCCAGCTACATCGAACCCTACCAGGGCGCAGCGACCGGCGTGGGCGGCATCCTGCGCGACGTCTTCACCATGGGCGCCCGCCCCATCGCGGCGATGAATGCGCTCAGCTTCGGCGATCCCTCGCACCCCAAAACCCCGCATCTGGTCAAAGGTGTGGTCGAGGGCGTCGGCGGCTATGGCAACGCGTTCGGCGTGCCCACCGTGGGCGGCGAGGTTCGGTTCCACGCCGCCTATAACGGCAACTGCCTGGTCAATGCCTTCGCCGCGGGCCTCGCGGATGCCGACAAGATCTTCTACTCCGCCGCCTCGGGCGTGGGCATGCCGGTGGTCTACCTCGGTGCCAAGACTGGGCGCGACGGCGTGGGCGGGGCCACCATGGCATCGGCCGAGTTTGACGATACCATCGAGGAAAAGCGCCCCACGGTGCAGGTGGGCGATCCCTTCACCGAAAAGCGCCTGCTGGAAGCCTGTCTGGAACTGATGGCCACCGGTGCGGTGATCTCGATCCAGGACATGGGCGCCGCGGGGCTGACCTGTTCGGCGGTCGAGATGGGGGATAAGGGCAATCTGGGCGTTCGTCTGGATCTGGACCGCGTGCCCGTGCGCGAAGAGGCGATGACCGCCTATGAGATGATGCTGAGCGAAAGCCAGGAACGGATGCTCATGGTCCTGCGCCCCGAAAAAGAGGCCGAGGCGCGCGCGGTCTTTGACAAATGGGATCTGGACTTCGCCGTGGTGGGCGAAACGATTGCCGAAGATCGCTTCATTGTGATGCATGGCGGCGCGGTAAAGGCCGACCTGCCGCTCAAGGCGCTGTCGGGCACCGCACCCGAATACGACCGCCCATGGATCGCGACACCGGCGGCTGCGCCGCTGACGGACGCGCCAGAGATCGGCCCAATCGCAGGCCTCCAGGCCCTGCTGACCTCCCCCAACTACGCCGCAAAGCATTGGGTGTACGAGCAATATGACAGCATGGTCATGGCCGACACCGTGCGGTCGCCGGGCCTGGGCGCTGGTATCGTGCGGGTCCACGGCACCGACAAGATGCTGGCCTTCACCTCAGACGTGACGCCCCGTTACGTGCGCGCCAACCCCGTTGAAGGTGGCAAACAGGCGGTGGCCGAAGCCTATCGCAACTTATCGGCTGTAGGCGCCAAACCATTGGCCACGACAGACAATCTGAATTTCGGGAACCCCGAAAAGCCCGAGATCATGGGACAGTTCGTGGGCGCGATCCAAGGGATCGGCGCCGCAGTTGAGGCGCTCGACACGCCAATCGTGTCGGGCAACGTTTCGCTTTACAACGAAACCGATGGGGCGGCGATCCTGCCCACCCCGACGATTGGCGCGGTCGGGCTGATCGCAACCCCAGAGGCGTTGATCGCAGGCACCGCGCGGGCGGGCCACGTGGCTCTCTTGCTGGGCGACCCCGGCACACATCTGGGCCAATCCGCGCTTCTGGCCGAAGCGTTCGGGCGCGAAGATGGCGATGCACCCGCGGTCGATCTTACGACCGAGCGCGCCCATGGCGATTTCATCCGCGACAACGCAGAATGGATCGACGTTTGCACCGATATCGCCGATGGCGGCCTGGCCCTTGCCGCGTTTGAGCTGGCGGAAGCCGCGGATGTGGGCGTGACGCTCGACACCGCCGACACCGCAGAGCTTTTCGGCGAAGATCAGGGACGCTACCTGATTGCATGCTCGTTCGACAAGGCCGAGGCGCTGATGGTCGCCGCGGGCCAAGCAGGCGTGCCGATCAGCTTTGTTGGCCGGTTCGGCGGCACCGACGTGACCTTTGGCGGCGACACCGCCCCGCTCGACACGCTGGTGTCGCTCTACCGCACGTCCTTTGCGGCGGCGGTGGCCTGAGCGGATGCGGGCCCGCGCCCTCATCCGCGCCGGGCTGTTCGCCGCATTGCAGGTCGCGTCCGCGTTCTTGATCTTCACCGCCCTTGTCATGGCCGGGTTCGGGCTGCGCGACGGGTTTTGCTATCCCGGCTATATCTCCAACCTCACCACAGCGATCGTGGGCGTGGCCATCGTCGCGGGCGTCGTGCTGACCCCCGGCGCCGCGCTGGCCGCCTGGACCCTGGGCGAAATGCGGCGGCGCTGGTCGTTTGTGATGATGCCCCACTGGCTGACCTTCACATCGCTGGGCGCACTTTACGGGGCAGACGTCGTCATGCGCCTCGTCAACGATGCCCATTGCGCCGACGGTCTGCCCGAAGTGCAGGACAACACCGCCCAGGTCAGCCTGTTCTCCGAAGTGCTGACATATCTGGCGGCAGCGGCGGCGTTTGGCGCTCTTCTGGCGTGCCTCTTTGTCCTGATGAAGATGCTGACGGTTGCGAACGGCCCTGATGCGGCCTAACTCTTGGGCAAGGCTATGCATGGCCCATTAGCGAAGGACACCCGCCCATGGCGATGACAGCGCAAGAGATCGAGGATCTGATCCGGGACGGGTTTCCCGCAGCCAAGATCACGATCACCGACCTTGCGGGCGACGGCAACCACTATGCCGCCGAGGTGATCGACGAAAGCTTTCGTGGCCAGAACCGGGTGCAACAGCAGCGCGCCGTCTATGCCGCGCTGAAGGGCAAGATGGATGGCGCCAATGGTGAATTGCACGCCCTGGCCCTGACCACAAAGGCCCCGGAATGACCAATTGGGTGCCCATTGTCCTGATCTCGGCTGCGATCCTCGCGGTTTTGGCCGTGCGCGCCTTCATCGTTGTGCGCCGTGAACGGGACGCGTCGCGCGGCTCGCTGCCCGGCAAGGGGCACCATGTGATCGACGCCAGCTACTTCTCCGGCGGTGGCGGCGGGGGGCAATCGGGTGAGTTTCGCGTGCCCAAGGACCCACAGGAATATGCGCGGGCCTTTGTGCCCAAACGAAAGGATTGATGCACATGACCACGACCGCAGAAGATCAGATCAAGGACACCGTGACATCAAACGATGTCGTACTGTTCATGAAAGGCAACAAGTCCATGCCCCAATGCGGCTTCTCCAGCCGCGTGGCAGGGGTGCTGAACTACATGGGCGTGGACTTCGCCGATGTGGACGTGCTGTCCGATGACGGCATCCGCCAGGGGATCAAGGACTATTCCGACTGGCCCACCATCCCCCAGCTTTACGTGAAGGGAGAGTTCGTTGGCGGCTGCGATATCGTCACCGAGATGACCCTGTCAGGGGAACTGGACCAGTTGTTTGAAGACAAAGGCGTCGGCTACGACAAGGACGCCGCCGACAAGATCCGCGAAGCCAACGGCTAGCACGGCCACCTCTGAACGCAAAGAAGGCGACCCGCGTTGGGTCGCCTTTTTTGTCCCCAAGACCGCCCCGCGAACACGCCGCACCACCCCCCGGGCAGCGCGCTCAGCAGGGCGGCCGGGTGCCGTCAGCTGGATGCGAACACCACCTGAGGCACAAAGCGTGGGGTTGTGAAGACAAGGTTGCGGTACTGCGCCTCGTCAAGCGTAGGCACCCAGATGTTCATCCCGATGGGGGGCGTCCACGTCATCTCGGTTTCTACCACGATCAATTCCTCGCCCGGGTTCAGCGTGGGCAAGCGGTCTTCGATGGCGGAAATTGTCGTATGTTCTTCCAGATCACCGGTCGCGTAAGACCAGTTGAGGTTCTTCACAATCGGCGCAAACTCATCTTCCTGCGTGTACGACACAACGCTGACCCGCAGGTTGTTGTCCCGACCGCGCTTGATCAGAAACTCATAGATGTTGTTCATGCCGTCGATGTAGTCGGCATCAATCGCACTGCTTTCCCGCGAAATCAGGTCCGCCACGGTATAGGACGCCTTGGCGTTGATGTTTTGGGTCTTGAATGCGTCCCAATAGATGAACATCGCGCCCACCGCCCAAAGCAGCATGGGCAAAACGATCAGCGCTTCGACGGATAGCGTACCCTCTTGGGCGCGGCGAAAGGACTTGAACTTACTCATTACACACATGGGGGATCCCCTTAATCGGTCGGTTCGTTGACGAAGGCTGATTTCACGACAAGGGCGTAGTTCCCGTTGTCATCGGCCTTTGGCATTTGCATCCCCCACCCGGTCGGCTTGAACATTGGCTGATACAGCGCACAAACCCGTACCATCATCAGCTCGTTGCTGCCCCCGCCGGTGAACGTTGTCTCATCCAGCGGATTGATCGTGGTGCCCTGATCAATGCAGCGGATGTTGTCGTCCAGCGTCACCCAGTTCGTCGTATCCACCGGCTCAAGCTGCACCTGGATCGTGTCATCGCAATCCTCTGCCGCAATCACCAGGGCCTCGCGGCAGATCTTCGCCTTGAGCTGATCAAAACTCGGCGGCGCCGACCCGGCGAGGCGCAGATCACGCACCGCCAGATCCACGCCACGTTCCAACAGCACGTTGCGCACCATCATCAGCCCGGATTCGTAGGCCACCAGAAACAGCGCCAGGAAACCGGGGAAGATCAGCACGAACTCAATCGTGGACGTGCCGTCTTTGTTCGCCCGAAGGCAGCGAAAAAGCTTCAAAAGCATGTCAGGGCGCTCCTTACTGGGTCAGCCGCAGCTGTGAGATCGCCCCCGCGATCGAATCAAACGCATTCACCAGGTTTTCCGGCGTCGCGTTGTAGTAAAAGCCGATCGATGTCGCGCAGCCCTTCATCGCATCCTGCCCGCGCTGCGGTGCCGAGAACGCGATGGAGAACACGGTGATGTCGCCATTGCGCTTTGCTGCTTCACACAGGTCGTCAAGACGCAGGTCGGCATCATCCGCCGTCACCACGTTTTCCACAGAGTCGCGGTAAGCGTCGCGCACGGTGTTATCGAGCCCATCAAAGAAGAAGTTTGCGATGTCCTCTTCCGCAAAGCGCTCATACAGCGTGATGTTGTGCAACTGCACAAGGTCATCCGGCACTTCGGCCACACCGTATTTCACGCGGTCGCCATTCACGCCGGGTTCGTGCACCCGGACAAACCGCATGTCCTCGGACCAGTTCGGCATCTCGACAAAGTAACCGTCGAACCATTCCTTGTCCCGTGCAACGACGTTTCCGTTCTCATCGGTGACGGGGAACGACGCTTCATCCTTGTCGGCGGCCTTGGCAGAAAACCAAACCCGGCTCGGGCCGTTCACGAACGGGGCCTTCAGCCCACGCTGCGAGGTGTTCTCACCATCCGTCATCAACACCACAACCTTCATGGTCTGGGCGATGTCATAGTCACCGGGACGGTTTTCAACCTTGGACTGAACGAGACCGGCATCGACCATGTCGTTCACGACCGGGCGCATTGCCGGATCCAACAGGGCAACGCCCCATTTCATACCGTTCTCAATTGCGGTCCAGCCATCAGCTTTGAGCAGGTTGATATGTGCATCGAGTTGAGCAATCCGCGTCTCATGCACCAAAATCGACGTGCGTGTCTCATCGCATTCCCGATCGGACCACTCGGGCTCGTTGTAGCTGTTGTCGCCGCGATCAAAATGCGCGACGCGGGTCAACGGTGTCCCAGCTGTCGCAGCGCCAAACGCGTCGACGCCGGGCGGTACAATGGCACGAAGCGATGCATAATTCGCTTCCAGATCATCTTCGTCGGTCCACAGGAACATGCTGTCGGGAAAGCGGATGCAATTCGAGAAGCTGTGCGTCGAGGGATAGTTGAGAAGTGCCCCTGGATAAGGTCTCGGGGTCTCGACATTGAGCGTCGCGCCACCTGCATTCAGACGGCTCAGCAATTCGGGGCCTGCCACAACTGTGTGGTTGTAGGGAATGATCGAAATCGAAGTGTGACCAGCGGTGCGGGTCTCATCAATCACCTTGCGGAAGAATTTCTTCGCCTCTTCCTGCAGCGTCGTCATCTTGGTGCCTTTCATCGACCCTGAGATATCGACGATCAGCGAGATCTCGACATTCTGCACACCTTCATTGGCGGTCGCCGCCGAAGCCGAGCGCAGTTCATCAATGCCCATCAGCTTCATGAAATACGTGTTCATGTCCAGATCACCACTGGCCCGCACGGTCCGGCCCACCAGCGTTCCATCGACGCCATTGTCCGGATTGGCACCGGCCATCACCACTTCGGGCTCCGGCACGGTGATCAGATCGGGGTCGATGCCCGATTTTTCAGCGAAGTCCTTGATCAGCGTTTCCGCATCAATCGTCTGTTCGATATCGGCAGCGGCCAGAACGGCGCTGTCGATGGTGTTCTGCATTTCAACGCGTTCGGTTTCAAACCGCATCAGGTCAACGGCCATCCCGCCAATGATCAGGATGCCAATGAACAAAAACAGCGAGAAGATCAGGAACGATCCCTCTTCATCGCGTCCAAAAGCACGCGCGAGAGTTTTCGCTTGGGTCCGAAGATCACTCTGGTTCGTCGCAGGGGTGGCGGAATGCGCACCGGTCCGACTGAAAACGACTGGCAACTTGCCCATCTGTTACTCCTCGTCCGGCGTGGGGTCCGAACTCAACTCGTTGAAATCAACACTCTGCGAAAGAGTGATAGGCCATACTTTTACCCAAATTGACGAGTTCTCGCCAAAGTCGGGGCGCAAATGCGGTGGATTGGCCCGGCCCGCTGCAACAGTGCCGGGGGCGCACCCGGCATATCGGCCGGATCGCGCGACAATCATGGCCGTGGCCGATGGGACCACCGTTTCAAGAACAAGCGCGAATCGGGTGGGTGATCTTGGGCGGCAAACGCCGCTGTGACACGGCTCTGGGCATACGACAAACACTCGACTGGCCCTATCCACATAGGCAAGATTTACCGTCAATATCACCGCACTTACACCCGCGCCCGCAGGAGGTTTAGCCGTGGACGGAACGCTCGCTGAAAACGATCTGTCTGGTATCGTCGCCGCTGACAGGGCGCATATCTGGCACCACCTGATGCAGCACAAGCCGTTCGAAGACGCCGATCCCCGGATCATCGTCGAAGGCCGGGGCATGCGCGTCTGGGACCAGCATGGGAAAGAACATCTTGATGCCGTCTCGGGCGGGGTCTGGACGGTGAATGTGGGCTACGGCCGCGAAAGCATTGCCAATGCGGTGCGCGACCAACTGGTCAAACTGAACTATTTCGCAGGCTCCGCAGGCTCGATCCCCGGCGCGCGCTTTGCCGAGATGCTGATCGACAAGATGCCGGGGATGAGCCGGGTCTACTATTGCAACTCTGGCTCGGAAGCGAATGAAAAAGCGTTCAAAATGATCCGCCAGATCGCCCACAAGCGGTTCGGCGGCAAGAAGCACAAGGTGCTTTTCCGCCAGCGGGATTATCACGGCACCACGATCAGCACCCTGTCCGCAGGCGGCCAACAACAACGCAACGCCCAATATGGCCCCTTCACGCCGGGTTTCGTCGAAGTGCCCCACTGCCTCGAATACCGCGCGCAGTGGGATGTCGAGGATTACGGCCAGCGTGCCGCCGACGCCATCGAAGAGGTGATCCTGCGCGAAGGGCCCGATACCGTGGGCGGCCTGTGCCTGGAACCGGTGACAGCGGGCGGCGGCGTCATCCCTCCGCCAGAGGGCTATTGGCAGCGCGTGCAAGAGATCTGCCGCAAGTACGAGATCCTGTTGCATATCGACGAAGTGGTCTGCGGCGTGGGCCGCACGGGCACCTGGTTCGGCTACCAAAACTATGGCGTCGAACCCGACATGGTGACGATGGCCAAAGGCGTCGCCTCCGGCTATGCCGCCATCGCCTGTCTTGTGACCACCGAAGACGTGTTCGACATGTTCAAGGCAAACCCCGACGATCCGCTGGACTATTTCCGCGATATCTCCACCTTCGGCGGCTGCACCGCTGGTCCGGCAGCAGCGATCGAGAACATGCGGATCATCGAAGACGAAGGGCTGCTCGACAACACCGTCGCAATGGGCGCCCGGATGATGGACAACCTGCGCGCGCTGCAAGACAAGCACGCAGTGATTGGCGATGTGCGCGGCAAGGGCCTGTTCTGCGGCGCCGAACTGGTGGCCGACCGCGCCACCAAAGACCCCGCGCCTGAAAAGATGGTGCAGGCTGTCGTCGGCGATTGCATGGCCCAGGGCGTGGTGATCGGGGCCACCAACCGCTCGCTTCCGGGGTTCAACAACACGCTGTGCTTCAGCCCCGCCCTGATCTCCACCCCCGACGACATCGACCAGATCACCGAAGCGGTCGATGCCGCCCTGACCCGCGTCTTCGGATAAAACCGTAACGCCAGATTGCGCCCGCCATAGCGCCAGTGTAGGCTGGCGTTATGGCCGTTCCCGTCGACACCTTTTTCCTCGATCCCGACACGCAAGGCACCCTGCAGGCGCGCATCCAGCAGATGATTGCCTCGGCCATCCTGTCGGGGCGGTTGCAGCCGGGCGAAAAGCTGCCCTCATCGCGCGGCCTGGCCAAGCATCTCAGCGTCAGCCGCATCACCGTCACGCTGGCCTATGCGGAACTGGTGGCCAGCGATTACCTCAACGCGCGCGACCGCTCAGGCTACTACGTCTCAGACACCGCGCCCCGCCCGCCAGAACTGCCGCCCAGCGCGCCCAGCAATTCGGCGGTGGACTGGGGCCGCCTGGTCACGCGCACCAGCCGCGAGGCGATTACGAAAAAACCAACGGATTGGGCGCGTTACAAATACCCCTTCATCTACGGCCAGCCGGATACAGAACTGTTTGACCACTCCAACTGGCGGCTGTGTGCGATCCGCGCGCTCGGGCAAAAGGACTATGCCTCCCTGACGGCCGACCAATACGACGCCGACGATGCCCAGCTGATCACCTTCATCGCCCGGCACATCCTGCCCCGCCGCGGGATCGCGGCCCGCCCCGATGAGATCCTGATCACGATGGGCGCACAAAACGCGCTGTGGCTCTCGGCGCAGGTGCTTTTGACCCAGCGCCGCCGCGCCGCGATCGAGAACCCGTGCTACCCCGCACTGCGCGCCATCCTGGAACAGGCGCGGTGCAGCCTGACCGAGGTAGACGTGGACGAGGCCGGGATGCCGCCTGCGCGCATTCCAGACGACGTCGACGTGATTTTCGCCACCCCCAGCCATCAAAGCCCCACCAACGCGACCATGAAATTGCGCCGCCGCAAGCGGCTTTTGTCCCGCGCACAGCAGATCGGCGCTGTGGTGGTGGAAGACGACTACGAATTTGAGATGTCGTTTCTGCAGCCGCCTCTCCCCGCGCTCAAATCGCTCGATCACGACGGGCGCGTGATATACATCGGCAGCTTCTCAAAATCGATCTTCCCGGGCCTGCGCCTGGGCTATCTGGTTGGCCCCGAGCCATTCATCCGCGAAGCGCGCGCCCTGCGCAGCCTCGTCTTGCGCCACCCGCCGGGTCTGATGCAGCGGGCGGTGGCCTACTTCCTGTCTTTGGGGCATTACGACGCCCAGGTCACGCGGATGGGTCGTACCCTGCAAGATCGGCGCAGCACGATGGAGACGGCGATCCAAGCCCATGGGCTCAGCGTGGCCGGCAGCGGTGACTTTGGCGGATCAAGTTTCTGGATGCGTGCGCCGATTGGCGTCGACACCGAAGAACTGGCCAAAACGCTCGCCCCGCAGGGCGTATTGATCGAACCGGGGGCGCCATTCTTCTCGGCAACCCATCGCCCGGCAGAGTTTTACCGCCTCGGATACTCCTCCATCCCCTCCGCTCGCATTCCCGAAGGCATTGCCCGGATTGCGGCCTCGATTAATGCGATGGGCACATCTGGCGCCAAAAACGCTTGAGGACTGGCCTTACCGAAACGCGCCATACGCTTGCCCGTAGCCGCCTCGATATGCATGAGTAACGCCATGACCCGCGCCGCGTTTCCGTTCCTTGCCCCGACCGATCCCGTTGTCCCCGAAGGGCTTTTGGCACGCGCCCGCGCCCTGCCGTGCCCGCGTGTCGCGTTGGTGAACGCAGGCGCGGCAACCCCGTTGCTCGGGATCCGTGAAGCCGCAGAGGCCGGGCTGGCCGAGCCGGTGCTGATCGGTGACGCCCCCAAGATCGAAGCCGCAGCCGAGCAGATCGGCTATGACATCGGCGGATTGCGCATGATCCACGCGCCCCACGCCGCCGCGGGTGAAGAAGCCGCCCGACTGGCCCGCGCGGGCGAGTTGCAGGCAATCATGAAAGGTCAGGTGCATACCTCCACCTTCCTCAAGGCGCTCTTGCCCTCGCGCGCGGGCCTGCGCGACAAGAACGCCCGCTGCGGTCACGTCTTTCACATCACCATGCCCGGATCCGAACGCCCACTTCTTTTGACAGACGCCGCGTTGAACGTGGATCCCAACGTGGCGACCCGCAAAGCGCTTCTGACGCACGCGGTGAACCTCGCCCAGCACTTGGGCGTGGCACGCCCAAAGGCGGGGCTCTTGGCAGCCACCGAAGACCCGATCCCCAGCCTGCCCAACACCGTGGAAGCGGCAGAGATCGCAGAATGGGCCAGGACCGCTCTGCCCGATGCCGATGTCGCAGGCCCCATCGCGCTAGATCTGATGTTCTCGGCCGAAGCCGCTAAAATCAAAGGATATAACAGCCCTGTTGCCGGGGATGTCGATGTCATGGTCGCCCCCAACATCACCAGCGGCAACGCCCTGTTCAAGCTGATGGTGTTGGGCATGGGATGCTGCGCGGGTGGCATCGTTCTGGGCGCCAAGGTGCCGATCCTTTTGACCTCGCGCTCGCAAAAAGCCGCCGCGCGTCTGGCCTCTGCGGCCCTCGGCGCCGTGGC
This sequence comes from Pseudomonadota bacterium, assembly GCA_039820585.1. Classification (GTDB taxonomy): domain Bacteria; phylum Pseudomonadota; class Alphaproteobacteria; order Rhodobacterales; family Rhodobacteraceae; genus JBCBGF01. The sequence continues at coordinate 51,377 of JBCBPV010000002.1, forward strand.
GGCGGCACGGTGAGGGCGCGATGATCCTTGTTCTGAATGCCGGGTCTTCGTCGATCAAGTTCAGCCTGTTTCAAACCGACTTGACCGAACACCTCGCAGGTATTGCCGAGGAAATCGGCGGTGCCTCCCGCCTGACAATTGCGGGAGCGGTCGATACCAGCCCCCTGCCCGACCACGCCTCCGCCCTGCGCGCAATCCTCGGCGCACTTGAGACGCGGGGCGTCACGCTGGCGGGGCTCACCGCTGTCGCCCACCGCGTGGTCCATGGCGGCGCGCATTTCAGCGCGCCCTGCCGGATCGACACCGCGTCAATGGCCGCGATTGAAATCGCCGCCCCTCTCGCTCCGCTCCACAGCCCACCTATCATCGCCGCGATCCACGCCGTCACCGCCATCGCCCCCGACCTGCCCCAAACCGCCAGCTTCGACACTGCGTTTCACGCAACCGTCCCCGATGTCGCCGCCCGCTATGCCCTGCCGCCCGAGGCCGAAGGCTTGGGCCTGCGCCGCTACGGCTTTCACGGCACCTCCTACGCCAGCCTCGTTCGACGCCTCCCCCAGATCTCGCAAGAACCCCTGCCCACACGCCTACTGGCGCTGCACCTGGGCAACGGTGCCAGTCTCTGTGCCATCCGCGATGGCCGGTCGGTCGCGACAACGATGGGCTACTCCCCGCTGTCGGGCCTCACCATGGGCACCCGCACCGGCGATATCGACGGCAACGCCGTCTTGCGCCTCGCCGAAGAACACGGGATCGACGGCGCAGGCCACCTGCTCAATCGCCAAAGCGGGCTCGCAGGGCTCGGCGGGCACTCCGACATGCGCGCTTTGCAGGCCGCGGGTAGCGATGCCGCCCGCTTTGCCATCACCCATTTCCGCTACTGGGCGGTCCGCCACGCCGGTTCGATGATCGCGGCCATGGGGGGGCTCGATGCCGTGGCCTTCACCGGCGGTATCGGCGAACACGATGCGGCCAGCCGCGCCGCCATCTGCGACGGCCTCGCCTGGATCGGCGTCACCCTCGACACAGCCGCCAACCAGTTCGATAGCCCCGGCCTGCACGCCGCAGGCACCCTACCCGTCTGGATCGTCCCCGCCGAAGAGGAACGCCAGATCGCCCAGGATGCCCTAGCCGTCCTTACCCCCTGACCCGTCCCGCGCCATCTCGAAAAACGCGCCGATCAACCGTCCCTGCCGCCGGTCGCTAAGGCAGACCACAAACTCCTCCATCTGCAACGGCGCGGCCAATTCTAAAGGCACCGCCACCAGCCGCGCGTCCTGCCCAAACTCGGCCTGCGACACGAACCCCACGCCCCCGCCCGAGGCCACAATCTCGCGCACCGCTTCGCGCCCCTCGGCCTCGATCGCGGGCGTCAGGTCCACATTGGCCGCACGGGCCGCATCGAACACCTTCTTGCGCGTCTTCGATCCCTCTTCCCGGATCACCAGGGGCAACCGCGCCAGATCCGCCAGCTCCAGCGCCGACCCCTGCGCCAAAGGCGACCCCGCCGGCACACAGGCGACGATGGCCGACGCCCCCAGGCTGACCGCATCATACCCCCGCCCCACCGGCGGCTCGCCCATCACCCCGATATCCGCGTCATAGGTCTGCAACGCCTGCACCACCGTCTCGGAATTGCCCGCCGAAAGCGTGATCCGTACGCCCGGATACTGCGCCCGAAACGCCGCCAGCGTGTGCGACAAGTGCTGTGCCGCATCCGCCACGATGCGCAATTGCCCCGATCGCAGCGCCCGCGCCTCGGACAACAGATCACCCGCCTGCCGCTCGGCCTCGAACATCCGGCGCGTGATCTCCAGAAGGCTACGCCCCGCCTCGGTCAGCGCCACTTGCTTGCGACGGCGATCAAAGAGCAGGATGTCATAGTCTTCTTCCAACCGCCGCACCTGATCTGACACCGCAGGCTGGGTCAGATGCAACGCCACCGCAGCACTGGAAAACCCCCCAGTCACAGCGACTTGGTGGAACGCTCTCAACTGCACATATCGCATCGCGTGACCTGCCTGCTAAACTATCGTCAAAATCGATGTTACTATACAGTTTAACGATTTTACATATACCTTCCCCTGTGGAACACCCAACGTATCCAATCCACGCCAGAGCCCCCCGATGACCCGTCAAGACAAAACCATTGACGCCTTTCCGCCCCCCGCCCAGGGAGAGCCCTATTTGCTCACGCCCGGCCCCCTGACCACCGATCTGTCGGTGAAACAGGCAATGCTGTGCGATTGGGGCAGCTGGGATGGCGACTTCAAGGCGATGACGGCCGACATGCGCGCGCGCCTCTTGGCCATCGCAGGCGCCGACCCCGCCGATTACGTCTGCGTGCCAATGCAAGGCAGCGGCAGCTTCGCGGTTGAGGCGATGCTGGGCACGCTGGTGCCAGCGGACGGAAAGGCCCTGGTGCTCGCCAATGGCGCCTACGGTCTGCGCGCGGCAGAGGCCCTTCAACGGATCGGTCGCGCCGTCACCGTCATCGACAAAGGCGACTACCTGCCCCCGCGCGGGCCAGACGTGGCCGAACACCTGACCGCCGACCCCGCCATCACCCATGTGGTCGCGATCCATTGTGAAACCAGTTCCGGCATCCTGAACCCCATTGCGGAAATCGCAGAGGCTACCGCCGCCGCAGGCCGCAAGCTATTGATCGACAGCATGTCGGGCTTCGGCGCCCTGCCCCTAAACGTCACCGATTTCCCGGTCGAGGCCTTCGTCTCATCCGCCAACAAATGCATCGAAGGCGTCCCCGGCTTCGGCTTCGTCATCGCCTGGCGCAGCGCGATGGAGACTGCCAAAGGTCGGTGCCACTCGCTCAGCCTCGATCTCCATGCCCAGTGGGAGTATATGGAGCGCACTGGCCAATGGCGCTTTACCCCGCCCACCCACGCCGTCGCCGCCTTCCTGCGCGCGCTCGATCTGCACAGCGCCGAGGGCGGCGCGCCGGGTCGCCTGCACCGCTACACCACCAACCGCGATACGCTGGTGCAGGGGATGCGCGCGCTGGGGTTTGAGACGCTCCTCCAGGATCGTTGGCTGTCGCCGATCATCGTGACCTTCTTCAACCCCGCCGACCCCGCGTTCTCCTTCCAACGCTTCTACGACCTGATGAAAGCAAAAGGCTTCATCATCTACCCCGGCAAGCTGACCGTTGTGGACAGTTTCCGCATCGGCTGCATCGGCCGGATGGACGCCGCCGTCATGGCCCAGGTCGCCGCCGCCGCGGGCGACAGCCTGACCGAGATGGGCGTCACCGACCCCGCGCCACCCGACGCGGCCCTGGCCGAGCGCACCCGTCTGACCGAACTCTGATCCCTATCAACAGGATACCCCGTGAACATCATGTCCCGCCCGCCCGTCACCGCCAACGATCGCACCTACCCCTGGCCCACCATCCCGGCGATTGCGATCTGCCTGGACGGCTGCGAACCCGCATATCTCGACGCCGCGATTGCCGCCGGGCTGATGCCCACCCTCGCGCGCATCCGCACTGACGGGACCGACCGGCTGGCCCACAGCGTGATCCCGTCCTTTACCAACCCCAACAACCTGTCCATCGCCACAGGTCGCCCGCCCTCGGTCCACGGGATCTGCGGCAACTTCCTCTTTGATCCCGACACCGGCGAAGAGGTGATGATGAACGACGTGCGCTTTCTGCGCGCGCCCACGGTGTTCGGCGCCTATTACGCCGCCGGGGCCAAGGTCGCCATTGTCACCGCCAAGGACAAACTGCGCGCGCTTCTGGGCCACGGGCTGGCCTTCGATGAAGGCCGCGCCTGGTGCTTTTCGTCGGAACGCGCCGACACCACCACACTCGCAGAAAACGGCATCGAAAATGCCTCGGAATGGCTGGGCCGTCCCGTGCCAAACGTCTATTCGGCAGAACTGTCCGAATTTGTCTTCGCCGCGGGTCTCAAACTCCTGCGGGATGAGCGTCCGGATATGATGTACCTAACCACCACCGATTATATTCAGCACAAATACGCCCCAGGCGACGCGCAGGCGAACGCCTTCTATGCCACCTTCGATCGCTACCTGAACGCGCTTGATGCGCTTGGGGCGGCCATCGTCGTCACCGCAGACCACGGCATGAAGCCCAAGCATGACGCAAACGGCGACCCCAACGTGATCTACGTGCAGGACCTGCTGGACGACTGGCTGGGCGAAGCCGCCGCCCGCGTCATCCTGCCCATCACAGACCCCTACGTCGTCCACCACGGCGCACTCGGCTCATTCGCAACAGCCTATCTGCCCGACACCGCCGACCGTGGCGACATCGTCACCCGCCTGGCGGGCTACCCCGAACTGATCGCCGTCCTCACCCGCGAAGAGGCCGTCGCCCAGTTCGACCTGCCCCCCGATCGGATCGGCGATATCGTCCTGATCTCGGGCGAGAACGACACCATCGGCACCTCCGCCCACCGCCATGACCTTGCCGCCCTCGATGAACCCCTGCGCAGCCATGGCGGCCTGACCGAGCAAGAGGTGCCCTTCATCGTCAACCGCGCCCTGCCCGGCCTGCCCGCCGCGCCCACCTTGCGCAACTTCGACGCGCTCTACTTCGCGGCCACCGCTGCGGCGGCGGGGTGACGCCATGAAGGACGCCACCCACATCCGCCATGAACCCATGCGCATCGCAGGCCGCAAGGTCGACGCCGAAGGTGTCATCGAAGTGCGCTACCCCTGGGACAACTCGGTCATCGGCACCGTCCCCGCAGGCACCGCCGCCCACGCCCGCGAAGCGTTCGATATTGCAGCGGCTTACACACCCAAGCTCACCCGCTACGAACGCCAAAAGATCCTGCTCAACACTGCCGAAATCATCGTCTCTCGCCGCGATGAGCTGGCCAACCTGATCACCCTGGAGCTTGGCATCTCCATCGCCGACAGCCTGTACGAGGTCGGCCGCGCCTTCGACGTCTACACCCTCGCCGGCCAGCTTTGCATCCAGGACGACGGCGAAATCTTCTCCTGCGACCTCACCCCCCACGGCAAACCGCGCAAGATCTTCACTCTCCGCGAACCGCTGACCGCGATCAGCGCGATCACCCCGTTCAATCACCCGCTGAACATGATCAGCCACAAGATCGCGCCTGCCATCGCCACCAACAACTGCGTCGTCGCCAAGCCAACCGAACTCACCCCGATGACCGCGCTGATCCTCGCCGACATCCTGTACGAGGCGGGCCTGCCGCCCGAAATGCTGTCGGTCGTCACCGGCTGGCCAGCAGATATCGGCGACGAGATGATCACCAACCCCCACGCCGAGCTTGTCACCTTCACCGGCGGCGTGCCCGTGGGCAAACTGATCGCGGCGCGCGCAGGCTACCGCCGCCAGGTGCTGGAATTGGGCGGCAACGATCCCCTGATCATCTGCAACGACCTCTCCGACGACGATCTGGCCAAGGCCGCCGATCTCGCCGTTGCAGGCGCCACCAAGAACTCCGGCCAGCGCTGCACCGCCGTCAAACGCATCCTCTGTCAGGACAGCGTCGCCGACCGTTTCGTACCGCTCGTCCTCGAACGCGCGAAAAAACTGCGCTTCGGCGACCCGATGGATCCCGACACCCAGCTTGGCACCGTGGTCCACGCCGAAGCCGCCGAACTGTTCGACACCCGCGTCACCCAAGCCGCCGAACAGGGCGCCGAGGTCCTCTACCACCCCGGCCGCCAGGGCGCGCTTCTCCCGCCTATCGTCGTCGACCGCGTCCCCCACACCTCCGAGTTGGTGATGGAAGAAACCTTCGGCCCCGTCATCCCCATCATCCGCGTCCCCGAAGACGATGCCGAGGTGATGGCGCTCTCCAACTCCACCGCCTTCGGCCTCTCCGCAGGCGTCTGCACCAACGATTTCCGCCGGATGCAGCGCTACATCGCGGGCCTGCGCGTGGGCACGGTGAACATCTGGGAAGTCCCCGGCTACCGGATCGAGATGTCGCCCTTCGGCGGGATCAAGGATTCCGGCAACGGCTACAAAGAGGGCGTGATCGAAGCGATGAAAAGCTTCACCAACGTCAAAACCTTCTCCCTCCCGTGGGAGGCGTGACCAGGCGGTTCCATACCGAGGGCGAAAGCAACACCTCGCCCGCGCGCCGCGACTGGACCCGTCAGGCCCACGACCCGGCCACTGCAGCCCTGCTCAAACGCGACGCCGACGCCTTCCTGCACCAAAGCCTCTCCAGCCCCTGCGTCTCTACCATCGCCAAAGCCGAAGGCATCTGGATCGAAGACACCGCCGGGCGCCGCTTCATGGATTTCCACGGCAATTCGGTCCACCACATCGGTTATGGCCATCCACGGCTAAAGGCCGCCATCGCCGCACAGATGGACGCCCTGCCCTTCGCCCCCCGCCGCTTCGCCTGCAAACCGGCGGTGGAACTGGCCGAAGAACTGGGCCGCATCGCGCCGGGCGATCTGAACAAGGTCCTCTTCACCACCGGCGGCTCGGATGCCGTTGAGGTTGCCCTCAAAATCGCACGCGCCGCCACCGGCCGCTTCAAAACCATCAGCTTCTGGGATGCCTTCCACGGCGCAGGCTTCGGCGCGGCCTCGGTCGGCGGCGAAGCCACCTTCCGCAGCCACATTGCCGGCCCCTTGATGACCGGAACCGAACATGTGGCCCCCTTCCACTGCTACCACTGCGCCTATGGCCACCCCGGCCCGGACGTCTGCGGCCTCGCTTGCGCCAACATGGTCGACTATGTGCTGGCCCGCGAAGGCGACGTGGCCGCCGTGATCGCCGAACCGATGCGCGCCACCCCGGTTGTCCCGCCGCCCGGCTATTGGAAAGCGGTCCGCGAAGCTTGCGACCGCCACGGCGCGCTGCTGATCTTCGACGAAATCCCAACGGGTCTCGGCAAAACAGGCAAGATGTTCGGGTTTCAGCATGACGGCGTGATCGCCGACATCGCCGTGATCGGCAAAGCGCTCGGCGGCGGGATGCTCCCCCTCGCCGCCGTGATTGCGCGCCAAGACCTCGACCTGGCTGGCGATTTCGCCATCGGCCACTACACGCATGAGAAAAACCCGGTCACCACCCGCGCGGGCCTGACAACGCTGGAGATCATCCGCGACGAAGACCTCGTCGCCCGCTCCGCACGCCTCGGGGCCGCAGCGCTAAGCCATCTGCACGATCGCCTCAACGCCTGCGGGATCACAGGCGACATCCGGGGCCGTGGCCTCATGTTCGGCGTGGAAATCGTGTCGGACCGCGACGCCCGCACCCCCGACCCGGACGCGGCAGAGCGGATCTACTACCGCTGCCTCGGCGAAGGCCTCAGCTTCAAGATCAGCGCCAGCAACGTGCTGACCCTCTCACCGCCACTGATCATTTCCCGCAAAGACCTGATCCGCGCCATGGACATCGTGGTGGCGGCGATCCTCGACGAGGCTGCCTAGCCAATCGAAACCCCGGTCAGCCGCCGATCCCGGCGTTCGCACATCCTGTCAATCATCTTGCGCGCCAGACGCGTCACCTCCCCGGCATACGCAGGATCGCCACCCAGATCGCGCGTCTCGCCCGGATCGGCCGCCAGATCAAACAACATCGGAGCCACGCCGCCCCCGAAATGCACGTATTTCCACCCCGCCTCCCGCAGGATCGACGCGCCGCCGGTATCGGCTCTCCACCCCAACTGTTCCTGAAAACGTGTCGGCTTCACCGGATGGGCAAAGTCCACTTCCATGAATTGCGCATCGCGCCAATCGTCACGAACCTCTCCCGCCATCAGCGGCAAGAGCGAACGCCCATCCATCGCCGCAGGCACCTCCAGCCCAACCCAGTCCAAAATCGTCGGCGCCACATCCACCGACTCCGTTTGCGCCATCACCTCTACACCCCCAGCCTGCCCCGGATCGACAACGATCAACGGCACCGCAAACGCCGGATCAAACACCGTCTGTTTCCCCCACATCCGCTTTTCGCCCAGCATCTCGCCATGATCCGCCGTCAGCACGATCAACGTCTGATCCCGCTGCCCCGTCGCCTCCAGCCAGTCCAGGATCCGCCCCAGATGCGCATCCACCTCGGCCAATAGCCCCAGATAGACCGCCCGCAACGCGTTGATCTGCGCCGCAGACATCCCCGCGCAATCGCCATCGAAGCCCCAAAAAAGCCCCGCCTGCGTCGGCGCGGCAAACCACGCCGCCACAAACGGGTGATCCGGCGCGTCCAGCACCGGCGCAGGCAGACCGCCGGGATCCACCATCGCGTTATACGGCGCTGGCGCCACCAGCGGCGGATGCGGTCGCACATACGCCACATGCGCAAACCAATCACGATCCCGCCGCACATCGAGCGCGGCCAAGGTACGGTCCGTCAGATACGCGGTGTCGCTATGCGCCGCCGAATAAAGCGCCGGATCCGACGGCGCAGCCTCCCGCCCCTCCGGCGTCACTGGCCGATAAAGCGGTGGCACCGCCTCCCCCCGCGGCGCCTCCACGTCATAGCCGAGCGCCCGCAGGTATCCCGGCCACTCATGCCCCGCCTCCAACTGCATCTCGACCATCTCGCGAAATCCCGGGGCCACGCCTTCGTAGACGCTCAGATCGGGATCTTCGGGATCCATCCCCGTCGGATCTGGTGCCACGTCAGTATAGCCAAACAGCAACGGCTCATATCCCGCCTTCCGCGCCTCGCTCGCCACTGTCACGTGATGCCGCGCCAAAGGCGCCCCATTGCGCACCGCCCGATGGTTCATCGCATAGAGTCCGGTCAACAGGCTTGCCCGCGCCGGCCCACAAGGCACCGTCACCGTGCGATGATTGGCGAACCGCGTGCCCCATTCCGCCAAACGGTCAATATTCGGCGTCGCCACAAACCCCGCCAGATCCCCATCCAGCACCCGCGCGGTCAGCTGGTCGAGCGTGATGAACAGCACCTTGCCCGTGGTCATAGGCGGCCTCAAGCGTCCTCGGTCGCGGGGGCGATGTCACGGGTAAAGTCGAACTCTTCCGCGAAGTGACACGCCACAAAGTGATCCGGCGCCATCTCGCGCAGCGGCGGCGTAGACGCTGAACACGCCTCCCGCGCGAACCGGCACCGGGTGGAAAACTTGCACCCCGGCGGCGGGTTCGTGGGCGACGGGATCTCACCCTCCAGCTTTTCCGCCTCGCCCGTATCATCGGGGTCAAGCGACGGAATGGCCGACATCAAGGCGCTGGTATAGGGATGCCGCGGCCGCTTGAACAAATCGCGCGTCGGCGCGGTCTCCACCAACTGCCCCAAATACATCACCGCCACATGGTCACAGACATGCGCCACCACCGACAGATCGTGGCTGATGAACAGGAACGATATCCCCATATCCGCCTGAATGGCCTTGAGCAGGTTCAGCACATCCGCCTGAATAGACACATCCAGCGCCGCCACGCTTTCATCCGCCACAATGAAGCGAGGACCCGACACCAACGCCCGCGCAATGGAAATCCGCTGCCGCTGCCCGCCGGAAAACGCATGCGGAAACCGCCGCAGGTGTTCCAGGTTCAGCCGACACTTCGTCGCCATCTCACGCACGCGGTCATCGGTCTCGGCGCGCGATTTGGTCAGGCCCATCACTTCCAACGGCTCGGCGATGATATCGCGCACCGTCATCCGGGGGCTGAGCGCGGCGTACGGATCCTGGAAGATCAACTGCGCCCGCTTGCGGTAATCCTTTAGCTCGCCCTTGCCGATGTTGCGCAGATCATAGGTGACCTCATCGTCCTGATAGGTGACCTCGCCGCCGGTAATCGGTGCCGCATGCAGCAGCGCGCGGCCCAGCGTCGTTTTCCCCGACCCGCTTTCGCCGACGAGCCCGAAAAAGCTGCCCTTCTCGATGGTGACAGACACATTATCGACCGCGTTCAACTGCGACTTGGCGCCAAGCAGACCCTTACCGATCTGATAGGTCACGGTCAGGCCCTTGGCCTCGATCACCGGCTTGGTCATTCCGCCGCCCCCTGCATCAACTGGTCGGCGGCCAGATGACAGGCCACGTCATGCCCCTCACCGGGTTGCACAAACTCTGGCACCACTCGGTCGCACCGCCCCCCGATCGCCACCGAACACCTTGTATGGAACACGCACCCCTTGGGCCTGTTCAACGGCGACGGGATATCCCCGGGAATAGGCGTCAAGGGATTGTCGAGATCGCTCAGCTTCGGCAGCGCATCGATCAGCCCCCGCGTATAGGGATGGAACGGATCGCGGATCACCTGCCGCACGCTGCCAGTCTCCACATGTCGGCCCAGATACATCACCGCCACCCGGTCGGCGGTCTGCGCAATCACCCCCAGATCATGGGTGATGAACAGGATGCCCATCCCGAACTCACCCACCAGATCCTTCATCAGGTCGATCACCTGCGCCTGAATGGTCACGTCCAGCGCGGTCGTCGGCTCATCTGCGATCAAAAGCTTCGGCTTCGTAGACAACGCCATCGCAATCATCGCCCGCTGGCGCATCCCGCCCGAGAACTCGAACGCATACTGATTGAACCGCTTGTCCGGATCGGGGATGCCCACCCGATCCAGCATTTCAATCGACAGATCCGCCGCCGCCTTCTTCGACATATCGCTGTGCAGCATCAGCTGCTCGACCATCTGATCGCCCACGGAAATCGCAGGCGCAAAAGACGCCATCGGTTCCTGAAAGATCATCGAAATCGCGCCGCCGCGCACCGCGCGCATGTCGCGCTCACGCTTCAGCCCCAGCACGTCAATCGGCGCTTCACCCGGCACATTCAGCGTGATCCGGCTGACCGGGTCGTAAACCGTGTTCCCGCCGTTCAACCGCATCAGCGCTTTGGCCGTCACCGACTTACCCGATCCGCTTTCCCCCACCAGCCCAAGGATTTCCCCCGGCTGGATATCAAAGCTGACGTTATCGACGGCGGTGATAAGCCCCTCATCGGTCTTGAACCGGATGGTGAGGTTTTCAACGGAAATCAGCGGCACACTCACTTCTTCGTACTCGCATACGGATCCGCCGCATCGCGCAAGCCGTCACCCACGAACACAAACGCCATCACCAAGGCGATGAAGAACAGGACCGGAATAAAATACCACTGATAGTTCAGCAGCACATCCGCCGATGTCGTGTTCTGCAACATCACCCCAAGGCTGTTCACCGGATCCTTCAGCCCCAGCCCGATAAAGCTCAACGCCGTTTCCGACAGCACCATATACGGAAACGAGATCACCAGATCGACGATGATGTAGGATGTGAACGAGGGCAGCAGGTGTTTGCGGATCACGTGGGATGGCCCCGCGCCCGACAGCTTGGCGGCCAGCACGTATTCCTGATTGCGCTCCACCAGCAAATGCGTGCGCACCCGTCGCGCCAGTGTGGGCCAACCGATCAGACCCAGGATGATGGATATGAAGAAGAACCTTTGTTCCGAACTCATCTCGGGCGGCAAGAACGCCGCAATCGCCATGAACAGGGGGATCGCCGGCACGGTTCGGACCGCATCGGTGATCATTTGCAGGAAGCCGTCGATAACGCCACCGAAATAGCCGGCCACCCCTCCTATCACCAGCGCCAGAACGAAACTGATCAGCACGCCCAAAGTCCCCACGGCGAGCGAGGTGTAGACCGCATGCAATGTGCGCGAGAAGATGTCTTTCCCGGTGTCATCCGTCCCGAACAGATGAATGAACCCCTCATCCACACCAAACAGCTTGGTGGTGAATGTCATCCCGAACAGCTTATATGGATCGCCCTGAACGAAGAACTGCACATAGCGGCGGTCTTCGGTATCAACCGTCGTGACCCAGCGGAAATTCGTGGCCAATGATCGCTCGCGCTTGACGCCATAGATGAACGGTCGCGCCGAACACCCCGCCTCATCACAGAACATCGGCACTTGCGGCGCCCCGTTTGTGTATTCGGCATTGCGCCCCGCAATCGTCGGGTCATAGGGCGACAGGAACGGTGCGAAGACGCCCATCAGGATCAGGATCATCAAAACCGTGCCCGCGATCATGGCGGATCGGTTCTTGCGGAACCGGGCCCAGATCAGCTGGCCCTGGCTGGCGGTGAAATACGCCTCACGCGCGCGGCGTTCGACGGCATCCTCCGTCTCCACGATGCTGACATGCGGGCCGGTGGTACCGGGAACTTGCGGATCTATTGCCATGCCTCAGCCTCCCACCACGGATTTGCGCACGCGCGGATCAATGATCGCCAGCGCGATGTCGGTAAAGAAGTTCAGCGCCACAATCGTGCCCGTCAGCAGGAAGATGATCGCGCCCGCCAGTTGCTGGTCATTCGACCGCGCCAACGCCTCCAGCAATAGCGCCCCTGCCTCGGTCAGCGTCAGGATCAGCGCCACGATTGGCAACTCGTTGAAGATCCGGTTAAGGTCGAACCCAAGCGAGTTGACGATCGGCCCCAGCGCGTGCCGGGCGGGATAGCGCCACAACAGCTTGCCCCCGTAAAGACCCCGCGCCCGCGCCGCGGTCACATAAAGCTTGTCGTTCTCATCCAGCATCAACGCCCGCACGGTTTGCAGCGCAAAGGCAGTGGCCGACCAGCCCAATATGAACACCGGTAACCAGGCCCGCGACAGGAAATCCATCAGCTTATCAAACGACCAGGGCGCGTCTCGAAACTCGTTTGAAAACAGCCCCGTCATCGAATCCCCAAAGAGGATTGTTGAGGCCAACATAATCATCAGCGCGAGCAGGAAGTTTGGCATCGCCAGCCCCAGATAGCTGACAAATCGCAGCGATCCGTTCAGCCACGCGCTGTTGGACGAGGCCGAGATAATGCCCACCGGGATCGCGATCAGATAGGCCACAAGTAGCGAGGTCAGACATATCGCCAGCGACACCAGGAACTTATCGCCAAGCAGCTGATTGATATTCACCCGCAGGATGCAGCTATCGCCAAATTCACCCTTGAAAACAACGTTCCCCACCCAGGATGTCCAGCGCACCAGAAACGGCCGGTCCAGCCCCAGCCGCGCCTTTTCAGCCTCGATATCCTGGACCGAGATGGTCGAGCCTTGCGTGTTCTTGAACGCCAGATACCGCTCCGCGCAGGTGCCCGGCACCAGCTCCATCAGTGAAAACACAATCAGCGATACCAGCAGCAGTGTGAACACCGCCATCCCAGCCCGTATCAATGTAAATTGTGCGAATTGCAGCATGGCCGCCCCCTTCGCCTGTCCCGGTTCAAGTGAATGCCCGTGGCCCCAACCGGTCAAGAAAAACTCCGGGCGACCACGCCGCCCGGAGCTTATTTTTCAGTCCTGTGCCAATTCCGCGATCACTCGTCGAGGAACCAGGTCGCAGGCATGTACGGGTAGGTCCGATAATATTCGTAGGACCACGTCTTGAACTCCGGCACATTCATCAGCGCATTGCGGTGATAAATCGGTGCCGGCGCCCGGACCGTGCCGATAAACAGCATCTCTTCCACCATCTTCGTCGCCAGCTTCAGGCCCAGCGCATTCTGCTCGTCCGAGCCGATGGGCGCACCCTGAAACGCGTTGATGTCCGCCTGCATCTCGGCCACCCATTCCGGCGGCTCGACACCGCTGGTGCCCCCGCTTTCAAGGTATTCCGCCCAAAGCATCCCGGTCCGGATATCGAAATACCCATCGAACGGCGGGATCCAATAGGTGTTGTCGCCCAGGTGCAGCGCAGCAGGTTGCCCCTTAAGCCACATCATCACGTCCAACTGGTTCGAAGACTGCGCCGAGCGATACTCATCCGGCGTGATCTCTTTCACCGTGGTCTGAACACCGACATCGGCCCAGTTCTGGCCCACCAGTTCAACCACCTCACCGGCGATGCCCTGCGTGGCGAACTGCATGTTCAGCACGATAGCGTCGCCATTTGGCAGCTCGCGGAAACCGTCGCCATTGGTGTCGACCATCCCCATTTCATCGAGAAGGCTCTTGGCCAGTTCAGGATCGTACTGCGCAAACTCCTGCTCCAGCTCGGCCGGAATGAACTCCGGACGCGGCGAGAAGCCGGTGTATTGCAGCGGTTCACCCTGACCGAAATAGGCGACCTCGTTGATCTCATCGCGGTTCATCGCCACCGACATCGCACGGCGGAACCGCACGTCACCAAAGGCTGCGCGCTTGCCCTCGTCTTCCGCGGTGACGTTGAAGGAAAACGTCGGAAAGGCGATGGTGGGCGCAAGCTGAACGGTAAAGTCGCCCGCTTCCTGGTTTTCCAGAAGGATCGGCGCAGACGGCAGCGTGACCGACTGAGACTTATAATCCGCCTCGCCGTTCACCAGCTTCAGGATCCGCACCTCGTTGTCATTGGCATACAGCTCATCCTGACGCGAGATATAGGGCAACTGCTGACCCGTCGGGTCGACCATGAAGAAGTACGGGTTCGCCACCAGCTTGCGGCCTTCAGTCGTGTCGCTGATATAGACGTGGCTCTCCAACGTTGGCTGCGTGCCCTTGGGCAGGCAATCCACCGCATCCGGGGCCGACAACATCGGCGACGGCGTGTCCGTCCAGTCCGAGTTGCCGTAATACAGCGAAACAACCTCAATCCCGCTCTCAAACCCGCATTCGGCCGCAAGCGCGTCCGCCTCGGGGTTGATGTCGGGATGGTACTGACCCAGGAAATGCATCGGCTGGAACGCCTGAGCATAAGACGTCGCGAAATGGGCGAGCAGGCCCGGCTTCGGCGACGGCAGGTTGAAGACCACCGTGGTTTCATCCGGCGTATCCACCGTCATCCGTTCACCAGCGACCAGCACATAATCGCGCGGGCTTTCGATCACCTTGGGATCAAGGGCCAGGTTGTCGTACCAGAACTTGATATCCGCAGACGTGAACGGCGCCCCGTCCGACCATTTGTGCCCTTCGCGCAGATTGAACGTCAACTGAGTGAAGTCTTCGTTCCAGCTCCAAGACTTGGCAACATTTGGCACAATGGTTTGCAAATCATCGGCATAGCGCACGAGGTTTACGTGGCGCACGGACAGGAAGTCCGACGTGCCCGCCTCGGTCGCGTTCGACAGCGCGTTGAACGTGCCGCCATAGGTCCCGATCGCCTCAAAAGGCACGGCGACCAGCGGCTCGGACGGGATCCGCTCTTCCAAAGGCGGCAGCTCAGGGTTGCCCTTAAGGTCGGCGTTCAGCGCCTCCATTTCCGGATTGCCCGAAAACTCCATCTCGCAGCCCGCGGCTGCCTCGAAGTCGGCCAGTTCAAACTGCTGTGGGGTCTCGCCAACCGGCACCCCCATCATATCGGCCTGCGTCACCGCAGGGCATGCCGCCATGGCAGCCCCCGCCATGACAAATGTAGACGCGCCTGAGTAAAGCAGCGTTCTGAGTGTCAAAGTCATTACGACCTCCGTGTTGAGATGAAGCACCCCGTTCATGGCGAGGTTTTGTATCAGTTTTTTTATGGATGTACGTGCGTCGGACCCCACTGTTGATGTTGGCGAAACGGTGCGTGCAGAGTCAAGCGTCATGGCGCCCCTGCATAAGTCCAGTTCAAGCTTGCATATGGCACAACTGGACTGGCCGCCTGATTATCCGGCATCGCTGCGCTGGTAATGCGCGCGCGCCAACCACTCTGGGGCGATCTCAACGCCCCAGCCGGGGACGTCCGTGACCGTCGCGTGGCCGCTCTCGATGCTGTAGGGCGACTCAACAAACAGCCCCTCTTGCCAGGGGTAGTAGTCGGTCCCCTCAATCGAGAACTCCAAATACTTCCCGGCATTTGGGATCGCGCGCAACAGGTGCATGGTGAACAGCGTGACCATCGACAGGTTGGCGCAATGCGGCGTCACGGGCAGCCCCGCCGCCTCCGCCATCCGGCACACCCGCAGCGTCCGCGCGACACCGCCCAGATAACAGATGTCGGGCTGCACGATATCCACCGCGCGCATGTCGATCATGTGCCGCCACACGCTCAGATCACAATCCTGCTCCCCACCGGTGACGTCGATGTCGAGCGTGTCGGTGACTGTCTTGGTCTGCTCCCACTCCCAATAAGGACAGGGCTCCTCGAAATGACAAAAGCCGCTGTCCTCCAGCATCCGCCCGACCTCAATCGCGCCGGGTGGCGCATAACAACTGTTGGCATCGATCAAAAGATCCGCCTCGGGCAGCGCGGCCCGCATCGCGGGAATGATCTCCTCCGTGCGCCCCGGCCACTCATCGCGCCCCCGGCCCACCTCGGCCCCGGCGCGCACCTTGAAGGCGGTGAACCCCAGCTCCCCGGCCAGCCGCGTCATCCGCTCGGCCTCATCCCCCGGCGTGATGTCGCGCTTCATCGACGACGCATAGGCCCGCACACTCCCCGGACTGCCGCCAAGCAGCGATGTCACAGGCAGCCCCGCCACCTTCCCCCGCAAATCCCAAACAGCCGTATCGAACCCCGCCATGGCCCGCCGCAGGTAAGAACCTGGAAACTTATGCTCCCGCTCCGTCACCAGATCCACAAGGTCGTCCAGATCGGTGGTGTCCACGCCCAGAACCCAAGGCGCCACCTGCCGGTGCAACACCGTAGCGGTGATATCCGCATTGTAAGTCGACACCTGCCCCCATCCGGTGGCCCCATCCGCGCCCGTAACCCGCACGAAGCCCACATCTTCGGTGCAAAACGTCTCAACCGCTGTCAGCTTCATCGCCGGGCATCCTCCAGGATCAGATCAGCGGCGCGTTCGGCCACCATGATGACAGGCGCGTTGATGTTGCCAGAGGTGACGTTGGGGAAAACCGACGCATCCACCACGCGCAACCCCGGAATGCCATGCACCCGCAAGTGCGGATCCACGACCGATGTGGCGGGGTCCGTACCCATCCGACAGGTGCCGCAGGGGTGGAACACGGTCCATGCCGTGTCGCGGATATGCGCCAGAAGGGCCTCGTCGCTCACCGCCTCCGGCCCCGGAGAAATCTCACTCTCGATCACCTGTTGAAACGCAGTGGTTTCGGCGATCCGCCGCAACAGCCGCATGCCTTGCAGCGCCTCCGCCCGGTCGCGGTTGGTGGCCAGGTAGTTGGGTTGGATCGCAGGCGGGGCCATCGGGTCCGCCGACGACAGGGTCACCGCGCCCCGGCTTGTTGGGCGGCAGGCCGAAAAGCCGATCAGGAAACCGGGGAACGGATCGGGGCTCATCAACGCGCGTTTGCCGGCGCGCGCGCGAGTGTAGCTGACGGGCGAGAAATAAAGCTGCTGGTTCGGCGCACCCTCGCCCTCGTCCAGCCGCACGAACCCTCCGCCCTGATTCACGCTCAGCGACAAAGGCCCCCGCCGATCCACGGCATAGCGCATCGCCGCCTTGATCCGCCCAAGCCAGGGCCGCAGTTCCTCGTTCAAGGTGCGCACCCGGCTGCGATAGTGGATGTCGACGCCAAGGTGGTCCTGCATATGCTGGCCCACCGCGGGCAAATCACGCTTGGGCACGATCCCATGGGCCTGCAACGCCGCGCCAGGCCCAAGCCCCGACAGCATCAACAGTTGGGGCGAGTTCACGGCCCCCGCGCTCAGGATCACATCGCGCCGGGCCCGCACCTCATGGGTGCGCCCGGCCCGCCGGTACGTGACCTGTCGTTCGGTCCCAAGCCGCATCACCTGCGCGCCCGTGACCACGGCCAGGTTCGCCCGCCGCCGCGCCGGCCGCAGGTAACACCGCGCGGTCGAGGCGCGAAATCCGCCCCGCGTCGTCAACTGATAGCGAAACGCCCCGTCCATCTGCGCCCCGTTGTAATCCGGCGTCTCGGCAATCCCGGCCTCTGCCGTACCGTCCAGCCAGGTGTCGCACAGCCCATGCGCGCGGCCCTCAATCGGCTCAATCGCCAGCGGCCCGTCCCGCCCCCGCGCCGGGTCATCGCCGCCCGCCCAAGCCTCCATCCGCTGAAAATAGGGCGCAACGCCGTCCCACCCCCAACCGTCCGCACCCGCCGCCGCCCAATCGTCAAAATCCTGGCGGTGCCCCCGCACATAAACCATCGCGTTGATCGAACTGGACCCGCCCAACACCTTGCCCCGCGGCCAATAGCTCGTCCGACCGCCCAGGCCAGGCACCGGCTCGGTGGTGTATTTCCAGTTGATCCGGCTATCATGGAACGCCATGCCGTAGCCGATGGGCACCTGCACCCAGGGGCGCAGATCGCTGCCCCCCGCCTCGATCAGCAGAACCCGAAACCGCCCATCCGCCGTCAACCGGTTGGCCAGAACACAGCCCGCCGACCCTGCGCCGACGATGACATAGTCAAAGTCCCCGTCCACCGTTCGCCTCACATCTCATCCCGCCGAATACAGCGCGCCAGAGACCCGGGATTGTCAAGCGCCGTCAGTCGATTATCGCCTTGCCAAACCCCGCGCGAGGCCGGACTGTCCGGCCATGACCGATGAGACCAAGCTGCGCGAGCGGATCTGCCTGATGGCGAAATCGCTCTATGACCGGGGGCTGACACACGGGTCCACCGGCAACATCTCGGCCCGGCTGGATGACGGGCACCTCCTGGTCACCCCCACAGGCTCCAGTTTCGGGTTCCTCGATCCCGCCGATATCTCGCTTCTGGATGCGCAAGGCCAACACCTGTCGGGCAAAAAGCCCACCAAGGAACTGCCGCTCCACAGCGCCTTCTACGGCGTCCGCCAGGCCCCCACCGGTGCCGTTGTCCATCTGCATTCCCACCACACCGTCGCGCTCAGCCTGCTGGACGGGCTCGACCCCGACAACGTGCTGCCCCCGCTCACGCCCTACGGTCTGATGCAACTGGGCCATGTGCGGCTTTTGCCCTACTTCCAGCCCGGCGACCCCGCGATGGGCGATGCGGTGGCCGCGCTCGACCCCAACACATCCGCTGTGATCCTGTCCAACCACGGCCCGGTGGTCGCCGGCGCCACCCTCGATAAAACCGTGTTCGCCATGGAAGAGTTGGAGGCCACCGCCCGCCTCGCACTACAGGCGCACCGCGGCACCCAGCGCCTCCTGACCAAAGATCAGATCGCCCGCCTCGTCGCCGCGTTCAACATCGACGTCTGAAAGATCAGGCCACCGCCTGATCGCCCAGCACCCCGCGGAAATAGGCAATCGTCGGCTTCAGCCCGTCTTCCAGCTTGGTCTGCGGCGCCCAGCCCAGATGCTCGCGTGCAGCCTCGATGATAGGCTGGCGCTGGCGCGGGTCATTCTCCGGCAGCGCCTCATGCACGAACTCAGACGGTGAATTCGTCAGCCGCACCACCGCTTCGGCCAGTTCCCGGATCGTGAACTCATCGGGGTTGCCGATATTGATCGGCCCCGTGATCTCATCGTCCGAGGCCATCAACCGCATCATTCCGTCAATCAAATCATCAACATAGCAGAATGACCGCGTCTGTTCCCCATCGCCATACAGCGTGATCGGTGCCCCCTGCAGCGCCTGCATCACGAAATTCGACACCACCCGCCCGTCATCGGGATGCATTCGGGGCCCATAGGTATTGAAGATCCGCATGACCTTGATCCGCAGCCCATGCTGGCGGTGATAGTCGAAAAACAACGTCTCCGCGCAGCGCTTGCCCTCGTCATAACACGACCGCGGACCGATCGGGTTCACGTTGCCCCAATAGCTTTCAGGCTGAGGGTGCTGCACCGGATCGCCATAGACCTCGGACGTGGACGCCTGCAAAATCTTCGCCCGCGTCCGCTTGGCCAGCCCCAGCATGTTGATCGCACCATGCACCGACGTTTTAGTCGTCTGCACCGGATCGTGCTGGTAATGGATGGGTGAGGCTGGGCAGGCGAGGTTATAGATCTCGTCAACTTCCACGAAATACGGGAATGTCACATCGTGGCGGACCAGCTCAAAATTCGGCTTGTCCAACAAATGTGCCACGTTCGCGCGGCGCCCGGTAAAGAAGTTGTCGACGCACAGCACCTCATCTCCCGCCGCCACCAAGCGGTCACACAGATGGCTTCCCAGAAAACCGGCCCCGCCGGTGACAAGAACGCGTTTGGCGGTGAAAGACACTGGTACAAACTCCTAGAAACAAAGACGGTTCGGGCGGCACGTTAGTGTGTCCCACCGGGCCGCGCAACGCACAAGGCGCCTAAGCGTTGCGGTCAAGCGTCCGCGCCTTTCGGATGGTTCCAATGCGGGCCAGTTCCCGCAGACGGTGCAAAATGCGCGCGCGCCAGAACACGCGCCCTGCCCCGGCAGGCCGCGTGGCGCCAGAGATAGGGGCATTTGCCGTGGCGCGCAGCACGCGACCGAGCGATTGCACCCCGTCCTGAAGGCGCACCGCATGGTCGTAACACCGCGCACTCAGCGCCTCGAACTGATCCGCCGCCACGATGATCGCCGCGCCCAGCGCCGCGGGCCCATAGCCGTCCATCGGCACAGCCCGCCCATCGGCAATCGCGCTTGTGGCAAAGCTGCACCCGCTTGGTGCAATCACCGGCGTCCCAAGCTGCTCGCATTCGTTGAAAATGCCAGAGCCGCGTTCCCGGTAGATCTCAGGATCATAGGGCAGGATCGCCACGTCGGCCCCGTGCAGCAACGCCTCATAGGCCGGGCCATCCAACTCGTGCCCGATCACCTCAACGTTGTCCGCCGCCTGCTCAATCGCGGCCAGCAACGCGGGATGGTCGGGGGCGTTCGGGGTGGCATGGATGCGAAATGCAATGTCGGGGCGCTTGGCGGCAGCGGCGGCAATCGCCCCCGGCAACAGTTCAAACCCCTTACCAGGCCGGATGTGACCAAAGGCCGAGAACACAGGCGCCCCAGCCGCCGCGCGCCGCCGGGGCGTGACGGTTTGCAAGGCGGTCGACGGGGATGGCGCGATCTGGATCGGCGCGCTGAAATCCTTGGTAAAACTCGCCTGCACCGCCTCGGTTTCCACAAACACCGCCAGTCGCCCGGGCCCCAGCACCGCATCCAGCCGTTGAAACCCGCGCACGCCCCCGCCATCCGGCTCAGGCGTGTTCATCCGCAGGAAATCGCGCGGCAACAAAAGCCAGGCCACCACACCGGGGCGCAGATCGGCAGGAAACAACGCCAGATACCCCGCCAGCGCTTCGGCCAGCGCCGCATCGGCGGTGGGCAACACAATCAGCTCCGGCACCGAAAAATCGGGGCCCATTGCCGAGATCAGCGCATCAGACGTGGTGACGGCGTAGCGATCATAGCTGGCCTGCGACCCATCGCCCACGGAATAGGCCGAGTTGGTGAACACCGGCTCTGCCCCCAGCCCGCCCCGCACCGCGCCAGAGGCAAAGCGCGAAGCAAGGATGCGGGTGCGGAACCCCACGTCACGCGCCGTCTCGACGATGTGGCGCGCGGCGTTCAGGTGATGGCCCGAGGACACGCGAAGCCCGGGGTCGATGATCAGACAGGTGCGGTTTGGGGATGTCTCGCTCAACTGCCGTCTTCTCCTGGATCGGCCCGATTCGGCGCGACGCGCCCCGGGCACCGCGGATATCGGCCTATACCAATGGCGCTTGCGACAGCCAAGCAGGGCCAATGCCGCTCTGGCCTGTGTTGCGGGGCGGCGACTGTTTCCGCGCCTTCAACAGCGGGCGAAGTGTCGCCGATGTGTGGTGCAGCACCGGGGCGGCTGGTATATCACTGGCGCGATGGTTCTGATTGATCGAGCACCCCAAACATGTTGCCCTTCCGCCCCCTGATTGCCGCTGCCGCGCTTGCGCTGACAAGTGGCTTCGCCCTCGCCGATGACATTGAAACCGCCGCGTTCACGGTCACCGACCGCGTCATCAACGAAGACCTGTTGCCCTTCACCGCCACAATCGAGGCGATTGGCAACGGCCACCGCCTGGTACGCGGCGGCGCGTTCGAGCCGGTGGTCTTCCGTCACCAGTTCATCGCCACCGGCGGCACCGACCGGGCGATCCAGACCACATGGGATCAACTGACCGCCAGCGACAGCTGGCGCACCGGCGCGTTCGACGGCGCCGAGGTTGAAGTCTTGCGCATCGCAAACGGCGCGTTCCAGCGCGTGCGCACCGGCATCATCACCCTCAACGGCTACCAGGCCAATGGCTGGGTCGAAGAGACCCGTGGCCGCCACGTCGCCGCAAACAGCCCCCGCTACACCTTCACCTGGGATCGGTGGAGCCAGCCAGACACCGCGTACTACTTCACCGTGCGCACGCTCGACAGCGACGGCCGCCGGTCCGTCGCAGCCCCCGCCGTCTCGGTCGTCCACCCCGGTGAGATTGAGCGGCGCGGCGGTGGCGGCGATCTGAAAAAGATGCGCTCGATCGACCGCGCCTCGGACCAGGTGCGCGAGCCTGCGAACCTGCGGGCCACGCTGACGGCGGAAGGTCGGGTCGATCTGACCTGGGACGCCGTGCCGGGGGCGGCCGGATACGCCGTCTATCGCTCAGACACCAACCCGGCCAATCACACCGGCCACCAGATCGTGCTGACCGATAGCGGGCCCGCAGTGCAGGCGGGCGATATGGTCATCATGCGCAAGAAATTCTACCACGCCGACCGGGCCGAGATCCCATCTAAACGCATGTGGGGCGCCCGCCAGATCCGCAACGCCTTCGGCAGCCGCATGATCCGCCGCATGTCCGACGACGACACCGGCGCGAACTGGCATCTCGTCCCCCACGACCCCGAAACACCGGTGGCGGACCCGGGCGAAACCTTCCTGCGCGTGGCCCCGAAGTCGGGTGAGACGCTGCAGATCGGCATCTTCAACTACGCCGGCACCGCGCAGGTCTGGTATGACGTGCTGGAACCTGGCCGCGACTACACGTTCGAGGCCTGGATCCGCAGCACCGATGGCGGGCCAGTCACATTTGCCCTCGAAGGCCACTATGCCGGCGCAATCCCCCGCGCCACCTTCACGCCCACCGACACCTGGCAGCGCGTCGTCCATACCTTCACCCCGCCCACCCTGTTCGAAGGCGACGCACCGGGGGCCATGATGCTCAACGTCACAGGCCCGGGCACATTCGACATCGACAACATCCGGATCTACCGCTCTGACACACCCTTCCTCGCCTTCTTGCCCGAAAAGCAAGACCAACTGCGCGCTTCGGGCATGGGCGCCCTGCGCACCCACGCGCTGATCAAGACGCGCAACACGACCTACGATCTGGAGCAGTTGACCAACACCGCAGGCGTCACGCGCACCGATTGGAACAACTCGCTGCCGCAGAACCTCGCCGCGATCGCCAGTGTGGACATGGACCCCTGGCTTCAGATTGAGCCGCACCTCTCCGCGGAAGAGTGGCAGGGCCTGGTCGAATACCTCGCCGCCCCGTTCGATCCGGCCCTCCACACCGCCGAAGACCGGCCATGGGCGGCAAAACGCCACGCACAGGGGCAAACCGCCCCCTGGGTTCAGGCGTTCGACACCCTCTATTTCGAGGTCGGGAATGAAACCTGGAACGGCCTGTTCAAGCCCTGGGTCTTTGGTGCGATGCGCGATGCAGGCACCGGCGACCGCCTCAGCCGGGGCACGGTCTATGGGCTTTATCAGGAATACGTCCTCGCCGCGATGCGCGAGAGCCCCTATTGGGACGCTCTGGCAGACAAACTGGTCCCCGTCCTGGGTGGCCATGCGCGCAGCGATTACGGGTTTGAGGCCGCGCAGGTCTCCCCCAACTCGCCCATCGTGGGGCATGCGGGCTATATCGGCGGCTGGGATGAGGGCGAAGGCCCGGTCCGGCCCACGCCACTGGGCTTCACCTCGGTTCTGATGCAAGTGGCCCAAGGCGCCAGCCGCGCCAACCGCGCGCGCGCCGAGCAAACACAAGCCGCCGCCCGCGCCCGTGGCGTTCCGCTGGCGTTCGCGACGTATGAGGCGGGGCCGGGCTATGCGCTGGACGGGCTGAACCGCAACCGCGTGACGCCCGAACAGGCCGCCTTGCAGGAAGAGGCGATGAAAAGCGCGGCCGCCGGGGCCGCAACACTCGACGGGTTTCTCGATCGCGCGGCCAGCGGCATGAGTTTGCAGAACTTTTTCACCTACGGCACCGGCCCGCGCTGGACCTCGCACACCGCGTGGCACCTGGGCGGTCAACCCCACCCGTCCTGGGATGCGCTGGCCACGTTCAACACCCGCGCCTTGGGCGATATGCTGGCGGTCGAGACGCAGAAAAACGTGCCCGTCGACATCCCCGCGGTCGAAAATCGCGAGGCGGTAAATGACGCGCCCTCCATCGGGGTTTACGCCACGCGCGACGGCGACCGACTGGCCGTCATCGTGATCTCGCGCCGGGTGCCTGATTTCCCGATTGCGGGCGATGACGGGCGCACCACCGTCACCATTGATCTGCCGATCACCGGGGCCGCATCGCTCACCCGGATCGCGCAGACCGGCACCCATGCCAGCACCAACCTCGCCGGGCCCCAAACCCGGTTCGAAGCGGCCGAGATCGCGGTCCCCGAAACCCTGCCGACGTTAACGATTGAGGCGATGGCGCCGGGCATGGCCCAGTTCTTCATCTTCGAAGGTGTGCGCTAGAGGCCGCAGTTGCGAAACAATGGCTCAGATTTGCCCAGAATTCGCCCATCTCTTTCGCCTTATATGCTGCGATTGCAGTGTTGTTAACGTCTTCCGGTCGCGGGGTGGGTAAGCTTGACGCACTCCCCCATGCGCCGTAACGCCGGGGGCAGACTTTCGCGGGGCGCCGGCCAGCGCAATCCAATGGGTCGGACCGGGCAGCAGGAAACCAGATGATCGAGTCCTACAAGAAGCTTTTGCAAATGTTTGAGCCCTATGAACGGCGCAGACTTTTGGTCCTGCTCGCGATCATGATGGCCATGGCCCTTGCCGAATTGGTGGGCATCTCAACCTTGATGCTTCTGTTGCGCGTGCTGGCCGATCCCCAATCGGCCATCGAAGGCTCGGTCCTGGGCACGGTCTATAACGGTCTGGGCCTGACCTCGATCTTTACCTTTCAGGTCATTCTTGCAATCGCCACGCTCTGCGCCGTCGTCGCCTCGATCCTCGTGCGCGCGGGCGGCACCTATGCGATGATCCGCTTCTCGAAAATGCGCGGCTATCAGATCTCCAGCCGCCTTCTCGAAGCGTATCTGCACCAGCCCTACGTCTGGTTTCTGCAGCGCAACAGCGCCGAGATCAGCCGCAATGTCCTGCAAGAGGCGGAAGGCCTTGTGAACCGGGTGATGATCCCGGGGCTTCAGATGGTCGCCTACGGTCTTTTGGCGGCGACGCTTATAGGCTTCATGCTGGCCTTCAATCCCGTGGTCAGCATCAGCGCCGCCCTGATTATCGGCGGGCTGTATTTCCTGATTTTCCGGTCGCTCAAAGACCTGTTGCGCGATCTGGGCCAGTCCATCGCCGACGCAAACCAGGAACGCTTCAAGCTGACCAATGAATCCGCAGGCGGGTTCAAGGAAATCAAGCTGATGCACCTGGAACAATACTACACCCGCCGCTACCAGCAGCCCGCGCGCCGCAAGGCCCGGATGGAAGCGCTGGCCATGGTGATCCAGGAAACCCCCCGTTTCGTGCTCGAATCCATCGCGTTTGCGGCAATCCTCGCGGGCATTCTGGTGTTCCTCGTGCAGACCGATGGCGATCTTCTGGCCGCGATCCCCACGCTGGGCGTCTTCGCCTTTGCGGCGCTGCGGATGATGCCGTCTGCACAGATGATCTATCGCAGCTCGACCGCGATGCAGAACGCCAAGCCCGTGCTGGATGCAATCCACGCCAACTACATGGAAGCGCGCGCCACGCAAAAAAGCCTTGGCATCAAGGCCCATGGCGGCCGCAAGCTGGCGCTGGACCAGGGGCTTGAACTCAAAGACATCACGTTCAGCTATCCTGGTGCGGACGGGCCGACGCTAAAAGACTTCTCTCTCTCAATCGCGTCGCGCACCACCATCGGCCTTGTCGGCGGCACGGGCGCAGGCAAGACAACCGTGGTCGATATCATCCTGGGCCTTCTGTCCCAGGACAGCGGCGACCTCCTCGTGGACGGCAACCGCATCGACAACACCAACATGCAGGCCTGGCAGCGCACCATCGGCTACGTGCCGCAGACCATCTATCTGGTCGACGACACCGTTGCGGCAAACATCGCCTTCGGCGTGCCCAAAGACGCCATCGACATGGCCGCGGTCGAACGGGCCGCGCGCACCGCGTCCCTGCATGAGTTTGTGACGACCGAACTCGCCGACGGATACCAGACCGAAGTTGGCGAACGCGGCATCCGCCTGTCCGGCGGTCAGCGCCAGCGCATCGGCATCGCCCGCGCGCTCTACCGCCAGCCCGAACTGTTGATCATGGACGAAGCGACCTCCGCCCTCGACAACATCACCGAACGCGCGGTGATGGAGGCGATCCAGAAGCTGCGCGATGACGTGACGATCATCATGATCGCCCACCGCCTGTCCACCGTGCGCAAATGCGACCAGATCTACCTCTTGAACCAGGGCGTGGTCGAAGCGGCCGGCACCTACGAAGAACTCGTCGACCGCAATGAGATCTTCCGCGAAATGGCCGCCAACGGCTGACATAGCGACTTGCGCCCACCGCAGGTCGGTGCTCTGACTAAGCGCCCGACCGCCCACAGCGCGAGCGCCCGATGACCGACTACCTCGTCTATGACGTCTTCACCGACACCCCCTTCGGCGGCAACCCCTTGGCCGTCATCCCCGACGCCCGCGGCCTCGACACCGCCCTGATGCAAAACATCACGCGAGAGTTCAACTTCTCGGAAACCACCTTCGTCCTTCCCCCCGACGACCCCGCCCATACCGCAAAAGTGCGCATCTTCACCCCCAGCGCCGAACTCCCCTTCGCCGGCCACCCCACCATCGGCACCGGCATCGCCCTGGCCGATATGGGTCAAGGCCCCGACATGGTGTTCGAACTGGGCGTGGGCCCCATCCCGGTCACCGCCAAAGACGGCGCCGCCCGGTTCGTCACCAACACACCGCTGACCAAAGGCGCCCAGCCCACCACGTCAGAGATCGCCGATTGCCTGGGCCTCGCCCCCGCCGCTATCCGCACCGACCGCCACCCCCCGCAAATGGCCGGCGTCGGCCTGACCTTCTGCCTCACCGAACTCACCGACACCGCCACCCTGTCCCGCGCCGTAACCAGCCTCGCCGCCTTCCAACACGCCGCCGACCGCTACGCCGACCGCCCCAATTTCGGCCTGTTCGCTTACGTCCGCGACGGCACCCGCATCCATGCCCGCATGTTCGCCCCAACCGGCGGCATCCCCGAAGACCCCGCCACCGGGTCCGCCTCTGCCGCGCTCACCGCCTACCTCGCCGACCTGGACACCGCGCCCATCGCCCTCGACATTGCCCAAGGCGTCGACATGGGCCGCCCCTCGCGCATTGTGACCAAAGCGGCCTACGCCGATTGCGCCGTCACCGGTGTCACGGTCTCCGGCCAGGCCCGCCGCGTGATGGAAGGCCGCCTCACCGTGTGAGCCTGCCAACTTTCGGGGCTTTCGAACACAGGCCCCATCAGGTATCCAAAAGCACCCGCCGCGAAAGAGCGATGCCATGAGCGACACGATAATCGAGCGGTGCGAGGCCAAGGGCCTGCGCCTGACCGAGCAACGGCGCACCATCGCGCAGGTGCTGGAAGGCGCCGACGATCACCCCGACGTGGAAGAGCTTTATGCCCGCGCCAGCACCGCCGATCCGCGCATTTCGCTGGCCACGGTGTACCGGACCGTGAAGCTGTTCGAAGAGGCCGGGATCCTGGAAAAGCTCGAATTCGGCGATGGCCGCGCGCGCTATGAAGATGCTGAACGGGAGCACCACGACCACCTGATCGACATCCAGTCGGGTGAGGTGATCGAATTCGTCGATGCCGAAATCGAAGCCCTGCAGGAAAAGATCGCCGCCAAGCTGGGCTATGAGCTTCGGGGCCACAAACTGGAACTCTACGGCGTGCCACAGAAAAAACGGTAGGGCGGGGTGCCAACCCGCCACCCTCCGCCACCGTCCGGGCACATGGTCGATACCTGCGCCGCCCCACCCAGGCCTTGAACCCCACCGATACCGACGATGGCGGGGCGCACCCCCCTGCCACCGTTACCGCTAACACCGCGCGGTTCACGGCCACCGCCCCGCCTGCTATAGAACCCTCGAATCCACCCCGGTCACAAAGGGCCTTTCCATGAGCATCATCATCGACATCATCGGCCGCGAAATCCTCGACAGCCGGGGCAACCCCACCGTCGAGGTCGACGTCATCCTCGAAGACGGCACCATGGGCCGCGCCGCGGTGCCCTCTGGCGCGTCGACCGGCGCGCATGAAGCCGTGGAAAAGCGCGATGGCGACAAGACCCGCTACATGGGCAAAGGCGTTCTCGAAGCGGTCGCCGCGGTGAACGGCGAATTGGCCGAAGGTCTGGTCGGCATGGACGCCACCGACCAGGAAGATCTGGATGCGGCGATGATCGAACTGGACGGCACCCCCAACAAGGGCCGCCTTGGCGCCAACGCCATCCTCGGCGTGTCCATGGCCGCCGCAAAAGCCGCTGCCGATTTCTCGATGCTGCCGCTCTACCGCTATGTCGGCGGCACCGCCGCGCGCACCCTGCCTGTCCCGATGATGAACATCATCAATGGCGGCGAACATGCCGATAACCCCATCGACATCCAGGAATTCATGATCATGCCGGTCGCGGCCGCGAACATCCGCGAAGCCGTGCGCATGGGCTCCGAGGTGTTCCACACTCTGAAAAAGGAGCTTTCCGCCGCGGGCCTCTCCACCGGCATCGGCGATGAAGGTGGCTTTGCCCCGAACCTGTCATCGACCCGCGACGCGCTCGATTTCATCCTGCGCTCAGTGGAAAAGGCGGGCTACACACCCGGCGACGACATCATGCTGGCGCTCGATTGCGCCGCGACCGAGTATTACAAGGACGGCAACTACATGCTGTCGGGTGAAGACAAAACGCTGACCTCCGCCGAAAACGTGGCCTATCTGGAAGCGCTGGTGGCCGACTACCCGATCCTGTCCATCGAAGACGGGATGTCCGAAGACGATTGGGACGGCTGGAAACTCCTGACCGCGGCCCTGGGCGACAAGGTGCAACTGGTGGGCGACGACCTTTTCGTCACCAACCCCACGCGTCTGGCCGACGGCATCGCACAAAAATCGGCCAATTCGCTCCTCGTCAAGGTCAACCAGATCGGCACCCTGTCGGAAACGCTCAAGGCCGTCGACATGGCCCACCGCGCGCGGTTCACCTGCGTGATGTCCCACCGCTCGGGCGAAACCGAAGACGCCACCATCGCCGACCTCGCCGTGGCGACAAACTGCGGCCAGATCAAAACCGGCTCACTCGCGCGCTCCGACCGGCTGGCCAAGTACAACCAGCTGATCCGGATCGAAGAGATGCTGGGTGAGACGGCAGAATACGCCGGGCGGTCGATTTTGCGGTAAGGGCGCGGCGTCGTATCTGAGACGACAACGCCCCGGAACGGCAAAGATCATGGCATAAGGCAGGCGTCCCGCGCCACAACGGCGCCCTGCCCCAAAGGCCACCATGCAACGCTTCTTCACACTGATCCTCGCCGCCCTCACCCTGTCCGCCGGGCTCGCCACTCAGGCCACCGCCTGTTCGCCAAGGCTGAACATCTTTGCCGAGCGCCCCGCACCGGACGGCGCGTATCACTATGTGATCGGGCGGCTCGTCGATATGCGGGTCGCCGAACGCGTGGGCACCGGGGCCAATGGAAAACGGCTCACCGGGCCGTTCGTGCGCTTCCGGGCAACCTGGCTGACTGAAGCTTATGAGGGTCGCCTTGTGGGGCACCGGATCGGCCCGAACGGCGCCGAGCCGGTCGATAAACCGTTCCGTGCCAGCGGCCAGGGCGAGTTCTCGCGGCATGACACCTTCATGAGCCGGACCGCGGACACGCGCATGTTCGAGGTTAACGCCACCACAGACACCTATGTCGCAAGCTTCGGACCCTGCGAGTATGGCACACTGATCACCAAGGATCCCGAACTGACGCAACGAGTGAGCCATTGCATGACTGGCGGTCCTTGCGAATGGCGGCATAACTTGAATTAGCCCCGCGCGCAGAAGAGCACGGCTGTACAGCGGGCACACCCGGCGGTTACGTAAAGGGCAGGCCAACCTCCGGAAACCCCAATGACCGCAGACGAGATCATCGCCCATCTGGGCCTCACCCCCCATCCCGAAGGCGGCCACTACCGCCAGACCTGGGTCGAAGATCCCGCCGACGGACGCCCCGCAGGCACCGCCATCTACTTCCTTCTCAAGGCAGATGAACGCAGCCACTGGCACCGCGTCGACGCCACCGAGATCTGGCACCACTACGCGGGTGCCCCCCTGATCCTGTCGCTCGCCGAGACAGAGGCCGGCCCCGCCACCGACCACACTCTCACGCCTAACCTCACCCAAGGCGCCCCACAACTCATTGTTCCCAAACACTATTGGCAAGCCGCCCGCACCATGGGCGACTACACCCTCGTCGGCTGCACCGTCAGCCCGGGGTTCCGGTTCGAGGGGTTCGAGCTCGCGCCCCCAAGGTTCGAGATCCCGACCTAGGCTCTCTTTGGTCCCAAAATATCCCGGGGCCGTCATTGATGCGCCATTGGTCCGAGCGACAATGGCGGCGGGCAGCGCCCCAGCCATTCACCCCCGGCTCACCTGCCCGCCCCCCACGGGCGCCGCCACCCCTGTGGTCCCCGGCGCCGAGGTCGGCAACCCCCGCATCACCCGCACCGCAAGATAGGCAAACGCCTGCGCCTCCAACATATCGCCATCCAGCCCCACCTCCTCCACCGGCACCACCCCACACGCGACCCCAGCCGCCACCATCTCCATCAGCACCGGGTTCTTGCGCCCGCCTCCGGTCACAAGCAGGCGCGCGGGCGGCGTGGGGCAATGCTCCATGCCCGCCGCCACCGCCGTCGCGGCTGCGGCTGTCAGCGTGGCGGTCGCATCCTCGGGTGAGAGCTTCCCAACAGCTGCGGACAAGTCGGAAAAGTCGTTCCGGTCCAGAGACTTCGGTGGCATCTTGGCGAAGTACGGGGCACGCAACATATCTTCCAGAACCGCTTCAGACACCGATCCGGTCCGCGCCCGCGACCCGTCACGATCAAACGCCTCTCCCCAGGTTGCCGCCACCAGATCGTCAATCGGCGCATTCGCAGGCCCGGTGTCAAAGGCGACCAAAGCCCCCGGCGCGTCAGGCGCTTCCAACCGCGGGTCCACCCAGGTCAGGTTTCCCACCCCGCCCAGGTTGAGGAACGCCAATGGCGCCTCGGCCCCCATCCAGCGCGCGCAGGCATGATGCCAGAACGGCGCCAACGGTGCGCCCTGCCCGCCCAACTGCATATCCGTCGACCGGAAATCCCAAACCACCGGACAGCCCAACACCTCGGCCAGAACCGACCCGTCCCCCACCTGATGGGTCCGCCCGGCGCCCGGGTCATGCATCAAGGTCTGCCCGTGAAACCCCACGACCTGCGCCCCGTCGAAGCCCGCCAAAAGCTCTGCATGCGCGGTCTCAACCACCTCCGCCGCCTCTGCCACACCCGCGCCCCCGGACCACTGCTCCAAGGCTGCGCGCAGCACCGCGCGCTCGGCTTCCGAATAGGCGCGATACCCGGTCTCGCCGAACTCAAAGATCCCCAGCCCATCGGTCAAAACCATCGCCGCATCGACACCATCCAACGACGTCCCCGACATCGCCCCCAGTGCCCAGATCGGGCCGTCTTTCGTCATGCCTTCCCCTCGCTCGCCCGCGCCGCTATAGACGACCGCGCCGGGCGAAGATACGCGAGTTCCAATGACCTACCACCCGAAATCCGATTTCCTGCACGAGGTGATCCAACGCGGCTTTCTGGCCGATTGCACCGATCTGCAAGGGCTTGACGAGGCGCTGATCAAGGGGCCCGTCACGGGATATATCGGGTTCGACCTGACGGCGACCAGCCTGCATATCGGCAACCTGGTGCAGATCATGCTGCTGCGCTGGATGCAGAAGACAGGGCACAAGCCGATCACCCTGATGGGCGGCGGCACGACCAAGGTGGGCGATCCGTCGGGTAAGGACGAGATGCGCAAGATCATCTCGGTCGATCAGATCAACGCCAATGCCGACGGGATCCGGGCGGTGTTTGCCAATTATATCACCTACGGCGAGGGCCGGACGGACTCGCCGCTTGTCAACAACGCCGAATGGCTCGACAAGCTGGGTTATATCGATTTCCTGCGCGACATCGGCAAACACTTCACGATCAACCGTCTGCTGGCGTTTGAAAGCGTGAAATCCCGGCTCGACCGGGAACAGGCGCTGAGCTTTATCGAATTCAATTACATGCTGCTGCAAGCCTATGATTTCCTTGAGCTGAACCGCCGCTACGGCTGCATCCTGCAAATGGGCGGGTCGGACCAATGGGGCAACATCGTCTCGGGCGCAGATCTCATTCGCCGCGTCGATGCGAAGGAGGCCTTCGGGCTCACGACCCCGCTCGTAACGCGCTCAGACGGCAAGAAAATGGGCAAGTCGGCCGAAGGCGCGATCTGGCTGAATGAGGACATGATGTCGTCCTACGACTTCTGGCAGTGGTGGCGAAACGTGGATGATGCCGATGTGGGCAAGTTCCTGAAAATGTTCACGGAACTTGACGTTGGCGAATGCGACCGGCTGGGCGCGCTGGCAGGGTCTGAGATAAATGAGGCCAAGGTGCGCTTGGCAAATGAGGTGACCACGCTGTGCCGGGGCGGCGATGCGGCCGCGGCGGCCGAGGCGACCGCGCGTGAGGTGTTTGAAAAGGGCGGTGTGGGGGATGATCTGCCCACCGTGGCGCTTGGCAGCGCGGATCTGGTCGACGGGATATCCGTCGTGCAGCTTTTCGTGCGCACGGGCCTTGCCAAGTCCGGCAAAGAGGCGAAGCGCCTGATTGCCGAAGGCGGCGCGCGGCTCGATGATGCACCGGTGACGGATATGGGGCTGATGCTGGATGCGGGCGCTTTGGCGTCGCCGGTGAAACTGTCGGCCGGGAAGAAGCGGCATGCGTTGGTGAAGCTGGAGGGGTAGGCCCCTCACCCTTACCTCTCCCCCGAGGGGAGAGGGGATACTGTCGGAAATTGAGAGATAAACCATCGTCCCCACGGGACAGGTTCCCTCTCCCCTCGGGGGGGAGAGGGTTAAAGGGGGGCTTTCACTCCCCCAGCATCCACGCCCCGTCTGGCCAAAACGCATGATAGGCAAACGCAAACATCACATCATGTGGCAGATCGTTCCCGCCCGCATCCCGCACCCGGATCGTCCCCACATCCCGCGCCTCCGCGATATTGCGCGCATCCAACGCCGAGGCTTGGCCCGCGCGCCACGTCAACGTCACACCGTCTTCCGTGATCTCAGGCGTCTCGCGCAGCCGCTCCACCGGCCACGCGCGGTCACCCACGCGCACCACCCGCGCCAGGGCGGGGATGTCGTGCGGTGGCATTTCTCCACTATAAAGGAAGGGTTTGCGCGAACTGTCGTAGTTCACATACGGGTTTGAGCCATAGGCGCGGTTCCACCCCGGCTCATCCATCACAGCGCCATCGGGGTTGCGCTCGCGAAACTCTGCCCAGCTTTCCATCCAGGTGGGCAGCGCCACCAGCTCCACCCCCGTCATCTCGCCCACAATCCCCTCGCCAATGGCCTGCTGCCACCAGCTTTCGGTCTCGCGGTCATACATCACCATGTCGGAATTGCGCAGCTTGCCAGAGACACCAAAGCTCAGGACCTGGCCCTCAACTCGCCGGTCGAAGGTAATGCCGGAATTGCACAACGGGCAGAACGTCACCGCAATCGGCACACCGCCCATCTCGTCATTCACGATCTCATGCCAGGTCAGATACCGGATCGGGTACGCGCGCGGAACCTCGCCTTCCATCTCGACCGTGATCACCGGCTCGCGGTCTCCGATGCGGGTTTCTTCCGCCGCAGCGATAAAATTCGGATCGTCAATCGCCGGGATCCCATCTTTCGGCGGACCGCCCGACATGATCTCAACCCAGTTTTCTATGCTGGTCTGGGTGAAATCGGTATTCGGCCACTCATTCTTCCAAAAATTGGGATCGGCAGAGGCTGTCGTGGCAAAGACGGCCAGCACGAGGCTGGCAAGAAGGGATTTCAGGCGCATGGGACAAGGCTCCGGTCAAAGATATTGAAACCGTGCCACGCGCCTGTCGGTCTGGATAGCCCACCTCACGAAGAGGTTACGACCGTCAACGCGCGTCTATTCGACCACCGTCACCGTCTGCATCACATCGGGCTCCGCCGGTGGCTCGCCCCGCTGGATTGCGTCCACAACCTCCATCCCTTCGACCACGCGGCCCACGACCGTGTACTGGCCGTTCAGGAAATAGCCTTCGTCGAACATGATGAAGAACTGGCTGTTGGCAGAATCCGGGCTTTGCGACCGCGCCATCCCAACCACACCACGATCGAACGGAATATCCGAGAATTCCGCCGGGATATCGGGGCGCTCCGACCCGCCGCGCCCGGCCATGCGCGCGTCGCCACCCGCCTGCCCGAACTCCACATCGCCGGTCTGCGCCATGAAGCCGTCAATCACGCGGTGAAAGACAACGCCATTATACGCCCCCTCAGCGGCCAGCCCGGTGATCTGTTCCACATGCGCAGGCGCCACATCAGGCAGCATATCGATCACGATCGTGCCGTTCGCCGCGCCGGACACCGCGATCTCAAGGTTCGGCCCCGGCCCATCCACGGCGGCATGGGACTCGGCCGTCGCTGGCAAGGTCGACACGTAATAGGCCCCCATGACGCCGATCCCCAGCGCCATCAGACCCCCGAAAATCATCTGATCCTTACCCATCGGCGGCCACCTTTACGCTGATCATCCGGTCGGGGTTCATCGGCGGCTCGCCCCGCTGAATCGCATCCACATGTTCCATGCCTGAAACAACCCGGCCATAGACTGTGTACTGTCCATTCAGGAAGTGGTTGTCTTTGAAATTGATGAAGAACTGGCTGTTGGCCGAGTCCGGGTTCTGACTGCGCGCCGCGCCCAGGGTGCCGCGGTCATGGGGCAGCTTGGAGAACTCTGCCGGAAGGTCGGGCAGATCGGACCCGCCGGTGCCCGCCCGACGCAGGTCAAACCCGTCTTCGGCATTGCCATTGGCCACATCACCCGTCTGCGCCATGAAGCCGTCGATCACCCGGTGAAACACCACGTTGTCATAGGCGCCCGCGCGCGCAAGTTCCTTCATCCGTTCGCTGTGTTTGGGCGCGACATCGGCCATCAATTCGATGGTCACCGTGCCGTCCTTCAGTTCAACGATAATGGTGTTCTCTGGGTCGCTTGCCTCGGACATCCGCATGCCTCCTGTTCGATATTCGAGCGTGACCCTAAGCCGGGCGGCGCTTGAGGAAAACCCCAAACCCCGCGTGGTCCGGGTTGACGGCGGAGCGGCGCTGCTGTCGGGTATGGCCGACCAGATGAGCGGAGCGCAGGATGGCCTGGAAAACCCTCGACGAGATCGACGTGAATGGCAAAACCGTGCTGACGCGGGTGGATATCAACGTTCCCGTGGAAGACGGCAAGGTGACCGACACCACCCGGATCGAACGGATTCGGCCCACGGTGCTCGACATCCTGTCCAAGGGCGGCAAGCCGGTGCTGCTGGCGCATTTCGGTCGGCCCAAGGGCCAGGTGGTGCTTGAGATGTCGCTGAACCTCATCCGCGCCACCGTGGAACAGGTCCTGGGCCAACCGGTGAGATTTGCCGAGGACTGCATCGGCCTGCCCGCCAAAAAAGCGGTGGCCGAGCTGGGGGAAGGCGACATCTTACTCCTTGAAAACACACGCTTTCATGGGGAGGAAACAAGAAACGATCCCGCATTCGCCGCCTCACTCGCGGCGCTTGGCGATGTCTATGTAAACGATGCCTTCTCGGCCGCCCACCGCGCCCATGCGTCCACCGAAGGCATCGCGCGCCTGCTACCCGCCGCCGCAGGCCGGTTGATGGAAGCCGAGCTGCGCGCCCTGGAAGCCGCCTTGGGAACCCCCGAACGCCCCGTGGTCGCCGTCGTCGGCGGCGCCAAAGTGTCCACCAAGCTTGACCTCCTCGGCAATCTCGTCCGCAAAGTCGACGCGCTGGTGATCGGTGGTGGGATGGCCAACACTTTCCTGGCCGCCCAGGGCATCGACGTCGGCACATCGCTGGCCGAGCATGAGATGGCGGATACCGCCCGCGACATACTTGCGCGGGCAGATGAGGCGGCGTGCAAGATCATCTTGCCTTCGGACGTTGTCGTCGCACGGGAATTCGCAGCCGGCGCCACCAGCGAGACGGTCGCTGCCGACGCCTGCCCCCCCGATGCGATGATCCTCGACGCGGGCCCCAACAGCGTGGTCCAGATCATCGCCACGTTCGAAGGCGCCAAAACGCTGATCTGGAACGGCCCCCTCGGCGCGTTTGAGATCGAGCCGTTCGACACCGCCACCAACGCCGCGGCCGAGGCCGCCGCCGCGCTGTCCGCCGCCGGCAAACTCACCTCCGTCGCGGGCGGGGGCGACACGGTCGCCGCGCTCAACAAGGCCGGTGCCGCAGACCGCTTCAGCTATATCTCGACCGCCGGCGGGGCGTTCCTGGAATGGATGGAAGGCAAGGAATTGCCCGGCGTCGCCGCCCTCGACCAAGGCTGACCGACCCACCGTTAGCGCCACCAGAATTGCAACACCGCCCCGGCTTGCCTAGACCACCCCAAACACCGGGACATCAAGTGGAGACCACCATGACCAACGCCGCAATGACCGAACAGGCCCGCTCGGGCAAAGGCTTCATCGCCGCCCTCGACCAAAGCGGCGGCTCAACGCCCAAAGCGCTGAAACTCTACGGCGTCGAGGAAAGCGAATATTCCTCCGAGGCGGAAATGTTCGACATGATCCACGCCATGCGATCCCGCATCGCACAAGCGCCCGCCTTCACAGGCGACAAGGTGGTGGGCGCGATCCTGTTCGAGATGACGATCGACCGCGAGATCGGCGGCAAACCATCGGCCGCGTATCTGTGGGAAGAGCGCGGCGTTGTCCCCTTCCTCAAAGTCGACAAAGGCTTGGCTGACACCACCGATGGCGTGAAGCTGATGAAGCCCATGCCCGATCTCGACGCCCTTCTCGACCGCGCCGTCGCAGCGGGCGTGTTCGGCACAAAAATGCGCTCGGTCATCGATGCGGCCAACCCAACCGGCATCGCCGCCAACGTCGCCCAACAGTTCGAGATCGGCAAACAGATCCTCGGCCACGGCTTGATCCCCATCCTGGAGCCCGAGGTCACAATCACAATCCCCGACAAGGCCGAGGCCGAAGACATCCTTCTGGCCGAGCTGACCAAACACCTCGACGCCCTGCCAGACGGCACCCAGGTGATGTTGAAGCTCTCGCTGCCCACCAAGGCCAACCAGTACAAGTCGCTTGTCGATCACCCCGCGGTAATGCGCGTGGTCGCTTTATCGGGTGGCTACGCACGGGATGAGGCGAACGCGCTTCTGGCCCAGAACACCGGCGTCATCGCCAGCTTCAGCCGCGCCCTGACCGAAGGCCTGTCGGCGCAGCAAAGTGACGACGACTTCAACACCACCATCGCGGCCACCATCGACAGCATCTACGCCGCCTCCGTCGCAGGCTAGACCCAATGGCGGGAACCGGCCTGACCGCGCCGGTTCCGCGAATTTCGGGGATTCCCTTACCCGAATCGTTGTGCCATGGTTTCCCACACAGCCATCCGACACGAGATGGCAGATGAGGCAGAGCATGACGAACCCCCGCACGCGACCTGCGCTTGGCGCTGTCGTCTACCTTCTCTTGATGTGTCTGGCGGCGATGTATTTCACCTTCGCCAGCGTGCAGGGCGACTATGGCCTGTTCCGACGTGTCCAGATCGAGGCCGAAAAACAGGTGTTTGAAGCAGAACGCACCGCCCTTCTGGCCGAGGTGGCCGCCCTTGAAAACAAGACCCGGCGCCTCTCCGACGATTTCCTCGATCTGGAACTCCTCGACCAGCAGGCCCGCAATGTCTTGGGCCTTGCGCGCCCCGACGAGCTGATCCTGCACTAACGCAGCCCTCTTAGGTCGCCAAATATCCTCGGGGGCCTGGGGGCAGACAGCCCCCAGCACGACTTATGCACCCCGCGCCGTACCGCTGCGGCAAGTTAACCAATGCAAGGTGCGCGCCCTTCCTGTATGAGATAGTTTAACGCTGAACTATCTTAGGACGAGGGAGGGATCGCCGGCATGGCCGCACGAAGAACCACCACGAAAAAGCCGAATGTCTCGAAAGAGCAACTCCTCCACTATTATCGCGAGATGCTGCTGATCCGGCGCTTTGAAGAGAAAGCGGGCCAGCTCTACGGAATGGGCCTGATCGGCGGCTTCTGCCACCTCTATATCGGGCAAGAGGCCGTCGTGGTCGGGCTCGAAGCCGCGGCAGACGAAGGCGA
Source organism: Pseudomonadota bacterium (assembly GCA_039820585.1). GTDB lineage: Bacteria > Pseudomonadota > Alphaproteobacteria > Rhodobacterales > Rhodobacteraceae > JBCBGF01. Next base: position 89,770 of record JBCBPV010000002.1, read on the forward strand.
CAAGCGCGTCACCTCCTACCGCGACCACGGGCATATGCTCGCCTGCGGGATGGATCCCAAAGGCGTGATGGCCGAGCTCACGGGCCGCGAAGGCGGCTATTCCAAGGGCAAAGGCGGCTCGATGCACATGTTCTCGAAAGAGAAGCATTTCTACGGCGGCCACGGCATCGTCGCAGCCCAGGTACCCATCGGCGCAGGGCTTGCACTGGCGGACCAATACCTCGGCAATGACCGCGTGACTTTCACCTATTTCGGTGATGGTGCCGCCAATCAGGGCCAGGTGTATGAGACCTACAACATGGCCGAGCTGTGGATGTTACCGGTGATTTTCGTCATCGAGAACAACCAATACGCCATGGGCACCTCGACAAAGCGATCCACCAAATCCCCCAGCTACTGGGAACGCGGTGCCGCCTACGGAATTCCGGGCGAGGAAGTCGACGGTATGGATGTTCTGGCGGTAAAAGCGGCTGGCGAAAAGGCAGTTGCCCACTGTCGTGCCGGCAAGGGCCCCTACATCCTCGAGGTTAAAACCTATCGCTACCGCGGCCACTCGATGTCGGACCCCGCCAAGTACCGCACCCGCGAGGAGGTGCAGAAAATGCGCGAGGAACGCGATGCCATCGAACACGTGCGCGACCTGCTGCTGACCGGCAAGCACGCCTCGGAAGATGATCTCAAAGCAATCGACAAAGAGATCAAAGAGATCGTGAACGAGGCCGCCGAGTTTTCCAAAGAAAGCCCCGAACCCGATGTGTCCGAGCTTTACACCGACATCTACGCAGACGCCTGAGGAGACAGAAGACGATGGCAACCGAAGTACTGATGCCCGCCCTGTCCCCCACGATGGAGGAAGGCACGCTCGCGAAATGGCTGGTGAAAGAGGGGGATACCGTGTCCTCCGGCGACATCATGGCCGAAATCGAAACCGACAAGGCCACGATGGAGTTTGAGGCGGTCGATGAAGGGATCGTCGGCAAGATCTTTGTCGCCGAAGGCACCGAGGCGGTGAAGGTCAACACACCTATCGCGCTTCTTCTGGAAGAAGGTGAAAGCGCGGACAACGCGACAATCGCATCGGCAGATGAAAGCGTTGCAGTGCCCTCTGTCTTGCAAGGCGAGGAAGGAAAGCTTGCTGCACCCGCAGCACCCGCATCGCCGATCCCATCCGAAGACATCGCCGAACCTGACATTCCGGCAGGCACCGAAATGGTCGAAACCACCGTCCGCGAAGCCCTGCGCGACGCCATGGCCGAAGAAATGCGCCGCGACGAGACGGTATTTCTGATGGGCGAGGAAGTCGCCGAATACCAAGGCGCCTACAAGATCAGCCAGGGTCTCTTGGATGAGTTCGGCGCCAAGCGCGTCATCGACACGCCCATCACCGAACACGGCTTTGCCGGAATCGGCGTCGGCGCGTCGTTTGGGGGCCTGCGCCCCATTGTCGAGTTCATGACCTTCAACTTCGCCATGCAGGCGATCGACCAGATCATCAACTCTGCCGCCAAGACGCTTTATATGTCCGGCGGCCAGATGGGCGCACCCATGGTCTTCCGCGGCCCCAACGGTGCCGCCGCCCGCGTCGGTGCCCAGCACAGCCAGGACTACGCCGCCTGGTACATGCAGATCCCTGGCCTGAAGGTCGTCATGCCCTACTCGGCCTCCGACGCCAAAGGCCTGATGAAAACCGCGATCCGCGACCCCAACCCTGTGATCTTCCTCGAAAACGAAATCCTGTATGGCCGCTCGTTCGAGGTGCCGAAACTCGACGACTACACCGTCCCCTTCGGCAAGGCCCGGATCTGGCGTGAAGGCAGCGACGTCACCATCGTAAGCTTCGGCATCGGCATGCAATACGCGCTGCAAGCTGCCGACGAACTCGCAGGCGACGGGATCTCGGCGGAAGTGATCGACCTCCGCACGCTCCGCCCCATGGACACCGCGACGGTCATACGCTCAATCCAGAAGACCAACCGCTGCGTCACGGTCGAGGAAGGCTTTCCCCAGGGTTGCGTCGGCAACTACATCAGCTCAGTCATCATGCAGGAAGCGTTTGATTACCTCGACGCCCCGGTGATCAACTGCGCAGGCAAGGACGTGCCGATGCCCTACGCCGCCAACCTCGAAAAGCTCGCGCTGGTGACCACGGCCGAAGTTATCGAGGCCGTCAAAGCCGTGACCTACCGCTAAGATGGACGTGCTCGGTCGGGATAGCGTGCGCGAAGGGTACCGGGTCGCCATCAGCGACGCGGGCGCCCGCGTGGTCGGGTTGATCCCCGACGCCGTAATCTCGACCAGCATGAACCTGACCGGCGGGCACGGTCACCAGACCGCCTATGACTGGCTCGCCCGCCACCAAGACCAGATCGAAACGACACTCCGAGGCCTCGCCAGTGGAACAGGCCGCATCCGCGCCCCGTTCGACCGCGTGGTTCTGGAAAAGGACGCCTAAGCATGCCCACCGAAGTACTGATGCCCGCCCTGAGCCCCACCATGGAAGAAGGCACACTGGCCAAATGGCTGGTGAAAGAAGGGGATACGGTCTCCTCCGGCGATCTTCTGGCCGAGATCGAGACAGACAAGGCAACGATGGAGTTTGAGGCGGTGGATGAAGGCACCGTGGGCAAGATCCTGATCGCCGAAGGGACCGAGGCGGTGAAGGTCAACACACCTATCGTGGTGCTTCTGGATGACGGCGAAACCGCCGATGATATCGGCGCGTCCCCGGCACCTGCCGCCGCACCTGCCGAAGCCGCAGCCCCGGCCTCCGAGCCGGCACCACAAACCACCACAGCCCCCGCACCAGCCGCTCCTGCAACGGCCTCCGGCGACCGCATCTTCGCCTCGCCGCTCGCGCGCCGCATCGCCAAGGACAAGGGCCTCGATCTCGGCCAGATCAAAGGCACAGGCCCCAAGGGCCGCATCGTCAAAGCCGACGTCGAAGGCTCCACCGCCCAGCCCGAAACTGCGGCCCCCGCAGCCGCGCCAGCCGCCACCGCCCCAGCAGCCGCACCACAGGGCATGGACGCCGGCATGGTCGCCAAGATGTACGAAGGCCGCGAATACGAGGAACTGCCCCTCGACGGCATGCGCAAAACCATCGCCGCCCGCCTGACCGAGGCCAAGCAGACGATCCCTCATTTCTACCTGCGCCGCGACATCCAACTCGACGCGCTTCTGAAGTTCCGCGGCCAGCTCAACAAACAACTGGAATCCCGCGGCGTGAAGCTCAGTGTCAATGACTTCATCATCAAGGCCTGCGCCCTGGGCCTGCAACAAGTCCCCGCAGCCAACGCCGTTTGGGCGGGTGACCGGGTTTTGCAACTGAAACCCTCGGACGTGGCCGTCGCCGTCGCCATCGAAGGCGGCCTTTTCACCCCAGTGCTCAAAGACGCCGAGATGAAGTCGCTCTCCGCCCTGTCGGCCGAGATGAAAGACCTCGCCACCCGCGCCCGCGACCGCAAGCTCGCACCGCACGAATACCAGGGCGGCAGCTTTGCAATCTCGAACCTCGGCATGTTCGGCATCGACAACTTCGATGCCGTCATCAACCCGCCGCACGGCGCTATCCTCGCCGTGGGCGCAGGCGTGAAGAAACCGATTGTGGGCGAAGATGGGGAACTGGCGGTGGCCACGGTGATGAGCGTCACGCTTTCGGTCGATCACCGGGTGATCGACGGGGCGCTCGGGGCAGAGTTGCTGACCGCGATCAAGGACGGGTTGGAAAATCCGGTGGCCATGCTGGCGTAACTGCCCCTCACCCCAACCCTCTCCCCCGAGGGGAGAGGGGATACCGCATGGATCTGAGAGACACATCATCGACCTGTCGCAACAGGTCCCCTCTCCCCTCCGGAGAGAGGGCTAGGGTGAGGGGGCCGTCCCCCCAAAAAACTGGTCCATCGTCACCGACGGCTGCGAACACCCCGCCTCACCCACGATCTTCGCGGGCACACCGGCCACAGTCATCTTCGCCGGAATATCCTCCAAAACGACCGACCCCGCCGCAATCCGCGAACAGTCGCCAACATGGATATTCCCCAAAACCTTCGCACCAGCCCCAATCAGAACGCCGCATCCAATCTTCGGATGCCGGTCTTCCTCTTCCTTGCCGGTCCCGCCCAGCGTCACCGAATGCAGCATCGACACATTGTCGCCCACCACCGCGGTCTCGCCGATCACGATGGAATGGGCGTGGTCGATCATAATGCCTTTGCCGATCCGCGCATTGGGATGCACATCGACGCCAAACGCCTCCGACACCCGCATCTGAAAGAAATACGCCATATCCGCGCGGCCCTGCGTCCACAGCCAATGGCCCACGCGATAGGCCTGCAACGCCTGGTAGCCCTTGAAGTACAACAGCGGCTGGATCATCCGGTGGCAGGCCGGATCACGATCATAGGTCGCCACGATATCCGCCCGCGCGGCATTGGCGATCTCGGGGTCGCTCCGCAGCGCCTGATCCACGATTTCCCGCAACAATTGCTCGGTCATCTCGCCCGAGGCCAGCTTTTGCGAAATCCGATATCCCAGTGCCGCCTCAAGCGTGCTGTGATGCAAAACGCTCGAATGGATCATCCCGCCCAGCAGCGGTTCTTCGGCCACAGCGGTTTCCGCCTCATCGCGAATACGCGACCAGATCGGGTCCAATTCGGCAATCTTTGGCTGTCTATGTGCCATCTGCTATCCTTCAGCTTGGCGCGTTCGTACACCATATAGGCCCACAAACCCAAGCCGGAACCACAAGGACCGCAAACACCTTGCCGTCATCTGCCGAGATTGAAATCTACCGCACGCGACTCAAGGCCGATCTCGCGGCACTTGATGGGGAGGATACGCTTGGCGCAGAAAGCCAGGAACCCGGAACGCTGGATCAGCAATCCGTCGGCCGCCTCAGCCGAATGGACGCGCTCCAACAACAGGCTATGGCCCAGGCCACGCAACGCCGCCGCACCACACAACGCAGCCGCATCATTGCCGCGCTCGCCCGCATCGGCGCGGGCGAATACGGCGACTGCACCGCGTGTGGAGACGACATTGCCAAAGCCCGGCTCAATCACGACCCGGCCCTGCCCCTCTGCCTGTCTTGCGCCCTCGGCTGATCCAAAACCGCCAACACCTGCTGCAAACACCCCAGAAACACCGGATCATCCAACAACGGCTCCGGGTCTCGGGGCCGCCGCATCGCCACCGCCATCAGGCTCCCATCCCCCCAGATCGGATGCATCGCACCGGACCTGCGCATTCGGTCCGCGGCGGCCTCCGCTTCCCGCACCATCCGAAACAACGCCCAAGGCCGCAGCCGTCCGGGCAACCGCGTCAAAATGCGGGCGACCAGAACCGCATCAGCCACCGCCACGCGCTGCATGGGCTCAGGCCCGCGGCGCCTGCAACTCCGCCAGATGCACAGCCAGTCGGACAACCCCGCCATCCAGCGCACCGCCTTCCCCCGTCAGCGTCAAAGCGGTGGCCGCGTAATAGGCCAGCGGGCTCGACGTCAGGCCCGACACCCACGAACCCGCAGCCATACCCAGCCCCGCGCCATAGCGATCGTCGGACACACCGCCGACGCCCAGCCGCCATGAGGTGGCCGTGCCCCCAATCGCGCTGACCACCCGACCCGTCACACCGAACACCAGGGCCCCTGCAGGGATCACCGCGAGCGTATCACTGCTGACCCCCGAGCCGACCGTATGGTCAACCTCCACAACCCGGCTCAGCATCGCCGCCCCATGCGCGGACACAGCCCCCCGGCCCCGCTTGCCAGGCCACCCCGTCAAACACGCACGGCACCCCTTCATCCGCAATCCAGCCCCGCCACCCAACGGCCGGGCTCAGATACACCCAGCCACCATTCAGAAACAGCGCAAGCGCTCCGTCTTGCCCCGCCCAGGCTGCTGTGGCGCCCGTCGGCACCGCATAGGCGTCACCCTCATCCGGCGCAACCGGCGGGTCTGATACCGCCCGTGACACCAAGGTCATCTGCACCAGCGCATCCAACCGGGCCAAAGCCTCGTTCACTGTGACGTGCTTTTGCGCCTGCGCGGGTTGCACCAACGGCAATTCCAGCGATTGGGTCTTATCCATTGCGACTAATCCTCCTGAACGGACCTGCTCCAAAACTCTCTGACACCTGCGCGACAGCGACCTCATATGGGCCCGTGACCCCGTCACTCGCCTGATCCGCCGCGCGGTAGGTCCAACTGGGCGCGTTTACGAATGCCTCGCGCACAAGGGCCCCACCGGCCTCAACCCGCACCAGATATTGCTCGACGCCTTCGCCCAACGGCACATCAAGGCCCTGCCAGCTATCGCCATCCACCCGCGTCCTGCGGACCCAGGTGAACACCTCGCCCCCGGCCCCGTCCGGGACGGCCCGCAAATGCACAGAGGCCAAGGGCCGCAACCCAACCCCCTCGAACGCCCGCGTCTCTGTCACGTAAACCGGATCATCCACCGCCTTCGCCGCAGGCCCAACACGATAGGTCCGCGCAAGCCCGCGCGCTGCCAGACCGTGATCCACCTGCATAAACGCCTGCGACAACAGCACAAATCGCGATCCGACAGGCCATTGTACGGCGACAGCATCCGTCCCCGCCTGCCCCCGCAACCGCATCCGCAGGTCATACACGCCAGGCGACACCAGCGCTGCCTCGGCAAACTGAAACACTTCCCAGATGTCATCCGCCCCGGTCCCGATGGCTGCCACGTTGGCACCGCCGAACACCGCCTCCGGCTCCGCCGACATCAGCGTCCCACCATACACTCGCACCCGAAGCGCCGCCCCGCGATCCCACAGCCCCGAAGCCGCAGGCGCCAAGACACTCAGCGTCTCGCCAATCACCGCCGGGGCCGTCACCAACCCGTCCAGCACAAACCCGTTCTCTGATGCTGACGAATAAACAGCAACCGACCCAGGCCAGGGGTCGGCATGCACGGCCACATGCGGCGCATGGGCCACCTCGTCACCCCTCAACAGCGGCAGGTCCAGAAACACCGGGAACACCGGCAAAGCCGCGACATAGGCCGGCCCCGACCCAGTGCGCGCAACCCGGGTCATTTCACCTGCGGCCACCGCCTCCGGCGCCACGCGCACGGCCTCCATCGACCGGCCCGAACCCACTTCAACCCGGTTCACCCGGTATCGCGCGGCGCCCCCGGGCTCCGCAATCTCAACCACATCGCCCGCGCCCACATCCGCACAGGACGCCGGCAACGCAAACCGCACCGTGTCCCGCCCAATCCGCGCCTCGGTCAGCCAACGGTCGGCAACCGCCCGCGCCTCGGTCTCTGTCAGAACCAGCGGCACATCCGTCTGCGCTACACTTCGCGTCGCCTCATCGGGAAAAATCGCCTCCGATGCGCGCACCGCATAATCGCGATCCGCCTCGAAAGAGTTCACGCGAACCCGTCCCACCGTCTCCGCAAACGGTTGCCGAACCCGCTCCAGATCGCCCTCGATCTCGGGCGTCACGACAACCCGCTCCGCGTCGACCACGGCCGACACCCGCGCATCGCGCGTCCGAAACACCAGCACGCCATCGCGCTCCACCGCGTCGAACCCATGGGCAAGCATCAATGGCTGCAACGCCGCGCGCGCCGTCCCGCCATCGCGCATCACATACCCGCGCACCAGCCCGTACAGCCGGCTCACATCGTAGTTGACCAGCCCCGCCCGATCACAGATCTCTGCCACCACCGACGCCAGCGCCCGCGAAGACGTCCGCCCGTTCAGCCAATGGCCCAGCGCATAGTTCCCGCCATCACTCCACAGGTCGCCCCGCACCGGAAACGCCGGATAGGGCCGTGCATCCCACGCCCACACAAACGCCCGATCCACATCCACCATCGGCCCGCCATAGACCGCCGACACCGGATTGTTCGCGGTCTCCCGCCAATACGCCAACTGCGCCCGCAGATACTGCATCTGCATGAAGTCATCCCGCGCCCCGGTCGAGTAATGCGGCAGATCCGATTCCGACGATTTTGGATCGAAGAACTTGTTGGGCTCATTCGCCCCCTTATCGACCGATGGACAGCCCACTTCAGTGAACCAAAACGGCTTACTCCCCGGCACCCACGCCGTTGGCACCGCACTGCGCACACCGCCAACTCGCTCGTGATGGGCATTCTCCCACCACCCGCGCAGGTCTTTATAGCGATAGACCCAAGCCTCCCCATGCGCGCCATCGCTGATCTTTTCACGGTCCTGCGCATCCCGGGCCGCGTCTGACGGATAATACCAGTCAAACCCCTCGCCACCCTCTATATTCCCCTGCAAATAGCTCAGGTCATAAACCGACCCGTGCCCCACATCCGCATGGTCTTCCCCATCCCGCCAATCCGCCAGCGGCACGTAGTTGTCGATCCCAATGAAATCGATCGCCGGGTCGGCCCACAGCGGATCAAGGTGGAAATACACATCCCCACTTCCATCATCGGGCCGATATCCGAAATACTCTGTCCAATCAGCGGCATAGCCGACCTTCACATGCGGCCCCAGCACCGCCCGCACGTCACCCGCCAGAACCCGCAGCGCCTCCACCACCGGGAACCCGCTAGCTCCGCGCAATGTCGTCAGCCCCCGCAACTCAGACCCGATGCAAAACGAATCCACCCCGCCAGCCGCAACACACAGATGCGCATAGTGCAAAATGAACCGCCGAAACGACCACTCTGCTGGGCCCGAATAACTAACGGCACCCCCAACCACTGAAAAGTCTGATACCGCGGCGCTTCCAAAAAACGTCGCGACTTCCGCATCCACGGCAGCGGTCCCATCCGGCGACCCCTCAACACCCGGCGCCACCGAACACGTAATCCGCCCCCGCCACGGTAGCTCCGGCTGATCCACAGCCTCCGAATACGGATCCGCCAACCCGTTTCCCGCCAACTGATCCATCAGAACGAACGGATAAAACATCACCTCGCGCCCACCGGCCCGAAGTTCCCCAATCGCCTCAATCACCGCCGCATCCGCAGGCGTGCCCCCGTACACGGGCCCGCCCTCAAACTCCGGCATCACGGTCGCCTCCGCCCGCGACACGCCCGCCACCCGCCACGGCATCCCCACACCATCGCGGTCCCGCTGCTCGACCTTCGGCTGAATGGAACACGACCCGCACCGCAGATCATCGCCCACCCAACTCACCACCAGCGACGTCGCCCCATGGTTCGGCAACTCCGCCCGCAGCACATCGACCGAGGCCTGAAAATCCGTCACACCCTCGACCGAGTTCACATTCAGTGACCGGTTTACCCCCGGCGCCGTCGTCTCATGCACCGGCGTCGTGGCCAGCGAATACTCCCCCGTCCCCGGCACCAGCGCCACGGCAGAGATCATGTCCGCCAAATCCTCTTCCGGCCGCGTCCCCGACACCGCCCGCACCACCTCAAAGGAAAACTGCGGCACCCGATTGCCATAGGGCGCCAGCTCCAAATCCTCGATCACGACATACGCCGTGCCTCGAAACGCCGGCGCATTGCCCGCGCCTTCCACCGCTTCGATCTTGGCATCCGGAACCTGATCCTCGGTCCCGCGATAGACCCGGATATTCAGATCCCGCGCCGTAATCTCATCCCCATCGGCCCAGATGCGCCCCAGCCGCGAGATCTCACCACGGCCCACCGCAATCGCCACGCTCACCGAATAGGTATATTCCCGCACCGTGGTCGACGCAGACCCGCCGCCGCCTTTGCCCGAGCCACCGCTCTGCACCTGGCTCTCATTCACCGTCTCCAGGAACCGCGAGGCCCAGATCACCTGCCCGCCCACGCGCATCCGGCCAAAGACTTCCTCGACCGGCGCCCCTTCGCTCGCCCCATTCAGCCGAAACCGCTCGATCCGGCCTGTCTCCACAGTCGACGAGCCACTGCTCGACGCAAACAAGCGGCGATCCACCGCCTGCCCCACCGTCGCACCAATCGCCTTGCCAATCGCCACCGAGGACAGCCCCAGCACACCGCCCCCGATCGAGGCCCCCGCCGCCGCACCGACAGCCGACAGTACAAGCGTCGCCATTACGCATCCCCCTCAGGAAACTGAAAAACCGCCACGATCCGGCGCAGCCAGGCATCCGATAGCGGTGTTTCAACCACCCCATGCCGCTGATAGGCGTGAATCACAGACACAGCCGGCGCACCCCGCCCAACAATCCCCAGATGTTTGGCTACCGCCCCGTCCCGCATCCGAAACAGGACGATATCGCCCGGCTCCAACGCGGCCCCCCGCGCCTTGGCCAGCATATGCCGATCCGCCGCGCCCCAAAGCGCCTCGACCTGCCCCGGCTCGCCCCAGTCCGGGGTGTAGGCGGGCACTTGCTCTGGCTCCGGCCCCAACGCCTCGCGCCAGACCCCGCGGATCAGGCCCAGACAATCCACCCCAGCCCCCTTGGCCGAGGCCTGATGATGATAAGGTGTCCCCAGCCAGCCCCGCGCCAGCTCTGCATGCCGCACGCTCAAGACCCCAAACTCCCACCATCGTTCTGCCCGCCCTGACGCGGATAGCTCAGCTGCCAGTCATCTCCTGGGATGCTCGGAAAACCCCGAAAATTCGTAAAGTTATCGAACTTCCCCTGACAGGTCGCCGCCCGCTTGTCGCACCCAGGCTCCAGCCGGATCACGTCGCCCGCAACAACCTCCGCACGCAATGGCTCCAGAACCGCCATCCGCCGCAAACCATTATTCGACACATCCGACCGAATGATCCCGCGCAGGCCAACGCCCGCCCCGTCCAAAACCCGCAACACCCCATTCTCGAACCACCGCGCCGCAAATGCATCCAGCCCGGCAAACACAAAAGTCTGCCGATCCTCCACAGTCGCCACCTGCACCTCCGCCGCAAACCCCGGCTGGTCCAGATCAAACCGGCACTCCCCATCCCCCAGCACAGCGGAACACGGCTTCTGATACACCCGCCCCTGCGGCTGGTTCAGCACCTCTGCCAATCCACGCAGCTCCGCCCGAAACGCAGGCCCCGCGCGCACAATCTCCCCCAGCTGCCCGCGAAACAGCACCTCACGCTCTGCCGGCGCCGCCCAGTTCACCTGCCAGGCCACAACCTCGGCGCCATCAAACCGCCCGGCCTCGATCTCGGCCTCGTCAAGCGTGTCACTGGTCAGCACACCAACCGCCTCGGTGTTGTCAATTGCCAGCCCCGTGGTCTGCTCCAACGCCCGCGCCGACAGCCCCGTCTCCGCGCGAAAACTGATCCCATCAAACGTGAGCGTCCGGTCATGATCGGTGAACCCCAGCACGACGCCATCCGCCCGCGTCAGCGCCCAACACCGGCACACCGTTGTGTTGCCGGTCGCCAGATGCGTGGTCAGCGCGCTCATACCCGCACCTCGACAATCGGCACCGATGGCACATCACCCGCCTGGAAACTCGCCATCGACATGGCAATCCGATCCGTGTCGAACCGCACCGGCACATCGAACTCAAACCCCGCCGTCACCTGCGCCCCGTCCGCTGGCGGCACAACGAAACTGACAACACCGGTTGCGGTATCGACCGCGTACGCTGCGCCCTCTGCCTGAATCGCGCCATCAACAGCGACGACCACGGTCCCCGCCACCGGCTTCACAATCTGCCGCGCATAGGCCGCGCCCCCAGACTGATAGGACTTCACCAACTGAAACGCAGTCTCCGAACCATTGCCAGATCCCAAAACCTGATCCTGGGCACCCGGCACGGCGGACGCCACACAAGACTTGAAGTCCGTCCAGTCTTTCCACCGGAACCCATGCAACTGCCCTTGCCGCGCCTCGAAAAACGCAATCAGCTCAGACAGATCGTCGAGCGAGCACATGCCCATCCCCGCATCATAGCGATGCCGCGACTGCGCCCAGGGCGTGTTGCGCTCTTCATATCCGTTGGCCAACGTCACCACCTCGGCGCGCCGCTCCGGCCCACCGGCTGAGCCAAAGCTCAACGCAGTGGGAAACCGCACTTCATGAAATGCCATACTGTCCTACCCGTTCCGCTGCGCCTGGCTCAGCATCCGGCTGACCTGCGCGGCCATCTGGCTGCGCGACCGCTCGAACCCCGCCACGTCCGGCGTGCTGACGTTGATCACCACATTCATCGGCCGCCCGCCCGAGGCGCTGCGCACCCCCAGCTTCCCGTCGGCCCCTCGGGTCAGCGGCATGATCGCCTCTGGCCCCGCCTCTCCCATCACGCCAGTGCCGCCCCGCATCGGAAACGCCACCGGGCCTGACACGACGCCCCCGTTTGCAAATGGCATCACGCGCCCCTGCGCAAACCCCGCGCCGTCCGCAAAGGGCAATAGCCCGTTCATCACGCCCGCCACCCCACTGGCCAGCAGCCCGCCGAAATGCCCGGCCACCGGCGAAATGGCTGAACGATACCCCGCACGCGCAACGGTATCCCCCAGGCCCCGCAACGTATCCGACAGCCGCGCCCCAGCAAAGGCCAGCCCCTCGAAAGCCCGCGTCACACCGGCGCTCAGGCTCGCACTCAGGCTGCGCACATCCCGGCTCACATCCGACACGGTGGATCGCACCTGTACCAACTCGCCCGTCACCGCCGCCGCCATGCTCTGATTGCCTGACAACGCCTGATCCAACGCATCAATCTGGCTGGCGAAATCGTCCAACCCGTCCACATCATTCATCCGGTTCACTCCGCAATTGATCGGGATAGGCTTGCGCCAACGCCTCCAACCGCTCTCGCGTCAGGGGCGCGGCACCAGTCCCGTGTCCCAGCAAAAATCCCAGCTCCGCAGGGCTCAGCCGCCAGAACACCTCTGGCGGCAAACGCAGCCCACGCAGGCCAGCGGCCATCAACGCCGCCCAGTCAAACCCGCTCATCGCTCCGGCAGCGAAAAGGCCCGCACCAAAAGCCCGCCCGCCAGGCGCGCCGCCTCAAGCGGTCCACCCTCGATCTCAGCCGACACCAGCGCATCGGCTGAGCCGCGCCAACCACCCCCCCGCAGACCCGCCACGATCAGCGCCAGGACATCGCGCGTCGCCGCCCGCCCCTGCTCAAACCGCTCGATCAGGGCCACCAGGCTGTCGGCTCCAAGGCTCTCTTCCAACTCGGCCAACGCCCCAAGGGTCAGCTTCATCACGTGCCGCTCACCATCGATGACAATCGCCACTTCGCCGGCCCAAGGGTTCCCCATCAGACGGCCGTAAAGCTCAGCGCCCCGGCCGAGGCCATCGCCATCTCATAGGTCGCCTCGCCATTGTGGCTGCCCGAATATTCAATCGCGGTGATCTGGAACGCGCCCTCGACAATCCCGAAATCAGGGATGATCACCTGAAAGGCCGGCGTCTCGCCATCAAAGAAGATCTCGCGCGCCCGTGCATCCGTCGACGCATCGCGAAACACGCCAGACCCCGCCAGCGACGCAGACTTCACCCCCGCCCCGCTCAAAAGCTCACGCCACCCGCCCTGGCTTTCCAGGCTGGTCACATCCACGCTCTCGGCGTTGAAACTCACCCGCGTGGCCCGCAGGCCCGCAACGGTCTCGAACTGGCCAGCCCCGGTCAGGTCGAGCTTGATCAATAGGTCTTTGCCGTTCTGGGCACCCATGGCCATCACTCCAATATGAAATCAGTTATCTTCCACACGCGCGCGAAACGTCATGTCGATCCGGCGCACATCGCCCGACTGCACCCGCCGCGCCCGCGCCTTCTCGAACCGCAAGCCGACCAATCGGCCCCGATCCAGAACCAGTGCCGCATCCACCAGCGCATCCGACACCGCCGCCGCCGCCGTCTTCGCGGTTTGAAACCCCGCCGCATCCGTCACCACGCTGACGGTAAACCGATGCTCTGCCGCACCGCCCGTCACATCCGACTGGTCGCGCACATCCTCAGGCCCCAGGCTCACATAGGTGCCCGGCACCGGTCCCGACGGCACCACGTCATAGATCGCATCCCCCACGATCCCCGCCAGCACCCCGTCGCCTGCCAGCGCCTGATACACACCGGCCTGCAAAGCCGCCGCCATCCCGTAACTCATGCCGCCAGCTCCTCTTCGGCAAAGCAGGTCAGGAACCGCGCCGCCGCATCCGCCTCACTCACCGCCAAGATCCGAAAGATCCGTGCCCCGTCCCGAAACCGCTGATCCGCCTTCGGCCGCGACGGCGCCCCATCCGGGGCCGCCCGCACCGTGATACGAAACCGCGTCGTCGACAGCGTCGCAAAATCCGCCGCGCGCTCCCGGCCCGTGGCCACCTTCACCTCGGCCCAATGCTCACCCAACGCGCTCCAGGTCACGTCAAAGCCCCCGGCCCCATCCGGCAAAGACACCGCTTCCTCCAGCACCAGCCGCCGCGTCAGTTCAGGCGCGCGCATCACCAGGCCCGCCCGAACAGGCGGATGTCGCGGTAGGGCGCGATCAGCGCCTGCACATCCTCGGGATAGCCGTCCTGCCCGCCACCGCGCCGCTCGTAAAAATGCGCCGCCAGCTTCAGAACCGCATAGCTCAGCCCGTTGGGAACCTCGGCCCACGCCGCCCCAAACCCCGCTTCAAACGTGATCTCCGCAAAGCCACCAACCGGAATGACCGGCAGGACAAAGCCCGCAGCCTCAAGGCAAGGCCGGTGCGTATCCTCAACCAACCGGTAGCGCACCGGATCAATCACCGTCGCAACGCCATCCGCATCCACAACCGACACGGCCGACACCGCAACCACCGGGGCCATCGGCAAAACTTCTCGCGACAGCCCGCTCCACGCCGACAAACGCAACGCGAAACCGCGCTGCAAAATCGCCTTGCCCGTCCGCGCCTCAATCGCCGACAGCGCCGCGCGCAGCTGCCCTTCCAGAACATCGTCCTGCAGCGCATCGTCCGCAAATCCCCGCCCCAAACGCAAATGGTCGCGGAACGCCGCCACCGGCAATACCGACGCCAGCGCGTCTGCCTGCTCGACCAAAATCATGCCAAGTCTCCGATAAACCTGTCCCCCCACAGCCCGGCGAAAAACTCGCCAGACTGCCCCGCATGGGCGCACGCCTCCGCGTTGCTCGGACGGAGGGAGCAGCTAGACAACGCGAATAAAGATGGCGCACGCCCACGGAACCGGGCCGCAAGCGACCTGGCTCTTCTCACCCTCTTACGAGGCCGAGAACTTCAGCAGCTTGATCGCCGCAAAGTCGCTCACATCGCCGCCCACACGCTTGGTCGCGTAGAACAGGACGTTGGGCTTGGCCGAAAACGGATCGCGCAGAATGCGCAGGTCCGGACGCTCCGCCACGGTATAGCCCGAGGCGAAATCACCAAACGCAATCGCATAGGCATCGTCATCCACATCCGGCATGTCCTCGGCAATCAGCACCGGATAGCCCATCAGACGCGCAGGCTCGCCCGCGGCCAAACCGTCGGACCACAAGAACCGCCCATCGGCATCCTTGATCTTGCGCACCAGACCCGCGGTTTTCGAGTTCATCACGAACCGCGCGCCCGACCGGTACTGCGCGCCCAGCGCATACACCAGATCGACAATCGCATCCGCCGGGTTCACGCCTGCGAACCCGCCATCCGACCCGGTGGCCACATAGCCAAGCGACCCCCAGGCCCAAGACCCATCATCCACCTTGGGATGATCCAGGAAACCTTTCGGCTTGTTGTCACCATTGCCCGACACGAACGACGCCGCCTCAGCGCGGGCAAACTTGTCCGCAATCCGGTCGGCCAGCCAACCCTCGATATCGAAGGCCGCATCATCCAGCAGACGTTGCGACGCCTTCGGCAGCGCCGACAGCTCATGCAACGGAATGGAAATCCGGTCGATCTGCGGCGTATCCGTTTCGGTCATCGCCGCCGTCTCCGACGCCCAGCCCGACCCGATATCGGTGTGATCGATCAGCACGTCATAAGACGTCGCCTCGACATTCACCACATTCGCGATCTGACGGATCGACGCGGTCGACTTCAAAACCGCCTTCACCGTATCCGCCGTCTCTGGATCCACCAGATAGCCACCGTCCCCAGCCACAGCCGTGTTCAGCGCTTTGCCTTCCACGACCAGCCCACGCAGCCCGTCATCATCGCCGCCGCGCACATAGGCCGCAAAGGCCTTACGATGGGGCACATCGGCCTCGGCAGAGGTCGACAGCGCCGGCCGGCGCATTTGTGTGTTCTTTCGATCCAGCATTGTCAGTCGCTCATCCTGTTTGCTCAGTCGTGTGGTAATTTCGGTCATAAATCCCGCCAGCGCGGTCCGCACATCAGCTGCGGAGCCCTCGGTCTCAGAGTTGCTCATGGTCTTTTTCCTGCAAGTTTAAGGGTGGAACGCGGGCCTAGCTTTCGGCCAACGTTTGGCGCGCGTCGTCAAACGCCGCCGCCAGGTCGCGCATAAGGACAACCTCGGGGCTTTCGCCCTTGGCTCCCACCCGCGCCTGAGGAAGCATCGGAAAGGTCACAAGCGACACCTCCCAAAGCTCCAGCTCCGACAAGAGCCGCTGGCCCGTGTCATTCTTTTCGGCCCGCACCGTGCGATACCCGATCGACAACCCGTCAATCGCCCCCGCCTCGATCAGCGCCGCCGCCTCGCGCCCGCGCGCCACATCCGTCAAAAGCCGCCCCTTCACGAACAGCCCCCGCGCATCCTCGCGCACGTCTTCCCAAACGCCGATGGGCTCTGCCGGATCGTGCTGCCACAGCATCTTGATCCGCCGCCCCGCCTCGGCCTGCGCCTTCAGAGACCGCGCATAGGCGCCTGCCAGAACCGTATCCCCGCCCTGATCCCGCGTCCCAAAGACCGACGCATAGCCTTCGATCACAGCGCCTTCCTGCAAAGACACCGGCGCACCCGGCGCGCACAGCTTGCGCTCCAGCCCCAAGCTCAAATCACTCATTGCTCATCCCCTTCCGCCAGCACCGGAAGGCCCAGCATTTTCCGCTTCTCTGCATCGCTCAAGAACGCCGCCTCACTCACCCGCCGCCACAGCGCCTCACGCTCGGCCGCCAAGGCAGGCACCTGATCGGGATCGGGCCGCAACTCGGCCACGTCGCCCAGATACCCGCTCAGCCAGTGCCCCAATGACGCCGTTACGCGCGACGCCAACGGCAACACCGTCAGGCGATAAAATGCCCGATGCGCCTCTTGGTAATTTGCGTAAGTCGCATCTCCGGGGATCCCCAACAGCATCGGCGGCACCCCAAAGGCCAACGCAATCTCCCGCGCCGCCGCCTCTTTGGTTTTCTGAAACTCCATGTCCGACGGCGAAAACCCCATCGGCTTCCAATCGAGCCCGCCTTCCAGCAACATCGGACGCCCCGCATTCCGCGCGCCCTGATGGTTGGCCTCCATCTCGTTTTGCAACCGCGCATACTGGTCCGCGGTCAGCGTCCCCTGCCCGTCGCCGCCCTGATAGACAATCGCCCCCGAAGGCCGCGCCGCATTGTCCAAGAGTGACTTCGACCAGGCCGACGCTGCGTTATGCACATCTACCGCCGCCGCCGACGCCTGCATCGGTGACAACCCGTAATGGTCGTCCTGCGGATGAAAACTCTTGATATGACAAACAGGCGACGGCCCCTCACCCACCTGAAACCGATGCTTGCGCGCGCCCACGGCATACTCATAGGCCACCGGCCAGCCATCCGCGCCAGGCACAAGGCTCATCCGATCCGACCGCAGCACATGCAACTCGGACGGTGCTGCATCAATGCTGCTCACCGCCTCGACATAGCCGTTCCCAGACAGCAAAAGCTGCCCGTACAAAGCCTCAAAAAACTCCGCCCGTGCCTGCCCGCCATTGGGTCGCTCCACCAGCCCCAGCACCTCATGCGCCTCATAGCGCCGCCCCTCAGACGTCAGCACCAGCGGCAAGGCCGCCGCCGCCTCGGCGATCAGCTTCACACAGCGAAACCCCACCGGGTTTCCAGAGAACCCCGTGCGCATCAGGCTCACCGTATCGCGCGGCGACCACGCCACCCGGCCCGACGAGTGATACGCAATCACAGGCCCCGTCGCGCTCGCCTTCGCCTCTGGCACGCGCGCGCGTTTGAACAGGTCAAAAACCATCCGGGTCACTCCTCGCTTCCGGGCTACTCAGTCGAAATGTAGAAAGGGGCAGTTAGCCCATGTACCGCATACGCGGTTGGCGCCACTGCGCCGCGGGCTCGATCATCAGATCGTGCAGCGCCCAGACCAGCGCATCCACGCGGTCCGGGCTGCCTTGCCCCAAATATCCCCGCCGGCTCACCCGGCGCATCTGATCTTCCAGATCCGGCAACGCCCCCACATGCGCCACCCGCCCCTGCTCGTACAAAGCCGCCACAGGCTCCGCCCGCGCAACCTTCCCGCGCGAGGCACGCACACTGCGATAAGGCACCAGCGCATCCACCTGCCGAATCACCGTCTCCACCAGATCACCGCCCTGATTGACCTCGGCCACCAACCGGTCCGCCTGGTGCCGATGCACCGCCGCCACAGCCGCCTCCGCCCATTCCCGCGGCGAGGCCCCGGTTACCGTCGCATCCTCCAGAACCACCGCCCGCCAGTCCCCCGGCGATCCGTTCAACGTCGCCCCGGCCACAATGATCCCGCAGTCATCCGATCCGCTATGCCCCGTCACCGGCGGATCCACCGCAACCACAATCCGCTCCGGCCGCCCGGCATCCTGCACCCGACAGGCCTCCAACATCTCCAAAGTCCAAAGCGCCCCCTCGACTTCGTCGATCAGCACCCCGTCCAACTCTTGCCGCCCCAGCCAGGTATCGCCGTACCGCTCGCGCACCTCATCCAGAAACGACGCCGCCAGATGCGCCCGGTTCGCCTCGGTCGCCGCATGGGTCACCACCGTCGACGGGCTTCCCAACACGCGCTTCAACACCGCCACATTCCGCGGCGTGGTCGTCACGCATTGCCGGGGTGCCTCACCCATCCGCAGCCCGAACTGCAACATGTCCCACGCATCGTCCGGATGCGGCCACTTCGCCAACTCATCCACCCAGGCCGCGTCAAACTGCGGCCCGCGCAACGCTTCGGGGTCATTGGCCGAAAACACCTGCGCCACCGCCCCATTGGGCCACACCAGCCGCCGCCGCGTCGCCTGCCACTCGGGCATCCGATCGGGCGGCGAACAGGCCCGGATCCCGCTTGGTCCCTCAACCATCACATCGCGCGCCTGGTCATAGGTCTCACCGATCAGCGCCACCCGCGACGCCCGGCCAGCCGTCAAAGGCATCGCCCCCTCGACCTGCCCCCGCACCCACTCGGCCCCGGCGCGCGTCTTGCCCGCGCCCCGGCCGCCCAACACAACCCACGTCCGCCAATCGCCCTCGGGCGCCACCTGATGCGGCATTGCCCAGAACGGGAACAGATAGGGCAGCGCAAGCAGCGTGTCGCGATCAAGCCCCTCCAGAAACCGTTCCGTCAGGGCCTTCGGTTCTGAGGCAATCCAAGAGGCGCCGAACTTCAGTTTCGGCAACACCAAGGTCGACCGCGTAGTCGTGGACAATGCCGTGTCGTCTACGAGACTCATCCTCGGCCTTCCCCCATAGCTCCAACAGCGTCTGCAAAGACGCCTGATAACTCTTCGCGATCTTGTGAATATCCGCAGGGTCCACTTTGTCCCCGCGCTTGGCCGCCGCCACATAGGCTTCGAACGTCTCAAGCGCATGCCCGAAATGCCGCTCGGCCGCCTCCAGCCGCGTCAGAATCTGGTCTTCAATCCCGGTGGTAACATCCATTGGACCCTGCCTCTCATACGTCTCCGACGGAGAAACAGAAAACGGCCGCAGGCATCTCTGCCCCGGCCGCTTGCCCACTTCTTCTAGCTTGCCTGGTTTCTACTTTAGAGAGTTCGGTAAGTCAAGAACTAAATCCAAGGTTGTGCAACTTTTGCACGCATCCTCAGTTATCCCGCGCCCGCTCGATCTCGCGCCACTTGGCCACATTGGCGTTATGTTCCTCTAAAGTCTCAGCAAATGCATGCCCACCCGACCCATCAGCCACAAAGAAAATCAGATTTGTATCCGCCGGATCCAACGCCGCCTCGATACTCGCCAACCCCGGGTTCGCAATCGCCGTCACCGGCAATCCATCAATCACATAGGTGTTCCAAGGGTTCTCATCGCGCAATTCGCTCTGCCTGATTCCACGCCCCAACACGCCCCGCCCCTCGGTCACACCGTAAATCACCGTCGGGTCCGTCTGCAGCCGCATCCCCTGGTTCAACCGATTCACGAACACGCTCGCCACCGTCCGCCGCTCTTCTGGAACCGCCGTTTCTTTCTCAATGATCGACGCCAGGATCAGCGCCTCCTCGGGCGAAGCCAAAGGCAACCCATCCGCCCGGTTCGCCCAGGCCTCGGCCAAACGCAACTCCTGCGCCTCTGCCATCCGATCCAGAAGATCGGCCTTCGGCGTCCCCTCAACCACTTCATAACTGTCCGGCGCCAAAGACCCCTCCGCCGGAACCTCTTCCACCGACCCTTCCAGGAAGTCCGCCGTCTTCAACGCCTCAACCACCTGCCAGCTCGTCACGCCTTCAGCGACCGCAACGCGGTACCGCGTATCCGCCTCCTCGCGCACCTCCAGATACCCAGGGTCCACAGGCTCCGTCACCGGATCAAACGCCACCTCGGTCACAAACCGCCCCGTCGCCGGATCCAACTCGCGCACTTCCACGCGCTGCCCGTTCACACCCACCCGAAACACCACCTCGGTCCCACAGGTACTGGCCCCGCCCCGGGTCACGATATCGACGATCTCTTCCATCGACGCCCGCTCAGGCACCAAAAAGCTTCCGGCCTTCAACTGGTTCGCCTTGTCCGAATAATCCGCCCCCAGCCGCAGGATCGACGCGTTCGTCACCGCCCCTTGTGCATCCAGATCCTCCGACACCCGCCGAAAGGTCGATCCCGGCTCAACCCGCACACAAATCGGCGCCTCCAACGGCCCCGCCGTCCGGTACTGGTTCTGCCCCCAGGCCAGAACCCCGCCCAAAGCGACCAAAAGCAGGATAATCAGCGTCAGCGCGTTCGAGGCGATGTTCTTCCACATCAGGCCGCCACCTTCCCCAGGATGAGCGAGGCATTGGTCCCGCCAAACCCGAAAGAGTTCGACAGCGCCACGTTAATCTCCCGCTCCCGCTTCGCATTCGGCGCCAGATCCAGCTTCGGCTCCACCGCCGGGTCATCCAGATTGATCGTCGGCGGCGCCACCTGATCGCGGATCGCGAGGATCGAGAATATCGCCTCCACCGCACCAGCGGCCCCAAGCAAATGCCCGACAGAAGACTTCGTAGACGACATCGTCGCCTGCCCCGCCGCATCGCCCATCATCCGCTCCACCGCGCCCAGCTCAATCGTATCCGCCATTGTCGAGGTTCCATGCGCATTGATATAGTCCACGGCCCCAGGCTCCAGCCCCGCTGATTTCAACGCCGCTCGCATCGACCGCTCGCCGCCCTCACCATTCTCGGCTGGTGCGGTGATGTGATAGGCATCACCAGACAGCCCATAACCCAACACCTCGGCATAGATCTTGGCCCCCCGCGCCACCGCGTGCTCATACTCCTCCAGCACGACCACACCCGCACCCTCACCCATCACAAACCCATCACGATCGGCGTCATAGGGGCGCGACGCCCGCTCCGGCTCGTTCCCGCGTTTGGTCGACAGGGCCTTGCACGCGTTGAACCCGGCAATCCCGATCTCCGATATCGGGCTCTCCGCACCACCGGCCAGCATCACATCGGCATCGCCCAGCATAATCAACCGCGCCGCATCCCCAATCGCATGCGCACCCGTGGAACAGGCCGTCACCACCGCATGGTTCGGCCCTTTGAACCCGTACCGGATCGACACCTGCCCACTCACCAGATTGATCAACGCGCTGGGGATAAAGAATGGCGAGACGCGCCTTGGCCCCCGCTCCTTCAACAACACCGCCGTCTCCGCAATCGATGTCAGCCCGCCGATGCCCGACCCAATCATCACACCGGTGCGCAGCAATTCCTCTTCATCCTCCGACGTCCAGCCCGCATCACGCACCGCCTGATCCGCCGCTGCCATGCCATAAAGGATAAAGTCATCGACCTTACGCTGTTCCTTGGGCGCCATCCAATCATCGGGGTTGAACGTCCCGTCCGAGCCGTCCCCGCGCGGGATCTCGCACGCATAGGTCGTCGCCAGATGCCCCGCATCGAACCGCGAAATGGTGCCAGCGCCCGATTGCCCCGCCAACAGCCGCGCCCAGGTTTCCTCAACCCCGCAAGCTAAGGGAGAGACCATACCCAACCCGGTCACAACCACTCGACGCATCGCCCCACCTCATGCTTTCGCGAATTTGCCGTTCTGATACACGGCTTTGGCAAAGGGGGGCAAGGCTGCCCGCTACGCGTCAGCGACCCGCTGCCGCGCGATCATGCCAGCCACCGCCGCCACCAGTTGCGCCGCCGTCATCGCTCCGATGTCGTCCACATCCCGCGCGGGCATGAACTCCACCAGATCAAAGGCCACGATCTCCGCCCGCGCCGCCACGCCCTCAATCAGATCAAGCGCCTGCGCATAACTCAGCCCACCCGCCGTCCGGCCAATCACTGCCGGCATCGCGGCGGGGTCCAGCGCATCGCAATCAAACGCAATCGCAACACGCGCACCCTTCGGCACCGCCTCAATCGCCCGCTGCACCCCATCGCGCGCAATCTCACGCCCGAACACAAACTCTGCGCCCCAGTCCAGCGCATCGCTGTATTCCTGCGCCCCGGCAGAACCCATGCCGCGCACGCCCACCTGCACGATCCGCTCCACATGATCCATCTCGCTCGCCCGGCGCATGGTCGATGACAGGCCCCAGCGCTCGCCATCCACGCTGTCGCGCCAGTCAATATGCGCGTCCACTTGCAACACGGTGACCGGCCCGTCCCCGGCCAAAGCCTCCAACATCGGGATCGGCACGGAATCGTCCCCGCCCAGGACAATCGGCACCGCCCCGGCCTGGCGCACCCCGGCCACCGCCGCGCGAATGGCCGCACGGTTCCCCGGTGCATCCGCAGGGTCCACCGCCACATCCCCCAGGTCCACGGCCGTGACCCCAGCGGGCAAAACCGGCCCCCCAAGGTCAAAGTTCATCCGGTCCGTACCTTCTGAAAACGTCAGCGCCCCCGCCCGGATCGCCGCCGGCCCGCCTGCGCAATAGGGCCCGACAGAGGCGTAAGGCGTCGCCGTATCCGCCCCCAAAACAGCAATATCCGCGCCCTCGGCACTCTCCCCGCGGGCCCACCCGAGAAACCCCTCGGCCTCCCCCGCCCCGAACATCTGCGCCAGATCAACCATCGCGCCTCTCCCGGCGACCGCTACAGGAATTCCGCCGTCGGCTGCACCTTCTCAGCGGCGACATCCAACGCCTCACTAAGATCCACCTCGCGCTGAAACAGCGCCCGCCCCACCAGCGCGCCCTCGATGTTGGGCACATATTTCAACCGAGCGATATCATCCACAGTATGAACCAACCCCGACGCAATCACCGGCGCCGTCGCGTGGTCTGCCAGGCCAGAGATCACGCCCAGCGACGCCTCTGTCGCATCCACATCATTGTCGATATCGGTGATCTTCACAGCGGCCAAAGGCGTCTCGGCATAGCTGTCGATCAAGGTGATCGGATCAATCGCACAGGCCTCGGTCCAGCCATCCACCATCACCTTGCCCTGCCAGACATCCACCGACAAAACGATCTGATCGGGATAGTATTTCGCCATCTCGCGCACCCAACCCGGGAATCGCGTCGCAACCGTACCCATCATGATCCGCGCAGCCCCGGCATCGACGTACTCGTCAATCCGCTCCTGCGTGCGAAACCCACCGGACAACTGCACCGATACCCCCGGCGTGCGCATGATCTGAAAGATCAGATCACGGTTCCGGGCGTCGCCATACATCCCATCGAAATCGGTGACATGCATCCACGTCGCTCCGGCCTCGGCGAACTCGGCCGCCTTCTCAACCGGATCCACATGCCAGATCTGCGGCTCATCCATCCGCCCCCGGCGCAGGCTCACGCAGCGGCCGTCTTTCAATTCAATCGTCGGGTAAAGGATCATCGCACTGTTCCATATCAGACTTCGCACCAGATCTCTCACAGACCCTATAACCGATCCGCCCGCCCGCGCCCAGCATCCACGACCGATCCCCCCACACCCACGACATCGCGCAAAAAGAAACGGCGCCCAAACGGACGCCGCACATCAATCACTAAACCCGGTGGGGTGGCTTACGACGCCTCGCCGATGAACTTCACGGCATCGCCAAACGTCTGGATCGTTTCAGCGGCATCATCGGGGATCTCGATCCCAAATTCCTCTTCGAACGCCATGACAAGCTCGACCGTGTCCAGACTGTCCGCGCCAAGGTCGTCGATGAACGACGCATTCTCGGAAACCTTGTCTTCCTCAACGCCGAGATGCTCGACGACAATCTTCTTAACGCGATCTGCGATGTCGCTCATATCAATTCCTCACAGTTCTTCAGGGTCTTTGCCCGTGTCGTTTACCGGGCCGTTTCCAGCCCATGATGTTCCGCCGTCAAGTGCCGGAAAAACAGCCTCTCAGCCCCGCCTGGGGCTAGAATCTGCGCCGCCTATAGCACATGCGCTTTGGAAGGCAAACGCTTTCGCCCGCCACGCGCGCGCCCTCAGAACATGGCCATCCCACCGTTCACATGCAAGGTCGCGCCGGTGACGTAACCCGCCTCCGGGCTCGCCAGATATAGCACCGCAGCCCCAATCTCGCCCGGCTCCCCCATGCGCCCCGCAGGCACCTGCGTCAGGATCGCGCCCTTCTGATCGTCGGTCAGTTTGTCGGTCATCGCGGTGGTGATGAACCCCGGCGCCACACAGTTCACCGTGATCCCGCGCGACGCCACTTCATAGGCCAGCGACTTCGACATCCCCACCATCCCGGCCTTCGACGCCGCGTAATTCGCCTGACCGGGATTGCCCGTGGCCCCGACAACGGAAGAGATGTTCACAATCCGCCCCCAGCGGGCCTTCATCATCCCCCGCATCGCGCCCTTGCACAGCTTCATCGTGGCCGTCAGGTTCACGTCCAACACGCTCTGCCATTCATCATCCGACATCCGCATGAACAGGTTGTCCCGCGTGATCCCGGCATTGTTCACCAGGATATCAAGCGCTCCCATCGCCTCGACCGCCTGTTTCGGCAGCGCCTCCACAGCCTCCATATCGCTCAGGTTGCAAGGCAACACATGCGCCCGCTCACCCAACGCCTCCGCCAGCGCCTCCAACGGCTCAACCCGCGTGCCCGACAGGCCAACCGTCGCCCCGGCCCCATGCAAAGCCGACGCAATCGCCCCGCCAATCCCGCCAGATGCCCCGGTGACCAGCGCCGTCTTCCCGCTCAGATCAAACATACCCATCTCCCAAACTTCCGATTTTTCGCAGAAAAATCGCGTCTCACCCGGCCACCGCGGCCGCCACATCCTCAGGCGTACCAACCGCCCGCGTCGCCACATCCTTGGCAATCCGGCGCACCATCCCGGTCAGCGCCTTGCCGGCCCCGATCTCCCACGTTTCGGTCACGCCCTGCTCCGCCATCCAGGCCACACTCTCGCGCCAGCGCACTGAATGCGTCACCTGCTCAACCAACAGCCCACGGATCTCATCTGGATCGCTCACATCGCGCGCCAGCACATTGGCCACCAGCGGCACCTTTGGCGCCGTAACCGAAACGTCAGCCAGCGCCACAGCCATCTCTTCCGCCGCAGGTGCCATCAACGGCGAATGAAACGGCGCTGACACCGGCAGCATCAGCGCCCGCTTCGCCCCGCGCCCCTTCGCCATGTCCACAGCCCGCGCCACAGCGCCCGCGTGCCCCGATATCACCACCTGCGCCGGGTCGTTGTCGTTGGCCGCCACGCACACCTCGCCCTCGGCCGCATCCGCCGCCAGCGCCGTCACCGCCGCCAGGTCCAGGCCCAGCACCGCCGCCATCGCCCCGTCACCCACCGGAACCGCCGCCTGCATCGCCAGCCCGCGCTTGCGCAACAGCCGCGCGGTGTCGCCCAGCGCAATCGCCCCCGCCGCGCACAGCGCCGAATACTCCCCCAGCGAATGCCCGGCCACATAAGCCACACTGTCCAGCCCCACGCCTTCCGCCTCCAACGCCCGCAGCGCCGCCAAAGAGGTCGCCATCAGCGCAGGTTGGGCATTCTCGGTCAGGGTCAGCGTCTCGATCTCGCCGTCCCAAATCAGCGATGACAGCTTCTCTTCCAAAGCGTCATCAACCTCATCGAACACAGCCCGCGCCGCTGGATAGGCCTCGGCCAAAGCCTTGCCCATGCCAATGGTCTGCGCCCCCTGTCCGGGAAAAACAAATGCCCGCATAGGTCCCTCACCCGTTTCTTGATCGTTTCAGCCCGTCTACCGCGCAGCGCCGGACCAAACAAGGCAAAGCGCCGCGCCGGGGTGCCCCACGCCGCACCGCCATCATCGCACGTCTGAATAGGGTTTAAGAGCCGGTCCGCCGCGACAGGAAGGCCACGTTCCGCGCCATCCGCTCTTCCAGCTTTTCGCTGACAGGCTTCACATCCGACTTCAGCTGCTGCAGCAAATCCGTCAACTCCACCTCGCCCCCCGCGGCCAACAGCAAGGGCACCGCGCTTTGCCGCAGACGCACCATCATAAGCGTCGGCTCTGCGCTGGCCTTGGTGCGGCGCAGAAAAAAGCTTTCGATCTCGCGCATCCCGATCCGCGATTGCAGCCTGCGCGTCCCACGACCGTTGCGATTGACCACCCGCAACTCGCGCCGCGTCAGATCCACCTCAAGCTCTTTGCGCAGACCACGACTGGCCATCCAGTACATGCCAACGCCGGTGGCACCGAACAGGAACGACATCGCCCCTTTCATCACCACCGCATCGCCAATGAACATCGCCGCTGGCAAAAACCACTGCCCATAGGCACACACCACAAATATCAGCCCCAAGAACCGCCCCGACGATTCAACGACCGTTTCATGCTCGAACTTGTCCGTCTTCTCACGAACGATGTAGCCCCAGGATGTCTTTTCAGTCTCAAGAACATCTTCCTGAACTTCGGGAAGACCATCTTGTGTCCGGGCCAGCGACAGCATGGCTACACCTTCCGTTAACTATGTTGCCATGGTGTTTTGAAAGGTGAATCTGGTGAGATTTAGACCGGGTTGCATCAACTTCGCGACCGTGTATAAGCACGCGATCTTCCGCAGACATACGCAACAGCGCAGCCTCTCGTGACCGGGCGCGGAAGTCATCAACCGGTCTTTGAAGTGCGCTCGAACATAGAACTGGAGAACGCATGCCGCTTTATGAGCATGTCTTCATCTCCCGTCAGGACCTGTCGAACACACAGGCCGAGGGATTGATCGAACATTTTGGCACGGTCCTGTCCGACAACGGCGGCAAGCTCGTTGAACACGAATACTGGGGCGTCAAGACGATGGCCTACAAGATCAACAAGAACCGCAAGGGCCACTACGCCTTCATGCGCACCGATGCCCCCGCACCGGCCGTGCAGGAAATGGAGCGTTTGATGCGCCTGCATGACGACGTCATGCGCGTGCTCACGATCAAGGTTGACGATCACCAGGAAGGCCCGTCCATCCAGATGCAAAAGCGCGACGAACGCGGCGACCG
>JBCBPV010000003.1:0-94795 GCA_039820585.1 Pseudomonadota bacterium
CGTCGCCATCGAGAAAGATCGACGGCTCGATGGTAAAGATCATGCCTTCCCGCACCAATGTTGTGTCCCCATTCGTCAGGAACGGGGGTTCGTGCACGTCCCATCCGATCGCATGGCCCAGCCGGTGCCTGAAGGCATGGCCATATCCCGCATCCTCCAGCACGTCCCGCGCGGCCTTGTCGACCTCTTCACAGGTCACCGCGCCCGACTTGAGCGCGCCGATCCCTGCGGCCTGACTTTCCATGATCAGGCGATGCACTTCGAGTTGTTTGGCCGACGGCTCACCCATGCATGCAGTGCGCCCGTAATCGTAGCACATGCCATCCAGCACCGCGCCGAAATCGAATAACACGCTTGTGGGTGGCTGCAACTTGCGGGGCCACGACTTGAGCTTGTTGCCGAACTCGAGCGTGATGTCTGGCCCTGTGTTGTACATCGAGGTCGTGAAGGAGGGCCCAAGCGAGCCATGCGCTTTCATCTGATGGTCGAGTTCGGACAACACGTCCAACTCGGTCATCCCGATTTTCATCTGTTTGACCGTCGCATCAAAGGCGGCTTCCGTAATGCGACCGGCCTCGCGCAGTTTCTCTATTTCGTCAGCATCCTTGATCACGCGTAGGGGCCGTAGGAAACCCGTGCCGGACATAAAGGTCACGCCCGGACGCAACGCTTGCAGTTCGATCAGGGTTTCGGCCTCAGCATTGTCGCTCACGGCGATTTTCGGCGCGTCGCCAACGCCCAACTCGCTCAGAATGCCGGTGACAAGCTGAACCGGATCATCCCAATCGCCCAGAACCCGCACGTCAAAGGCCTCAAGCCCACCGGTCGACCCGAACTCTGCCGTCATGCGCGGTACCGCTAGGATCGGATCTTTGTCCGGCGCGATCCACGCGCCTTCTAGCCACATGCCCGGATGAAGGTTTCGCCCGTAATTCGGGATATCCCGATGGATTCCAGTCAGATAATCGAGGTCTGTTCCCATGGGGAAAAACACAAGATCGGCCTGATCGGTCAGGCTGTCTTGAAACCGGGTCAAACGGTCTGCGTAGCTGGCCATGGTGAGGGCTCCTCTTCACTGGCAATCTCTTCGGCAAAATGACAGACGACGTCGCGCCCGTTGATCGTGCGGGTTTCGGGCCTGTCGGTCCGGCAGGTCTCGCGCGCAAACGGGCAGCGCGGGTGAAAGTGGCACCCCGACGGCGGGTCGATGGGCGAGGGGATGTCGCCTGCGATGGGTTCATAGATGACGCGGCGGCGGTCCAGTCGGGGCACTCCGTCGATCAGAGCGCGGGTGTAGGGATGCAACGGTTGCTGGAAGACGTCTTCTGCTGGCCCCATCTCGACCACGCGGCCTAGATACATCACCAGTATCGTGTCGGCGATGTGTTCGACCACGCCAAGGTCGTGGGAGATGAACACATAGGTGAGTTCAAATTCGTCGCGCAAGTCCATGAAGAGGTTGATGATCTGCGCTTGTACCGATACGTCGAGCGCGCTGACCGCTTCGTCGGCGACGAGGATCTCGGGCTCTACCGCCAGCGCCCGTGCGATCCCGATCCGTTGCCGCTGACCGCCTGAGAACTGATGCGCAAAACGCTGGCGTACCGACGGGTCGATGCCACACCGCTCCATCAGCCGATCGACATAGGCCTCCAACTCGCCGGGATCGACGACGCGGTGCACCCGGGGTGCCTCGCCAACCAGATCGTGCACGCGTTTGCGGGGGTTCAACGATGAAAACGGGTCCTGGAAGATCATCTGCATCGGCAGCGCGCGCGAGATCCCATCTTCGAGATGGAGTGTGATTTCCCCCGATGTTGGCGGTAAAAGCCCGGCGATCATCCGCCCCAGCGTGGACTTTCCGCAACCCGACTCTCCCACGATCCCGAGCACTTTGCCCCGTTCGAGTTCAAAGGAAACGTCATCGACGGCCGTCACGACGGGCGGGCGCCGGATCAGGCCAAGTCGCGCCAGCGTGCTTACCACCAAATCGCCGCCATCGCCGAACTTCCGGCTGGCATTCTTCACGGTGAGAACTGAGCCGCTCATGCCGACACCTCGGCCAGAGGGCGGCAACAACGGACATGGCGTCCGGCCAAGGTACGCATCTCTTGCGGCGCTGCGCACGCTTGGGTCGCGAGGGTACAGCGCGGACGAAAGGCGCAGCCTTCGGGCAGGTCGGTCAGCGCGGGCATACGTCCCGGGATCTGTTGCAAGCGCTTGCCCCGTTGCCCGCGCGACGGAACGCTGTCGATCAGCCCCCGTGTGTAGGGATGAGCGGGGGTGTCGAGCACCTCGTCAACGGTGCCATCCTCGACGATCCGGCCCGCATACATCACCAGAATTCGGTCCGCTATCCCGGCCACTACGGCGAGATCATGGGTGATCCAGATGAGCGCCGTGCCTCGCTCGCGGCACAGCCGCTGAACAAGGGCAAGTATCTGGCCCTGAATCGTGACATCGAGCGCCGTGGTCGGTTCGTCCATGATCACGAGGTCTGGTTCGTGCAGCAGGGCAATTGCCACCGCCACCCTTTGGCGCATTCCGCCGGACAGTTGGTGGGGAAACGCATTGAGCCGGTCCTCGGGAGACGGGATGCCCACTTCTTGCAAGGCCGCGATACTGCGCGCCCGGCATTCGCGATCACTTATCCTCAGATGCGCGCGCAGAGCATCGGCCATCTGCAATCCGATCTTCAAAACCGGATTCAGGGTCATCATCGGGTCCTGAAAGACCATGGCGATCGTTTGCCCCCGAAGCGCGCGCATGGCCGAGGTGGACCGGCCGGCGATATCCTCCCCATGCAGGCGGATTGCGCCCGACATCACCTTGCCGGGCGGGCTGAGCAAGCCGTTAATCGAGAATCCGGTCATCGACTTGCCGGAGCCGGATTCGCCGACAAGCCCAAGGATTTCTCCACGATGGACCTTGAAGGACACATCGCGCAATGCCTTCACCTCTCCCGCAGAGAGCAGAAAGGATGTGTTGAGGTTTTCCACCTCAAGGACGGGCGGCGCGGTCATAGGTGCGGATTCAACGTATCGCGCAGGCGGTCGCCTAGCACATTGGCGCTGACAATGATCGCCAGAAGGACAAGACCAGGCAGGACGCTGATCCAGTAGCGGCCCGATTGCAGATAGTCGAAGCCATTGGCGATCAGCAGGCCCAGCGACGGGCGGGTCGGAGGCAGGCCGAGGCCGAGGAAGCTGAGCGTGGCTTCGAGTGAGATGGCCGCGGCCATCTGCATCGTAGCCACGACGAGGATGGTCGGCAGGCAATTTGGCAGGATGTGTCCGAACAGAATTCGCAGGTTGCCGAGTTTCAGGCCCTTGGCGGCATCCACATACTCCCGCGCGCTTTCGACAAGGGCCACGCCCCGCACGGTTCGCGCGAAATAGGCCCATTGGACGACGACAAGCGCAAATATGATCTTGTCCACCCCTCGACCCAGGATGACGAGCAGAATGAGCGCGACAAGGATTGTCGGAAAGCTGAGCTGCAAATCAACGATCCGCATCAGCACGGTATCGACCCAACCCCCGCGATATGCGGCGACGAGCCCCACAATTGTGCCCACGATCAACGCGATGATTCCCGATGAGAGGCCCACAAGCAATGAGATCCGGATGCCGTATATCATCGCAGACAGCATGTCCCGGCCCTGCCCATCGGTGCCGAGCACATAGTGCGCGCCGGTCCAGCTTTCCGAGCCGGGCGGCAGGAGCGAGTCCATGATATCGACCTGCGCCAGATCGTAGGGGTTCTGCGGCGCGAGCCACGGCGCAAAGATCGCGATCAGGCAGAATCCTGTGAACGTCGCCAGTGCGGCGACGGCAGCCGGTGAGCGCAGAAACTCACGCCAGACACCGGGGGC
This sequence comes from Pseudomonadota bacterium, assembly GCA_039820585.1. Taxonomy (GTDB): domain Bacteria; phylum Pseudomonadota; class Alphaproteobacteria; order Rhodobacterales; family Rhodobacteraceae; genus JBCBGF01. The sequence goes on from JBCBPV010000003.1 coordinate 3,875, forward strand.
AGGGGCCCTGTGTGCGACGACCCCGCTCATCCCGAGTTGCCGCCAAGTCTGACTCGGGGATCGAGCAGGGAATATAGTATATCGGTGATCAGATTCAGTAAAACGAACATGATCACCACGAAGATCAGGTAGGCGACGATCAAGGGCCGGTCGAGCACGGCGATGGCGTCGATCAGCATCTTGCCCACGCCAGGCCAGGAGAAGATCGATTCAACCACGACGGCAAAGGCGATGACGCCGCCGAACTCCATCCCCAGAACGGTGACGATGGGGATCAGGATGTTGCGCATCACATGCAGCGAAAGGATGCGGCGTTCGCGGATGCCGTTGGCGCGAGCGAACTTGATATAGTCGGAGAACAGCACCTCGCGCATCCCTGCCCGTGTCAGGCGGATCACCATGGCCATCATGATCAGGGACAATGTGAAGGCGGGCATGGCCAAATGGTGCAGGCCGTCCAGCGTGAATAGGCTGAGGTCGGCGCCAAACACCTCAACGGTGTCACCCCGGCCGATCGCGGGCATCCAGCCCAACGTGACCGAGAAAACGATAATCATGATCAGCCCGATCCAGAAAACGGGCACCGAAAAGGCAAGCATCGAAAAGCCCATGATGACCCGTGACGTCCAGTGCGTGGGCCGCAACCCAGCGGCCACGCCAAGCGGCAGCCCAACGACCAGCGCGATCACGAGGGCGCAAAACGCCAGTTCGAGTGTTGCCGGAAGACGTTGCCAGATCAGCGACATTGCAGGCACGCCGTGGGTGAACGAGTTGCCGAGATCGCCTTGAAACATGTTCCCGATGAAGACCCAGTATTGCTCCCAAATCGGGCGGTCGAGGCCAAGATCCTTGATGATCGCATCAAGGCAGGGCTGATCGCATTCGGATGAGGCAAAGATGTAAACCGGGTTGCCGATCACATTGACGCCGAAAAAGACGAGCACCGTCATCACGGCCAGTACAAGCAGGGCCTGAAGAAGGCGTTTGACGATGAACTCTGCCATGGGGTTCAGATCCGCCTGTTCGGTCCGGTGGGGCAGGGCGACACAGGGCCGCCCCGCCGGATGGGATCACTCGACCCGGCGCACGTCCATCGCGCGGGTGCGCTCGTTGGTGCGCGGTTCATGTACCAGAGTGGATTTCATACCCCACTGGTTCACCTGGAAGTGGATCGGGATATAGGCATAGTCCTGCATCCCGATGGTGATGGCTTCTTCCAGGATCGCGCGCCGCGCATCGTTGTCGATTGTGCGCTTGGCGAGGACAGACCGCGCGTCCACTTCGGTGTTGGAATACCGGCCAAAGTTGCCGTTCCCGCCACCCGTGGCCGCGTTGTAGGTCTCGAGCGTGCCGCTAACCGTATAGGTCGCCTCGCCCGCGACTGTGCCCCACCCGGTCAGAGCAATCGAGAACTCGGGCACGTCGAAGCCCGGCATCGACAGTTCATCCCCACGGATCAGGCGCGAGAAGAAGACGTTACGCGGCATGGCGTCGACCTCGGTGGTGATACCGACGCGCGACCACATCTGGGCCACTGCCTCAAGGATCCGCGCATCGTTGATGTAGCGGTCGTTGGGGCCATGCAGCGTGATGTTGAAGCCGTCGGCATAGCCGGCTTCGGCCAGCAGAGCCTGCGCCTGTTCGGGATCATAAGGATCGGCGTCAAGCCCTTCGACATAACCAAAGAACCCCGGCGGTACGATGTTTTTCGCCGGAAGCGCCGCGCCGCCCATGATCCGGTCACGGATCGCTTCGCGGTTGATCGACAGCGATAGCGCCTTGCGTACGCGCCAGTCCCGCAGCGGGTTCGGCACCATCGGATTGCCCGCGGCATCGGTGATGAAGGGCTCGATGTGCTTGTTGCCGGGGATGATATAGATCAGCCGGTCGGCCGGGATGGTAGAGACCGTAAAGTTCGGATCTTCCACCAGTTGCGGGATGTCGATGGTGGGCGGATAGTCGATCATATCGACATCGCCGTTCAACAGTGCCGCGAGACGGGCCGAATCCTGACCCACAGGCCGGAACACCACCTGATCCCAATGCGGCTCACCCCCCCAGTAGTCAGGAAACTTCTTCACTGTGATCTGGCTGCCGGGGGAATACTCCTCGAACATGTAGGGTCCGGTTCCGATGGCGGCCTGCCCGGTGTTGAAGTCCACCGAGGGTTCGACGCCCGCCGCCGCATGTTCGGCGATGATCGGCAGCATGGCAAGGTCTTCGGCCATGGTCGGGTAGGGGCCGTCGGTGGTGATGTGGACGGTGTAGTCGTCAATCTTTTCCCACTGCTTGCCGCCTTTTTCGAGTTGGAACGCAGGCGATGCAGGCGCGCCCGAGACGCCGGCGCGCAGGCGGTTATAAGTGAAGATCACGTCATCGGCGGTGAAATCCTCACCGTCATGCCACTTCACCCCTTCCCGGAGTTTGAATTCCCACGTCGTCTCGTTGATTGGCGCCCACGACACCGCAAGACCGGGGATCGGCTGCGATGTGGACGACAGCCCGACCAAACGTTCGAAAATGTGCTCTTGCACCTGGGTATCGCCCGAGAGTTGGGTCCAGTGCGGATCCATACTGGCCGCCTCAGAGCGCACGCCGATGGTCAACACCTCTTGGGCCAGAGCGATGGCCGGCTGCGCCATGGCGAGCCCCGCGGCCAGAAACCACGACATCCGGTAGTTCATGACAAAACCTCCTTGTTGCCGCAGGTTGAGCGACCTGCGGGCGGGGCCAGCGATTGTATCGCCGGCCTGATTGTTTGATGACAGTAAAGAAATTTTAGTTCCGGGATCGTCGCTATGTCTATCACTTTCTTGGTGAATTCAGTCTTCTAAGCCCCTAGCAGCTCGAGAGCGGGCACATTGTTGAGACCGAAACTGTGTGCGCTATGTTGACTTTTGTTCGTGATATGAACGTTTTGCGAGATATGTCGACCGCCCAAACCATCCAGAAACGCCGCCGCGCACGCCGACCGCGTGACGCGCATCTTGCGGATGTCACACAACCGAACACGGTGACCGACGCCGGGATTTCAGCGAATCGCATGTGATCCGATCCCAAGGCGCACTGCCCCAAACAACCAAAGGAGTGACCATGACCGAACTGCCCGCGCTCTTCACGCCCTTCAGCCTTCGCGGTGTGACCTTTCCCAACCGGGTCGTGCTAGCGCCTATGTGCCAATACCAAGCCGATGACGGCGCACCGAATGACTGGCACGTCGCCCATCACGGGCGCTACGCCTCATCCGGTGTCGGCGGGGCAATAGCCGAGGCCACGGGGGTGACTGCCGAGGGCCGTATCAGCCCCGGCTGCACGGGAATCTACCGGGACGATCATGTCACGGCGTGGCAGCGCGTGACCCGGCTCTACCGGCGCCAAGGCATTCCGACGTTTCTGCAAATCGGCCATGCGGGCCCCAAGGCTTCGACCATGCGCCCGTGGGACGGGGCGGGGCCGCTGGTCGCGGGCTCCGATGAGCCGCCGTGGCAGACAGTTGCCCCTTCAGCCGTTCCTGCGCGTGACGGCTGGCACACGCCCCGCGCGCTGGACGTTGCGGAAATGCCCGCCATCGCCGAGGCCTTTGCCGAAGGCGCCCGCCGCGCATTGGCAGCCGGGTTCGACGGGGTCGAGATCCACGGCGCGCACGGCTATCTTCTGCACAGTTTCATGTCGCCCTGGTCAAATCGCCGGACGGACGAATATGGCGGCGATCTCGCCGGGCGGATGCGCCTGCCGCTGGAGGTCGCCCGCGCCGTTCGCGCGGCGGTGCCTGCCGACGTTCCAGTACTGTATCGGGCCTCTTGCGTCGATGGAGAGGGCGGAAGCCTGACGCTATTCGACACGGTTGCGCTCGCGTCCGAGCTGCGGGCCTTGGGCACAGACCTCATGGATTGTTCGGGCGGCGGTATCCCCAGCGGCCAACGGCTGGCCGCGCAGAAACCAGAACCGGGCTTTCAGGTTCCCTATGCCCACCGCATCCGGCACGAGACCGGATTGCCGACCATGGCCGTCGGGATGATCACCGACCCAACGCACGCCAATGACATCATTGCCGAGGGGCGCGCGGATCTGGTTTCCATGGCGCGTCAGTTTCTGCGCGAACCGAATTGGGTGTATCGGGCGGCGCAAGACCTCGGAGTGGAGGATCCAGCATCGGTCTTGCCGCAGCTCTACGCGTTCTATCTCAGGATATCGGCGTAAAGGGCGCAACCGTCCACATAATGAACCAGCAGGATGGGCTTCCAGTCTTTCAGTACTCCTTATCGTTTGAGCCGCGCGGCTTTGTCGGCGAAATGGGCTTGGTCATATGGGGTTACGCCGACTAAAACAGTTTGCTGCACAGTTTGCTGCACAATCCGCAATGCGCTTAACCTAAAGAAATATCTGTAATCAGATACTTAAATTGATGGCCAAAACGTTTTTCGGACTTCGTCTCCACCACCACATGCAATCAAATGGCTCTAGAAATGACGCTTCACGTGTTTCTGGTTCGGCCATCCTCCACGCATTTCCCTGATGAAGCGTAGCTTTGTCAGAAATTGGCTGAACGTCAGCTCGAGTGATCAGGCTAGATGCAAAGAGGTTCCGGCGTTGAGGGCGCCCCGCACACGATCTCGTTGTAACGGCCGTCTAGGGCATCCACTCTGCAGATGGTCCGATCTCTTCTTGCTCAGTAGGCATGGCTGTTTCCGCCCCCCTTGGGCAAACCTCTTCAAACAAAACCGTTCTGCGCACCAGCGCTGGAGGTCTTCCAATGGAAAACATTCGAGAATAAAGCGTTTGCCCGGCAACGGCCCTGCGCGACATTCTCTTTGTAGGTTGCGGGGCGACGCGGAACATGCTGGCCAATCGTCCGCTATATCCTGCCGCAACGGCTGCGGAGCATCTGTACGTACCGGTGGGACGACCCCATTTTGGGACGTACCACCGGGAATGGTCATCCCGCGTTCGCAACCGCCCGCTTGGCCATAACACTCACCAGATGCGCCCGGTATTCGGCGCTCGCGTGGATGTCGCTAAGCATCCCGTCGGCAGCGACGGCGACGCCGTCCACCGCACCCTCGGAGAAGTCGCTGCCGAGCGCCGCTTCCAGCCCGTCGTCGCGGTACACGCCATCGGCGCCCGCACCGGTGACAGCCACGCGGACCGACCCGCCGGTTTCCGCGACGAATACGCCGACCATGGCATAGCGTGAGGCGGGATTGGGAAACTTGGCATAGCCTGAGCGCTGGGGCACCGGGAAGCGGACGGCGGTGATGATTTCACCCTCGTCGAGTGTGGTGGCAAACATGCCGTCGAAGAAGTCGTCCGCCGCAATCTCGCGCTTGTCGGTGATGACCGTGGCGCCAAGGCCCAGAACGGCAGAGGGGTAATCCGCTGCCGGGTCGTTGTTCGCAATCGAGCCGCCGATGGTGCCCATGGCGCGCACCGCCGGATCACCGATGCCCCCCGCCAACGCCGCGAGGCCTGGGATATGCTGGCGCACCTCGGCGTTGTCGGCCACGTCCGCGTGGAGCGTGGCCGCCCCGATGGTGATCGTCCCGTCGCCGACGGTGACACCTTGCATCCCGTCGATCCCGCGCACGTCCACCAGATCGGTGGGCGCGGCGAGGTGCTGTTTCATCGTCGGCAGAAGGGTCTGGCCACCGGACAACACTTTGCCCTCATCCGCGCCAGCCAGAGCCGCCACGGCATCCGCCACAGAGCCCGCTTTGTGATACTTGGTCTCATACATCGCGTCTCTCCTTACTCTGCTGCCATCGGGGTTTTCACCGTTTGCAGCGCGCTCCACACCGCTTGCGGCGTGGCAGGCATTTGCAGGTCATTGGTGCCGATCGCATCAGTGATCGCATTGATCACTGCGGGCGGGGCACCGATGGCGCCCGCCTCTCCACAGCCTTTGATGCCCAATGGATTGTTGGGGCAGACGGTGGTGTTGTGCTCAATCGTGTAGAACGGCACATCGGTGGCGCGCGGCATGGTGTAATCCATGTAAGACCCGGTGATCAGCTGGCCATCTTCGTCGTAGACAACCTGTTCCAGCATCGCCTGGCCGATCCCCTGGGCCACGCCGCCATGGACCTGACCTTCTACGATCATCGGATTGATGATGGTGCCGAAGTCATCGGCGGCGGTGAACTGCACCACTTCTGTGACGCCGGTGTCGGGATCAACCTCGACTTCGGCGATGTAGGTGCCCGATGGGAAGGTGAAATTCACGGGGTCGTAGAACGCGCCTTCTTTCAGGCCCGGTTCCATCCCGTCGGGCAGGTTGTGGCCGGTGTAGGCGGCAAGGCCCACCTCGTGCCAGCCCATGGCCTTGTCAGTGCCGGCCACTTTCACTTCGCCGCCTTCGATGACGATGTCATCTTCCGAAGCTTCCAGGGTGTGGGCCGCGATCTTTTTGACCTTGGCTTCCACCTTATCCATCGCCTTGACGATGGCCGACAGGCCCACCGCGCCGGAGCGCGAGCCATAGGTGCCCATGCCAAACTGCACCTTGTCGGTGTCGCCATGGACGATGGACACGTTGTCGATGGACAGGCCAAAGCGTTCGGCCACCACCTGGGCAAAGGTCGTCTCGTGACCTTGCCCGTGGCTGTGCGATCCCGTCAGGATCTCGATCGTGCCCACCGGGTTCACGCGCACCTCCGCGCTTTCCCACAGGCCAACGCCCGCGCCGAGCGATCCCACTGCGGCTGACGGGGCAATCCCGCAAGCCTCAATGTAGCAGGAATACCCGATCCCGCGCAGCTTACCGCGGGATGCGGCTTCGGCCTTGCGTGCCGGGAAGCCCGCCATGTCAGCCGCCGCCAACGCCTTATCGAGGTTGCCGTCGAAATCGCCGGCGTCGTAGGTCATGATCACGGGCGTCTCATGCGGGAAGCTTTGGATGAAGTTCTTTCGCCGCAGATCGCCGGGATCCACGCCCAGCTCGCGCGCCGCCGTCTCCAGCATCCGTTCGATCAGGTAACAGGCTTCGGGCCGTCCGGCCCCGCGATAGGCGTCCACAGGCACGGTGTTGGTGTAGACCGCGCGCACGTTGCAATGGACGTTTGAGATGTTGTACTGGCCCGACAGAAGCGTGGCGTACAGGTACGTGGGCACCGCGCTAGAGAAGAGCGACATATACGCGCCGAAATTCGCAATCGTATCGACCTTGAAGCCGACGATTTTGCCATCCGCATCAAAGCCCATCTTGGCCGTCGTAATGTGATCGCGGCCATGGGCGTCGGTCATGAACGCTTCCGAGCGATCCGACGTCCACTTCACCGACCGCCCCGTCTTCATCGAGGCCCAAAGGCAGGTGATCTCTTCAGGGTAAATGTAGATCTTCGAGCCAAAACCACCGCCCACATCGGGCGCGATCACTCGCAGTTTGTGTTCGGGCGCCACGTTGTAGAACGCCGACAGCACCAGCCGCGCCACATGGGGGTTCTGGCTTGTGGTATAGAGGGTGTAGTGCTCTTCCGCCGCGTCGTAGGTTGCCACGGCGGAGCGTGGTTCCATCGGATTGGGGCTGAGGCGGTTGTTGGTCACTTCCAACTCGGTCACATGGGCTGCGCCTGCGATGGCGGTGTCGGTCGCGGCCTCTTCGCCTATCTCCCAATCATAGATCAGGTTGCCTGGGGCGTTGTGGTGGATCTCCGGCGCGCCTGAGGCCAGCGCCTTGTCAGCGAAGGCCACGGCGGGCAGTTCCTCGTAGTCCACCTCAACCGCTTCGGCGGCGAGCCGCGCCAGCGCCTGGCTGTCGGCGATGACGACGGCCACCGCATCGCCCACATAGCGCACCTTTTCAGTCGCCAAAGCTGACCATGCGCCCATGTTCATGGGCGAGCCATCCTTCGACGAAACGGCCCAGCCGCAGATAATATTGCCGATGCCGTCGCCGGTCAGTTCATGGCCATTCAGAACAGCGACCACGCCGTCCATCGCCTCGGCCGCGCTGGCGTCGATGCCTTTGACTTTTGCGTGGGCATGAGGGCTGCGCACGAAGGCGGCATAGGCCTGGTTCTCCATGCGGATGTCGTCGGTGTATTTGCCTTTACCGGTGATGAATCGCTTATCTTCTTTCCGCGCCACGCGGGCGCCAATGCCTTCGCTCATCTTATGCCTCCCTTATTCCGCTGCTTTGGCCATACCGGACATGGCGCCTGCCGCGTCCTCGATCGCCTTGACGATGTTATGATATCCAGTGCAGCGGCAGATGTTGCCTTCCAGCTCATGCCGGATCGCCTCTACCGTCAGGGCTTTGCCCTCGGCCTGGTAGCGGTTCACCATGTCGATCCCGGCCATGATCATGCCAGGGGTGCAGAACCCGCACTGCAGCCCGTGATGGGCTTTAAACGCAGTCTGCATCGGGTGCAGGTCCGCGCCATTCGCGATGCCTTCAATGGTGGTCACGTCCGAGCCATCAAGCGACACGGCCAGCGCGGTACACGCCTTGATCGCGCGGCCGTCCACATGCACCACGCAGGCCCCGCACTGGCTGGTGTCGCAGCCAACATGGGTCCCCGTCAGGCGCAGATCCTCGCGCAGGAAATCCGACAGAAGCGTGGTGTCGGGCACATCGCGGTTAACGGATTTGCCGTTCACCGTCATCGTGACGTTGCTCATTAAGTCCTCCCTTCAGGCGGGCCTGGCGCCCGCGCGTTTTGCGTTCTGTGTCAGGTATCACTCGGCCGGACTGGGCCGGGCCTCATTCAGGTGGGCCTGGAAGTTATCGAAGAACTGCGCCGCCAGCTTGCGCGCGGTTGAATCGATCAACCGGCTGCCCAGCCGCGCCAGCTTGCCGCCCACGGTGGCGTGCACCTCATAGGTCAGGATGGTCTCGCCATCATCATCGGCAAGCGTCACATCCGCCCCGCCCTTGGCAAAGCCCGCCACACCGCCAGAGCCTTCGCCGCGGATCGTGTAGCTTTCGGGGGCGTTGATGTTGGTCAGTTCCACATCGCCGGCGAACTTGGCCTTCACCGGACCGATTTTCTGCACGACGACGGCTGAGAGTTCCGTGTCGGATTTTTTCTCAAGCTCGGTGCAGCCGGGGATGCATTCCCGCAGCACGGCATCATCGTTCAGCGCGTGCCACACCACATCACGCGGCGCAGAAATCCGGTGTTCCCCGGTCATATCCATGCTGGGCTTCCTCCCTGAAACCTGGCGCGTTTTTTTTGCCAGCCTATCCGGGGCCACGACGAAATCAAATGATTTCACGGTACACGGGCGAAACGTCACAAGGCGGCGCGGCTTTCAGCCAGATATCGGTCGCGCAGTGCAGGTTGACCGAGGGCAAAAGACAAGTCTTGCAGGCTATCCAACGAATGACATGCATGAAAACTGTCCACATGCCCAAGAAGCGTGCTGACGCCCCCCGCCTTCGGCGCAAACCCATCGAAGCGCAACAGCGGGTTGAGCCAGATGACATGGCGCGCAGTTCGGGCCAGCCGCGCGGCTTCCCGGTCAAGCAGCCCCAGATCCCCGCGTTCCAGCCCGTCGGTAATAAGAAGCACCACCGCGCCCGAGGTCATCACCCGCCGCGACCACGCCTTGTTGAACCGCTCAAGCGCGGCGCCGATGCGGGTGCCGCCTTCCCAATCGGTCGCCTCTTGCCCAACCGCCGAAAGCGCCAGATCGGGGTCGCTGGCCCTGAGCGCGCGCGTGACATTGGTCAGCGTGGTGCCGAAGGTGAAGGCGTGGACCGTGCCCCAGGTCCGGTCCGGCGCATGGGCCACCGCATGGAGATAGCGCAGCACCATGCGGGAATAGACGGACATCGAGCCTGAGATATCGCAGACCGCCACAAGATCGGGCGGGCGCAGGCGGGGCGCCTTGCGGGCAATCTCTGCGATCTCGCCCCCGCGTTTCTGTGCCGCGCGCAAGGTTGCCCGCGCATCGGGGCGCGCGCCAATGCGGCTGGGGCGGCTGCGCCGGGTTCGCAGCGGTTTGACCGGCAGCGTAAGGCTTCGCACGGCACGCTCGGCCTCGGCCAATTCCGCGGCGCTCATCTGTTCAAAGTCCATGTGTTTGAACACTTCGGTCGCGGACCACGTAAGCACCGCGTGCTGTGTGACCTCTTCCCTGGGCTTTTGCGGCTGGGGTTTTGGCGTGTTACCCAACGCCTCTTCCGCCCTGCGCCGGGCGGCGCCGGGGGGCGGCGGCGGCGTGTCGTCTTTCAGACGCGGGGACAGCATATGCATCAGGCTTTCCAGAAACTCCGGATCGCGCCAGAACATCGAAAACACCTGGTGAAACGTCTCAAGATGCTCGGCTCGCGTGATCAGTGTGGCGCGCAGGGTGTGATAGAAATCCACACGGTGGGTGAAGCCTGCCGTCTCGACCGCCTGGATCGCGGTCTCGACCTGTGCGGTGCCGACCTTGACCCCGGCTTTCCGCAAGGCTTGCGTGAAATGCACGATGTTCTCGACAAGCCGCCCATCGGGTGGTGGCAGCGTCACCCCTCCACGCCCGCGAGCGCGCCCTTGGCTTCATCCAGAAGGCGGGTTGTTTCCGCCCCGGCGATGCGGGCGATGTCATCTTGGTACTTCAACAGCGCGCCGACCGTGTCGGTGATCATCTCGGGCGACAGGGCCACCGCATCAAGCGCCACGAGGCAGCGCGCCCAATCAATACTTTCGGCCACGCCGGGGGACTTGAACAGGTCTTGCCCGCGCAAGGATTGGACGAAGGCCACGATCTCAGCCGACAGTGTTTCGGTCGCCTCAGGTACACGTTTGCGCAGGATCTCCAGTTCCCGGTCAAAGACGGGGTAGTCGACCCAGTGATAAAGGCAGCGCCGCTTCAGGGCATCATGCACCTCGCGCGTCCGGTTCGAGGTCAGGATCACGATGGGGGGCGCAGCTGCCGCGATGGTGCCGATTTCGGGGATCGTGACCTGAAAGTCCGAAAGCACTTCCAAGAGAAACGCCTCAAAAGGTTCATCGGTCCGATCCACCTCGTCGATCAAGAGGACAGGCGGCCCGCTATCCTGAGGCTCAAGCGCTTCCAACAGCGGGCGCCGGATCAGGTAGGCATCGGAGAAGAGCTCACTCTGCAACGCCGCGCGGTCGGCCGCACCTGCCGCCTCGGCGGTGCGGATCGCAATCATCTGGCCTGCGAAGTTCCATTCATAGATCGCCGTCGCGGCATCGAGCCCCTCATAGCATTGCAACCGTATGAGCCGCCGCCCCAGCATCGCGGCCACCGCTTTCGCAATCTCAGTCTTGCCGACGCCTGCCTCACCTTCCAGAAACAGCGGCTTGCCTAGCGTCAGCGCGAGATAGGCCACCGTGCCCAGATCGCGCCCGCAGACATAGTTCCGCTGGCCCAGCCATTCGATGGTTTGGTCAATGCTTTCCGGCCCGTCTTGCACCGTTTCCTCCGCGTTCGTCCGTACCGACATATGGGCCACGGCGCAGCCTGTCCATTGGGCACGCGCGCGCGGGTCTTGCCGATCCGACGCTGAGGCCCCATCCTGACAGGCAGAGCCATGTTGACCAAAACACCACCTGCACGCGACCCGATCGAGGCGCTTTTGACCTCCCCCGAGGGGGCGGTGCTTGCCGTGATCGCAGGCGTCGAGGGGCCGTCTTACCGGCCGGTTGGCGCAATGATGGCGGTGTTTTCAGAGGTTGAGCGGGCGGGCACACTGTCGTCGGGGTGCATCGAATCCGATATCGCCTTGCACGCGATGGAGGCCGCGCAGACCGGGCATCCCCGGATGCTGCGCTATGGGCGCGGGTCGCCCTTTGCGGATATCCAGCTGCCCTGCGGGGGTGGACTTGATATCTTGCTGTTACCGGGCCCGGACCGGGTGGTCTTGGCCGAGATCGCGGAAAACCAATCGGCCCGCAGGCCCTGCGCGCTTGTGATCGAGACAGACACCGGCGCGATGAGCCTGACGGCGGCGGGTCACACCGGGCGTGATGGCACGCTTCTGATCGTGCGGTTCGATCCCGAAATTCGGTTCCTCGTCTTCGGAAAAGGCCCAGAAGCCAGCACCTTCGCGGCCCTTGTTCAATCTGCGGGCTATCCAAACCTGCTGCTGTCACCAGACACCGAGACGCTGGAAAACGCGGCCTCGTCCGGCAGCGAAACCCGGCATATTCGGAGCCCGGAGTTTCCGGCGGATCTGGCGGTGGATGACCGCACCGCCGTCGTGCTGTTTTTCCACGATCACGACTGGGAACCCCCGATCCTGGCGGGCGCGTTGGCGACCCCGGCCTTCTACATAGGGGCGCAAGGCAGCCAGCGCGCGCGGGATGCGCGGCTGATGATGCTGCACGCCCTGGGTGTGTCGGAGCAGGAATGCGCCCGGCTGCATGGCCCCGTCGGCCTGATCCCCTCGGCCCGCGACGCGGGCACCTTGGCGGTGTCGGTCCTGGCCGAGGTTCTTGCTAAGGCGATGGCGCGCGCGGAATGACCACCGCGGGCGTGCTGCTCGCCGCTGGGTCATCCCGTCGGTTTGGCGATGCGGACAAGCTGCTTGCCCCCCTCGCAGGCCATCCTCTCGTGAGCCATGCAGCCCGCGCGCTGTCCGCCGTAGAGCCCGAAATCCTGATCGCGGTAACCCGAACACACCAGGTCGCAGCTTTGTTGGACGGCTTTGACGTCGTGCGCTTGGACAACACCAAACCAGCGCAGGCTGACAGCCTTCGCGCAGGCGTTGCGCGAGCCATTGTGCTGGGGGCAACGCGTGCCGTAGTTGTTTTGGGTGACATGCCGTTCGTGACGCCCGCCCTGATCGATATGGTCATCTCGCGAAGCACCGGGACGACACCCGCCGCGGCCACCGATGGAAAGCGTCCGATGCCGCCGGCCTGCTTTCCGGCAGCGTGCTTTTCCAAGCTCATGGCGCAATCTGGTGATCGCGGGGCTGCAGACCTGATCAAGGCTCTGCCACCTTCGGCCCTTGTCGCCGCACCAAGCCTCGCCCTCCGCGACATCGATACACCCGCGGCCCTTGATGCGGCTCAAAACCCGACAGAATAAAACCTGGCGGCAAACCCACGCCGATCGCCTGCACCCTTACCGCCGGCATGGATCGACCCTGCGAGACATATTTTCATGGGGCGGTAGACGCGCGGGCAGTCTGCTTTGTCGCGCAGCAAGTCCCCAGTCAAGCGGATAGCCAGATGGTCGAATTTACCTTGTACAGAGAGACGCAGCGCATCGCGGCGAATTTCGACATGCCGTTGCCATAGCTTCTATGCGATGAGCTAAAGATCTCCGGCACGAAATTCGGCTGCTCTATCGCCGCATGCGGCGCCTGCACGATCTTGTCAGGGAACAGAACATCGCCGCCATTGTCGGCCGGAAAAGAGGCTTCGCCCGCATCTATGGCCATGCGGATATCAAGGCAGCCTGCCGCGAGCATGCCCTCTTGCGATACATAATGACAGTTTAGCCGGGGGTCGGATATGGCACGGATCCCTGCATCAGAAACCTGGCCATGGCCGACCAGGCCGCTGGGGGCCCTACGTGGTACGCCAGAGGAAGGGGCAGCAGCATATCATGTGTGTTGACCTGCCGGTGCCGCGTGCGGGTGCGGGTTGGCGCCCGTGGCTTGTGCCGCCTGAGTGCCGAATGCGCCCGCGACGCGGCCTGGCACCGTCGGCAAAGACCACTGCCACGACACTCTATGATAATCGATGCGCCAACCGGTGTCTGATCTTGGCGGCAAGGTCCGCGCCGGCCCATGTTCGCGCGCGGCGACCTGCAGTCGTTCCTGGCTCCGCTTTCCGAATTGGAAACGCAGAAGTTCGCCAACCGAAAACGACCGCCACAATTTGGTCACGATCTCGCCCTAGCCGTGGCACGACACGTCGTTGCCCGGGGGCTGTACGGCGGGTGGTTTGAACGAGTTTTGCTGTGTGCTGATCCCGTTCGCGGATGCAAAAATCCGCGGCAAAACCAGGAGCCCCTTGCGACATGTACCTTACCGGCGACGCCATGCAATGGCACAAACTTACCTTGAATTTTGAAGGCCCGACGCTCAGCGAAGATCCACAGACCTTTCTCGACCACAGACTTGATGTCACCTTCACCCATGAAAGCGGTGAGGTCATCAAGGTTCCGGGATACTTCGCAGCCGACGGTGATGCTGCCAATACGGGCGCGACCACGGGCAACTTGTGGCAGGTCAACTTCAACCCGCCACTGACGGGCGACTGGACGTGGACAGCGGAATTCCGCGTCGGCGACGAGATCGCGGTGCGCAGTGCCGAGGGGCAAAGCGGCGGCTTTTTCGATGGCGATAGCGGCAGTTTGTCGATTGATGACAGCGACAAATCCGGCCTGGACTTGCGCGGAAAAGGCGTCTTGGAATATGACGGCGGCCAATACCTGTCATTTGCAGGCACGGGCGAGACGTTCCTGAAATCCGGCGTTGGCAGCCCAGAGAATTTCCTTGGCTACTCAGGCTTCGACGACACCCCCGATAGCCACGACTACGCCCCCCATCTTGGCGATTTCAACGCAGGCGACCCGACATGGGATGGCGGGAAGGGCAAGGGCATCATCGGGGCGGTCAATTATCTCTCCGAGCACGAGGTGAACTCAGCGTACATGATGCTGATGAACATCGCGGGCGACGGCCGTGATGTGTCGCCCTGGACCGATACCAGCCTCTACAACATCAACAAGAACGCCTCACCTGATTTGGATGAGCGCGCCCAAAGCTTTGATGTCTCGAAACTCGACCAGTGGGAAATCGTGTTCGGCCACATGCAGGAGAAGGGCATCAACCTGCATCTCTTTTTGCAAGAGACAGAGAACGATCAGCTGCTCAACAATGGTGAGTTGGGCACCGAACGGATGCTGTACATGCGCGAGATGGTTGCGCGGTTCGGTCATCACAACGGGCTGATCTGGAACCTCGGCGAAGAAAACACAAACAGCGCCGGACAGATCCGCGATCATTCAGAGTATCTGAAATCGCTGGATCCCTACGATCATGCGGTCGCGCTGCACACCTATCCAAACCAGCATGACAGGTACGAAAACTACGAAGGCTCGGACACGCTTGATGTGCTGTCGTTCCAAACATCAAACGAAAAGGGCGTTCCCGATCTCGACCGCTATCTCGAAGGGGCGGAAGATGCCGGGCGGCCTGTTGCGGCCTTTCTGGATGAACCGGGCAACGCAGGCGTCGGGCTTGCTGCCGAAGGCGATCCGTCATGGCAAAGCAACCACGCATCCTTGCGCGAGGTTCTGTGGAAATCCTACGCCGAAGGCGCCGGCGGGGCGGAATGGTACTTTGGCTATCAAAGCGCCAATGGGCAGGGCGGCGACCTGGCGATGGAGGACTTCAGCCTCCGCGAAAGCGCCTATGAATGGGCCGCATCGGCACGCGAGTTTTTTGAGCAACTGCCGCTCGAAGACATGCGCGATGGCGATCAGCTGACATCAGGCGCGGAGACCTACGGGCTTGCGCTCAATGGCGCGGTCTATGCCTACTACCTGCCCGATGGCGGACAGGCGACGCTTGATCTTTCGGGGGAGAGCGGAACCTACAATGTCGGGTGGTATGACGTCATAAAGGGCGGTGCGTTGGCGACCGGAACGGTTGGCTCTGTCGACGGTGGTGGCCAGCAAGGGCTTGGCCTTCCGCCGGGCAATGCCGGAGGCGAATGGGCCGTGCTTGTCTGGAACCCCGACGTGTTCGATTTTGATGCCCCCGAGGACACGACCCCACCTTCCCCGCCGGACGTGACCCCACCACCGGCCACCGACGCCACCTGGGAAGCGCAAGATGGCAAGATTGTGATGCAGGCCGAAAAGGGCGTGCCCACCGACCCCGACAATGCAGGTCACGTCAATTGGAAAATCTCAGATACGCTCAACGGGCATACCGGTGACGGCTATCTGCACTGGGACGGTCCCGACCTGTTCAACAAGCCCGGCAGCGGCGCCCTGTCCTATGAGTTCGAAGTGAGCGAAGAAGGCACATACAAGCTTGGCCTCCTGGGCTCGCGGCCCGACAATGGCGCGCGCAGCGACCTCAACAATGACTTTTTCGTCCGCATGGATGGTGGGCCCTGGAAAAAGGTGTTCTTCGGCGGTGAACGGGAAACCTGGAACTGGGGCAAGACCTTTGACGTCAATCACGAAAAATCCCCGGCGGGCTACGAGCTTGAGCCTGGCAAGCATGTCTTTGAAATCTCGGGGCGCTCAACCGACGCCTATCTGGACAAGATCCACCTAACCCTTGGGACGCTTGACCAAAACAAGTCCGCGCCCGAGACCCTGGCGGATCAAACGCCCGAGCCAGAGGTGCCGGATGTGCCTGAAGCGCCGGATGTGCCTGAAGCGCCGGATGTGCCGGATGTGCCAGATGCCCCTGAAGTGCCGAACCCGCCGACCGCGCCCGCGACGCCGACGGTCACCTTGCGTCTTGTGGATATCGCAACGGGCGAGACAATCAGCACATTGGCATCCGGTGACACGCTTGATCCAGACGTCATCGGGGATGGCAATGTCACCATCGTTGCCGACGTTGACGGCAATGTCGGATCGGTGCGGTTTACGCTGGGCGATCACACGCAGGTCGAAAACGTAGCGCCCTATGCTCTTTTCGGCGACACGAACGGGACCTATAGGGACGGCGCCGCGCCCGCGTTCGATGCGGCAGGTGACTATGCGCTGACGGTCGAGCTGTTCAGCGCTCGGAACGCAAGTGCGGGCAAGCTTGGTGAGATAGAGACGGTCTTCTCGGTCGAAGAGGTTGCCGCACCGCCGCCGCCACCTGCGCCGGAACCAGAAGAGCCGGAGATGCCCGAACCACCAGACGCACCCGAGGAACCTGACGAGCCGGAGGTGCCCGAACAGCCAGACGCGCCGGAGGAACCTGACGAGCCTGCGACCCCTCCAGCCGCCGAGGATCCCAGCGCCCCGCCAGCCGCGGATGCCCCGACGTCGGTGTTCCTTGTCGATACGCTGAGCGATGAAAAGCTGATGGAGCTGGGCGAAAACACAGTTCTCCATAAAAGCGTTATGGATGGGCGCGCCCTGTCCGTCGCGTCAGAAGTGGACGAAGCTCAGCTAGACGTCGCAAGCGCATCGATGTCTTTCGACGGCACCGAGACGCGCATTGAGAATGTAGAGCCCTATGCGCTTTTCGGCGATCGGTCCGGGGATTTTATGGGCGCGCTCGAGATGCAGCCTGATTTCACCCACGAGATCAAGATCGATTACTACGATGAACGACAGGCCAATGGCGATCTTATCCACGAGGACACGATCTGGCTGGAAACCGATGGCAACGACAAGCTTTCGGGGCGTGCCGATGCAGACGATCTCTTTGGAATTGACGCAGGCAAACTGGGCGCGGTCAGTATCTATGGCTTTGGGTCCGGTGACAGCGTTGCGGACACAGGTGAAGGGCTCATTGATCTGTTGGCAAACGGTCAAAAGGTCGGCGATGATTGGGTAATCGACTTTGGCGGAGGCAATCGGTTGACTCTTTTGGAGTACGACGCCGAGGACGACCCATTGCTCATGTAGCCTTCGCGCAAACCACGTCGCTGCGAAGCGGCGTGGTTTGTTCCGGCGGCACAACATGTGCAGTTTTTGAGGGTGCCCGCTTCAACACCGATGTGTCGGCATGTCCGCGACGGAAACGATACAGGCATTGGTTGTGAGATAAGCCGATATCGGCTTGCTCCCTGAAAAAGCCCGCGTCGTACCGAGATCGTGGCCGCCAAGGACCCGACCGTTGGGATCATCGACCCCCAGCTGCGCTAGACGTTACCAGCGCCACACCTGGGCGTCGCGCGCGCGCGACCCGGGCGTGGAGATAAGCACCGTGTCGCTGGCCCTGAACCACGCTGACGTCAGACAAGCCGCGCGGCGCCCAAACCTGGGCAGCACATCACCAGCGTTTTGCGCGAGGTCGGCTACTCCGACAAAGAGATAGCCCGATTGCGCGAGGATCAGGTGATCTGAGGCCAAACAGAGCGATTGCCTCGTTTGCGTACCGGCGGCTTCACCCGGCAGGTTGGAGTTGTCGTGAATGAATCGCTCATGCCTCCTCCGCCCGCTCCCATTGCGCCGACATCACCCGATCCGCCCAAGTCAGCGCCAGAAGCGCAAGGCCCAACCCCATGAACGACACGACGCGGAACAGGCCCGCAAGGCCGCTCATATCGACCAGGAATACTTTCGCAATGGTCAGCCCGATCCCCGCCAGCGCCAGTTGGCGCAGCCAGACCGCGCGCTTCCAGAACGCCACCACCAGAAGACCCGCGGACACCAGCAGCATGGCCAGCGTGTAGGTATACAGTTCGGCGTCTGAGAAGCCTCCGACCGACAGATCCGGTCCGCGCCAGAAGTGACGGATCGACAAGCCGATATAGCCCGCACCAAACCCCGTGCTGGCAAGGGCCAGCGCCACGCGCGCCTCGCGGTTCAGGCTGGGCAGTTTCCACGCCGCCAACCCCAGCACAGCAGCCAATGGCAGATAAGCCAGCGCCAATGAGCTGAAGAACGGTGGGCCCATGATGATGGACCCGTCGAGCGGATTGTGCGCAAACGCCTGCACCAAGAGTGTCCCAAGGGTCATCAGGCCAAGCAGCAGCGCCAGCACCCGCCGCACGCGGCCTTCGAACTTTGTCGCGCCCGCCATCCGGTAAACCTGGGCCAGCGCCATGGTCGCCCAGATCGCCGCCAGAAGGCCAACGCCCCAATGGCTTTGAAGGCCTTCGCCGGGCAACAGACGCTCAAACAGGATCGCGATGAATGTCGCGGCCAGAACCCACAGTGTGCTTTCCAGCGTCACAGCCAGGCGGGGGCGCTGCGTGTGGGCCACGGCCCAGGCCACCGCCAGCGTCGCCATCGTACCCGCATAGGCAATGATGATCTGCGGCAGCGATGTCTGGTCCATCGCCCAGCCGATGCCGGGGTCCACCACCAACCGATACGTGATCACCGCCGCACCAATCGCGCTGTAGTAAACCAGCAGCGGCAGATCGAACCGACGGTCCAGCATCGTCACGAACACGATCATCGCCGCCAGCGCCAGGGTCAGCGCGGCCTTCGTCAGCATCAAGAACAAGGCCAGGCCGATCAGCGACAAGGCTGCCACTGCAAACATCGCTGTGATCAGCCGTTTGTCGACCAGCTCCAGCCGCATCGCGCGCTCTGCCAGCACGGTCATCACCGCGGCCACCGCAATCACCGCCAGCGCCCAGGGGTAGGCGCCGTAGACGCGCGTGGGATCCCACAGGAACTCCAGCACGAACACCGCGATGGGGGCCAGGCTGGTTGCGGCCAAGGCCCAGATCAGCGGCATCTGGGCCCGGCGCATGCGCCAGAACATCAACACCGAACCAATCGCGGCCACGCCCAGCAACAGCCAGACAGTGGCCGGTGGCGCGCTCTCAGGCGGGCGGTTCATTGCCTCTACGAAGGTGTCATACATCGGCCCACCCAGCACCGCTTGCGTCGCGATCAGGCCAAGGTAGGCCAGGGCAGGGATCATCGCGTGATCGGCCAGCGCGGGCGCGCGCCACATCCAAAGCGTCGTGGCCACCATCAGCGCAACCATAACCGCAAGGCCCAGATAGGCATCGGCCAGGTTGCCGCCAATGATGCTCACCGCCAGCGCTGCTACGCCGGCGTTCAGGGTCGCGCCGAAAGACAGGCGCGTGGGAAATTCAGGCCGTTGTTTCCAAAAGAGCGCCAGCACCGGCGCGCCCGTATGGTTGGGAACAAGCCGGCGCTGCGGGATCATGATGGCGCCCGCGGCAAGCACCAGCGCGGCGGCGAGAAAGTGTTGCGAGGATTGGGTGCCCAGGTATGTCAGCCAGATCGACGCGCCCGTGGCCAACAGCGCCAGGGCAGAAACCCAGGCCCAGCGTTTCAACGTGTCGATCGCCAGCGCCGTCAACCCAATCAGCGCAAAGTAGTATTGCAAGAGCCAGGCCTGTTCTGACGATCCGCCGATCAGGTAGGGGGCCGAAGTTGCACCGAGGATGCCCACCACGGTCAGGACCGGCCCATAGAACCAACCGAAGACCACGCCAATGGCAGACACTGCCACAAGCCCCGCAAAGGCCTGGCCAACACCGATCAGGTCATAAAGGACGCGCGCGGATAATACCGCGGCAAACAGGGTCAACAGACCCGCACCGGACAGCGCGGACGGCAGGAACTGCGCCGCGCCATCGGTGTCGTCGCCAAAGCGGCGGCGCATGTACTCGCCGCCCGCCATCAGGGCAGCGCCAAAGGCGATGGCGGCCATGACGCGCCAGAACGGCGTCAGAAGCCCGCGTTCCATCCCGTATTGCACCAAAAAGATCCCGGCGAGCGACAGCGATGCGGCACCGGCGGCCAGAACCCAGTTCGCCTTCAGCCACTGGAAGGCTTCGGCAATCCGATCCTGCCGAAAGACGAAAGCTTTGGGTGGGGTATCGGGCTCGGAAATGTCGGGCTGTGGGGGCAGGGGGGCAGGCGCATCCTCTGGCCGTTTGAAGATGGTCTGGGGCGGCGCGGGCCGCGTTGCCCGGGCCTCAGGCGGCTTTGCAACCGTCGGGACCGTACTTTGCACCGGCGTCGCCCCTGGCGGTGCGGGCGCATCAGGTGGCGCGCTGGCAACTCTGGCTTCCAGTTGCGTGACCTGACCCGCCAGATCCCGCACCCGCGCCTTCATCTTGAAGTGCAAGACAAACAATATGATCGGGGCAAGCGCCCATCCAAGGCTGGCCAGGCCAAAAAGGAAGAACAAGGCGTCCAAGGCTACGCTCCATCTGGCGCGCCCTCATGCGGGCGTCGGACCTGCGGCGCACAGCCAAGCAGGGCTAGGGTTCAATTCGACATATAAGTCGCCCGAAAATAGGGAGATTTTCGGGCAGCAAGGTGCCTCAATCACCACAATGCAGGGCGCATAGGTGCGGTGCGGTGAACCCCCGGGCGCCCCTGCACCAAAAGCCAAGCTGCCCCCTCAGGTCGGCGCAACCCACGGCACCGAACAGATGCCTTCCGTTTCTGCCCCAGACCAGGGCAACGCCACATCGCCCACGCGGTCTTTGCGCACCAGCCCGGGAAAGTGCGGCTCAAGCAGCGCGTGCAACGCATCGGTTTTGGCCCCCTCAGGATCAAGCGCGCGACAGCACACAAACTCTTCGACCAGCGACGCCTGCTGTTCATAGCCATAGTCCAGAAACCCCCTCTCCGGCTCCAGGCTGAAGCGATAGGGGTCATCATTTGCGACCTGCTCTGCCACGGCCTTGATGGGGGCATAGTCGGTGGTCGCCCGCGATTGCCACTGCCACACATGGGTCAACTCATGCGCCAAGAACATCGCATCGCCCAGCGGCAGTCTTTCGGGCCAGTCCGGTAGGTAATCGGGCGACCAGGACGAGCCGGCCATCACCACACGGTTGCGCCACACAAACCCACCCACGACATAGCGCACACGCGTCGCGGTTTCGCGCGGTACGATCCGGTCCTGACAGTTCTGAGGCGGTCGGGGCGGGCGCGATAGCGGGAACAGCGTCAGCGATGGTCCCTGGTGCAGGCGCACCGCGCTGGTGTCCAGACCGGGAAGGGTGGCGGTGACAAACGCCTGCTCGGCGTCGGTCAGCGTGCGACCGCAACCGACTAGACAGAGAAGGCTAAAAACAAAAAGGACAGAGCGGTTTGCCATGCGATGTGACTAGCAGGGCAGGCAGGCGCTGCCTATGGGGCCGCGGCGATGTAAACGGTCGGCGCGACCTTTGGACCGCGCCGACCGATAGGGCCTAGTTCGCCCGAGATTTGTAGCATCCGTCCCGGATCACGCCGCAGATCGCATTGGCACGCTCATTGCTGACCGGGCCCACGGCGACGGCGGTCAACTGGCCGTTCTTGGGAAACGTGGGCGACAGGCCCGCCAAGGGTGCCGCATGGGTTTGCGACACGCTACCCCAATGCGCTTGGGCACGGTCTGGGGTGCTGAACGCACCGAGATAGACGAAATGCGTCCCCACACCACCTTGAGGGGCGGGTGCTGCGGTCGCTGCCACTGCCGCCCGCGTGGCCGGTTGTGCCGCGGGCTGATTGCCGCTGGCCGCCCGGCGCAGGGTTGCGTCGTCCATCGCGATGTTTTGCATCCGCTCGCGCAGGCTGCGCGTGATGCGGCGCGAATCCATCGTGTCGTTCACGATGCGCGGGGTGATCAGAACCAGAAGCTCGGTCTGCTGCGCCCGGCCCGATTTCTGACCGAACAGGCCACCAAAGCCCCGCTGACGCGACAGGCCGGGAATTCCCGAGCTTCCGCGGGTGTTCCGGGTTTCAAACAAACCGCCCAGGGCAATCGTCTCACCGCTATCAACAGCAATGGAACTCGACACCTGGCGTTGCGAGATGATCGGGTTGCCGGTCGACGCATCCGTCTCACCAATGGTCGACACCTCTTGCACGATGTCGAGGATCACCGCACCCGACGAGTTGATGCGCGGCGTCACCTCAAAGATCACACCCGTATCGCGGAACTCCACCGTGGACACGAACACATCGGGGTCGCTGGTGGCGTCCTGCGCCGTCTGGACCGAGATCGGCACCTGATCGCCGACCACAAGCCGGGCGGATTCATTGTTCAAGATCATCAGGTTGGGCGACGACACGACATTTACACTCGTCACTTCGTCCAGTGCGTCAACGATGACATTGGGGTTGGCCACATCAAACACCGCGTTAAAGCCCGGCACTGCCGCCGCGATCGCGGTAGACGTTGTAGACCGGGTCAGGCCAAATGCGTTGTCGCTGTCTTCAAAGAAATACTGCACGCCATAACGCAGCTCTTCGTTCAAAGCGACCTCAACAATGGTCGCCTCAACCGACACCTGGCGGGGTGGCACGTCAAGCCGATGCAAAATGCCCAGCACCCGTTGGTATTCGGCGTTGGTCGCGTGGATCAACAAAGTGTTCGTGGCCTCATTGGCGACGATCCTCGTGGCATTCACATCCTGGCTTTGCGCCTCGGTCAGGCTGGCATTGACCACCTCTGCATCCGCGCCGGGTGCCGCCGTTTCAACCTGCACGCCCAGGATGCTCGACAGGGTCGAGGCGATGTCGGACGCGCGAGCATAGCGCATGTCGTAGGAATAGACCTGCGCGTCGTTTGCGCCCTCTTTCGACAGGCGCACAATCCATTGCGATACGCTTTGCAAGGCCTGCGGGGTCTTTGCGACCGCGAGGATGGAGTTGTTTTCGGGGATCACCTCAAACGCCACGATGGGCTCAAAGCTCTCATCCGTCTCGACCAGTAATTCCAGCCCCGACACGATGGATTGGGCCGAGCGTCCGCGGATCGGGAAGATCCCGACCGAGCGGTTGGCGAGCCAGTTCACATCGAAGCTGCCAATGGTGTCCTGCCACGCGCGCTGATCGGCCGAGGTGCCGGCCAGAACAACGATATTGCGCTGCGCGTCGATACCGACGATGCCCGCACCCGCGAAGGGCTCCAGGATTGTGGCCATTTCCTGCGCACCGATATGCATCAACGGCACCACGCGGATCGAATAACCCACGGGCACCACGCGGTCAGTGGACACCCCGATGCTGAGATCGGCGGTCAGTGGCACAATGGCAAAGGTCTCGCCCCGGCGCACCATGGCCGCGCCGTTCTGCTTCAGCGCCAGTTCAAACACTTCCGTCGCGGTCATCCGGCTGATCGGTTGGCTAGAGCGAATGTTGACGGTGCCAGTCACACGCGGGTCGATGACGTAATTTACATCCAGCAACTCGCCCAGCACGGCGGCTGCGGCGTCGGCGATGGACACATCCACCAGGTTCAGCGACACCGTGCGCTCGCCATCGTCTTCGACAAAGTCCGTCTGGCGCAGCAACGGGGTGCGACCGGGGTATATCGTTCCTTGACCCGCCTCGACCAACTGGCCCGTGGTGACACGGCCCTCAAAGCGGTTGAGGCGCGAATTATCACCACCGCCAAGCAGGTTCCGGGCCTGCCAGTCATTCAACCGCGACGGGTTATCTTCGGTAAGTCGTTGGATATCGGCGCAGCCACTGACAAATACAGCGGTCGCCGCGCAAAGCACGATTTTCTGTTTCATAGCCTGCCTCGTGTGATGCGCCCGATCTGTGTCGTGGTCGCAATTTTTGTAGATATTACTGTGCCCTCTAGCACGGGCCGACGGAGCAGGGCGTTAGAATGTCAGGAAGAGTGGCGCCAATATGGCAAGATGTGCCCCGTAGGCCACACCGTATCGCGTCTTGGCGGGTGGGCCAGCGCGCCGTCTCATGGCGCTGTGGACCAGCAGGCCAAGTCCCGCCGCCGCGCCCAAAAGCCACCCGATAAGCACCGGCCCCACAAAGGCGCCAAGCGCCGCGGCCAGCCAGATATCGCCCAGCCCCATCGCTTCGATCCCGCGGGTCAGGCGGAACGCCAGCCGCAGCATATACAGCACCCCACCGCCCATCAGCGCACCAAGCCCCGCCCACAGCGGATCGCCCGCAACCACGGCGCTCACGAGGCCAAGGGCGAGGGCGGCCAGCGTCCATTCCAACGGCAGCCAGCGCCAGGCCAGGTCCATCGCGACCATCAACAATAGCAGCGCCAGAAGGCTGGCCAGCACTGCGGCCTGTCCGCCGAAGGCAAGGCCCGCCAGGGCAACCGCACCAAGCGCGCCGAAGCTCACTGCAGGAATCGTGGCAGGGGTATAGCTGCGCACAGCCGCAACACCCCCGATAGCGCGCAGCACACCCCGCATCGCCAGCGTCACAGGGCCCGCCCAAAGCGCCACGGCAAGTGTCACAAGGGCCAGCGCGGTCAAGGTCAGGTCGGGGGCCATCGGCTACCGCTCAATCCGTGTGGACAGCACGTCATAGCGCATCAGCCCGCCCCGGAATGCCAGGCCGCGCGCGGCGACCTTGGCGGTGATCCGGGCGGTACCGCCGGTGGTAAGCGTCGCGTCCGCCGTGATCGTGTAGACAGGGCCATACCGCTCCACCAGCCAGGCAGACGCGCTGCCCAGCCGCGGCATCTGCCGCCCCTCGGCGCGCCGCTGCACGATCTCCGCCACATCGCTGGCGCCAAGCCCGGGAATGGCGCCAAGCGTCAGTTCAGGCGCGGTGACAGGGTTGATCTGCCGCGTGAAGTTGAAAGTGGTCAGATAACGCTCTGCCGTCCGCACCGTCTCCGGCCCCAGCCCCGCGGCCACCAGCGCATCGCGCACCGACCGTGCCGCCCCGCGCGGGTCGCGGCCATGCAGCTCCAGCGCCTGGGCCACGTTCACCGCGTCAAACGCATCCACACCTTCCGCCGCCCCGATCCGCGCCAGAACCGGGCCCAGTACCTGCGGCGGCGCGTGGTTGATATCGACCTTCCCGGCCTCGTCCTGAATGCGGTAGGTCACGGTCCCTTCGGCCATTTGCAACGTCACCGGGCTGCCATCGCGGCGGGACGCCACCTGATCCGCCGAGACGCGGCCCAGATCCGCCAACGCCACGTTCAGCCCCGATCGCGCCAGCCCCACGGCACGAAGGGTCGACACCTCCACCCGGATTTGCATCGCCTCTTGCCGCGCCGTCGACAAAAACGCCGCCGCCCCCAAAAGCAGCGCAAGCCCGGTCCAGAGCACGGTAATCAGCACAAAGCCGCGCTGGCGACCGCGCCGGGGCAGGGGGATCACCGCAGGGCGCATGCATCCTCCTCCAATCCGCCGGGGCCGAGGGCGGCCATGCAAGTGCGGCTGCGGGTGCCAAAGACCGGCACAGTGACCATGCGGGCATCACCCACCTCGATCCCGATGGCAGCGGGCAGTGCTTCCCCATCGCCGGTCTCGTAGCGCCAGACCATCTGGGTGCCGTTTTGATGTGGCAGCAGGTAGAGAAAACGGATCGGATCGTTCGACTGCAACAGCGGCGATTGCCGCGGCGTGTCCGACACCGTGCGCGCGTCCAACAGCCCATCGTGCCGCGCGGCGATCAGGGCAAAGCTCTCACCCTCCTGGTCCACGCGAAACTCGCCCACGTAAGGGTCCGATCCGGCCTCGCGCACGATCATCCGAACGGTGGTGGCGGTGCCGATCAGATCGACATGCGCCGCACCCAGCCCCGCACCGTTGAGGTTTGCAACCCATCCCAACATCGTACGCCGCACCATCAACCAGTCGGCGGGCGCGGTCTGTTCCAGCGCGGCACGCCGGTCGGCTGCGAGCTTGAGCCCCCAGGACGCGCTGGTCAAAAGCGACAGCGTCAACGCCGCCACCGCCAGCGCCACCAGCGCCTCGGCCATGGCAAACCCTTCAGAGGACGCGCGCCGTCTCACAGTGTACCCTCGGCATAGCGAACGGCCCGGAGGACTACGGGGTCGGCCTCAGGCGCGCCCGGATCACGGACCGAGACGAAAACAAACAGCAACTCACCGGGATAGATCGGGCCCAGTTGCATATCGGCGGGCTGCCCCTCACCGATGATCAACTGCCAGTCATAGCGCCCGACGCGCCCATTATCCCGGGTGCCCGCGCGCAGGGCGATGTCGATGCCCACACGGTCCATCACGCCGCTCGCAATCTGAATTTTCTGCGCCTGCGTCTCTGCCCGGCTGGTCAGAAGACCACCCGTGGACAGAGAGTTGTAAAACCCGCCCAACACGACGCCAGCGATGGCCACGGCGACCAGCGTCTCAATCAGGCTGAAGCCTTTCGTCTGGCGCATGCGCCGGGTCATTCGACCGCCACCCGCCCGGTCAGCCAATCCAGGCGCACCGTCGCGCTTTGATCGTCCCGGCGGAGCGCCAGGTCCAACCCCTCGGACCGCCCGGTGGGATCCAGAACGATCCGCGCAGCCTCCGGCGACACCTCCGTCGCGCGGGCAAAGCGGTACTGGCGCCCACCCGCATCCAAGACGCCCGCTTCCGCCGACAGTCGGATCTCAATCGGGCGCCCGGTGTCCAGCGCGCGGGTGCGGGCCTCTTGCAGGAAAACCGCGACCTCCGCCGCCTCGCTCGCGACCCGCCATCGGTCGTTGTTGCCAAACGCCACGATCCCCAGCGTGCCCACCAGCATAAAGATCGCCATCGCGACCAGCACCTCGACCATTGCAAAACCCCGGGCGGTATGGCGACGTCGGTGCAAGGGGCCTAGCCCGCGATATCGGCGTTGCGCCCGGTGCCGCCGGGCTGACCGTCGGCCCCCAGCGAGATCACCTGCACCCGGTCGCCATCGTAGCGGTAAAGAAACGCACCGCCCCAGGCATCCTGCGGCAGCTTGCCGTCGCGCAAATACGGGCCGTTCCATCCTGGCACCGCGCCGCCCGCGTTGGTGACCAGCGCGTTCAATCCCAGATCCTCGGACGGCAAGCGCCCGGTATCGATCTGATAGATGTCGAGGGCAGAGCGCAACTGCGCAATCTGCGCCTCGGTCGCGTTGACGCGCGAGGCTTGCAGTTGCCGCATCGCCGCGGGGCCGACAAGCCCCACAAGCAGACCGACAATCGCCACCGCCACCAGCATCTCAACCAGCGAGAAGCCCGCGGTCGGCCGGGTGCGGCGCCTAGAACGCGATTTGATTGACGGAAATGATCGCAGAGAACAGCGCATAAAGGCTCACTCCTACTAGGGATCCGACGATGATGATCATCGCGGGTTGAAACAGGGCCAGAAAGCGTTCGAGCGCCCGGTCGGACGCTTCGCGCATCTCGGTCGCGGCGCGGGTGCACATGCCGGCCAGATCGCCAGTCTCTTCGCCGATGCGCAGCATCTCGACCGCTGTGGGCTCCAGCAGGCGTGACTGGGCGAAGGCGGTCGACAGCGCGGTGCCTTCCGTGACGGCGGCGCCGACCCCGCCCATCGCGACCTTGGCGGGGCCAGCGGGCGTGGTGTCGGCCACAACGCGCAACGCCTCGCTCAGCGTGACGTCGCGGGCCAGCAGTGCGCCCAGGCTGTGCAGCACCATCATTGCCTGGCTGCGCGCGATCACGCGGCGGGCAGGGGGAATGCGGTTCGCCAGCGCGGCCAGCACCGCGCCCGCGCGGCCCTGGCGATAAAGCCAGGTGAAGACCGCGGCAATGCCAATGGCGGCGACGAGAAGCACAGGCCAAAGCGCGGCCAAGGTGCCCGACAGCGCAAAGACCGCACGCCCCATGATCGGGACCAGGTCCATTCGGTCTTCGACCAGGGGGCGGAACTGCGGGATAATCGCGATCATGATCACACCCAGCGACAGAAGCGACACGATCATCAAAAGCGACGGGTACATCAGCCCCGTCATCACCCGGCGCGCCACAGCCAGGCGTTGTTCGTGGATGCCCGCGGCAGTGGCCAGCGCCACCTCGACCTCGCCCGACACTTCCGCCCCGCGCACGAGTGCGAGGGTCGCGGCATCCTCGATCTGGACGATGCTTCGCAGGCCGTCGGCCAAGCCGCCGCCTTCGCGGATATGCATGCGCAGGCCCGCTGCTGCGGTGGCGACTGCGCTTTTCTCGCCTTCGGCCATGATCAAGAGCGCCCGGTCGAGCGATATCTTGGCGCCCGCCAGCTTCGACAACCGTGTCAGAAACCCCGCCCGGTCCCGCGCGGTCAGCCGCTTGGGCGCAGCGTCGGGCTTGGCTGCACCCGGGCGCGGTGTCGCGGCGGTGGGCCGGGCCGCATCCACCATGTCGATCTCGATCGGGAACAGGCCCTGCTCGCGCAGACGCCGGGTGGCCTGCAAATGGTCAGACGCGCTCAGCACGCCCCGCCGATGCCGCCCGGACGCATCGCGGGCCTTGTAGTCGAACTGACGTTCCGGGGTCTGGGCGGTGTCGCGCATGATCGTCAGTCCCAGAACCGGCCAGAGCCAAAGACGCTGCCCAGCTCTTTCAACGTGGTCTCGCCGCGGGCGAACATCGCAATCCCATCGGCCCCCATGGTGCGGGTGGCTTTGGTCTGGCCGTGGCCGACATCGACGAACTCAAACAACGCGCGCCGTCCGGCATAGCCAGAGTTGTTGCACGCCTCGCACCCCGCCGCCCCGCGCAGGTTCCAGGTCTCGGGCGGCCCAAGCTCTGGCACCGCGGTGGCGAAGGCCGCGAACAGGCGTTCAAACGGTTTTGTCGTGGACATATCAATCGGCCGGGAACACTGGCGACACAGCGTGCGGATCAATCGCTGCGCGCCCACAAGGCGCAGAACAGAGGTCAGCAAGTATTCCGGCACGCCCATATCCGACAGCCGCATCACCGCCTCGCCCGCGCGGTTGGTGTGCAGGGTGGACAACACGAGGTGCCCGGTCATCGCCGCACGCACCGCAAGCTCTGCCGTCTCACCATCGCGGATCTCACCCACCATCAACACATCTGGGTCATGGCGCAGGACCGATCGCAGGGCACTGGCAAAGGTCCAACCCAGTTCCGGCTTCACCTCCATCTGGATCAGGCCGGGGTTCTGGATCTCCACCGGATTTTCGATGGTGATGATCTTGCGACCCACATCGTTCAACTCCGACAGGCCCGCATGCAGTGTCGTGGTTTTCCCGCTGCCGGTGGGCCCGGTCATCAGGATCAGGCCGTTGGGCTGGCGCAACGCCGCTGTCATCCGTTTCAAGCCATCGGGCGACAGATCCAACTGGTCCAGCCGCGCGCGTGCCTGGCTGCCATCAAGCAAACGCAACACAATCACCTCGCCATGGACAGACGGCGCGCTGGCCACACGCACGTCCACCGAACGGCCAGCAATCTTCTGGCGGATACTGCCATCCTGGGGCAGGCGGCGTTCGCTGATATCCATCCCGCTCAGGATCTTCAGGCGCGACACGACGCCATCATAAAGGTGGCGCTCAATCGGCTGGGTCGCCACCAGAACCCCGTCTATGCGCAACCGCACTCGCGACTTGGCCTCCAACATCTCGATATGGATATCGGTGGCATTGCTCTCGACAGCTTTCGAGAACAGCCAGTCCAGATACCGTACCGTCGGCGCGTTATTGGCCAGCTCCAACAGACGGTCCGTGTCAAACGCCCCGTCACCCATGCCCACGCCCAGCGGATCGTCGATCTCGTCAGAGGCCTGCACCGCCTCGCTATGGGTGAGCGCGGTTTCGATATCCCGCTCGGTCGCGACGACATAGTCGATCTCACGCCCAAAGATGATCGACAGCGCCTGACGCACATGCATATCGGTGGGGTCGGCAATCGCGATGCGTGGCTGTTCCCCGTCCAGCGACAACAGCGCCAGCCCGTGACGGCGCAGATAATGCGGCGACAGCCGTTCATCATCGGCCAGCACATCGGGGAAATCGTCGGCATCAATGCGCTTCAATCCCGTCGCCCGCGCCGAGGCATCCGCCCAGGCCTGTTGCGACACCAAACCCAGCCGGTCCAGGACCTGGCGGAGGGGTTGACCGGATTGTTCCGCGACCGAGACCGAATTGGCCAACGCCTCAGACGTCAGCAGCCCCGCTTCCAACAGCCAGTCAGTCCGGCCGCGCACCCGGCTGACAACGGCATTTCTGCGCACCATTCACTTCCGCTCGATTGCGCCGCGTTGCGACGACTGCCCCGCGCAAAACTTAAGGGATTCCTCCCTTTTTCGCAACGTTTTCAATGTGCTGAATTGTGGCAAACTGTTTCAATGTCGTTTGTTCTGAAACATTGAGGGTTTCGCGGATCAGACTGGCAACCCAGCGACGACAGCACCTTACTTTTGCCAAGAACTGTACCCTTCAAAGGCCCAATATTGCCACAAATCACCGGCACGGCAGATGCAGTCTTGTTAGGGATGTAGAACCGATGCCGAAGTCTTTTGGAAGAGTTCACCTGGTTTCCAGCGCTGCCGTGGTTGCCCTTGTGGCCGGATCGACACTTGCGATCGCACAGATGGAAACTGCCGCTGCCACGGACGCTCCAGCCGAAGCAAACCCGCTTGTGCAAGCCGCGCTGGCCGTCGCCCCGACCCCGGCGGCCGAGCCGGGCAGCGAAGCCGCAACCCCTGCCGACGGGGTGTTCCGCAAAATCACGGTGCCTGCAAAAGGACTGTACCGGTTCGAAGCGCCCGTCGGATCGGGCATCATGCTTTCGATTAACGGCCAGTTGGTAATTGATGCCAGCGGCGCACCGGTTGGCGACGCGACGACGATTACCGCGTTGCATTCCATGACCCCGGGTGACCACGCGATTGAGATCACAGGGGTCGACGCCGATGCACCCGAATTGTCCGGCCTGACCTTTAGCCCCATCGGATCAGAACCCCGGCCCCTGATGGACGCCAGCCTGTCCATCACCCCCGGTGAAGCCTCAACGCTGGCTGTCGCCAATTCTGCCCTGTCCCCATCCGCGACAGAGCCTGCCGCGCTGCTTGGCGACCGGTCCGCAGGCGCATTGCCCGGCATGGCGCCCGGTGCAGGCAAAGAGGCGTTTGCCATCGGTGGCTCGTCCTCGAAATCCAGCCGTACAAGCCCCGCGGGCCCCGCCGCTTCTGGCGGTGCAATGGCCGAGGGTAGCACAGGCGGGTCCATGCGCTCCTTCAATGGCGGCGGCGGCACCCAGATGGCCTCTGCCCCCGCGACCCAGACAACGCCCAGCACCACTTCCGGCGGCGGCTCGCTCAGCTCGGTGCCCTCTTCGGGTGGCGGCGGCTCGGCCAGCGGCACCCCATCAACCGGCACGCCCGGCACCCCCCCGGCTACCGCCGGGTTGCCCCCCGTGACGCCGACCCCGACGCCCGCGCCCACGCCTACACCGATCACCCCCACAACGCCGACACTGGAAACCGTCCGGATGTCGCCCCTGTCGCCCCCCGCCAACCCCCAACTGACCCAGGCGGTGCAACTTACATCGGCTGGCAACGTCAACAGCCAGGTGCCGTCTTCGGGCAGCACTCTCTTCGGCGCGGTCATGGATAACTCGATGTTCGACATCGTGAATGTCGCGGTCTCCACCTCGAACCGCACCACAACAGTGGATGTGGGACCGATGACAGGCCAGTTCGCCGTGCGCCTGTTCCCGGAAGACTTCGCCTCGGGCCAGCCCGTGCAGGTCACACTGACAGGTGCCTCGACCGCAAGCGATGAAGTCACTGCCACGCCGGTCAGCTACACGCTGACGGGCATGCCCGCGCAAGATGGCGTGGGCCAGGCGCTCAGCCGCCTGACCTTCGGTGCGACGCCGGATCTGTATGCCCGCGTCCGGGCCATGGGCTTTGCCAATTACGTGGAAGAGCAACTCAACCCCGATACAATCAACGATCAGGCGTTCGCTGCGATGAATGCCAACGCGCTGCTTGATCCCACGAACTCCAACGGTGGCCAGCTTCTGCGCTCGCTCACCAATTACGACATCGCACACGCCGCCTTTAGCGAGCGGCAGTTGCAGGAAGTGATGGGCCGGTTCTGGGCCAACCACTTCCACGCGGTGACCAAAGACACCGACATGTACCAGCAGAACATCACCGATCGACAGTTCTTCCGCGACAACGCGTTCGGGAACTTCGGCGACTTGCTTCTGTACAGCGCGCGCAGCCCACTGATGTCGCAGTATCTGGACAACGACCAGAACCGCTATCGCGAAGGCCGCGAAAACGACGGGATCAACGAAAACTACGGTCGTGAAGTCCTGGAGTTGTCCACCGTAGGCGTCGAAGCGGGCTATCAGCCGGTGGACGTCGATGCCGTTTCGCGCGTGTTTTCGGGCTGGGGCTATGAACGCACAAACCCCAATGCAGAAGGCGTTGCCCGCGAATATCGCTTCCTCTTCCGTGAAGGCGACCATGACCCGAACCCCAAGCCGGTGCCTTTCCTTGGTGTGACGATCCCGCCAGGTCAGGCAGGCGGGGAACAGCTGATCTCGCTTCTGGCCAACCACCCCTCCACCCAGGCGCGCACCTGCCGCAAGATGGTGCAGCTTCTGGTCTCGGACGCCGCGCCGCAATCCTTCGTGGATGCCTGCGTGACCGCATGGGCCACAACAGGCGGTGAAATTGAGCCGATGCTGCGCGCGATCCTTCTGGATCCGGCCTATGTCGCCAATGCCGACTATCAGCGCAACAAGGCCAAGACGCCGTTCGAATACGCCGTGTCGGTGATCCGCGCCTTCGACGCACGGCCCGAGAACGCACAGGACAGCGACTTTTACACCCGGTTCCGCAACGCCTTTGAACAGGCAGGCGAAAGCTATCTGCGCTTCCCGGTGCCAACCGGTCTGCCGGAATACGCCGCCGCCTGGCTGAACTCGGCCACGATGGTCGCCAGCTACAACCAGATCACCGATGTGGCCGAGCGCCGCCAGGAATATGGGATCGATCTGGCCGCTGACATCGCGGATGCGGGGCTTGAGACCGCCGAAGAGGTGGCAGGCTACCTGCTGACCGTGGCCACCGCCGACCAGTTCACGCGCGAGGAATACGAAGCCGTGGTTGCCACGCTGAAAGGCGATGACGGCATCTTCGAGCCCCGCGTCCAGGATGAGACCCGCGCGCTTGAGCGGGCGATGGGCCTGATCGTCGTCACGCCCAGCTTCCAGATCCAATAACCGCCCCTCCAGGTTCACGCCGAGAAAGGTGTTCCAATATGCAAAATCGTCGCGAATTTCTTAGCTCACTCACCGCCGCCGCCGCCATGGTCGGCGCGGCCGGTGCCCCCAAGTTCTCATTCGCTCAGGAAGCGGGTGGCAAGACTTTCATCAAGGTGTTCATGCGCGGTGGGGCAGATGGTCTGCACCTCTTCCCACTGTATGGTGACACGTTCTACTACACCTACCGCCCCGATCTGGCGATTGAGCCGCCGTCGGGCGACATCAACAGCGCGATTGACCTCGGCAACGGCATGCGCGGGATGAACCCCAATCTCGAACTGCTGATGGAGATCTGGGAACAAGACAACATGATGGTCGCTCCGGCCACCTCATTTAATCCCAACAACCGCTCTCATTTCGATTGTCAGCGCTGGATCGGCACGGGCCAGACCCGCAACAACCTGATCGACGGCTATCTCAACCGGTATATGGCCAACACCGCCGGCAACGATCACCCGCTGCGTGGGATCGTGGCGGGCAAAACCTCGATCAGCACTGAAATCCGGGGCGAGGTGCGCGTGCCCGCAATCAGCCAGGCCAGCGGGTTTGAGCTGGAGAACGGCGATTTCTGCTCTGGCTCGGGCTGTGCCGACAATCAACTGACCGAACTGATGCGTGAGATCAACAGCCACGAGGTTGATCTGTCGGCCGTCGAAGGCCAGGTGCGCGACAGCCAGCTGATCATGCTCGACTCGATTGCCGAAGTGCAGGCAGCGGGCGCCGACTATACGCCCAGTGCGGGTGGTTTGGACTACTCCAACTCCAGCCTTGGCCGCGGCTTGCGCCTATGCGCTCAGCTTCTGAAGGCCGGCGTGCCGCTGGAAGTGGCCGCGCTCGACTGGAACATCGGATGGGACACCCATTCCGACCAGTTTGCCCAGGGCACAAACCGCTTCACCGACCAGGAAAAGGGCTATCACCGCCGGATGACCGAAGGTGCCTCGGACTTCCTGTGTTTCTACCGCGACATGGGCGCGGCGATGAACGACGTGGTCGTGCTGGTCGGCAGCGAATTTGGCCGGACCAAGAAGGAAAACGGATCAGACGGGACGGACCACGGCGAAGGCGGCGCATGGTTCGCGTTCGGCGGCCCCACCGTGCGCTCAGTCGCGCCGGATGTATCGTCGATAAGCGACGATGTGTTCAACCGCAACTGGCTGCCCACGGTCACCAACTATCGCAACATCGTGGGCGAGATCATGGTGCGCCACATGGGCATGTCCGATCAGCTGGTTTCCACCGTTTTCCCGAACCACAGCTTCGAGAACTACCAACTTTTCAACGCCTCTGCCTAGGTAACGCCACAGTTTGCATGCAGGTTCACGCCAACATGCGGTGGAATCTAGGGTTCGTTGACGGTGACAGAACAAACAGGTGACATTGGCCTGGAGCGGCAGAGCATGCCGCTCCTCCAGCGTTTCACGCGGGTGCGCGCCTTGCTCGCCCACAGCGTGGCAGAACTGGCCGCGCCGCAACGCGCGACCCGGGGCCGCAGCCGGTTCTATGTCGAGCAAGGCAATGGCGATCTGCAGATCCGCGCCCTGGGCGATCCCGACCGCGTGGCAGCCGATGCCGCCGGTCTCGATGTGATCGCAGGCATGGTCGACGGCGGCGCGGTTGATCTGGTTCTGGCCGAAGACAGCTGCCTTGATCTGAACTTTACCTTGCCACCCGGGCCTTTGGCCGAGGTGCGGGGCATGATCGCGTCCGAGATCAGCTTCAAATCCCCGTTTTCGGAAGACGCCACCCTGTCGTTCTGGGAAGCGCACGAGGCTGAGGATGACGGCTGGCGCGTGCGCGCGGTGATCACGCTGAAAGACCGTGTCCTGCAAGTGGCCGAAACCCTGCAACAGTCGGATCTGGAAGTGCGCTCTCTGGTGCGCCCCTATCCGGGCGGTGAGATGCAGGCCGCACCCCCCTGGGCCGAAAGCGCAGGGAAGACTGCGCCATCGCTCTGGTCCGCGCTGCGCAATCTCAGCCCCCCTTTGAAAGCGGCCCTAATGGGCGCGGGCGTCTTCTTTCTGTCCGCGATCCTACTCTGGGGTCAGACCACCTTCCGCGACTGGTCGCTGACCGCGCAGGCCACCACCGCACGATCTGAGCTGAGCGCAAGCGCCCAGGCCACCGCCCGCCTGCGCGGGCTCGACACAGCCATCGCCCAATCGACCGAGGTGCTGGCGCTTACCGGCACGATGAGCGCGCTTTTGCCCGACGGCGTGTGGCTCGACCAGATCATCATCGACAATGACGCGGTGACTTTGGTGGGCTTTGGCCCGTCCGCCGCCGACATCACCCGGCTTCTGGCCACGGTCCCCACGCTTACCGATGTGCAATTCGCCTCCCCCGTGGTGCGCGACAACTCGCAATCCATCGAACGCTTCCGTATCTCGGCAACCCTGCAACCTGGGGTCACGAGATGAGCACGTTTCACTTCGCCAACCCCGATTTGCCCCGCAAAGTGGGCATGGGCGCCACCCTCACCATGGCCGCACTGGTCGCGGGCGCAGCACTCTTGTTTGTCGGTGCTGCACAGGACCGCCGTGCATCCATCGCCGACAAAGAGGCATTGATCGCGCGGGCCGAGGCGATGGGCGGCGCGGGCGCGATTGGCTTGTCCGATGCGTCCTTCTTCTCAGGCGACACCCCGCAACTGGCGCAGGCCGCGCTGCAGACCGATCTTCAGGCCCTCGCCGAAGGCCACCGGATCGACGTTGAGATGATCCGCGCCGATGAGATTGAGCAGATCGATGGCCTGGTGCGTCTGAACCTGACGATCAATGGTGTCGCCCCCGAATTAGAGCTTGGCAGCTTCCTACACGGGCTCGCCGCGATGGAGCCGCTTGTGATTGTCGAAGACCTCTCCCTCAGGCCCGCCCGTACCAGCCGCACCAACCCCGAACGCCGGATCGCTTTTTCCGCCAGCCTGTACGGGGCGCAGCGGCCATGAAACGACTGTCCCGCCCCGGCCTGCGCGCCCTGTTGCCCGCCGCCATCCTTGCCGCCTTCGCCGTTCCCGCCCTGGCGATCTGGTTGCCCGGCGGGTCGGACTATGGCGCAGTCCCCGCAGCCCCCGCCACCACGCTTGAGGCCCGCCTGACCGCGCGCACCGACCGTCTGGCTGCCTTGACCGCCGACACCGACGCACGGCCGGTTTTTCACGGCACGCGCCGCCCGATTGAAACCGCCCAACCCGCCGCCGCACCCGAACCGGTGCTCAGCCTGATGGGCGTCATCAGCGACGCAGGCGAAAAGATCGCATTTGTGCGCATCTCAACGGGTGCGGCGCTTTACAGTGTGGGCAAGGGTGACGCAGTGGGCCAATGGCGCATCCTCGACATCGGAACCGAAGAGATCCAGGTGTCCAAGGGCGGCGCAGACCCGGTAACGCTTCGCATCGACTGACCTCAGGCGTGCGACACCGGGAACGGCGCGTGGTCGCCATAGTGGATCCCTAGACGCGCCAACACCTCGATCAGTTCGGCCCGCGTCGCCTGCACCTCCGGCGCGGCCCACAGGTTCGTCAACTCGCCGGGATCGGTGCCCAGATCATACAACTCACCCCACTCAACCCCGTCAAACAGCGACAGCCGCCAATCGCCCATCCGCACCGTATGCACCCGCGGCAGGCGATCGAGGCCCGGGTTCACCGTCTGATGGTCGTACTGGATCAAGGCGCTGGGGCGCCCGCCCTCTAGCAAGGACTGCCCCTGCATCCCCACCGCCGCCTCGATCCGGGCGCGTTCCAGGATCGTGGTCCCAATGTCATGGGTCTGCCCGATCTCATCGCGCACCTTGCCCCCATCCGCCTCGGGATCGCACCAGATAAACGGCACGCGCGTCACCTCTTCATAGGCAGCGGTGCCCTTGAACAGCATCTTGTGGTCGCCCAGGTGATCGCCATGGTCGGTGGTAAAGATCGTCACCGCCTCTCGCGCCCCCGACGCCTCGCGCACGCGCCCAATGGCATCGTCCACCATCGCGATCATCCCGCAGGTCAGCGCCTGCGCCTCGCGCGCCTCTTGCACGCTGGTGCCAATCGCCCCTTTCGCTTTCAGGTTCGCCCGCCCCTCATCGCGTTCGCGCAGGATCCCCGACACATGGGGCGGCGGGGTCCAGTCATTCGCCTCGAACGCAGCCGGTGTGTGCATATCGGCGGGATCGTACATGTCCCAATACCGGCCCGGCGGGTTGAAGGGATGGTGGGGGTCGGGGAAGGACACCATCAGGAAGAAGGGCTGCTCATCACCGTCTTGCGCCTGCAACCACGCCTGCGCGCGCTCAGCGATATAACTCGTCGAATACAGCTCTTCGGGCAGGGCGGTGCGGATCGCCTGCGGACAGATGTAGTCATGCGGCAACTGGTTGTCCGGCCCAAGCAGGTTCAGTGCATCCGGAGCGCGGTCCAAGAGCCATGTCCGGTAATTGCCCAGACAATCATCGCCATGGCGCGTCACCAGCTCCACATGGTCAAACCCGTAGAAGGGCAGGGGCGTGTCATAGCTGTCCTGGCGCGGATCCTCGGCGGTGTAGGTCCGCAGATCATGCCGGATCGCCTCTGACAGCTCCCCCTCTGCCCGGTGAAAGCCCTCGCGCGTCTCGGGCCACGCCTGCGACGGGGGACGGCCCGAGAAGGTTTGTAAATGGCTTTTGCCGATCAGCGCCGTCTTGTACCCCGCCTCGCGCAACAGATCGACAAACGTCACGTTGCGCCGCTCCAGCGGGATACCGTTCTGGCGCACCCCGTGGCTCGACGGCATGCGGCAGGTCATGAAACTCGCCCGGTTGGGCATGCACACAGGGCTTGTCACATAAAACCGGTTCCACAGCGTCCCGGCCTCTGCCAGCGCGTCGATATTGGGTGTCTTCAGCACCGGATGACCCGTGCAGCCCAGGTAATCGGCGCGGTGCTGATCGGTCATGAACAGGATAAAGCTAGGACGTTTTGACATGGACCCGCGACATGTTGTGCGTCACCAGCAGAACCCCGGTCAGCGCCGCGGCCCCCAGCCAGATCGCCTCTGGCCGCATCATGATCCCCACAGCCAGGGCCAGGCGCAGCGCAATTTCCCATTTCGGAAGGGCGTTGCGATCATAGCCCGCCAAGGCCGAGGACAGAAGGTAAAGCGCAACAACCAGGCGGGTCAAAAGCAGCACAAACGCCGCCAGGTCAAAGCTGCCATCATAGCCCGGCAGGAACCCGTTCCCGCCAGCGGAGGTCGGGTCAAGGATCGCCTCATCAATCAGCAAAAGCTCGGGGTAGAAGGCGAAGATGAAGGGCACGATGAAGATCACAATGCCTGATTTGACCGCGGAAAACCCGGTTGCCATCGGCTCGGCCTTGGTGATCGTCGCGGCGGCAAAGGCAGCCAGCGCGACAGGGGGCGTGATCGCGCTGGCGACGGCGAAATAGAAGATGAACATATGGGCCGTGAACAGCGACAGTCCCAGCCCCGCCAGGACCGGGCCCATCAACAGGGCTGCGTTGATATAGGCCGGGACCGCAGGCATCCCCATGCCCAAAAGCACCGCCAGCAGCATCGTCATGAACAGCGCAATGAACTGGAAGAAATACGACCCGCCATCGCCCAGGCTCAGACTGTTCAACCACGCCAGCACATCCAGTGACAAGAACACCGGTAGGCCCGTGAACGACAGGCAGAAATCGATGATCGAGACCGCCAGGAACATCAGATACAGGGTCGAGATCAGGACACCCGCCTGCGACAGCGCATCAACGATCTTCTTCGGCTGCGCCCGCACCTCTGGGTCCACAAACAACAGCACGAGCAGCAGCATCACCGCCCACCAACCCGCCGCCCCGGCCGAGCCTGCGGCGTTCTGGATCGCCATCTGCACCCAGCTCAGACTGAAAACCTGGCATCCAGCGTCGGTAAACACCCGCTCCGCCCCCAGGATCCCGCCCAACAGACCACAGCCCACCGCATCCTTCGCGGTCAGCAACAGGCCCAGGATCAACAGGATCGGGCCGAAGATCATGATCAGGTTCAGCGTGTCCTGCCGATCCAGCACCATATCATCGGTGATCTCGCCAATCGCGGTGATGTTCTGTTTGCGCGACTGAAACACCGCCGACAGAAACAGGCAGAAGAAATACGCAATTGCCGGGATAATCGCGGCGACGATGACATTGGAATAGGGCACCGTGGTCAACGATGCCAGCACGAAGGCCGCAACCCCCATCACCGGCGGCATGATCGACCCGCCCGACGATGCGGCGGCTTCAACACCGCCCGCGAACACCTTGGAAAACCCACGTTTCAGCATCATAGGGATCGTCAGAACGCCGGTGGACAACACGTTCACAATCGGCCCGCCCGAGATCGTGCCGAACATCGCCGATGACACGATGGCCGCATGCGCCGGGCCACCGCGCAGGTGCCGTGTCCAGCGGAAGGCCAGCTTGATCAGGGATTTGCCGCCCGCCGAGGTGCTGAAGAGCGAGCCAAGGACGAGATAGGGGAAAATCGTGTTCAGCACGATGTCCATGAACCGCCCCAGCAACCCCGAGGAGTTGTTCACCAAGACATCATGCACGCGCGGCCGCCCATCGGCCAGCATCCGCGGCTCGCCCGCCAGCTTGGTCACGAAGTACTTGTTGATGTCCTCGACGCCGTAGAAATACCAGACCAGCACCGTGATGATCGTGTAGGCCGAGATCAGAATCGCGACGATCACAAGGGGCAAGCCCCAGACCTTGATGTTGTAGGACAAGAACACCACGACCGCGAGGCCCACGATCAGGACCAGCCAGCCGCCCGTTGTGTTCACGCATTGCGGGTCCTCCACCGTGGTCGGCGCAGGCAGGCCGATGCTTTCGTTGAACGCCGCCGCCGCCGCCAGGCTTTCCTCGATCAACCGCGCGCGGTCGCCTGTGATCCGATCCGCCAGGCAAATGGATTCAATCTCGACCAGATAGGTGACCGAGATGGTGCAGGCCATGGCAATCATCGCGATGTCGAGAACCAGACCGAACTTGCGCCGCAACGGCGTGCGGTCTTTCCAGTCGCGCCACATCGAATGCTTCAGCACCACGATCAGCATCATCAGCGAGAAGAACAGCGGATA
The DNA here is from genome assembly GCA_039820585.1 of Pseudomonadota bacterium. Taxonomy (GTDB): domain Bacteria; phylum Pseudomonadota; class Alphaproteobacteria; order Rhodobacterales; family Rhodobacteraceae; genus JBCBGF01. The sequence goes on from JBCBPV010000003.1 coordinate 44,441, forward strand.
GAACCATTCAAACGGGAACTTGCGCAACTGCGCGCCGCTCACGCCGGTCAGCGACGCGACCAAATCATCATAGCCCGGAATGCCGGGGGTAGAGTTGAACAGGCCGACAATCACCATGATGACCGACAACGCATAGAGCAGGGTCAGCGACGCGCTGCGCCCACCGGCTGCGGTCTGTGATGTGTCAGACATCGGGGTCCACCTGATCAAAGGGGGCCGGGCACAGATCTGCGCCCGGCCAGCGCGACTTTACTTGGCGCAATCGGGCAGGGTGTAGCCCGCCTCTTCCCATGCGGCGACGGCGCCGGGGTGGTACTTCAGCGGGTTCGGGCCGCACATATCGGTCAGCTCGATATCCGTCTCACCATGCCAGGTCACCGGCATGAATGGCGCCTTGGCGTGGTAGATGTCTTCGATATTGTTCAAAAACGCCGTGGTCAGCGCCTTGGCCAGATCAAAATCCATGTTCACGTTGACGATATCGGCACCGACTGTGGCTGGTCCGCGGAACGTGTCATCCTCGGACACGACGGTGACCCCATCACCATAGCCCATCTCGGTCACCGGCATCGAAAACTTCACCGTGCCGGGCAGGCCCGCCACCCGCGCAAACTCTTCGCTTTCATGCTTTTCCTTTGGCATGGAAAAGATCGTCATGTCGCCCGACGACAACGCCGCCGTGATCCGGGGATCGGGGAAGGCCATGGGGATCACAAAAGCATCAGCAGACCCATCCTGGATCGTTTTGACCGCCTGGCCCCAATTCACCTGAACGCCAGTATAACCCGATCCCTCTTCGAGACCGGTCACCGTGTTGATCAGCATCCGCGCGTTCGACAGGGCAGCACCGCGTGGCGGGCCGTTATAGATGGTCTTGCCCTCAAGCCCGTCCCAGCCGCCGATATTGGCGCTGTCATAGGTATAAAGCCCCTGAACCGAAATCCGGTAGGTATACAGAACCGCCAGGTTCGAGGCGAGCTCTGCGCCCGCTTCCTCACCCAGACCGGCATAGGGCCCCACGCCCCGCGACAGGAAGAAGGGCAGGATGAAAGGTGCGGCGGCAATATCGCTATTGCCCTCCGCCACGTTCTGGACCGAGTTCGTCAGCGTCTGGCCCGATGTCACCTGGATGTCGGCCACACCCGCTTTCGACGCCGCCTCTGACAGCGCTATGATCGAGATGCCGGGTGTCGTGTTGGGTGCTGCGGTTTCGGCCGTCAGGATGCTTTGCGCATTGGCCGCGGTCGCAATGAAAAGGGCCGCGGTGACCCCGCTGAGTAGTTTTCCTGGCATCTGTTATCCTCCCTAGATGCGTTTTTTGTCTTGTCTCAAAGCATATGCTTTGCGCCCAGTATGTCAGTTTCTGGAGCGAAAAATATAGATTTTTTTGTCTTAATGGGCCAAATCTGGTCAAAATAGGAGGTTATCCCATGCCAGATCTCACCCTTTTTGTGGCCCCCAACACCTGCGCTCGGGTGCCCACCATCGCGCTGGAAGAGATCGGCGTGCCGTTTCAGACCGAGCTGGTGCGCACAGCCGCAAACCAGCAAAAAACGCCTGAATACTTGAAGGTAAACCCCAAAGGTAAAGTGCCCGCGCTGCTGATTGATGGCACGCCGCTCACCGAAAACGTGGCGATCCTGAGCTGGCTGAACATCACCTTTCCTCAAGCGAACCTCTTGCCCAAGACCGACGACCCGCTTGAGGCGCTGAAACAAACCGCTGATCTGGCGTTCTTCTCGGCCACGGTGCATCCCACCGTCACCCGCATCGCGATGCCGCTGAAGTTCATCGCCGACAAGGCCCTGTCGTTCGATATCGTCCGACCGGTGGGCGTGGACGCGATGATGCCGATCATGTCGATGATCGATTCGCGGCTGGCAGATGGGCCCTGGTGGTACGGCGGCACCTGGTCGGTCGTGGACGGCTATCTCTACTGGGTCTGGTCGCGGATCACCGGCGTCGGCTTTCCGGGTGACGCGTTCACCAATATCCAGCGCCACTTCGACCTCAGCAATGACCGCCCCGCGGTGCAACGCGCCATGGCGCGAGAGGCCGAAAACATCGAGACCTTGAAAGCCGAGGGGCTGTATATGGCCCCGCGCTAGGGCGCGTCGCGATGAAGCGTACCCCAGACCGCTCATGTTTTGGCCAGGCTGTGTCGCGCAGCGGTCAGCGCCGCCACCAGCGTGTCTTTGATGGTGAGGTAGCGGCTGCTGGGCACCGGAACAGACAATGCCAATACCTCACCACTTCGGTCGGCCACGCCAAAACCCAAGGCCGAGATGCCATCGGTATGTTCATCCTCGTCGGCGGCAAGCGCGCCATTGCGAATGGCCGCAATCTCCAGCAACAACTCAGACCGCCGCTGTTCGGACACCGGCGTGCCGTGCAAATCCATCTCCAAAAGCGTGGCCGCCGTGGCCTCATCGAGGCACGACAGCGCGGCCTTGCCATTGGCTGTCGTGGCCAGCGGGAAGGTCTCGCCAATGCTCGACACCGTGCGCAACCGGTGCCGGCCCACGATCTGATCGACAAACAGCATCCTGCCATCTCGCAGAATGGCCAGATCCACCGTTTCCCCCGTGGCCTCGCTGATCTGCCGCATGATCGGGCGCAGGCGGTCGAGCGGGCCAATGGTCAGCGACAGGCCAAGGCTCTGGATCTCAGGGCCCAGTTTGATCCGCCCGCTGCCGCCGCCAGTCGAGACAAAGCCTTCGGCCGACAGCGCGCCCACGATGCGCTGCACGGTGGAGCGGGGCAAATCCACATGCGCCGCGATCTGGCCCAGGCTCAGCCCACCGGTCTCTTGACCCAAAAGCCGCAGCACCGCCGCCGCGCGGGAAATCACCTGGATTCCCTGGCCTCTGGGGCTGTCGTGGATGGTCATGGGCCGGTGTGCCTCCGATACATTGCGGGCGATTTGATGCTCTGCAAAGGCTATTCGACCGCGAGATCCAAATCAACCATTGACCGCAATACGGTACATACGCACCATATTGCGAAACGACGCGGGCGGGCACGCAATGGCACCCATACCCCGCGCAACCCCAGGGTGGAGCATCTATGAACGTCCTTTGGATCATGGCCGACCAGCTGCGCTGGGATTACCTAAGCTGTTATGGTGCAACGCATATTCAGACACCTAACATCGACCGGCTGGCCGAACAGAGTGTCCGCTTTAACCGCGCCTACATCCAATCCCCGATCTGCGGCCCCAGCCGGATGAGCTTTTACACTGGCCGCTACGTGCGCAGCCACGGTGCGACATGGAACGGCTTCCCCCTGCGCGTGGGTGAGCCCACCTTGGGCGACCACCTGCGCGAGATCGGCGTGACGAGCCATCTTGTGGGCAAAACGCATATGAAGCCCGACGAAGAGGGGATGAAGCGCCTCGGAATTGACCCCGAAGGCACCATCGGTGCCCTGGTCAGCGAATGCGGGTTCGAGGTGTTCGTGCGCGACGACGGCACGAATGCGGCCACCGACGTCAACCGCCATGCCGAGGATTACGAGCAATACCTGCGCGATCACGGTATGGGCGGCGACACCCCGTGGGAGGAATGGGCCAACACCGCCATCGGACCGGACGGCGAAAAGAAATCCGGTTGGCTGCTGGAAACCGCACCGTTGCCCGCCCGCGTCCCCAAAGAGCATTCGGAAACCTCCTGGCTCACCACCCGTGGGATCGAATTCATCGAAGGGCAGGGGGACGCACCCTGGCTCTGCCATCTCAGCTACATCAAGCCCCACTGGCCCTACCTCGCGCCCGCGCCCTACAACGACATGTATTCCGCCGATGATCTGCCCCCGGTGAACCGCCGCGAGGGTGAGCATGAACACCCCCTGATGCAGAAATGGGCCGAGACCCGCATCTGCAAGAGCTTTGCCAGGGGCAACGTGCGCGACATCGTGGCCCCGGTCTATATGGGCCTGATCAAAGAGCTGGATGATAATCTGGGCCGGCTATTCGACTATCTAAAGGAAAGCGGCCGGATGGACGACACGATGATCGTCTTCTGCTCGGACCACGGCGACAATATGGGCGACCATGACCTGGGCGAGAAGGACCTGTTCTACGACTGCTCAGCCCGCATTCCCTTGATCGTCTACGATCCTCGGGCGGAGGCCGATAGCACACGCGGCACGGCGACCGATATGCTGGTCGAAGGCATCGACCTCGCACCTACGTTTCAACAGTTCCTCGGCGGTCCCGCCAAGCCGCACGTGTTTGAGGGCCGGTCGCTCCAACCGCTCTTGCACGGTGAGCAGACCGAATGGCGCGACCACTGTATTTCCGAATACGACTACGCCACCCGCGACGCCCGCCGGGCCGTGGGCGTCGATCAAACCGATGCGCGGCTGGTGATGGTTTTCGATGGCCGCTGGAAATACATCCATGTCGAGACGATGCGCCCCATGCTGTTCGATCTGGAAACCGATCCGGGAGAGTTGCACGATCTGGGCGACAGCCCCGACCACCAGGCGCAGATCGAACGCCTAAGCGTCCTCCATTTCAATTGGGCGCGCCAGCACCATACGCGGATCACGCGCACGCCCGAGATCATCGAAAAGATGACCGACGGCAAAGAACCCTTGGGGATCTATATCGCTTATTGGGACGAGGAAGAGCTTGAAGCGGACGGCCTGAAAATGCCGCCACACATCAAACCCTAAAACGCCACCCGATCCCCGCCCTTCAGATCCAGGATCTCCCGCGCCTCATCCGGTGTCGCGATCTCTGATCCCAGATCCTCGACTATCCGCCGGATCTTTGCGACCTGCTGGGCGTTCGATGTCGCCAACTCCCCGCGCTTGATGAACAGGCTGTCCTCCAGCCCCACACGCACATGCCCGCCCATCTGGCTGGCCGTCACAGCCATCGGGATCTGCGACGCCCCCGCGGCCAGGATCGACCAGCGATAGTCATCGCCAAACAGCTTGTCGGCGGTCTTTTTCATGAACACCAGATTGTCGATATCCGCGCCGATCCCGCCCAGAATACCCATCACGAATTGTACAAATACCGGTGCCTTGAACAGCCCCGTATCCATGCAGAATTTCAGGTTATAAAGGTGCCCCACGTCATAACACTCATGCTCGAACTTGATATCCTCAGGTGCCAGCGTCGTCGCCGCCTCGCGGATATCGCGAAAGGTGTTGCGGAAAATGTTGCCGTCCGACCCTTCGACATACTCCTTTTCCCAGTCGAACTTCCACGTGTCGTACCGCTTGGCCAGCGGGTGAAACGAGAAATTCATCGACCCCATGTTCATCGAACACATCTCGGCGCTGAACGTCTTGGCAGGCTTGATTCGGTCCTGAATGGACAGCGTCAAAGACCCCCCCGTTGAGATGTTCACCACCGCACCCGTGCCCTGCTTCACCCGGCTCAGAAACGGGCGAAAGTCGTCGGGATCGACCGAAGGCGCCCCCGTCTCGGGGTCCCGCGCATGCAGGTGCAGGATCGACGCTCCGGCCTCTGCCGCCTCGACCGCCTGCGTGGCGATGTCGTCATAGGTGTAGGGCAGGGCATCGCTCATCGTGGGTGTGTGGATCGCGCCTGTGACAGCACAGGTCACGATGGTTTTGGATTGCTTCGCCATGGGCCTAGCCTTTCGGTGTGTCGTCGGATGTCACGCGGTAGCCCAGCGGGAACAGCTGCAAGTCAAACCGCTCGCGCACAAAGCCCCACAGCCCCATGGGCGCACGCAGCATCACCACGATGGCCACCACGCCGAGGACGATCAGATAGGTCGTCCTCAGATCGGCCAACGTCTCGCGCAGGGCAAAGAACACCAGCGTGCCGATGATCGGCCCTTCGATGGTGCCGATCCCGCCGATCACGACGATGAAGATCACGAACGCCGTCCAGTCATTGACCGAGAACGCCGCATCGGGGGAAATGCGCAGCTTTTGCAGGAAGATAAGTGCGCCAATCATCGCGGTCAGCGCGCCGGTGACGACATAGACCACGAACTTCGTGCGCCAGATGTCGATGCCCAGCGACGCGGCAGCCAGTTCGTTATCGCGAATGGCCGTCAGCGCGAGGCCGCGACGCGAGCGCAGGAACAGATAGACCGACGCAATCACCAGAACCGCCGCCCCCAGCGCCATCCAGTAAGACAGCGACTCGCGGGCAGAGCGCGAGCCTGCGAGCGAGCGCACGATGCCGACGGGCAGCGAAGACCCAGAGCCTCCGCCCAGCGCCGATATCTGCGCAAATATCAGCCGGAACACCTCGGCAATCACCCAGGTGCCAATGGCGAAATATGCACCCCTCAACCGAAAGATCAGCGCGGCCACCGGAACCGATACAACCGCCCCCAAAATGCCCGCGCCGGCGATGGCCAACAGCGGATGCAACCCGCCAAAGATCGTCAGCGCAAACAGCATATAGCCGCCGAACCCGACAAACGCCTGCTGGCCCACTGACACCAGCCCCGCATACCCCGCCATCAGGTTCCACAGGCTGGCCAGCGCAAGGTACAAAAAGATCTCGCCCATCAACCGCAGATCCGCCCGCCCCGCCCACCAGGGTGCCGCGATCAGCACGATCAGGATCAGCGCCCCCAGCACCGCCGCGATCTGCGACGCGCGGGAGGCGCGCGAAACGGTATAGCCCGGCACGCTCATCCGCTGACCCTTGGGAACAGCCCGTTGGGACGGATCGCCAGCACCACAAGGAACGCGATATGCCCGGCCAACAATTGCCACCCCGGATCGATCTTGGCCCCAATCGTCTGCGCCACCCCCAGGATCACACCGCCCGCCAGCGTCCCCCACAGGTTCCCCAGGCCGCCAATAATCACCGCCTCGAACCCGTAGATCAGCCGCGCGCTGCCCGCCGTGGGATCAAAGCTGGTGCGAATGCCCAAAAGGATCCCCGCAATCGCCGTCACCGCCAACGCCAGCGCCATCGCCAGCCCGAAGATGTGCCGCTTGTTCAGGCCCATAAGCTGCGCAATCTCCTGATTGTCCGACACCGCCCGGAACGACCGGCCCAGCGGGGTGCGGTAGAAGATGAACTGCAACCCCGCGATTACGGCCACGGCTATTGCGAAGGTCAAAAGCGGTAGCAGGCCCAGCGACAGGCCCCCAACACTAACACTCGCCGTCTCCAACAGACCCGCATCCAGCTTCTGCGGATCCGCGGTGTACCCCTCAAGAAACAGGTTCTGCAGGATCACCGACAACCCGAACGTCACCAAAAGCGGCGGCAACAGATCGTCGCCCAGCGTCTGGTTCAGGATACCCCGCTGCAAAACATAGCCAATCGCCGCCATCGTCGGCATCACGATCAACAGTGCCAGAAGTGGATGCATCCCCGTCGCCATAATCACCGTCAGCCCCAGATAGGCCGACAGAACGATCAGATCGCCATGCGCAATATTGACCAGCCGCATTACCCCAAAGATCAACGACAGCCCCGCCGCGAACAGCGCATAAAGCCCCCCCAGCAGCGTGCCTTGAACGACTGCGTTGACCCAATCCATGCTACTCGATCCCGAAATAGGCGTGGCTGATCGCATCCCGCGACACGGTGGCCGACGCGCCTTCCAACGTCACGCGCCCCTCTTGCAGGCAATACACCCGGTCCGACACCGACAGCGCCTTGGAGATATCCTGCTCCACAATTACCGCCGACATGCCCCCGCCCACGATGCCGGGCAGGGCGTCGTAGATCGACTTGATGATGACCGGGGCCAGACCCAGCGAGATCTCATCGAACAGGATCAGATCGGGGTTCGCCATCAGCGCCCGCCCAATCGCCACCATCTGTTGTTGCCCGCCCGACAAGGCGGTGGACGGCACCGCGCGCCGCTCCTCCAGGATCGGGAACAGCTCGAACACCGCGCGCAAGGACCACGGCCCCGGGCGGTTCATCCGTCCGCCGATCAGCAGGTTCTCTTCCACCGACAAGGACGGGAACAACTGCCGCCCCTCGGGCACCAACGCGATCCCAAGGGCGGCCACCTGATCGGCGCGCAACATCCCGATCCCCTGCCCGCGATACCGTATCTGGTCGTTCGCATTCGCCATCAGCCCCGCGACCGAACGCAACAAGGTCGTCTTGCCCGCCCCGTTCGCCCCGATGATCGACAGCACTTCCCCCTCGGCCAGGGTCATCTCCACACCGTAGAGCGCTTGGAAATCCCCGTAATGCGCATCAAGCGCGGTCATCGACAGGATCGGCTCAGGCATCGACGTCGATCCCCAGATAGATCTCCTGCACCGCCGGGCTGGCCATGATCGCCTTCGGCTCGCCCTCGGCAATCATCTCACCGAAATCAATCACGATCAGCCGGTCAACGACGGCCAAAAGCGCATGCACCACATGTTCGATCCAGATGATCGTCACACCGCTGGCATGGATATCCTTGATCGTCTTAATCAGCGACACACACTCGCTATCTGTCAGCCCGCCCGCAATCTCATCGAGAAGCAACAACTTCGGCTTGGCACACAGCGCCCGCGTCAGTTCCAGCCGCTTGCGATCCAGCAGCGTCAGACTGCCCGCAACCAGGTTCGCCTTGTCCAAAAGCGCGGTCTGGTCCAGCACGGCGATAGAGTGATCCTCCGCCTCATGCCCCGACAGCCCCGCCGCCTGCGTCGCCGCCACCATCGCGTTCTCAAACACCGTCATGCCCGCAAATGGCTGCGGCACCTGAAAGCTGCGGGCGATCCCCGCACGACACCGCCGCGCCGCCGACATGCGCGTGATGTCCTGACCCAGATACCGGATCGTCCCCGCGTCAGGGGGCAGGGTGCCGGTGATCAGGTTGAACATCGTCGTCTTGCCCGCGCCGTTCGGGCCAATCACGCCCAAGGCCTCGCCCGTCCCCCCGCCATCGCTCGGCGTGTCGGCCCCCGGGAGGGCACCGACGGCTTTGCTCCGCCCGCCATGTTGCAGGATCTGGTACACCGAAACTTTCTATGTGATGGGCCGCGCCAGGGCAGGGGCCCGGCGCGGCCGAAGGCGTTTAGATCAGCTTCAATTCACCCGTCACAGGGATATCGGGCTGATCGGCATTGGCGACGATCTTCAGATCGAAGGTGTCGCCCTCTTTCTGCCATTGCCCGCCCACCAGCGGCGTCTTCGAGACGTTCTTGACCGGCCCGCTGGACCAATCAACAGTGCCCACGATGGTATCGAGGTTCGTGGCCGCAATCGCCGCCGTGATCGCCTCGTAATCCTCCAGGTCCTCGGCTCGCCGAATGACGTCAGCGGCCACCTCAAACAGCGCATGCTTGAACCCGATCGGCTGCGTCCACGGACGGCCAGTGGCGGCGGTGTAGCCATCGGCCAGCTCTTTCGCCGAGGTGCCGGTCAGCGACGAACTGAACGGATGGTTGGGCGACCACCACACTTCCGAGGTCAACCCATCGGCCCGATCGCCATAGCTGTCGATCACTGTGGGGAACAGAAGCGCCTTGCCCACTGTCACGACCTTGGGCGCGAACCCCTGCTGCGCCGACTGCGCCCAGAACGTCCCAAAGTCCGGCGGGATCATGACGCCCGTCACGATCTCACAATTGGCATCGCGGAAGGCCGCGATCTGGTTCGAGAAGTCATCCGACAACGGCTGATACCGCCCGGGATCGACCAGGTTGTACCCGTTGGCGGCCAAAGGTGTCGGCAAACCAAGCTCCGGATCGCCCCAGGCATTGCCGTCCGCGTCATTGGGGAACAACCCGCCCACGCTTTTCTCGACACCGCTTTGCCCCCAGATATCCAGGAACACGCCGATCACATCCTCCAGCCCCCAGAAGAAGTGATAGGTGCTCTGGAACCCTTCCGCCGGGTTGCCGTTGCGCCCGAAGAAATAGGGCTGCCACGGCGCGTCGGTGGTGATGCAGGGCACCTCGTTGATCTCGGCCTGGTCGGCCACCGGGTTGGTGGTATCCGGCGTCGCGGCAGCCATGATGATGTCGACCTCTTCACCCAGGATCAGGTCGGCGGCCACTTCGGCGGCGCGGTTGGGGTTCGACTGGCTGTCGCGGGTCAGGATTTCAACCCCCCAGCTTGTCCCATTGTTTTCCAACCCACCCGCAAAGGTGTCCCGAATGCCTTGCAGGATGAATTCATCGGCCTCGGCAAAGCCTGCCAGCGGCCCGGTATTGGGGCTGACAAAGCCGATCTTCAGCATCTTGTCCTGCGCATAGGCCCGTGTGCCCCGCAGGATTGCCGGTGCGGATACGGCCGCTGCCGTGCCAGCGATGAACCCCCGACGGGTCGGGCGTGCAAAATGTTTGCGTGTCATGTCTTCCTCCCTTTTTCAGCCTGTTTGGCCGATATCTTGGTTAGTCGTCCAGAATTGTGTCCAGTCGTTTGAGATGTGTCCCGACCTTCGCGCGCACGGCATCCGCCTCCTCCGGCGTCCAGCGGCGAAACCCTTGACCCGAGGCCATGCCCAGCCGACCATCCGCGATTAACTGGCGCAAGTAAGGCGAGGGGCCTTGGCGGCTTTCCAGATCGAATAGCACATTCTCATGAATATCGAGCGTCAGTTCAGTGCCCACCAGATCGGCATTCTCCAACGGGCCCAGCACCGCCAGCCGCCGCCCGAAGCTCGCCTTCACCACATCATCCACCGCCTCAGCCGAACAGATCCCGTTCTCCACCAGACTGATCGCTTCACGCCAAAGCGCATGCTGCAGCCGGTTGCCGATGAAGCCCGGCACGTCCTTTTCGACCATCACGGGCGTCTTTCCGGCGTGGGCGAGCAGATCTACCATCGTCTTTGCGGCTCCTGCGTCCGTCCACTCCGTCTTGATCACCTCCACCAGCGGGATCATATGCGGCGGGTTCCACCAATGCGTCCCCAGCGCGCGACCTTTCAGCCGCAGATCCTGCATGATCTTGGTGATCGGGATGACTGATGTGTTCGACGCCAGGATCGCCCCCTCCGTCGCATGGTCTTCCACCTCGGCAAAGATCCGGCGCTTGAGGTCCAGCTTCTCTGGCGCCGCCTCAAACACAACATCCGCACCGGGCACCGCCTCAGGCACCGTGGAATACATCGAAATCCGGTCGAGACAGCCCACAACCTCGGAACTATCGGCCCCCAGCACCGTCAAGCTATCCCGGATCCGCCCCGGCGCCGTCTTGATGCTATTCACATCCGGATCGGCCAGCGCCACCCGATGCCCCGCCCGCGCCAGCGTCAGCGCGATGCCATGGCCCATAAGCCCCGCACCGATCACCGCTGTCTGAAGGGGCGCCGCCATACCTATCCCGCCGTGTATCCGCCATCGGCGTACAGGATATGCCCGGTATAGAAGTCCGACGCCTTGGAGGCGAGAAACAACAGCGGCCCCGCCAAATCCTCGGGCTCCCCCAACCGCCCCTTGGGCACGCGGGTCAGGAACCCGTTGCGCACGGCGGTGGCCTCATCCGTGTCCTCGAACATCCACGCGGTCAGGGGCGAGCGGAACACCGTCGGCGCGATCGCGTTCACAGTAATCCCCGTCGGCCCAAGCTCGCACCCAAGCGCCTTGGTGATCCCATCCACCGCCGCCTTCGACGCGCAATAGGCCGTGTACCCTGCCGGATGGCCCAAAAGCCCCCGCGCCGAGGACACCAACACAACCTTGCCGCCGGTCCCTTGCGCCTTCATCACCGATGTCGCCGCCCGCGCGAGCAGCCAGCTTTGCGTCACATTGGCATCCATCACCGCCGTGAACGTGTCCGGCGCCATTTCATCAATCTTGGCGACCTTGTTCATGCCGGACGCCACCACCAGGATATCCAGCGACCCAAACGCCGCGACCGCCGCCGCCATCATGTCGGCGCATACCGCCTCGTCGGTAGGACGCGCATTGATCGTATGCACCTCCGCCCCAGCCTCCCGGCATTCGCCCGCGATACTCTCCAGCGCCTCGGCATTGCCCGCCACCAGTACCAGCTTGCATCCAGCCCCCGCCAACACCCGCGCGGCCACCATGCCAAACGCCCCCGACGCGCCGGTGATCAAAGCCGTCTTGCCCGCCACATCGAACATCTTCATCGGATCGGAAATGCTCATGCCCGCGCGCCCCCCGGATAGGGCATAACCACGAGCATCTTGCAGATGTGGTTGCTGCGGTTCTCGATCGTGCGCACTGTCTCGGGCGGGATCGTGCAGCTGTCCATCGGACCCAGCACGGTGTCCGCGCCATCAATGGTCACCGTCATCTCACCCTCGATCACGACATAGACTTTCTCGAAAGGCGTGGAATCCGGCCCAGCCCCACCACCGGGCAGAAATTGCGAAAACCCGATCCACTGGTTTTCCGGCCCGCCATCCTCAAACCCCTGCAACCGCAACCCCGTGACGCCCCAATGGTTTGGGGCCTCATAGGTCTCGGCCTCCGCAAAGCGCTTGACCCGCATCAGAAGCTCTCGCCGGGCTCAATCCGATAGCCCTGGTCCTTGTCCATCATCGCAACCAACCGGATGATGCACCCATCGCCCCGATCCCAGTTCCACGGGAAGAACGCAAAGGTCACGCGCTTGCCCGTCACCCGGTCCAGATCGCCGCCGACATTCTCAATCCCCAGAATACCGTTCTTGAACAGCTTCTGATGCACCGGCTCCCATTCCGGGAACGCCTCGTCCCACGGAATGCCGCCGGACCATTCCAGATACTCCTGCTCCAGATGCGGCAGGATCGGCCCGTTCCGCTGCGGCCCGATCGCGGTCGCCAGCGGGTGGTCATTGGCCTGCGTGTCATGGCCCACGACCTTCACGCCTTTCTCCACCATCCAATCCGCGGCAGAGGGCACCAGACCGGGGCAATAGGCAAAGTAGTCGCCATCCTCATACTGCTTGTGCCAGCCGGTATTGATGATCAGCACGTCATTCTTGCGGATCGCATGGCCACAGGCCTTCTCCAGATCATCCGCAGTGATCTGTTCCCACTTTTTCTTGGGAATACTGACCACGATGCCAGAGCCGAAGAAGTGGGGCAGGGGCACCTCGTCAATAAAAGGCGTCCCCTGCACCACATGCGCCGGCGCGTCGATGTGAGTGGTGACATGCATCGTGGTCGTGATCGTCTGGCTGAGAACACCAGACTTCGCCATGTAGTGTTTACGCTCGATCGCGACATCTTTGAAATAGGGCCAGTTCGGGCACTGAAAGCCATAGCGGTGGCTCAGATTGACGAACTCCAGCCCCATGGCGTTGTCGTCATTGGCCTGGAATTCGATTCCGCGAATTTCAACCATGTGGTCTTCCTCCCTGGTGATCTGCGTTTTTCAGCAGTGGGGCACGCCGGTTCGGAACACGTCAACTAAAAACCGCAATACAGTGCATTTGCACCGCGATGTGGTACGATGAGCTAGCGCGCGAGGATGCTGCCCATCACGCCGGCCAGTTCCGCGCCCGGATCGCCCGCCATCTCGTCATGGCGCCAGCACACGTGGTGGTCGGGTCGCACCAAAATGCAGCCCGCATCCCCAATCTCCCGCGCCCGGGCCCAGTCGCCGGTGTGGTCGATGTATCTTTGGCGCGGCCCAATCACATGACACGCGATCTCAAGGCCCAGCTTTTCGCCCACCTCAGCCGCCGCCGCGCACCATGCGTCGCCACCGAGACCCGTCAACAGCGTGAACCGCCCATGCCCCGTCAGATCCAGCGTCGAATGCCGCCCCCCATCCGCATCGAACACCCAGGCATGGGGGATCCGCGCGCCCGGCCACGTCGTCGGCTGGTAGTGCAGGTCACTGTCGCGCTCAAACGCAGGTTCCGCTTGCCCATCCGTCACTACCGCGTCGGACCGATAACGCTGGTTCATCTCCACCCCATGCGCATCGAACTCATACTTCTTGAACGCAATCGCCGCGTTCAAAGCCGCCCGCTGCGCTTCGGCCTCTGGCCCGGTCCCACAACGCGCATCCATGTTCGCTTTGATCTTTTCGTAATCCGTCCCGCCGGTCATCCCCAGCGCTTCGAATATCGGCCCGAACTCCCCAATCGACTGGTTCGCCCGCGTTACGATCTGCTTGGCGACCGGCGCCCGCTCCGCGTCATAACTCTCCAGCAAGGCCGCACCCGCCTGACCCTTCAACACACTCGCCAGCTTCCAGCACAGGTTGAACGCGTCCTGGATCGAGGTGTTCGACCCCAGCCCATTGGACGGCGGATGCCGATGTGCCGCATCCCCCATGATAAACACGCGACCGCTCGACAGCTTTTCGGCATAGGCATCATTCACCGTCCAGGTATTGGCGCTCAGCAGTTCGATCTCCAACTCAGGATCCCCCACCAACTGCCGCGCCACCTCAGTCGCCATCGCTGCGTCCACCTCAGGCGCGGGTTCGTTGATGTCATAGCCCCAGACGATCAACCACTCGTCCCAGGGCCGGATCATCCGCACCAACCCCATGCCGATCCCGCCCACATCCGCGCCGGGCTGCATCACCCAGTACAGAACGGACGGACGGTGGGCGACGTATTTGCTTAAGTCAGCCTTGAACAGAATGTTCATCGACCCGCCGACACCCATCTTGCCCGCAATCGGCAGATCCTCATGCGCGGCGACCAATGAATTGCCCCCATCCGCGCCGATCAGGTATTTCGAGCGGATGACCACCTCTTTCCCGGTCAATCGATCCAGACAGGTCGTCGTCACCCCATCCGCATCCTGTACATGGCTCTTATACTCCGTGCTCATCCGCGCCTGCGTCCCGCGCTTGCAGGCGGTCTTGAACAACAAGGGCTCCATAAACGTCTGCGGCAGGTCGTTCATGAAGGTCGGGCTGCTCATCAGATGCTCGGCCTTCGACAGCGGATGCGTGCCCCAGCTGTTCATGCGCCCGATTTCCTCGCCCGCCAAGCTCTCGCAAAAGATGTTCTCGCCCATCAACTCTTGCTCGGTCGCGAACAGATAAGCCTCATCCTCCACATCCCGGCCCAGATCGCGCAGCACCTCCATCGTGCGTTGGTTGGTGATATGCGCACGCGGCGTATTGGCCAGCCAGCGGTAGCGGTTGATGACCATGTTCTCGACGCCATAGGTCGACAAAAGTGCGGCGGATGATGACCCCGCGGGGCCCGTCCCGATGATCAGGACGTCGGTGGTGATATCGACCATGTTGGTTCCTTAATGTCGTCAGGCCTGCACATGCCGCTCGGATACCGATTGCGATATCAACGGCCCACGCAGGCCGCTTTCGCGCCCGCGAGACTGGCATGTGGTTGCAGATCCTCTCTCCCTGCCCGCAGTATAAACAGACAGTTGGTGCGGGAATCCAGCGCTGTGTTGGGTTTTTGCGGACGCGCCCGCGCCTATCGCGGATCGTCAAGGTCGGTTGAAAACCGGCGCGGCAACAGGGCGGACTGAAACCAAAGCAGATGGGTATAGATCGAAAACACCGGCCGCCCGGTCGCGCGGCGGATGTCGGCGGCGTAGGGGACCATGTTGGTGCACTCCAAAAGGATCGCGCCCACGTCCGGGTGCTCGCCTATCAGCCGTTCCGCGGCGGCGATGTTGTCGGCGCGGGCCTGGGCAAAATCGATCCCACCCGCATCGCCAAGCACCGCTTGGGTGAAATGCGAAGTCGCGCCTGTGCCCGCAAAAGGTGTGCCCTGCGGGATAGCCGCAGCATCCAGATGCGCAGGCGTCAGCGTCTCCGACGAGATCGTCAGGATGCCCACGGTTTGCCCCGGCGGAAGCGCGCGCGCGATCATCGGCCATTGCAACAGGGATGACGCCGCCACCGGTACGCCCAGCGCCGCCGTCATCTCATCCTGAAACGGCACCAGAAACCCGCAATTGGTGGCAATCCCGTCGCAGCCAAGATCCACCAGCTCGCGCCCCGCGGTCACGAACGCCTCCAGCAACGGCTCCGCATCGCCGCGCACCACGGTGTCGGGTGTGGCGTCGGTCACCACCTTGTACTGCACCGGAAACGGCCAGGTTCCCGCATTACCGATATCGCCGGGGATCCGCGGAAAACGGGTGTTCAGCATCAAGATGCCCAAGCCCGCCCCATAGACGGTCTTGCCACCCGGCGTGGTCACAGGGCGTCGTCCCGCGGCGCGTAAAGATCGGCAAAGGCCAGCCGCACCGCTTCCGTGGCGTGGCGCGTGCGCACTTCGATATGGGTGCGCATCATGTCAGATGCCGCCACCGCATCGCCCGCGCGCACCCGTTCCAGGATCGCCCGATGGCGTGCCGTGGTCGTCTCACCCGCCGCCTGCAACTGGCGCAGGTCCGCGGCGCGGACATATCGGATCTTGTCATAGATCGTGCGCAGCATGCTCACCAACTCCGGATTGCCCGATTGCGTGCACAAACCCAGATGAAATGCCTCATCCAGCGCCATCAGGCGCATCGCATCGGTGCAGGTGGCATATTCCTCGGCACTGTCATCCAGCGTGCCATCCAGCACGCCCAACGCCGCTGGATCGGCGCGCAGGGCGGCCTGGCGCACGGCTTCGCACTCGATGGCGATCCGCGCCTCGTACAGATGCATGATCCGCTCGGGCGATAGCGGCCGACAGAAAAAGCCGCGGCCTGCCTGCAATTCGATAAACCCCTCTGCCACCAACCGGTTAAGCGCCTCTCTTAATGGCGTGCGACTGGCGCCCAGGCGCCGCGACAGTTCAGACTCGTTGATCCGCTCCCCAGGCTTGAACTCGAACGTCGCAGCCATCTGGCGCAGCTGGGTGTAAAGCGTACTGACGGCATCGCTGAAATCGGGGGCCGTGGTGGTCATGGAAGGTCTGCCCTTTCTGATCATGCACAGTCTACCGCAGGACTTGTGCGGGGGGCAACGCTGTGTAAGGCTTTGTATACAGCCGGGTGGGTGCGGACCCGGCGTATGGGTCACACATCCAGGACACGGGGGCACGGGGATTACGCAAAAAGTCGTCATAGCAGGCGCTGGCATCGTCGGCGTGTCCACGGGGATCTGGCTGCGCCGGTTCTCGGACGCGGACGTCACGATCATCGACCGCCTGCCACCCGGCGAAGGCACGTCCCACGGCAACGCCGGCGTCATCGCAGCCTGTTCCATTGCGCCAGTGACGGCCCCCGGCCTGATCGGCAAGGCGCCCAAGATGCTGATGAACCCCGACTTCCCGCTGTTCATGCGCTGGGGCTATTTCCCCAAGCTGCTGCCCTGGTTGATGAAATACCTCGCCAACGCCAATGACAGCGACACGCGCCGGATCGCCAAGGGACTGACCACCATCGTCGGCGACAGCGTGGATCAGCACAAAGCCCTGGTGGCCGAGACCGCCGCCGCCGATTGGGTCACTGACTGCGACTATTCCTTCGCCTATGCCACCCGTGCGGCGTTTGAAGGCGACGCCTACACCTGGGCGCTCCGCCGAGAGGCGGGGTTCGATCCGGTGGTGCGCGAAGGCGCGGCCGTCCGCGAGTTCGAACCAAACCTCTCCGCTGATATCGGCTGCCTCGCCACGATGACCGACCACGGCTTCATCCGCGACCCTGGCGGCTATGTCAAAGCGCTGGCCTCCGTGTTTGAGGGGCTCGGCGGCACCATCCGCCAGTCCGAAATCAAGGATTTTGAAACCACCGATGGCCAAGTGACGGCAACCCTCACCGCCGACGGCCCCGTTCCCTGCGACCGCGTGATCCTCGCCACAGGCGTCTGGTCCAAACCGCTGATGAAAAAGCTTGGCCTCACCATCCCGATCGAGACCGAGCGCGGTTATCATATCGTTTTCGAAGACGCCGACGGCGGCCCAAACCATCCGATCATGGTCGCCAGCGGCAAGTTTGTCGCCACGCCCATGGCCGCAGGCCTGCGCTGCGCCGGCGTGGTCGAGTTCGGCGGCCTCGACGCGGGCCCCAATGCCGACGCCCTCAGCCTTCTGCGCAAGCACACAAAAGCCGCCTTCCCGAACCTCACCCATGGCGCGGAAATCGAATGGCTCGGCCACCGCCCGGCGCCATCCGACAGCCTGCCGCTCATCGGTGAGGTGCGCAATACCGGCATCTTCACCGCCTTCGGCCACCACCACATCGGATTGACCGGCGGCCCAAAGACCGGAAGGATGGTGGCGGGACTTGTCGCGGACCAGCCGGTCAACACCGACCTTCAGGCCTTCAGCCCCATGCGCTTTGCCTGATACCCGCAACCAAAAACAAAACGACCAACAAGGAGAGACCCATGAAAACACTCACAACAACCCTCGCCGCCGTGGCGACCACAGCGCTTGTCGCCCTGCCAGTTGCCGCGCAGGAAAAATGGGACCTGCCGATGGCCTATTCGGGGTCCAACTTCCACTCCGTCACCGGGGCCGAGTTCGCCGAATGCGTGACCACCGGCACCGGCGGCGCGATTGAGATCACGACCCATCCCTCAGGCTCGCTCTTCGCGGGCGCCGACATCAAGCGCGCGGTCCAGACCGGTCAGGTGCCCATCGGTGAGCGCCTCCTGTCGGGCCACCAGAACGAAAGCGCGATCTTCGGCTGGGATTCGGTGCCGTTCCTCGTGTCCTCCTTCGACGAGCACGAGAAACTCTATGAAGTCGCCAAACCGCATCTGGAAGAGCTGCTGGCAGAGCAGAACATGACGATGCTCTATTCCGTGCCGTGGCCACCACAGGGCCTTTACTTCAACAAGGAAGTCACCTCGGTGTCCGACATGGAAGGCATCAAGTTCCGCTCCTACAACAACGCCACAGCGCGACTGGCCGAACTGACCGGCATGCTCCCGGTTCAGATCGAAGCCGCTGAAATCAGCCAGGCCTTCGCCACCGGTGTGGCCGAATCCATGGTGTCGTCGGGTGCCACCGGCTACGACCGCAAGGTCTGGGAAAGCCTCAGCCACTTCTACTCGGTCGATGCCTGGCTCCCGCGCAATTACATGTTGATTAACAACGACGTGTGGGCCGATGTGGATGAGGCCAACAAGAACGTCATCAACGCCTGTGCCGGCATGGCCGAATACGCGGGCACCTGGCGCGCCAAGGAATACACCGGCTTCACGCTGGCGGGCCTGGCCGCAGGTGGCATGACAGTGGAACCCGCAGGCGACACGCTGATGGGCGAGTTGAAGGCCATTGGTGAGACGATGACCGCCGAATGGCTGGAAGCCGCGGGCGAGACCGGCCAAGCCATCGTCGACGCCTACAACGCCGCGCAATAAGTGTTCCGCCCGGGCCCGCCAATGCCGGGCCCGGGCATCCCCCAAACGGCGGAGCCCCCCATGACCCCGATCCTACGCGGTATCCGCCGCGTCCTTGATTTCATATATCTCGCCTCTGGCATCCTGGCCGCCCTATGCCTGATCGCCATCCTTCTACTCATCGTCGCGCAAATGATCGCCCGCTGGACGGGGGAGATCTTTCCCGGCGCCGCCAACTACGCAGGCTACGCCATGGCCGCCGCCAGCTTCTTCGCCTTCGCCAATGCGCTGAACCGCGGCTCGCACATCCGGGTCTCCCTGGTCCTGAACGCCGTTCCCCAGCGTTTCAAACGCTTTATGGAGATCTGGTGCTTCACCATCGCCGCCGCCGTGATGTGGTACTTCACCTATTACGCCTACTGGTTCGCGTTCTGGTCGTGGAAGTTTAACGAGGTCAGCCAGGCCCAGGACGCCACCCCCCTCTGGATTCCACAATCGGTCATGGTCATCGGCGGCGGTATCCTGGCCATCGCGCTAACCGACCACCTGATCCACGTCATCTTCCGCGGCGACCATCGCATCAAACGCGATCTCGTCGACCAAAGCTTCGCGGAGTAAGGCGCCATGGACGAGCTATACGCCATCATCCTGTTCCTCTTCGTCCTGTTCCTTCTGCTCGGTTCCGGCGTCTGGGTCGGCCTCGCCTTGATGGGCGTGGCCTGGGTCGGGATGGAGCTGTTCACCTCGCGCCCGGTGGGCGACACGATGATCACAACGGTCTGGGCCTCGTCGTCCAGCTGGACGCTCACCGCCCTGCCACTGTTCATCTGGATGGGCGAAATCCTGTTCCGAACCCGGCTGAGCGAAGACATGTTCCGCGGCCTCTCCCCGTGGCTTGCCCGCCTTCCGGGTGGCCTTGTCCACACCAATATCGTCGGCTGTACCGTCTTCGCTGCCGTCTCCGGCTCCTCCGCCGCAACGCTCACCACGGTGGGCAAGATGTCGATCCCCGAGTTGCGCGCCCGCGACTACCCCGAACGCATCGTGATCGGCACGCTCGCCGGTGCCGCCACCCTCGGCCTGATGATCCCGCCGTCCCTCGCCCTTATCGTCTACGGCGTCACCGTCAATGAAAGCATCACGCAGCTGTTCTTCGCGGGCGTCTTCCCGGGCCTCTGCCTCGCCCTGATGTTCATGGGCTACGTCGCCGTCTACTCCCGCCTCTCGGGCAGCTGGAACCCAAAACAAGAAACCGGCATGCCCTTCGCCGAAAAGCTGAAAAACTCCCGCTTCCTGATCCCGGTCCTGTGCCTGATCTTCGTCGTCATCGGCTCGATGTACGCAGGCTACGCCACCGCGACCGAAGCCGCCGCCATCGGCGTGATCGGCGCGCTTGTGCTGGCCGCCAGCCAGGGCTCGCTCAACTGGAGCACGTTCACCGAAAGCCTCATGGGCGCCACCCGCACCTCGGCCATGATCGCCCTGATCCTCGCCGGGGCCGCGTTCCTGAAACTCGCCATGGGCTTCACCGGCCTGCCACGCGCGCTGGCCGACGGCATCGCCACGATGGAGCTGTCGCGGTTCGAGTTGCTGATGATCCTGATGGTCTTCTACATCATCCTCGGTATGTTCCTCGACGGGATCTCCTCGGTCGTCCTGACAATGGCCGTGGTGGAGCCGATGGTGCGCGAGGCCGGCATCGACCTGATCTGGTTCGGCATTTTCGTTGTGGTCGTCGTCGAGATGGCGCAGATCACGCCGCCCATCGGCTTCAACCTCTTTGTCCTCCAAGGCATGACCGAGCACGAGATGGGCTATATCACCCGCGCCGCCTTCCCGATGTTCCTGATCATGGTGCTGATGTGCTTTGTCCTGATCTGGTTCCCCGATATCGCGATGTGGCTGCCCGAAACGATGCGGCAGGCCCCCTGACGCGTGACCGCCGCGCTCATCTGGCTGGGGCAGCGGGGCAGGGCCTGCCTGATCGCCGGGCTCGTGGCGGGCCTCGCCCTGCCGGACGTGGCGCAGGCGCTGCGCCCCTGGATCGGTCCACTGATCGCGCTCCTCCTGGTCGTCACCGGCATCCGCGTCGGCGCAAAGGCGGCCTTCGGCAACCTCGGTGATCTGCGCCCAACCCTGACACGCATCGCCCTGTTCCAGATGGCGCTGCCACTTGCCGCCCTCGGCCTCTTCGCCACCACCGGCCTTCTGACCCTGCCACTCGCGCTTGCCGTCGCCCTGATGCTCGCGGCCCCGTCCGTGACCGGGGCGCCGAACTTCGCCATCATGGTCGGCCACGACCCCGCCCCGGGTATGCGCATCCTGGTGCTGGGCACGGCGCTCTTCCCGCTCACCGCGCTTCCCGTTCTGATCGTCCTCAACCCCGGCGGGGCAGGGGCGCTTGGCGCGCTCAACCTGTCGCTGGGTCTGCTTCTGGCCATCCTCGCCTCGGTGGGCACAGGCTTTGCGATCCGCCGCCTCCGCCCCACGCTTGGCTCGGCTCAGGCCACCCTCGACGGCATCGCCGCCCTCCTGCTCGCCATCGTCGTCGTGGGCTTGATGAGCGCAATTGGCCCCCTCCTGCGCACCGATCCGGGGACACTCGCCCTGTGGCTCGCCGCAGCGTTTGCCGTCAACTTTGGCCTCGTCCTCGCAACGCTCTTGGCCACGCGCAGCAAAGACATCGCCACCGCGATCTACGCGGGCAATCGCAACATCGCGCTGTTCCTGATCGTCCTGCCAGAAAGTGTGGCCGCGCCCCTGATGATCTTCATCGGCTGCTACCAGATACCGATGTATCTCACACCCGTCTTGCTCGCCCGCCTGCGCCCCGGCTAGGCCTCAGCTATGGCTCGCGCGCAATCGGTTCTTCTCGACCTTACCCATCGTATTCCGCGGCAGATCCGCCATCAGCGTATAGCGCCGCGGGTGTTTGAACCGCGCCAGCTTCCCCGCCACCGTGTCGCGCAGCGTATCCTCTGACAGCGCATGCCCCGCCTCGGGCACCACGGCGGCAATGATCGCCTCGCCGAAATCGGCATCCGGCACGCCGAACACCGCAGACTCAACGACGCCGTCCACATCGTTCAGTACATCCTCGATCTCTTTGGGATAGACGTTGTAGCCGCCCGTGATGATCAGATCCTTCGCCCGACCCACAATCGACAGATACCCATCCTCACTAAACGTCCCCAGATCCCCGGTCAGGAAGTACCCGTCCGCGCGCATCTCTGCCGCCGTCTTGCCGGGCATCTGCCAATAGCCCTTGAACACATTTGGGCCCCGCACCTCGATCATGCCCACCTGACCGGGGGCCAGCACATCGCCGGTCTCCGGGTCGCACACCCGCACCTCAACGCCGGGCAGGGGGGCACCCACTGTGCCAGGCCGCCGTTCGCCCGTGTAAGGGTTCGAGGTAATCATATTCGTCTCGGTCATCCCGTAGCGTTCCAGGATGTGATGCCCCGTGCGGTGCGTGAACGCGCTATGCGTCTCGGCCAACAGCGGCGCACTGCCCGATACAAACAGGCGCATATTGGCAACCGCCTCGGGCGTCAGCCGATCATCGGCCAGCATCCGGGTATAGAAGGTCGGCACCCCCATCATCGTATTGGCGTGGGGCAGGGCGGCAAAGATCGCGTCCAGATCGAAGCCCGGCATAAACACCACCTTGGCCCCCGCCAGAAGCGAGGTGTTCAGCGCCACAAACAGCCCATGGGTGTGAAAGATCGGCAGGGCATGGATCAGCGTATCGTCGCCCGTGATCTGCCAGTGATCCACCAAAGACACCGCGTTCGACAACAGATTATCCTGCGTCAGCATCGCGCCCTTGGACCGGCCCGTGGTGCCAGAGGTATAGAGCAGCGCGGCCAGATCATCAGGCCCGCGCGCCACCGTGTCGAATTGCGCCGGCCGGTCGGCCAGCCCATCGGTCAGCGTGCCCGACCCATCGGCGTTCAACGTCACCAGCCGCGCATCCGCCCCATCCGCAATGGGCGTCAACGCCCCTTGCGTCGTGTCGGTTGCCACCAGAACCCGCGGGGTGGCGTCCCCCACGAAATAAGCCACCTCATCGCGCGTATAGGCCGTGTTCAGCGGCAAAAACACCGCCCCGCATTGCACCGTCGCCGCATAGAGCGCGACCATCTCTGCACATTTCGGGGCCTGCACGACGACCCGGTCGCCGGGGGCCACACCATGGGCCACAAGCGCATGGGCCATCCGCGCCGTCATCACAACGAAATCGGCATACGTGATGTCGGCGCGTGAGGCTTGGCTCAGAAAGCAAGCCGTGTTGCCCGCATGCGGGGCGATCAATCGGTCGTAAAGCACGTTGGCCACTAAGCGCGCGTCCTTTGTTTTCTTGGTTTTGACGGAATGCGAAAACCGGGCGCCGTCGCGACGCGGCCATTCTGCACAAAGCCTTCGTGGTTTTGCTCGATCATCTTCAGATCGTACTGATAGTTCACCATCGCCCCGCTGGATCGCTGCTGCCCCGCCTCACTTGTGTCGGCATCGGCATGGACGTCATAGATCTGCGCCCCATTGCCCAGGTGGAACCGCGCCACCGGATCGCGCGGCTGGTCGCGGCTGTCCTTGGCGTTGAGCAAATAATCCGACACCACCCGCCGGAACGCATCTTTGGGCGCCGTGCCGCTCAGCACCGCCACCGCTTCGGGATTGTCCAACTGCTCCCCCAGCCAGGCGTTTAACCCCGGGATCGGCGACAGGGTCACGAACGTGTCGATGCCCGGCAACTCCTGGCTCAACTCATCCACCACCTGCTTGATCAGCAGATTGCCAAAGCTGATCCCCTTCAGCCCCCGCTGACAGTTGGAGATCGAATAAAACACCGCCACCTTGGTCTCCTGCGCGTTCCGCGTCTCGCGATTGTCAGCCAACAGATGCTGGATCGACGCGGGCACCTTCATCGTCAACGCGATTTCCACAAAGATCAGCGGCTCGTCCGGCATCGTGGGGTGGAAATAGGCAAAACACCGGCGGTCCTGCGGATACAGCCGCCGCCGCAATTCATCCCAGTCGTTTATCGCGTGCACCGCCTCATACGCGACGATCTTCTCAAGGATACTGGCCGGTGTTTCCCAACTGATCTGGCGCAGCACCAGGAACCCGCGATTGAACCAGCTGCTCAGCAGGTGCTGAAAGTCCTGATCGGTGCGCCGCAGATCGGGATGTTCCTTCAGCGCCTCCAGCAAATCGGCCCGCATCGCCACCAGCCGCCGCGTCGCGTTGGGCGGTTGGTTCAATCGGCGCAGCAGCTCTTGCCGTCGGGGCTCCGCCGCCGCGGACAGGGTGCGATAGATCTCCGGGTCAGGCGTGTCGGCATAGGCCTGCGCCGCGCTTTGCAAGGCAGGCAGATCCAACTCCAACTCATCGTTGAGGAACTTGACAAACGCCAGCCGATCGTTCGGCGCCAGCCCTGCATACCGGTCGAGGATCCCTTGCGCCAGACGCAGGCCCGACACCTCGCCCTCGGCATCCAGAAGCGCGCGGCACATATCGGTCAGCGACCGACGATCCCGCGCGACCGACATCACCTGGCTGCGCTCAAAAAGCGTGGTCAGCATGTCGCCCAGAAAACTGCGCTCGGCCATCACGGCATCCTATCCCAACCCGACCGCGCGACTGGACAGTTTCATCGTCATCGTCACGCTGCCTTCGTTAATCATCCATTTGCGCAAGGTGAACGCCCGCGCGCCCGAGACGTGCATGGGATCGTTTTCCACCAGCGCGCGCGCCTCTTCAACAGATGCAGTTTGCAGCACCAGCATACCGACACCTTGCATCTGTGTGCCGCTGTCATCGGACAAGGGGCCTGCAAACATCACCGCGCCGCTTTCCTCCAACGACCCGATATAGGCCAGGTGTTCGGCCAGCACCGCCTTCACCGCGTCAGGCCCGCCCGTGGGCGTGGACACCGCCACGTAAACCTCATGCGCCAGCGATCCGCGGGCCTTGGCCTCGGCCTTATACTCATCCCATGCGGGCATCCGACGTCCTTCCAAAGAAAAATCGATTTTATTTGACTTGCCGTTTTTTTATCGTCAAAATCACACTCAATCAAGTGGGAGGAGTATCATGCGCTTTTTGGTCGGCACCGTTGGCGGTGACACAAGCGTGTTTGCCGTAACAGGCGACAAGGCGGTCAATCTCAGCGCGGCTCTTCCCGAAGTGGGGCGCGACCTGTCCACCCTCGCCGCAAGTCCCGCCCTCGTCAAACGCGCCGCATCGGTCAGCGATACTGGCGCAATCGCGGTAGGCGACATCACGCCAGCCCTGCCCATCGACCAGCCGCCCACGATCATCTGCCTTGGCCTGAACTACACCGACCACATCAAGGAAGGCGGATACGACATCCCCGAATACCCCGCGCTGTTCATGCGTGGGCGGCGCTCGATCATGGCCGCAGGCGCACCGCTGGTGCGGCCCACCTGTTCAGAGCAGCTCGACTATGAGGCCGAGTTGATGGTCATCATCGGCACCGGCGGGCGCCACATCTCGGAAGCCGACGCGTTGAATCATGTGTTTGGCTACACCGTCTTCAACGACGGCTCGGTCCGCGACTACCAGCGCAAGACGCACCAGTGGACGCCGGGCAAGAACTTCGATGACACCGGCGCGATCGGGCCCTTTGTGGTCACGCCTGACGAAGTGCCGGCAGGGGCCTCGGGCCTAAAGATCGAAAGCCGCGTGGGCACAGAGATCCTGCAAAGCTCCAACACCGCCAACATGATCTGGCCTGCCGCCCGCGCCATCTCGATCATCTCGGGCTACACCACTCTGCAACCCGGCGACCACATCGCCCTCGGAACGCCCCCGGGCGTCGGCCACGCGAAAAAGCCGAACCCCCGCTGGCTCAAGCCCGGCGAAGTCGTGGATATCGAAATCGAAGGCATCGGCATCTGCTCCAGCCCCATCGTGGACGAGGCTGACATGATCGCCAAAGCGGCGGCAGAGTGATGGAAGACGGGGTTCAGATCGACGCCGCCCGCGCCGCCGCGCAAGAGGGCATCCATGCCCTGCGCCAAAAGATCGGCCAGCTGGACGACGCGTCCATTGACCTGATCCTGCGCGACGCGCGCTCGCATTACGCATGGACGGACAAACCGGTCAGCGATGAAACGCTGCGCACGCTCTACGACATCACGATCAACGGCCCGACCAGCATGAACACCTGCCCCGCGCGGTTCGTGTTTGTCACCAGCGACGAAGGCAAGGACCGGCTGGCCAAGGCGCTGAAGCCGAAAAACGTGGCCAAGATGAAAACCGCCCCCGTCACGGCCATCATCGCCTGGGATCCCGCGTTCTGGGAAAAGCTCGACTTTCTGTTCCCGCACGAAGACCGCAAGCCGATGTTTGCGGGCAAGGACCAGCACATCCATGACACCGCCTTCCGCAACTCTACGCTGCAAGGCGCCTACTTCATGATCGCCGCCCGGGCCCTTGGCCTCGATGTCGGTGCGATGTCGGGCTTTTCAAACGAAGTCGTGGACGCCGAATTCTTCGCGGACAGTGGCTGGAAGTCCAACTTCCTGTGCAACATCGGCTACGCCGACGTCTCGGCGATCTTCCCCAAACTGCCGCGCTTCGCCTTCGAAGACGTGTGCGCGTTCGCGTGAACCCCATGGCCATTCGTCAGAAAACCACCCTCAAGATCAAGCTGTCCGGCAAAGCGACAAGCCATGCCCGCAGCGAAGTGCATGTGCGCGATGTCGTGGGCGTGATTGATGAACCCATCGAACGCGGCGGCACCAACGAAGGGCTTTCGCCCACCGAGACGACCTTTTCCGCGCTGATGGGATGCACCAACGTCATCGGCAACAAATGCGCCGATAAGTTGGGCGTCGATATCGGCCATCTTAGCTTCGATATGGAGGTCGATTTTGACCGCCGGGGCGTTTTGATGATGGAAGAGCTGGATGTGCCGTTTCCGGCCATCCGCATGACGGTCACAGCCGACGGAAGCGCGACCCAGGAGGAGCTGGATCGCGTGGGGGCCGAGACCGACAAATACTGCCCGATTGCGAAACTGTTTTCCAATTCGGGCACGGAACTCACTGTGACCTGGCAGAAGGCTTAACCGCCAGGTCTTTGATCCTAGGGAGGACACTATGAGAAACTGGACACGTAGAACGACCATGGGTGTGGCGCTCGCGGCGATGACCGCAATGCCCGCGTTCGCGACCGAGACGATCAAGGCCGTGGTAATCGACGGCTACCCCGCACGCGCGCTTTGGGTGCAAGAGTTCACCAACTTCTTCATTCCCGAAGTCGACAAGCGCCTGGCCGAGAGCGGCAATTACCAGATGGACTGGCAGGAAAGCTATGGCGGCTCCATCGTCAAGCCCAAGGGCGTGCTCGAAGGCGTCAAGCTTGGCCTCGGCGACATCGGGATCGTCACCACGATCTTCCACAACTCCAAACTGCCCAGCCAGGCGATTTCCGCCGCGACGCCGTTTGTCGCTCCTGACGCGCGCGCCGTGGCCAAGGCGGTGGACGAGATCGCCAAGGAATTCCCCGCGATGCAGGCCGAGTTCAGCGACCAGAACCAGGTCTACCTGGCCACCGGCGTTGTCCTCGACACCTATCAGATCTTCTCGAAATCGCCGATCAACTCGCTGTCCGATCTCGAAGGCGGCAAGGTGGCCGGGGCTGGCATGAACCTGCGCTATCTCGAAGGGATCCCGAACGTGGCCGGTGTGCGCGGCGGTCTGACCGACTTCTACAACATGCTGCAAACCGGTCTGGTGGATCACGCCATGCTCTGGCCCGAATCCGCCGCGACCTTCAAGATCGCGGAAGTCGCGCCCTATATGCTGCGCGCCGATCTGGGCGCCGTGAACTCCAAGACCATCACCGTGAACAAGGACTATTGGAACAGCCTGCCCGAAGAAGTGCAGAACGTCCTGCTAGAGGTCTCGGTCGCCTACCGCGACCACGTCGCAGGCATCGCCATGGACCGCGCTGATGCCAGCCGCCAGGCCTTCATCGATGCCGGTGGCACGATTGTCGAGATGGATGCCGCACAGCGCGAAGCCTGGGCCAAGGCCATGCCCAACATCGCCGCTGAATGGGCCGCAGGCCTCGACGCCGCGGGTCAGCCCGGCACCGACATGCTGAACGCCTATATGGGCAAGCTGAAGGATGCAGGCTTCACACCCGTGCGTGACTGGGCCTCTGAGGCAGCCACCAACTAGGGCGCCGGACCGGGGCACGGAATGCACCTTGTGAAAACCATCGCCGGCGGCGTGGCCATCGCGGCCAACGCCGTTGGCACATTGGTTGTGGTCGCCCTGATCGCAATCGTGAATTACGACATCGTCGCACGCGGCATCTTCAACAAGCCCTTCCTGGGCGCAGTCGAAGTTGTCCAGTTCTCGATGGTGCTCATTGTCTTCCTGCAATTGCCGGACGTCGTGCGCATGGGCCGGATGACCCGCTCTGACGGGTTTCTCAATCTCATGCGCGCCCGCCGACCCGCCGTGGGGCGCATCCAGTCGATGCTGATCGACCTGGCCAGCGCCGCCTTCATGATCATCGTCGCCGTCGCCATGTGGCCCGAGTTCGTCGAGATGTGGGAAAGTCAGGATTTCTTCGGCGTGCCCGGCATCTTCACAGCACCCTGGTGGCCGATCAAGCTGGTGATCTTCCTCAGCGCGTGCCTGTGCACCATTCACTTCCTTCTCCATGTCATATCCGAGACCGGGGACGGGGTGCCCCATCAGGAAAGCGGATCATGAGCGCCGTAGACATCGGGATGATCTCGATCCTGGCAATCGTCGGTCTGATCTATATGGGCGTCTACATCCCCATCGCGCTGGGGCTCGTTAGCTTCGTGGCGATCTGGGTGATGCGCGGCAACGTGGACCTGTCCTTCGCTCTCACAAAAATCGCCATCGGCGACAGCGCGATGGAATACACCTTCGCCACGATCCCGCTCTTTGTCTTCATGGGAAATATCGTCGCCAAGGCCGGGCTGGGCGCCGACATCTACACCGTGATGAACCAGGGCTTCCGTCGCATCACCGGCGGGATCGGCATGGCCACCGTGGGCGCCAACGCGGTGTTCGCCGCCGTCACCGGATCCTCTATCGCCTCAGCCTCGGTCTTCTCCAAAATGTCCGTGCCCGCGATGCTGACCCACGAATACAACCCGCGCTTTGCCGTGGGCGTGGTCGCTGGCAGCTCGGTCCTCGGCATGATCATCCCGCCCTCCGCGATGTTGATCATCTACTCGTTCGTCGCCGAACAATCCGTGGGCGAGATGTTCCTGGCAGGCGTCATTCCGGGTATCCTGCTCGCCATCGCCTATATCGGCGCGATCTGGTTCATGGGCCGCTTCACGCCGGGCTTCGTCGGCGGGCGGGTCATTGAGACCGAAGACCTCATGGGGTGGGGAGAGATCTTTTCCAAAACCTTCCCGATCATCCTGCTCATCGTCGTCGTCCTGGGCGGCATCTACACCGGTTGGACCACCCCGGTTGAGGCGGGCGCCGCCGGCTCACTCATCGGGATCATTATCGCCGCCGTGCGCGGGCGCATCAACCTCAAGACCTTCTGGGAAACCGTGCTGGAAACCGGCTACATCACCGCCGCGCTTTTGTTCCTGATCACGGCTGCGTCCATGTACGCCCGCATGCTGGGCATCGCGGGCATTCCCAATGAACTGCAAACGCTTCTGGCCGAAAACAACTTCAGCTTCTTCTGGATCATGACCCTGATGGTCGTGCTGATGCTGTTTCTCGGCACCATTCTCGACACCGCCTCGATCATCCTGATCGTCGTACCACTGTTCCTGGGCCTCGTCGAAAGCATGGGCCTCAGCCTCGTCTGGTTCGGCATCGTCGCGGTCGTCGCCGCCGAAATCGGGCTTCTCACGCCACCCCTGGGGCTCAGTTGTTTTGTCATCAAGGCCACGCTCGACGATGACAGGATCAAGCTGAAAGACGTGTTCCTGGGTGCGCTTCCCTTCGCGTTTGTTATGCTACTGGTGCTGATCGTGCTGATCCGCTTTCCCGTGCTCAGCCTCGCCCTCATCTAAAGGAGACCGCCGATGCGCAACGTCACCAAAGACAACATAACCGACGTGTTCATGAGCTACCTGGGCGAGGACACCGATCCCCGCCTGCGCGAGATCCTGGGCAGCCTGACCAAGCACCTCCACGCCTTCGCCAAAGAGGTGAACCTCACCCATGCCGAATGGAACACCGGGATCGCCTTCCTGGAAAAAGCGGGTGAGATTTCCGACAAGGAACGCCACGAGTTCGTTCTCTTGTCCGACCTTCTGGGCCTGTCGTCCCTGGTCGACATGATCAACGCCTCACCCGATGGCACGTCATCGTCCGTACTGGGCCCGTTTCACATCACCGGCTCGCCCCCGCTCGCGGTCGGCGCCGACATGCGTCGCGATTTCGGCGGGCCCGTTGTGCTGGTCGAAGGCACCGTCACCGATACCAACGGCACTCCGATCCCCGGCGCCACGCTCGACATCTGGCAAACCGCGCCCAATGGCCTCTACTCCAGCCAGGATCCCACCCAAGACACCTATTCCTTCCACGGTTTGCAAACCGTGGGCGCGGACGGCCGCTATGCTTTCACCACCGTCAAACCGGTCGAATACGAAGTCCCCACCGACGGCCCCGGCGGCGACCTCTTGCGCGCCAGCGGCCGCCACGCCTGGCGCCCCTCACACCTGCATTTCATCGTCGAAGCGGACGGCTTCCGCCCGCTGGTGACCGAGGTTTTTGCCAGCGACGACCAATACCTCGACGGCGACGCGGTGTTCGGCGTGCGCGAAGATCTGGTGATGGAATATGAGACCATGCCCGCCGGCAGCTTCCCGGATACAGGGTTCGCGCTGTCGGGCAAGGTGCCCGGCGACTACCTGAAGGTCAGCTTCGATCTGGCGTTGGTGCGGGCCTAGGCCGCCCCCGACCAGTCGCCCATCAACCCCGACAGAAACGACCCCGTCACCTCGTAGTGGCGGATCAACCGTTCGCTCGCCACATCGGCATCCCCCGCAACCGCCGCCGACAAAATGCCCGCATGCTCATCGGTGACATCGCGGCGTTTGTATTCCAGCGCACTGCCCGCCAGGAACCGGTAGCGGATGTTCAGATCGTAAAGCTGCGAACAGAACTTCAGAAGGATCGGCGACTGCGCATTGGCCAGAAGCGCCATGTGGAACTCTTTGTGCAGGTCCTCGAAGCGTTCGCTCTTCTCCGCCTTGGCGCGCTGCATCCGGTGATGGGCCAGCACGACCTGTTCTTCCCAGGCCTGCGTCGCCGCCTCGATGCTCTGGCGCAGCGCCAGGTCTTCCAGCTTGCAACGCAACAGCAGGATCTCGGCGAAATTCTCGGGGCTGACATCGGCGGTGCGAAACCCGCGCTGGTCGATCCGCTCCACCAGATTGTCCGAGGTCAAAAGGCTCAGCGCCTCGCGAATGGGCGACGCACCGGTGTGCAGCATCTGGCGCAGCGCCTCGATCTTCAGCTTCTCACCGGGTTTCAACGCCCCGGACACGATCATGCGCCGCAGCGAGGTATAGGCCTGCTGCGTGGCCGAGCCTTCGCCGCTGGCAACTGTCAGATCCATCAAGTTCATGGGCGCCTCCTGACGAGATAATATCGATTTTTGCTAGGATTTCCACCAATCATCCCGAATAGCGGGAAAAACACCGTAGGTTTTCGGGGCAAATGCCGAAATCTGGGGCGTTCGGGCGGGGTTAAAGCGCGATCCAGCGCCCCTCTCGCGCCGACAGCGCCGCAGCATCGGCCAGTTCCAGCGCGGCCAACCCATCCGCGCCCGTCACCTCGGGCGGGGTGCCGTCCGCGATATTGGCCATAAACGCTTCCATCTCAGCGGTATAGGCGGCGGCGTAGCGGTCCATGAAGAAATCCAGAAGCGGCGGCTGGGCAAAGCCATCCGCCCCTGCCGTGGTCACGTTTGCCTGCTGTTGGTTGCCCACCTGTAGCATGCCGTTGGAGCCGAGCACTTCCACCCGCTGGTCATAGCCATATCTCGCACGGCGAGAGTTTGTGATGGTGATTTGGGCGCCGCTCTCTGCCTCCATCACCACCGTTGCGGTGTCGTAATCCCCCAGCACCCCAATCTGCGCGTCCACCAGCGCCGCCCCCGTCGCCATCACCCGCCGGATCGGCGCGTCCAACAGAAACCGCGCCATATCGAAATCATGGATCGTCATATCCCGGAACAGCCCGCCCGACCGCTCGATATACCCATAGGGCGGCGGCGCAGGATCGCGGCTGGTAATCGCAATCTGCTCCACCGCCCCGATCTGCCCGCCCCGCAAGGCCGCGCGCAGCGCCCGGAAATGCGGATCGAACCGGCGCTGGAACCCGATCATCAACGGGATGCCCGCCGCGTCGACCGCCGCCAGACAGGCCCGCACCCGCGCCACATCCAGATCAATGGGCTTTTCACAGAAGACAGGCGTGCCCACCGCTGCTGCCGCTTCGATCAGATCCGCGTGGGTATCGGTGGGCGTGCAAATCACGATGGCGTCGATATCCGCTGCGCCAACAATCGCCTCCGTCTCGCGCAGCTCTGCCCCGACCTCTTCTGCCAAAGCCTCCGCCGCCTGGGGCAGGGCGTCCGACACCGCCACCACGCTGGCCCCGCGGATATGGTGCAAAGACCGCGCATGCACCTGCCCAATCCGCCCGCATCCCAAAACGCCGAACCGTATCATGTGCCGTCCCCCTCAGCCGCCAGTGCCCGCAAAACGCCCCGCGCCGCCATCTCCAACGGCGCTTCCACCGCACCCAAAACAGCAACCCGGTCAAACACCTCCGCATCGCCCGCCAGAACCCCGCGCAACTCCCGCCCAAATGCCATCCGCAGTTCCGTCCCGATATTGAACTTACAAATCCGACTGCTCCGCGCCAGCCGTGTCCGCTCGGCCACCGGCACGCCCGATCCGCCATGGATCACCAAAGGCACGTCCGTGACCCCCTCAATCGCCCGGATCCGCGCCGCGTCCAGCCCGCCTTCGTGGTTCTGCTGCAAATGCACATTGCCGACCGAAATCGCCATCGCATCCACGCGGGTCTCCCGCGCGAACACCGCCGCCTCATCGGGATCGGTGCCCCTTGACTCGGCCCCATCCGAGTAGCCCACAAACCCGATCTCCCCCTCACACGACACCCCCGCCGCATGCGCCATCTCGGCAATCGCCGCCGTCTCGTCGATATTCTGCGTCAGGGGTTGCCGCGAGCCGTCATACATCACCGAGGTATAGCCGCAGTCGATGGCAATCCGGCACTCTTCTGCCGTGTACCCATGATCCAGATGCAGTACCACCGGCACGGAAACGTCATCCGCCAGCTCCCCCAACATCGCGCCCAGAACAGGCAGGGGGGTATGCGCCCGGCACGACGGTCCCGTCTGCAGGATCACCGGCAACCCCTCCGCCTCCGCCGCGCGCGCATAGGCGCGCATATCCTCCCACCCCAGGCACACGAGGCCCCCCACGGCATAGCCCCCGGCCATTGCCGGTTGCAGCACTTCGGCCAGCGTCGCGCGGGTCATTTGAACTTGGCCACCATGTCCAGAATGCCGGGGATCGTGTGCAGCTGCTCGGCATGGGTCGGCTGAAAATTCTGCACCAAGGGCCGCTGCGACAGCCCGCCCAGAATGGTGAAATAGTACATCTCATAGCCCGGCATCACCACGCAGGGGTGATAACCTTTGTCGATACACACCGTCGATCCATCGACGATATGATACGCCTCGCCCACGCCGCCATCCTCGCGCTGGAGAAGTTGCAGGCCCGAGCCGTAGTTCGGCCGGAAGCGGA
The DNA here is from genome assembly GCA_039820585.1 of Pseudomonadota bacterium. Classification (GTDB taxonomy): domain Bacteria; phylum Pseudomonadota; class Alphaproteobacteria; order Rhodobacterales; family Rhodobacteraceae; genus JBCBGF01. The sequence continues at coordinate 78,369 of JBCBPV010000003.1, forward strand.
AATTATACGTCTCATCATGCCGCGTCTCATCGGGCAACTGGTCCGTGTCGTGTTTGTGGCTGGGGAACCCCGACCAACCGCCCGCACCCACGGTGAAAAGCTCACTGACCAAAAGCCGTCCCACACGATCTGCCTGCTTCTGTCCCAGAATATGCTTGATCTTGCGATGGGTCTTGGTGTCATCCGACCCGTATTGCACGACGTCCAGGTCACCCGCGCGCACCGCAAACGGCTCCAAAACCTGATCGAACCTGGCCCCTGCGACAAACACCTCCGCCGTATCCGACCGACACGTGATGCGCGCGGTCTGCCCGGTCGGCACATACACGCCCTCCGGCTCTCCATCCCACACATCCACGCCACGCCCGCCCAGACCCTCGGCGCGAAACCCGCCCACAACCACATCCAAGCGGCCCGTCGCGGGCACAATGCAGGTCTCATACCCCGCCACCGTGCTCTCAAACACCTCGCCCTTCGCCAGCTTAATGATGTTGAAGTAGTTCAGCGGAACCAGATCATTCCCGCTGTCCACAAGCGGTGCGTTCTCGTTGTCATAGGGGGGAATATGCATCTCAAAAGCCTCCTCAGGGGGCTGTGAGGCCGGGGTGTCCGGCCAGAAAAGCGTCAAGCCCGGCCGCGTCGGGCATCGCGGGCGCGCACCCGGGGCGCCCCACAACAATTGCCGCGCAAGCCGACCCGCGTAGGACCGCGTCCTTCACGGACTGCCCCTGCACCAGACCGGACAACATGCCGGCCATGAAACTGTCGCCCGCTCCGGTGGGTTTCAGGGCGGTCACGGGGTAGATCCCGGTCGCGATCTCTTCGCCACCGGCAAAGGTAATCGCGCCCTTTTCGCCCATCTTGTAGACGACGATCTCTGCACTCCGCCCAGCCAAATCCCGCGCCTTGCCCAGCCCCAGCGCGATGTCGCCCGCCATGAACCCGAACTCTTCGTCATTGCCGACGATGACATCGCTCAAGGCCCCCACACGCGACAGCACATCGGATGCCACCTCCGCCGAAGGCCAGGAGTAGGGCCGGTAATCCACGTCAAAGATAATCGGCAATCCGGCCGCCCGCGCCCGGTCAATCGCATGCAATCCCGCCGCCCGCGATGGCTCCGCCGAGAACACGGTGCCCGTGGTGATAAACGCCCCGAACCCGCTGAAATCCACCCGGTCCACATCCGCAGGCGTGATCTGAAAATCCGCCGCCCCGTTGCGATAGATCACCGATTGGTGGTCTTGCACCCGACTCTCATAAACGGCCAGCGACGTCCGGTATTCCCCCGTCACCCGGCCCACATACCGCGTCTCGACCCCATAAGCCTCAAGCTGCTTCAGGCAAAACCACCCCACCGCATCATCCGACACGGACGTGATCAACGCCGCTTCCCCACCAAACTTGCACAGCCCCACCGCAATATTCGCCGACGACCCGCCCAGCCCCGCATGCAACACGTCCGCATCAGGCGTGGCCGTCCCCGGCGGATCGGGGAACAGATCCATCCCCGCGCGTCCGAACACCGCAAACCGGTTCCGCGCAATGCCGGCCATCAGGTCCATCACACGCCTTTCCGCTGCCGCGCCCGCGTGCTTTCCCACTCCGCATGCGCCGCGCGCACTTGCTCGCTCTCCGACACCGACGGCGTGCCCACCTCCCACCAGGTATGCCCCTCGGTGGTCCAACCCTCATAGGCGTCCACATGCATGACGATCACGCTGGTCTTGTCGGCGGCCTCGGCACGCATGAACGCTTCACCCAACTCCCCGGGGCTTGCTGCATATTCCGCATGCGCCCCCATCGCCGCCGCATGGGCCACGAAATCCACTCCAAACGCCTCCGGTACCGTCGGTGTATCCGCGATCAGGTTGTTGTAACTCTCGTTCCCTGTGTTGTTCTGCAGCTTGTTGATCACCGCGAACCCGCCATTATCGAGCACCAGCACAATCATCTTCTTCTGCGTCAGAACAGATGAGTAGATGTCCGAGTTCATCAACAAATAAGACCCGTCGCCGGCAAACACGATGGTCTCCGCCTCCGGTTCCCGTTCGCTTTGTGCAATCCGCGCGCCCCAGCCCCCGGCGATCTCGTAGCCCATGCAAGAGAACCCGAACTCCACATCCACTGTCCCGATGTCGAGCGTGCGCCAGTTCGCCGTCACTTCCGCAGGCAGGCCCCCCGCCGCCGCCACAACCCGGTCCCGTGGGTCGCACAGGCCATTCACAACCCCAATCGCCTGCGCGTATGAGTTCGGGCGATTGCCGGGGCGCACATTCTCGGCCACATAAGCATCCCACTTCGCGCGCTCACCCTGCGCAAACCCGGTCCAACTCTCCGGCGCCCGGTATCCGCCAATCGCGTCGCCCAACGCCTCCAGCCCCAGCTTCGCATCCCCCACAACCGGCAAAGACATGTGCTTGCCCGCATCATGGCGCGCCGCGTTGAGCGACACGAATTTCGCATCCATCGCAAAAGCCGTCCAAGACCCGGTGGTAAAATCCTGCAACCGCGTCCCCACGGCCAGCACCACATCCGCCGCTTCCGCCACCGCATTGGCGCTATCCGATCCCGTCACCCCAATCGGCCCGATGTTCAGCGGATGGGTCGCCAGCATATTCGCCCGCCCCGCAATCGTCTCCACCACGGGAATGCCATGCGCCTCGGCGAACCCGGTCAACTCCGCCACAGCCCCCGAATACTGCACGCCCCCGCCCGCAATGATCATCGGCCGCTCCGCCGACCGCAACACAGCCACCGCATCCGCAACCTCGTCGGCATCCGGCATCTGACGCCGGATCCGATGCACCCGCCGCGCGAACAACTCCACCGGATAGTCATAGCTCCAGCCCTGCACATCCTGCGGCAGCGCAATAAACGCAGGCCCGCAATCGGCAGGGTCCAGCATCGTGGCCAAGGCGGCAGGCAAAGACTGAATGATCTGCGCCGGATGCGTGATCCGGTCCCAATAGCGGCTGACCGCCTTGAACCCGTCATTCAGGCCAAGGGCAGGGTTCCCGTAATGCTCCAACTGTTGCAACACCGGGTCGGGCAGGCGGGTCAGAAAGGCGTCACCGCACAGCATCAAGACCGGCAACCGGTTCGCATGTGCCAAAGCGGCCGAGGTCATCAGGTTCGCCGTCCCCGGACCCGCCGAAGCCGTGCAAAACATGAACCGCCGCCGCAGGTGATATTTGGCATAGGCCGCCGCCGCGAACCCCATCCCTTGCTCGTTCTGACCACGATAGAGGGGCAGGGCATCGCGATGGTCATACAAAGCCTCCCCCAGACAGGTCACATTGCCATGGCCGAAAATCCCAAAGCCCCCGCCGCAAACGCGCGTCTCGACCCCGTCAATCTCGATATACTGCGCCGCAAGATAGCGCACGATGGCCTGCGCTGTGGTCAGTGTGATGGTCTCGCCCGACATGTCGGCTGGCCTCCCTCGACGTGATGCAGCGGCGCGCGCACGATTGGTTGTTGACCAGTGTGCGGATTTGAAGATACTCAAATTGCAACCGGTTGCAAACACTTTCGGACGGTCCCCATGCAGCGTATCGGCATCGGAATCATTGGCGGTGGCTACATGGGCAAGGCGCATGCCGCGGCCATGGCGGCGGTCGGTGCTGTGTTTGAAACCAGGCTGCGCCCCACGCTCGAAATGGTCGCCGCCTCCACCCCTGAGAGTGCCGCGCGCTACCGCGACGCGTTCGGGTTCGCGCAGTCCACAGCCGACTGGCGCGACGTGGTCAACGCCCCCGAAGTCGAGGCCCTCATCATCGCCTCCCCCCAAGACACCCACCGCGCCATCGCCGAGGCGGCCTTTGCGCTGGAAAAACCCGTGTTCTGCGAAAAACCGCTCGGCGCGTCCCTCGATGACGCCCGCGCCATGACCCAGGCCGCCCAGTCCAGCGGCTGCGCCAACATGATCGGCTTCAACTACATCCGCACCCCGGCCTCGCAATACGCCCGCCAACTGATCGCCCAAGGCACCATCGGCGACATCGTCTGGTTCCGCGGCGAGCATACCGAAGACTTCTACGCCGACGCCTCCGCCCCCGCCACATGGCGCGCACAGGGCGACGCCAACGGCACCATGGGCGACCTCGCCCCCCACATGATCAACGGCGCGCTTGCACTGGCGGGTCCAATCACATCCGTCATGGCCGAGATCGAGACGGTCCACACCACGCGCGGCGGCGCCCCCGTCACCAATGACGACCAGGCCCAGCTGATGTGCCGCTTCGCAAACGGCGCGCAAGGGCATCTCTTCTTCAGCCGCATCGCCCATGGCCGCAAGATGGGCTATGCTTATGAAATCACGGGCACAAAGGGTGCGATCCGCTTCGACCAGGAAGATCAGAACACCCTCTGGCTTTACCGCGCCGAAGGCGATGAGGCCACGCGCGGCTTCACCAAGATCCTCACCGGCCCCGCGCATCCCGACTACGCCGCTTTCTGCCAGGGCCCCGGCCACGGCACCGGCTATCAGGACCAGATCATCATCGAAGCGCGCGATTTCCTGACCGCGATCGAGACGGGCGACGCGGTTTGGCCCAGTTTCGCCGACGGCCTCGCCGTGGCCGAAGTCATCGCCGCCGCCTGCCAAGCGCACAAAACCCGCGCCTGGCAAGACATTTCCACCGTGCAGAGGCCCACATGACCATCAAGATCGGCAACGCCCCCTGTTCCTGGGGCGTCGAATTCGCAGGCGACCCCCGCAACCCTGACTGGCGCGACGTCCTGCGCGAAAACGCCGAAGCCGGATACACCGGCATCGAACTGGGCCCCGTCGGCTTCATGCCCGAAGATCCCCCGCAGGTCGCCGACGCGCTGGCCGAGTACGGGCAGGAACTGATCGGCGGCGTGGTGTTCCGTGCCTTCCACGACCCCGATGCGTGGGACGATGTGCTCGATGGCTCCACCCGCACCTGTCAGGCACTCACCGCCCACGGCGCAAAACACCTCGTGTTGATCGACTCCATCTCGCCCCGCCGCGCGCCCACCGCAGGCCGCGCCGACGCCGCCGAACAGATGGACCAGGCCGAATGGTCCGCCTTCCGCGACCGCATCGCCACCGTCGCGCGCATGGGCGCCGAGGAGTACGGGCTGACCGTCGGCATCCACGCCCACGCCGCGGGCTTCCTCGACTTTGAGCCGGAACTGGAGCGCCTGCTGGGCGAAGTCGACGAAAGCTTCCTGAAAATCTGCTTCGACACCGGCCACCATTCCTACGCAGGCTACGATCCCGTGGCCTTCATGGAACGCCATATGAACCGCATAAGTTACATGCATTTCAAGGACATCAACCCCACAGTCAAAGCCGACGTCATCGCCAAAGGCACAGGTTTCTACGACGCCTGCGGCCAGGGCATCTTCTGCAACCTCGGCGACGGCGATGTCGATTTCCCGCGCGTCCGTCAGATCCTGCTGGACGCAGGATTCGACGGCTGGTGCACCGTGGAACAAGACTGCGATCCCACGCTGCCCGACACCGATCCGCTGCGGGACGCCAAAATCAACCGGGCCTACCTGGCCTCCATCGGGTTCTAGGAACACACCATGAGCAACAAACTCAACTGGGGCATGGTCGGCGGCGGCGAAGGCAGCCAGATCGGCCCCGCCCATCGCCTCGGCGCGCAGGCCGACGGGCGTTTCACCTTTGCCGCAGGCGCGCTCGACGTCGACGCCGAAAAGGGCCGCGCCTACGCCAAATCACTGGGCGTCGCCCCCGACCGCGCCTATGCCAATTGGCAGGACATGCTGGAAGGCGAACGCACCCGCGACGACCGCATCGACCTCGTCACCGTCGCCACCCCAAACGCCACCCATTTCCAGATCACCAAGGCGTTCCTCGAAGCCGGGTTCAACGTGCTCTGCGAAAAGCCCATGACCATGACGGTCGAAGAGGGCGAAGAAATCGTCCGCGTGGCAGAGCGCGCAGGCAAGATCTGCGCCGTCAACTACTGCTACAGCGCTTATCCCATGGTCCGCCACATGCGGTCGCTCGTCACAAACGGCACGCTCGGCAAGATCCGCCTCGTCGTCGCCAGCTTCAGCCACGGCCACCACGCCGACGCCCGCGATCAGGATAACCCCCGCGTCCGCTGGCGCTATGACCCCGCGCAGGCGGGCGTTTCGGGCCAGATGGCCGATTGCGGCATCCACGCGCTGCACCTCGCCAGCTTCATCCTGAACGACGAAGTCGCGAAACTCTCCGCCGATTTCGCCTCCTGCGTCCCCGGCCGCGAGTTGGAGGATGACGCCATGATCAACTTCCGCACCGAAGGCGGCACCGTGGGCCGCCTCTGGACCTCGACCATCGCCATCGGGCGACAGCACGGGCTGGATATCCAGATCTACGGCGAAAACGGTGGTATGCGATGGGCACAAGAACAGCCCAACCAGGTGTATTATCAACACCTTGGCGGACGTACTGAAATCCTGGAAAAGGGCGATGCCACCCTGTCAGACGACGCCGCCCGCCTGTCCCGCGTGGTCATCGGCTCCCCCGAAGGTTTCCCGCTGGCGGTCGCCAACATCTATGTCGATCTGGCCGAAGCGATCGCCGCGCAAAACGCCGGACGCGCGGCCAACCCCGCGGCAATGCATTACCCACGCGCCGTCGACGGCCTGCGCTCCATGGCGGCGGTCCACACCGCGGTTGCCTCCGCCAAGGCTGACGGCGCCTGGATGGATGCCCGCCCGCCGATGTTACGGTAGCGGCCGCAAACTCCCCCGCTCCATGATCTCACACGGAAACAACCGCGCCTCGGGATAGCGGCGCGGATCCTCCAGCATCGCCGCCACCAGATCAATCGAGCTATCGATGATCTGCGGCGCAGGCTGGCGGATCGTGGTCAGATCAATATTCTCCCACCGCGCCATCTCCATATCGTTCAGCCCGATCAACCCGATATCCTCCGGCACCCGCAGCCCCGCCGACCGGATCGCGCTTTGCGCCCCGATGGCCACCACGTCATCGCCGCAAAAATATGCCTCCGCCGGTTCGGTCATCAACAGCTTTGTCATCTCGACCCGGCCCGCATCGAAGGAATAGGCGCTGGCAAAGCTGTGGCTCACCTCCACCCCCGGCGCCCGCTCGGCCACCTGCACGAACCCCGCGATCCGGTCCTGGGTCGAGGTCGCCGTCTCCGGCCCGCCCAGAAACGCAATCCGGCGATACCCGCGTTCAATCAGCGTCCGCGCCGCCATCCGTCCGCATTCCACGTTATCAATGCCCACCACATGCACATGCGGCGCGCTGGCGAACCGCCCGAAGGAATGCACCACCGGCACCCCGGCATCGCGGAACGCCCGCGCAAATTCCGGCGACAGGGTCGAGGACGCGACGATCACCCCATCCACGGAATACTGGCGCAACAGATTGACCGAGTTTACCGGATCGGTCTGCTGCGACAGGTTCACCAGCAGGGGCCGCAACCCCCGATCCTGTAAACCCCGCGTAAACAGATCAAACACTTCCAGAAAATACGGGTTGTGAAAGTTGTTCGCCACCAACCCGATCAGCTTGGTGCGCCCCGTTGTCAGGCTTGAAGCCAACGCATTGGGCCGATAGCCCAATTCATCGGCGGCTTTCACCACCTTGCGGCGGGTCTTTTCGCTGACCGACGCGCCCTCGGTAAACGTGCGCGACACCGCAGAGCGGGACACCCCGGCAAGCTCGGCCACATCTTTCAGTGTAATCGACATGGCGCCAAAGATAAGGTCTCACCCAGACATGTGACAAGTTTAATTGCAACCGGTTGCAAAAATCAGCGAGGTGTGGTTCCATTGTCGATGGAGGGCAGGCCCCCGCGTCTGTACATCTGAAAATAGTGACTTTGGGAGGATCACATGAAGTCTATTCTTGCATCCGTGGCAATCGCCGCAAGCGTCGTGGCGGCGCCCGTGGCCGTCAACGCCGCAGGCCACGAAACGCTCAGCTACGTGCTTGTCAGCCACGCACCCGACAGCGACACATGGTGGAACACCATCAAGAACGGCATCGCGCTCGCAGGCGAACAGGTCGGCGTCGAGGTTGAATACCGCAACCCGCCCACCGGCGACATCGCCGACATGGCCCGCATCATCGATCAGGCCGCAGCCTCGTCGCCCGATGGCATCATCACCACGCTGGCGGACTTTGACGTGCTGAAAGGCCCGATCATGAACGCCGTCGACCAAGGCATCGACGTCATCATCATGAACACCGGCACCCCCGAACAGGCCCGCGAAGTGGGCGCGCTGATGTATGTGGGCCAGCCCGAATACGACGCGGGCCTTGCCGCTGGCCTGCGCGCCAAGGGCGAAGGCGTGACCAAGTTCCTCTGCGTCAACCACGCCATCCAGCAGCCCACCGTGGGCGAACGCTGCCGCGGCTATGCCGACGGCCTGGGTATCGAGCTGGGCGACGCGATGATGGACTCGGGCACTGACCCGTCGGAAATCAAGAACAAGGTCATGGCCTATCTCTCGGCCAACGAAGATGTCGACGGCATCCTGACCCTGGGCCCGGTCTCCGCCGATCCCACCATCGCTGCGGTCAACGAGATGGGCATCGCCGGTGACATCCACTTCGGCACCTTCGATCTGGGCGAAGAGATCGTCAAAGGCATCAAGGACGGCACCATCAACTGGGGCATCGACCAGCAGCCGTTCCTGCAGGCCTACCTGCCGGTTGTGGTTCTGGCCAACTGGGATCGCTACGGCGTTCTGCCCGGCAACAACATCAACTCCGGCCCCGGCTTCGTGACCGCCGATGGCCTTGAGAAGGTGGAAATGTTCGCAGGCGAGTTCCGCTAAGACCAGCTTTCGGGCGCCGCTGAATGCGGCGCCCGTTTTCTTTAAGACAAAAAGACCTTCGGAGGACCCGACATGGCTGATCTGGCCGCTGCTGGGGACGAACGGGTCAAAGCCATCCCGGCCTGGCGCCGGGCCCTGATCCGGCCAGAGCTGGGCGGGATGTGTGGCACCGTCATCGTCTTCGTGTTCTTTCTGCTTTTTGCTTTTGACAGCGGCATGTTCGCGCCGCAGGGCATCATGAACTGGACGGTTGTGTCCGCCCAATTCATGATCATCGCCGTGGGCGCCTGCCTTCTGATGATCGCCGGGGAATTCGACCTTTCCGTCGGTTCGATGATCGGCTTTGCCGGCATGATGATCGCGGTCTTCGGCGTGGTGCTGGCCTGGCCCATGTGGATGGCCATCCTGATCACCTTCGCCATGTGCATCGCCATTGGCGCGCTCAACGGCTGGATCGTCATCCGCACCGGATTGCCCAGCTTTATCGTGACGTTGGCGTTCCTCTTCATCCTGCGCGGCTTCACCATCTTCATCCCGCAGACGCTCGAAAGCAAAACCATCATCGGCGGCATCCGCGACGCAGCCGAAGGCGACTGGCTGGCCCCGATTTTCGGCGGCAAGATCGGCCAGAGCATCTTCACCTGGATGGGCGATGCAGGGATGATCGAAACCTTCAGCCGGGGCAACCGCGAAGGTCAGCCGGTGATCGACGGCCTGCCGATGCTGGTGGTCTGGGCGATCCTCCTGATCATCTTCGGCCATATCCTGTTAACCAAAACCCGCTTCGGCAACTGGATCTTCGCCTCGGGCGGCGATGCAGAAGCCGCGCGAAACTCGGGCGTGCCCGTGAACAAGGTAAAGATCCTGATGTTCATGTTCACCGCCTTCTGCGCCTGCGTCTTCGCCACCTGTCAGGTGATGGAGTTTGGATCCGCCGGGGCCGACCGGGGCCTCTTGAAGGAATTTGAGGCGATCATCGCCGTCGTGATCGGGGGCGCACTCCTGACCGGCGGCTACGGCTCGGTCATCGGGGCGGCCCTTGGCGCGCTGATCTTCGGCGTCGTGCAACAGGGTCTGTTCTTCGCGGGCGTCGAATCCAGCCTTTTCCGGGTGTTCCTGGGCCTCATCCTTCTCGGCGCCGTAGTGCTCAACACCTACATCCGCCGCATGATCACGGGGGAGAGGTGACATGAACACACGCAGCACCCACGAACCCATCATCCAGATGAAGAACATCGAAAAACACTTCGGCAGCGTCATCGCGCTCGCCGGGGTGTCGATCGACGTCTACCCCGGCGAATGCCATTGCCTTCTGGGCGATAACGGCGCGGGCAAGTCGACCTTCATCAAAACGATGTCGGGCGTCCACAAACCCACAGCGGGCGAGATCATATTCGAGCACAAGCCAATGAACTTCAACGATCCCCGCGACGCGATGGAGGCGGGGATTGCCACGGTGCACCAACACCTCGCGATGATCCCGCTGATGTCGGTGGCGCGGAACTTCTTCATGGGCAACGAGCCGGTCAAGAAGATCGCTGGCTTCAACTTCTTCGACCATGAATTTGCCAATCGCATGACCATGGAGCAGATGGGGAAGATGGGCATCAACCTGCGCGGCCCCGATCAGGCCGTGGGCACCCTGTCGGGCGGTGAACGCCAGACGGTCGCGATCAGCCGGGCGGTCTATTTCGGGGCCAAGGTCCTGATCCTGGATGAACCGACCTCGGCGCTGGGTGTCCGCCAAACCTCCAACGTGCTGGCCACCATCGACAAGGTGCGCAAGCAGGGGGTGGCCGTGGTCTTCATAACCCACAACGTGCGCCACGCGCTGGCGGTGGGCGACCGGTTCACCGTGCTCAACCGCGGCCAGACGCTGGGCACCGCGCAGCGCGGCCAGATCACGCCGGATGAATTGCAGGACATGATGGCCGGTGGTCAGGAAATGGCCACCCTCGAAGGCTCCCTCGGCGGGACAGTATAAACCCGCATGGCCGACGATCAAAAAGAGCCCCGGCCAGGGCAACCCTCTGGCCGGCGGCGACACCCCGCACTCGATCTGCGGATCCCGTTCTTCCTGCCACTCTGGCGACGGGTCGCGACCGTGGCGGTGCTGGCGATCTGGACGGGGATCGAACTGATCCACGGCAATCCCTACTGGGCCATGCTGTCCGGGGGCCTGGGCATCTACGCCGCAATCGAGTTCTTCTATCGCTTCAACCCCGATGACTTCGCCGACAAGACCGACAAGACCGACAAGACCGACAAGGGCGGATCCAATGGATGAACCTGCCTATTACACCCAGGCCGACTGCGATCTGGACGCGTTCCGCGCGCTGACAAGCCAGACGCTGGATACCGACCAGGTGCCCCACGCCACCAGCACCGACAACAATATCCCCGTCTACGATGCCGCCACCCTGCGCGACGCGCTTACCACCCCCAAACGCCAGACCCTCCTCGCCGAATGGGGTTGGGTACTGGGGCAGGGGCCCGGCGTCTTCGCCATCACGGGCGCGTATCCCGACACAACCATCATCGACGCCGCCACCACCGCCTATGAGGCGATCATCGCGGAAGAAAAAGCCCAAGGCGCCGCCCAGGCCGACCACTTCGCCACCGCAGGCAACAACGACCGCGTCTGGAATTCCCTGCAAAAGCTCTGCCTCGCCGACCCCGCCCTCTATGCCCACTACTTCGGCAACCCCTTCCTCGCCGCCGCATGCGAGGCCTGGCTCGGCCCCGGCTACCAGATGACCGCCCAAATCAACGTGGTCCGCCCCGGCGGGAAAGCCCAAGAGGCGCACCGCGACTACCACCTCGGCTTCCAATCCGCCGACATCGCCGCCCGGTTCCCCGCCCACGTCCACACCCTATCGCCTGCGCTCACCTTGCAAGGCGCCATCGCCCATTGCGATATGCCGGTGGAAAGCGGCCCAACCAAACTGCTCCCATACTCCCAACTCTACCGCCCCGGCTACATGGCCTACCGCCTCCCCGAATTCCGCGCCTATTTTGAGGGCGCATACGTCCAATGCCCCCTCACCAAAGGCGACCTCCTGTTTTTCAACCCCGCGCTTTTCCACGGCGCGGGCGACAACCGCAGCGCAGGTATCCAGCGCCTCGCCAACCTCGTCCAGGTCTCCTCCGCCATGGGCCGCGCCATGGAAACCATCGACCGCACCGCCATGTGCGCCGCCCTGTACCCAGCGCTGCAAGACGCAAACCTGACCCCGCTGGAACAATCCGCCGCCATCGCCGCCACTGCCGAAGGCTACGCCTTCCCCACCAACCTCGACCGCGATCCCCCCATCGGCGGTCTCGCGCCGGAAACCCAGGCCGCCCTGATGCATCGCGCGCTGGCCACTGATATGGACGCGCAAACGTTCCAAACCGAACTCACCGCCCACGCCGCCCGGCGTCAGCCCTGAAGGACCCCGCCATGGCCAACCTCCACCGCCGCCCCACCGGCACCACAGGCCACGTCCACCACATCACGCCCGAAGACGCAGGCTGGGGCTATGTCGGCTTCGACCTGCACCGCCTGTCGCCCGGCGACACCGCAGGGGCCGAGATGGGAAACCGCGAAGCCATCCTCGTCCTTGTCGAAGGCCGGGCGCAGATCACAGCCGACGGCAATTACTTCGGAGAGATCGGCGACCGCCTCAACGTCTTCGACAAACGCCCACCGCACTGCGTCTACGTCCCCTCGGGCACCACATGGGCCACCACCGCCACCACAGACTGCACCCTCGCCATCTGCTCAGCCCCCGGCACGGCGGGCCACCGCGCCGCCCGCCTCGGGCCTGAGGGCATCACCCTGACAGACCGCGGCACCGGCACCAACACGCGCTACATCCACAACATCGCCATGGAAGACCGTGACGTGGCCGACAGCCTTCTGGTCACCGAGGTCTACACCCCCGCAGGCCACTGGTCCTCCTACCCGCCGCACCGCCACGACGAAGACGACTTCCCGCACATGACCTACCTTGAAGAGACCTATTACCATCGCCTGAACCCCGCCCAGGGCTTCGGCATCCAGCGCGTCTTCACGGAAGACGGCGCGCTCGATGAGACCATGTCTGTCGCCGACCACGACGTCGTCCTTGTCCCCAAAGGCCACCACCCCTGCGCCGCGCCCTATGGGTACGAGATGTATTACCTCAACGTCATGGCCGGACCCTTGCGCAAATGGCGGTTCAAGAATCACCCCGACCACGACTGGATCGCCCAGCAGGGCGCGGGGTAGGGGCCCGATGCCGGACGTCGCCCAACACGCGCTTGCAACCGACACGATGGGCATGTCCTTCGACCCCCGGATCGGCCAGATCGCCAGCTTCGTGGTGAACGACAACGCCCAACAAATCGCCCCGCTCCACCGCGCCCCCTGGGTCGACACGGACACGGACCTGCCCGCCGACGCCCCGCCGCACCTGACCCTTCTCGGCGGTGACTTCTTCTGCGCCCCCTTCGGCGGCCGCGAAGCCGGCTCTCCCCAGCATGGCTGGCCCGCCAACGCGCCCTGGACGCTCGACACCGCCGCGCAAACCCACCTGACCGCCACGCTCAGCCACCCGGTCTGCGGCGCAACCCTCACCAAAGACCTGCGCCTCCACCCCGGCCACCCCTTCGTCTACCAACGCCACACCTTCGCGGGCGGCGCAGGGCGCATCCCCGTCGCCAACCACGCCAATGTCGCGGTGCCCAACGGCGCGCTGATCCGCACATCGCCCAAAAGGCTCTGGATCACCCCGGAAGACCCACAGGAAAGCGACCCCACCCGCGGACGCTCAATCCTCCGCTATCCCGCCAGCAGCACCGATCCCGCCCGTTTTCCCGGCGCCGAGGGCCCCATCGACCTGACCCGCTACCCCTTCGGCCCACGGCACGAAGATTTCGTCGCCGCCCTCGACCCGCCCGCCGCCACGCTGGGTTGGACAGCCATCACCCGCCCCGTCGAAGGCGATCTGTTCCTGTCGCTGAAACACGCAGCTTTCCTGCCCATGACCATGCTCTGGCACTCCAACGGCGGGCGCGATTACGCCCCATGGTCGGGCCGCCACACGGGCTGTCTCGGCGTGGAAGAGGGCGCGGCAGGAACGGTCCTGGGTCACGGCCCCGCCGTAGACGCCGCGCTAACCCTGCAACCCGGTGGCGAAACATCGGTCACCCACGCCATTGGCGCCATCGCCTGGCCCAGCGGCAGCGCGGTCACGGACATTGCCCTTGACCACGACAACCTCACCATCACAGGCACCTGCGGCACCACACGCCAGCTTCCGTTTGACGCCGCCTGGCTCGGCCTCTGACCGTCAGGCCATCCGGCGCGCGGCCACCGCCTGCGCCTTCGGAAACCGGACAGAGATCAACGCAATCCCCGTCACCCCCTCGGCCATCATCGTGCGCTGCAGCGTGTCCAACCGACAGGACAAGAACCGCTCGCGCGCGGTCGTCACCTCCACCGCGATCTCCACCGGCGTCTCCGGCGCGGCGCCCGCCGCCATCAGTGACCGGCTGATCTTGCCCGCCGCCCGCACACCCATATAGATCGCCAACGTCGTGCCCGCATGCACATGGCGCGCCCAATCGGGTGCTGGATCCCCCGGCCGACAGGTGCCCGTCACCATCACAATGGTATCCGTCTCCCCCCGCTCCGTCAGGCTCTGGCCAGAGGCCGCCGCCGCCGCAGAGGCCGCGGTAATCCCCGGCACCACCTCAACCGTCACACCAGCCCCCCGCGCCGCCTCCAGTTCCTCGGTCGCGCGCCCGAACACCGATGGATCGCCTGATTTCAACCGCACCACCCGGCGCCCCTTGCGCGCCTCTGCCACGATCAACGCGCAGATCCGGTCCTGCGGCCAGGACGCCGCCCCCACCTCTTTGCCCACGAACACCCGCTCAGCATCCCGGCGCGCCAGTTCCAGCACGCCATCATCCACCAGCCGGTCATAATAGATCACATCCGCCTCCTGCAGCCGCTCCACCGCCCGCAAGGTCAGCAAGTCCCGCGCCCCGGGCCCGGCCCCCACAAGCGCAATATGCCCCTCACCGCTGCCCTCGGGCACGCGCGCTTCGGCGATGGCCGCCTTCAGCAACTCGGCCGCCGGATCCTCTGCCCCCGTCCGGTGCAGCCGCGCAGGCGCCCCATTGAACGTCCAGGCCCAGAACGCGCGGCGCGTGTTCTGCGGCAACCGGTCCGCCACAGCCCCCCGCAACCGCCCCGCCAAGGCCGACAAGGCCCCCAAACGCGGCGGCAACAATGCCTCGATATCTGTCTTGATCTTGCGCCCCAGCACCGGCGCGGTCCCTTCCGTCCCGATCGCCACCACCACCGGGTCGCGGTCCACGATCGAAGGCGTGGTGGCATCGCACAGCTCGGGCCGGTCCACCACATTCACCACCGCGCCCCCCGCCTTGGCCAGCGCATGCAGCGCCATATCCGTGCCCGCGCAGCCCGTCGCGATAAAGGTCAGCGCACTGCCCGCAAAGCTGTCCGGCGTGATCGCGCCCGTGTCATGCACCGCGCGCCCCTGGGCCACGATCCCCTGCAACTCGGCGTCCAATTCCGGCGCCAACAGCACGATCTGCGCGTCGGTCTTCAGGATCAGCCGCGCCTTCTGGGCCGCCTGTTCGCCGCCACCGGCAATGACGACACGGCGACCAGTGGTGCGCAGGAACATGGGAAAAGCGTGCATCAGCAGGATCCTTTTTGTTATTCAGCAGCCTGGGGCAGGGTGGTGCGGGCCAAAAGATCGGCCACTTCCGGCCGACAAGACCCGCAACTGGTCCCTGCACCCGTGCGGTCACACAGCGCCTCAAGCGATGTCGCGCCACCGGAAATGGCATCCAGCAACGTGTTGCGCCCCACGTTCATGCAGGAACACACCGTCGGCCCCGGATCGGTCAAATCGCCCGCAGGCCGCGCCGCAAGCAACCCATCCGCAGGCTGCCCCAGCGCCGCAGCGACGTAATCGCGGGCGACAGACACAGGCTCGGACGACACAAACAACGCTGCCTGCAAAACCCCGTCCTGCCGAAACGCGATCCGACGGGTGTTCTGGCCCGGATCCTGCACCGTCTCAGCCGTCAACGTCTGTCCAAACAGCGCCGCCGCAAACGGATCCCAATCGCCGGGCGCCTCAGCCCCCGCCAACTCCGCCCGCCAGCCCGCATCGGTCCGCACCTGCGCCCAATAGGCACAAGGCTCTGCCGCAATACGCCGGGTCGAGACCGCGAAGCCGTACCAGGCGGCGTCCAGACGGTTGATCGCCACCTGCGTGGCCTTGCTATCGGGCTGGCCAGAGATCGGATCAGTCGCCGATCCCACCACTGGCCCGATCCGCGCCGCAGGGGCCGTCTGCCCGGTCCAATGGATCGGCGCAAACGGCGCGCCGGGCGTTGCATCGGGCGAGATCAGAACCCGCAAAATCGCACGGCCCGTCGCGCTCGTCACTTCCGCCAGATCCGCAGGCGCAAGGCCCAGAGTGCCCGCATCCACCGGATGGATCTGCAAAAACGGCTCTGCCAGATGCCGCGACAGGCGCGGCGCTTTCGCGGTCCGGGTCATCGTATGCCACTGATCCCGGATCCGCCCGGTGTTCAGCCGATAGGGATAGGCC
>JBCBPV010000004.1:0-93090 GCA_039820585.1 Pseudomonadota bacterium
CCCGAACATCCTAGTTGTGCTGTTCGACGATGTCGGCTTCACCGGCTTCGGCGCCTATGGCGGGGACGCGCGCACGCCCAATATCGACGCGCTGGCGCAGTCGGGGACGCTGTTTTCGCGCTACTACTCCTCGCCGTTCTGCGGGCCCAGCCGCGCTATGCTGATGACGGGTCTGGACAATCATCAGACAGGTATGGGCACGCTGGTGGAAACCGTGACGCCAGAGCAGAGCGAACTGCCCGGGTATTCCATGATCTGGGACGACGATCAGGCGACGATCGCGAGCCTTCTGTCGGAAGCCGGATACCAGACCTATGTCTCTGGCAAGTGGGGCATTGGTGCGAAGGGCAAAAACCTGCCCGACCGTTTCGGTTTTGACCGTTCCTATGTCATGGATTCCACGGGCGGCAGCAATTACGACCATTCCCACTACCTGCCGGGCTATCCGGAAGTGTCGTGGTACGAAGATGGCGAACCGGTTCGGCTGCCCGAAGACTTCTATTCGTCGCGCAATCTCGTGGATCAGATGATCCGCTACATCGACGAAGGCGACGTCGACCAGCCCTTCTTCGGCTTCCTGTCGCTTCAGGCGATCCACATCCCCGTGCAGGCCCCGGCCGAGTTCATCGACAATTACGACGGTGTCTTCGATGCCGGGTGGGACGTGCTGCGCGAGGAGCGCTGGCAGCGCGCGATGGACCTTGGGCTGGTGCCGGAGACCACGACCCTTGCCCCCGTGCACGAAGACCACCGCGCCTGGGATGATCTTTCGCCCGAGGAACAGGCCATCGCCGCGCGCGAGATGCAGGTCAACGCCGGCATGATCGAAGCGGCGGATTTCCACATCGGTCGTCTTCTAGACCACCTGGAGGCCACCGGTCAGCTTGAAAACACGATCGTCGTGGTGACGTCCGACAACGGCCCGGATTCCGCCGTCACGTCGCTTGGAAACCCTATCGCCGATCTTCTTCTCGACGGAATCCATCTTCTCGAAGGGATCGACACGTCGCCCGAGAACATGGGTCTGCCCGGCAGTCTGACCGCAATCGGCCCGGAATGGGCGTCAGTCTCGGCATCGCCGTTCAACCTCTACAAGTTCTATTCCAGCGAAGGCGGGCTGCGGGTGCCGCTGGTGGTTGCTGGTCCCGGGGTCGCGGCGCGCGGCCCTATCGACGCTCCGGTGCATGTCTCCGACCTGATGCCGACCCTGCTGGATGCAGCCGGTGCGGCCTATGACGCGAGCGCGCTTTACGGGCGCAGTATCCTGCCCGTGCTTACTGGCGAAATGATTGAGACTCGCGGCCCCGACGAGGCCTTTGGCGGAGAGGTCAGCGGCAACGCGTCGCTCTATCGCGGCAACTGGAAACTCGTGCGGACCGCGCTGCCCCGCGGCGATTTCGCCTGGCGGCTGTTCGACCTTTCGGTCGATCCGGGCGAAACCACCGATCTGTCAGGCGAAAACCCGGAGCTGTTCGCAGACATGCGGGCCGAGTACGAAGCCTATGCGACCGAGACCGGCGTTCTCGACCTCGGACGCGACGACTTTGCCACGGCGCAATTGACTGCGAACCTGACCGAGCGCGTGATTGGCAAATACTGGCCTTATCTGGCGGGTCTTGTCGTGGCGTTGCTCGCCGGCCTCTACGCCCTGTTCCGGCTCGTCCGGATGGTCATCCGCCGCCCGGCCTACTGATCCTCAAACTTATGCGTGCCCCCCTTTGGGGGCGCCGCCCTCAATCGCTGACTTTGGAGACCTGTCATGAACTGGATCGTCATCACCCTTCTCGTCCTGGCCGTTCTGGCCATCCTCACATACCTTTACCTTCCCGCGTTCTTGCGTCTTCTGGGCATCCACCGCCACTACACCGTGCCCGACTTTGACATGAAGGGGCGGCGCGCACTGATGATCTGCACCAATCACGATCGCCTCGACCCCCTGAAGCGGGACACCGGCGCGTTTGGGTCGGAATTCACCGTGCCTTACTACGTCTTCGTCAACGCCGGCATGGAGGTCGACATGGCCTCCCCCAAGGGTGGCAAGATCCCGATCCAGCCCTGGTCCTGGTCCTGGCCGCTCGCCTGTCACGAAGACAAGCGGTTCATGGCCGACAAGAAGGCCATGCATGACCTCAAGAACTCCAAGGCGGTCTCTGATCTCGACCCCAAGGACTATGACGTGATCTTCATGGCCGGTGGCTGGGGCGCGGCCTATGACCTGATGCAAAGCGAGGCGATGAACGATTTTGTCACCCGTGCCAATGCGGAAGGCAAGATCCTCGGTTCGGTCTGCCACGGCGCGCTCGGTCTCTGCGGCGCCAAGGGGATCGACGGTGAACCGCTGGTCAAGGGCCGCCGCGTGACCGGCGTGACCAACGATCAGATCAACACCTTCGGCATCGCAGTTACGCCAAAGCACCCCGAGGAAGAACTGCGCAAGCTCGGCGCGATCTACGAATGCCAGCACGCGTTCCGTGACCCCTTCGCGACGCACACCACGATCGACGGCAACCTGATCACCGGCCAGAACCAGAACAGCGGCTACGAGACGGCGCACCGCATCCTCGAGAAAATGGCGACCCAGCGCAATGTCTGAGGCTGACCCGCACCATCAGGAGTCCATGACCATGCCGCGCCATGGGCTCCACCCCCACATTGCCTGGGGTCCCGTGCACCGGGCCTCCTTCGGGCTGATCTACGGCTCGATCCTCGTCCTGAGCCTTCTGATGGCCATGGACGAGGTGCGCGACGGTCCTTTTGAGGCCGCCCTCGTTCTCTTCGGTTCGGTCCTTGCGGTGACATTGGCAAAGATATTCGCCGAGGTGTTGTCCCACGGGATGGAGACAGGCGAGCGCATTCTGACCCGCAAGGCGTTCGGGGCCGCGTGGTCCCACAGCCATTCGACCTTGCTTGTCGCGAATGTGCCGACGGCGATCTTCGTGGTGGCCGGGTTTGGGTGGCTGGACGTGGCGACGGCAACCGCGATTGCACAGGTGTTCTGCGTTTTCGTTCTTGTCGTGCTCGGCGCACGGGTCGGTTGGGTCATCAACCACAGCTGGTGGCTGCCGATCGGCGGGGCGCTCTTTGCGGGCAGTGTCGGTGTCGGACTGGCCGCGATGAAATACGCCATTCACTGACGACCGCGCGGCAGGCCCATGGACCCTGAGCGGGATCATGGCGTGTGGTGATTGCCCGTGATCGGCTGACGATGAACCGATCACTTGGAGGAAGCTAATCATGTCACTGCTTCGAAAAACCCTCAGTATCGTCGCCGTTCTGGCCGTCATCGTCTATTTTGGACTGCCACCCACCCTGAGGTCGATGGGACTTCATCCGCACTACGAGATCCCGGATTTCGATCTCGCAGGTCATCGAGCGCTTATCGTGACGACGAGCCATGACACGCTGGGCGAGACGGGCCGGGCCACTGGCGTCTTCGGATCGGAGATGACTGTGCCCTACTATGCATTTCTTGATGCCGGGCTGGAGGTCGAGATCGTTTCCATCGAAGGGGGCGAGATCCCCGTCGAGCCGTGGTCGATGAGCTGGCCGCTGGCCACGGCCGAAGACCGGCGGTTCCGAAAAGATCCTCCGGCGATGGAGATGCTGTTGAACTCCCGCGCTATCTCGGAGGTCGATCCGGATGCCTTTGACGTGATCTTCCTGGCCGGAGGCTGGGGTGCGGCCTATGACCTCGCCCAAAGCGAAGAACTCGCCGAGGTGGTCACGAGGGCAAACGCGAATGGCGCCATCCTCGGTCGGTCTGCCACGGGGCGCTGGGGTTGCTGAACGCGACGGATGTGGATGGGTCGCCGCTTATCGAAGGGCGGCGCGTGACGGGCGTGACCGACAAACAAGTCGAAGAGCTTGGCATCCAGATCACGCCCATGCACCCGGAGACCGAAATGCGCGCAGTGAGCGCCGTTTTCGAGGCCGAGACCGGATGGCGGGACTTTTTCGCCACGCACACGGTCGTTGATGGCAATCTGGTGACCGGCCAAAACCAGAACAGCGGTTATGAGACGTCCCACCGTATTCTTGAGCTGCTCGCGGAGCGATCCGGGTGACGAATAGACCTTGGATATGGCTCGGTAGTGGTGCCCTGGCTGCGACGGCTATCGCGTTGGCGGCCCGCGCGTTAGCTCCGAGTGCTATGCCCTCCTCCGCGTCCGAGCATGCCTGTGCCTTGGACGCCGGCGATCTTGGCGGCTTCGTGGACATTCCCGGCGGCGGCTTCGTCATGGGCGTCGATCCGCTCTACCCCGAGGAAGGCCCGCCGCGGCGCGTTCTGGTGTCGCCCTTCCGGTTGCAGGCCCATGAGGTCACGAACAGCCAGTTCGCCGCCTTCGTGGCCGACACGGGCTATGTCACTGAGGCCGAGACGAACGGCGGCTCGGCGCAGTTCAATGAAAGCGAGACGCCCGAGGTGTTCCAGTCGTGGTGGTCCCTGGACCGGTACGCCACCTGGCGCACGCCGGACGGCGCGGGCTCTGACCTCATGGGCCGCGACCTGCACCCGGTCGTACATGTCACCCTGAATGACGCGCGGGCCTATGCGGCCTGGGCCGGCGGGCGCATCCCGACCGAGGTGGAGTGGGAATACGCCGCCAGCCGGGGCCTCTTTGATCCCATGGATCCGGAGTCGGGCGTTCGGGCCACCGACGGCAGCGCCCGCGCCAATATCTGGACGGGCATCTTTCCCGTGATCAACTCCCGGCGCGACGGGTTCGCCGGAACCGCGCCGGTCGGCTGCTTTGAGCCGGGGCTGACGGGCGCCTACGACGTGATCGGCAATGTCTGGGAATGGACCGACAGCCCGTTCGCACCCGCCGTCCCGCGTTTCACGATCAAGGGCGGATCGTATCTGTGCAGCGAGGACTACTGCCAGCGCTACCGCGTCGCCGCGCGGGAAAGCTTCGAGGTGGATTTCAGCACCGCCCATATCGGCTTTCGCATCGTTCAGGACGTCAGATGAAATGTCAGGAGAAATCACCCCATGCCAAATAGACTTTTCGTTGCTTTGGTCGCCGTTGGAGCCCTTGCTGGCTGTGCCCGGACAACCCAGAGCGACCGCGCCGATCTGCTCGACCAGCCGATTGATTGCATGACGGCCGATATCGACATCGCCGCCCTGGAAACCGCCATTCCCGGTGCCGGCGAACGCGCCGCCGCTGGTGTCCGGCTTGTCGTGCCCGTTGCCCGCATTGCCGGACGGGTGCGCGGAGAACTGGACGACCGTCGCGAGATCGCGTCGGGACGCACAGAAGAAGACCTGCGCGGACGAATCGCCGAGATCAAAGCGGCCTGTCCGGGTGCAAGCGCGTCGAACGCAGTCGCGGCAGACTGACGATGAGCGTTGACCTCATGCAACGCGGCTTGCTGCTGGCTATGGCGGTTGGGCTCACCCCGATCGCGCTGTCCTACGGGGCAGCCCCGCGGGCAAGCTTGCCATGGCTTTTCGGGATTGATGCTGCTGACGTTCCCACGCGCCATATCTTTCGTGCGATCATGGGTCTTTATTTCGCTCTGATCGTCTTCTGGCTCGCAGGCGCGATGCGCCCGGTCCTGAGGGTACCAGCGCTCTGGAGTCTCTTTGTTTTTACCCTGGGCCTTGCGTTGGGACGCGGCCTCAGCCTTTTGCTCGACGGTTGGCCAGGTCCCCTTCTTTTCATCTATCTTCCGGCCGAAGTTGCACTGGCGGCATCTGCAGCATGGCTCATCTCACGCAGCGAGCATCGACATGCAGGTGCCTGAAGATGCCCACCGCGATAGGCCAGCGGGGCAACACAACACCACCACGGATATTGGAGATACGCACGTGATGAGATTGCGTTTTATTCTTACCGTCAGCTTTGCACTGGCATTTCTTGCAGGCTGCGCCGGCACACCCGAACAATTCGTTGCTCCAAACGACCAGCTTGGCGCGGCTGATGTGCAACGTATCTACCTTGCCACAGACCGCATTCTTGCGCCCGACTTGTCGG
This sequence comes from Pseudomonadota bacterium, assembly GCA_039820585.1. Lineage (GTDB taxonomy): Bacteria > Pseudomonadota > Alphaproteobacteria > Rhodobacterales > Rhodobacteraceae > JBCBGF01. Next base: position 5,982 of record JBCBPV010000004.1, read on the forward strand.
GTACCACCGAACGTGGCGGCGCGCTGTCTTTCGCGCAATATGACATCACCATCCCGCCCATTCATGAGCCCGGCATGGTCGAATTTTCGCAAGCCAACCCGAACCCCGAAACAAGCTTTACCGTGGCAAGCGCCCGCCCGGTCTCGAACCGGTCCGAACTTGGTCGCATTGTCCGAGGGCAAGCGGGGCCCCTTGGGCGCCCAATCGACAGCCCCGTGGTCTATGTTCATGGCTTCAACACGTCGATGGAGTATGCCGTTTACCGCCACGCCCAGATCGCCCATGACTACGGGTTGCAAGGGCCGCAGGTCACCTTTGCATGGCCATCGATTGAACGCACCCTCGGGTATGTGCGCGACAAGGACAGCATCCTTATCGCCCGGGACCATCTGGAAGAACTGCTGGTCGAACTGACCCGCAAAAATCAAAATGTCTACGTCTTCGGCCACTCCATGGGTACGCAGCTTGTGGTCGAAACCCTGCGGCAGTTGTCGATCACCGGACAAAAGAATGTGCTGAGCCGCATCGGCGGCGACATACTGGTGTCGCCCGATATCGACCTCGACCTGCTCGAATCCCAGCATGAACGGATCGATCCGCTGCCCAATCCGTTCGTGGTCATGACCTCCGAAAGCGACTATGCGCTGCGCTTTTCATCGCTCCTGACAGCGCAACCGGAACGGCTGGGCTCAGCTCGGGATCGCGACCGGCTTGCGGCCCTCGATCTGCTAGTTCTAGATCTCTCGGGGCTTCCGAATTCGCGCAACCACTTCCTTGCGGCCACATCGCCTGTCGTCATCGATATTGTGACCAGCGCCCGCGCCGACGTACTTTCGGACAGGTTTCCACGAAGCGGGATCATCGACATCGCGGCTTTAAAGGCCGCCCGGGCGAATGAGGAGCGCTGCGCTGTTCTCGACACGGCAGATGGACAGCCATGTATGTAAGTCCAAAAACACCGGGCACGAAACATGACCTCGGCACGGTCGCGGAAAAAACGCGTCCTGAAGCACGAGCGCGACAAGTTCACTGCAGCGGGGCGCTAGGATCTGGCGTGAGAAATCCGCTAGGTTTCGCAAGAAGACGGGGATGGTGTCGGCTATGATATAGCCAGGTTCGATGCAGCCGGTCGGCGATGCCTGAGCAAGGTCAAGACGAACAACGGACGGGCATGCACGCCGTTTCATATCCCCCGCAATGAGCTGGTGTTAGCAGATGAACGGGGCAAGGACGGGTGCCAGTTACGCCATTGGAACTTCGCCTGAACGCCAAGATCCTTCGAGTTGCTCCCGACGCGAGATGCGCATGTGTCGCCCACGGCAACCAGTTTTAAGGCGAGGTTTCATTTTGACGTGTCGAGGAAGCGGACCGCGAAAAGACCACACCAATGGAGCGCGAGATAAAAGAGTTGCCGTATTCGGCACTCAAGCGGTTGTTGTGACGGGGTTTGCACCGCCGTATCCCTGAACCCTGTGCGGCGGCAATGCGGCTAACGCACTGGCATTGCAAGACCAGTCTAGCGGCACATTCTCGATTGGCACTTTTTACGACGACATTTTCAATGCAAGTTCCGAAAGTTAGTTGCTTAAGGGCAGCACGGGTTGGGCTGTAGCCGTGCAGTCTTCTGAACAAAATCAACAACCTAGGCATGCTGTGCCGCAACGCTTTTATCTTGCACTCATTCTGGTTGCCAAACAGATCCACGGCCCGCAAAGTTCGCGGGGCCGCAGATCACCTGTCTTACAGCGCTCCAGCGCGACGACCGCCGGAACGCTCTTCGAGCGGCCGCGATTGGGCGTCATGCTGACGCCATGCCAAAGCGGCCGCCACATTCACCAGAAATCGCACGCCCTTCCTCTATGGAGCGGATGGGGCCTGGAGGAGGTGCAGCAAGCCGCCGATCGCCATCAGCGGCCTTGCGCGAACGACCAGACCCGGCGATCCTGAAACTGGCCCGAGCACTGGCCCGGCAGGCGGCGAGGGAAGATCATGACCGCGAATTCCGAGACTAAGTTGGATCCGGTAAGACGTGCGGCGATCTATGCGCGCTACTCAACCGACCTGCAAAGCGAGAGATCCATCGAGGATCAGATCGCGCTTTGTCAGATTCATGCCGAGCGAGAAGGTCTGGAGGTCGTAACCACCTATCAGGATGCAGCGCAATCAGGAGCTTCGGTGCTCGGGCGCAACGGACTGCTCGGTCTCCTCGACGGTGCGCGAGAAGGCGACTTCGATATTGTGATCGTGGAAGCGCTCGATCGCTTGTCGCGGGACATGGAAGACCTCGCCGGGCTGCACAAGCGTCTGTCCTTCCTCGGAATTGAGATCCGCGCGGTTCACGAGGGCGTCGCTAGCACGGTGCTGGTCGGGCTGCGCGGTCTGGTTGGTCAGCTCTACCGCGAAGACAACGTTCTCAAGATCAAGCGCGGAATGACGGGGCGTGCCAAAGAAGGACGCAGTCCTGGTGGTCTGGCCTATGGGTATGAACCAGTGCCAGGCGAGGTCGGCAAAAGGCGGATCGTCGTGGCGGAGGCGAGGGTCGTTCGACGCATCTTTGATGAGTATTTGGCAGGTAGGTCGCCACGAGACATTGCGCACGGCCTGAATGCCGAAGGCATCGTGCCACCACGCGGCGCGCGTTGGAACGCCTCGACCATCAATGGCAATGCGACGCGCGGGAATGGTATCCTGCAAAATCCGCTCTACGCCGGACGTCAGGTCTGGAACCGCGTCCGTATGGTCAAGGACCCGGACACAGGGCGGCGGGTCTCACGGCCGAACCCGCCAGAAGAGTGGGTGGTTGCCGAGGTGCCGGAACTGGCGATCCTCGCGCCCGGTGTCTTCGAGGCGGCCGGAAAGAGGAAAGCGGCGCGATCAATCGCGTCGCTTAGGGACAGGCGGCGCCCCCGCCATCTCCTCTCGGGCCTGCTTCGGTGCGCGGCATGCGGCGCGGGGATGTCGACCAATGGGCGGGATCGCAGCGGTCGCGTCCGCGTTAGATGCTCGGCGCATTCCGAAAGTGGATACTGCCCCAATCCACAGACCTTCTATCTAGACCGCATCGAAGAAGCGGTTCTGTCCGGACTTCGCGCCGAACTCAGGCATCCTGAGGTGATCGCCGAATACGTCCGCACCTACCACGACGAACGCAAGCGCCTCGCTGCCGACGCCATCAAAGAGCGAACCAGGATCGAGAAACGGCTAGCCGCAATTGAACGTGAGATTGCCCGGCTCGTTGACGCGATATGCGACGGTTCAGCTGTCATTCAGCAACTCGAACCCAAGATGCTGGCGCTTCAAGGTGAGCAGACAGAACTCCGCGCAGAATTGGAAGTGGCACCGGAGCCACCCGAAGTCATCTCACTGCACCCGGCGATTCTCAAACGCTACGAGGAACAACTCGCCGATCTCCAAACCGCACTCGCCAAGGGCATCCGGTCTGCCGACACCGGGGCCGCTCAGGCCATGCGCGATCTGGTCGACACGGTCACCGTCTCACGCGACCCAAATCGAAAAGGCGGCGTCGAGGTCGAGATTGCCGGACGCCTCAACCACCTGCTCGGCCCGAAGGCCTTTCCGCAAGGCGTGAAAGGAGTGTGGGGTACGATGGTAGCGGAGGAGGGACTTGAACCCCCGACACATGGATTATGATTCCACTGCTCTAACCAACTGAGCTACTCCGCCAGAAGCGAGCCGGGTGGTAGCCCGGCGCTCTTGGGCCGTCAACCGAAATTCTGCCTCACTCGCGGGCGCGCAGCACGCGGGCCGGGCGGGCCGACAGGGGGCCCCAGGCAAAGACCAGTCCAGCGATTAGCGTGGCCATGACGCCGGCCGAGACGATGCTGATGGCTGAGACAGGTTCAAACACGTAATCGGTGTTCATCACGAAGGTCGTCACCGCCCAACCGGCCAGCCCCCCTGCGATCACAGCCACGATTCCAGCCGCCGCGCCCAACAAAGCAGAGCGCAGGGCGAAATTCGTCAGGATCGCGCCCCGCGTGGCCCCGAGTGTCTTCAGGACCGCCGCTTCATAGGTGCGCGCCCGGACACCTGCCGCGGCGGCCCCGATCAGGACAATACCGCCGGTGATCAACGTGACGAGCGCACCATAGGTGACCGCCGCCGCGATACCGCCCAGCACATCGGTCACCCGGTCGATGGCGTCGCGTACGCGGATGGCGGTGATGTTCGGATACGCCTCGGCCAGATCGCGCAGGATCGCGCCCTCGGCGGCTTCTTCAGAATAGATCGTGGCAATATGGGTGTGCGGGGCACCTGCCAACGCGCCGGGGTTCATTGACAGGATGAAGCCAATCCCGGCAGTGGAGAAATCAACCTCACGGAAGCTGGTCACCTCTGCGTCGATGTCCCGGCCGAGCACGTTGATCGTAAGCGTGTCACCAAGGTTCAGGCCCATCTCTTCGGCCTCCTCGGCGGCGAAACTGACCAGCGGCGGACCGGTGTAATCCGCATCCCACCACGCACCCGCTGTGATGACGGCGCCCTCCGGCGGGGCCTCTGAATAGGTGATGCCCCGGTCGCCTTCGAGAACCCAGTGATCGCCCGCGGTCTCTGCCGCCGGGCGGCCATTGATCTGGGTGATGATGCCGCGCAGCATAGGTGCGCTTTCCACAGTCTCAACAGCGCTGTTGGCATCCAGACGCTCTTTGAACCCAGCCAGTTGGTCGTTCTGGATGTCGACCACGAAATAGGACGGCGCGACATCGGGCAGGTCGCGTTCAATCGCACCGCGCAGGTTGGAATCGATCTGGCCGATGGCGGCCAGCACCGATAGGCCAAGCCCCAAGGACAGCACCACTGACGTCGTCTCCGCCCCCGGCCCGCCGACCGATCCCAGCGCCATGCGTGCGGTGGATCGCCCGCGCAGCGCACGGGTGCGGGCCGCGCGCCGGGCCAGTCGGCGGACGGCTTCGGCGGCAATGACCAGCGTCACGAACGCGCCAAGCATGCCAGCGGCCGACCAGATCGCGAGCGTGGCCAGCCCGGACAACAACGCAGCGGTGCCCACCAACAGTGCCAACAAGCCAAGCGTGACCCCGATCCAGACCGGGCGCGGCCACCCTCCAGACCGGATGGCAACGTCGCGGAACAGCGTGGCGGCGCGGATCTCTTCGGTGCGGGCAAGCGGCCAAATCGTAAAGAGCAGCGCTGCAAGCGCGCCGTAAAGCGCCGCCTCGGCCAGCGGCCGGGGGTAGAGGCCAAAGGCGGCAGGCACCGGCAGGCGCGCTTCGATGATCGGGGCGAAGGCCAGCGGGACGAGAGCGCCCAAGGCCAGACCGATCAACAGGCCCAGAACCGTCAGCACCCCGATCTGGATCAGGTAGGTCTGGAACACGGTCGCCCGGTCAGCGCCCAGCGTCTTGAGCGTGGCGATGACCCCTGTCTTGCCTTCCAAATATGCCCGCACAGCCGCCGATACGCCGACCCCGCCTACGGCCAGGCCCGCAAGCCCCACCAGAACGAGAAAGGCACCGAGCCTGTCCACAAACTCCGACACGCCGGGCGCACCATCGCGGCGATCTTGCCAGCGTAAGCCCGCGCCTTCCAGCGCGGTCTCGGCCTCAGTGGCCAGCGCGGCCACATCCGCCTCGGACGGCAAGCGCAGGCGATATGCGGTTTCAAACAAGGTGCCGGGTTGCAACAGGCCCGAATCCGCCAACGCCTCGGTCCGCACCAGCGTGCGCGGGCCCAGGCCGAAACCACCTGCCGCACCGTCAGGCTCTCGCGCGAGGATGGCGCTTAGATGGAAGTCCTGGTTGCCCATGCGAAACGTATCGCCCGCGCGCAGACCCAAACGGTCGACCAGCACCCGATCCATCACCGCGCCGGGCAGGTCCCCTGCCCCGTCCAGCGCCTGTGCCAAAGGCATCGCAGGCTCCAGCACCGTCTCGCCATAGATCGGATAGGCCGCATCAACGCCTTTCACTTGCGTCAGCCCGCGTTCGGTCGTCTCGCCCCGCGCGACCACCGCCATGGACCGGAAATCGACGATTTCAGACACCTCGTCAGCCACGCCCTCCATCCAGGCGCGTTCGTCCGGTTCGGCAAAGCGATAGGTTAACCCGATGGATGCGTCCCCGCCCAGGATCACCGCACCTTCGCGCTGAAGCCCGGCACTGATGCTTTCGCGCACGGTCCCAACAGCGGCAATGGCGGCCACGCCCAAAGACAGACAGGCCAGGAACACACGAAAACCGCGCAATCCCCCGCGCAACTCTCGCTTGGCGATGCGGGTCGCGACGGCCAGGGTCATTCGGCGGCCTGCGCCTGCGCCCCGGTCTCAACCTCGCCATCGCGCAGACGGATCACGCGGTCGCAGCGGTCGGCCAGCTCGCGCGCATGGGTCACAAGCACCAGCGTTGAGCCATGCCGGTCGCGCAAACCAAACAGCAGGTCCATGATCGCCTCACCCGTGGTGCCATCCAAGTTCCCTGTCGGCTCATCGGCCAACAGGATATCGGGGCGCGGGGCGGCGGCGCGGGCCAGGGCCACGCGCTGTTGCTCACCCCCCGACATCTGGGCGGGGTAATGATCGACCCGGTCGGCCAACCCAACCAGCGCCAGTTCCGCCGCCGCCCGGTCGAATGCGTCCGTCACCCCGGCCAATTCCAAGGGCGTGGCCACGTTTTCCAGTGCAGTCATCGTGGGAATAAGGTGGAAGGATTGGAATACCACCCCCATATGTTCCCGGCGAAAGCGGGCCAGTGCGTCTTCGCCCAGCGTCGTCAGGTCATGGCCCAGCGCCGAAACAGACCCGCCAGTGGCGCGTTCCAGCCCGCCCATCAGCATAAGGAGCGATGATTTGCCCGACCCCGACGGCCCAACCAGCCCAACAGTCTCGCCGCGCGCGATCTCAAGCGAGATACCCTTGAGGATATCGACCATCCCGGCATTGCCGGACAGCGACAGGCGCGCGTCGGTGAGGGAAAGAACGGTGTCAGGCATGGGCAAACTGCTCGGTCAGGCGGTGTCCTTGGGATATGGGGCGATTGCGCGCGTCCGCAACCTTGCAGCGCTTGTTGCCGTGTTGGCCACGCCTGCGATGGCCGAACCGGTCACCGTCGCGGCGCTGGGCGATAGCCTGACCCAGGGCTATGGGCTGGTCCAGGATCAGGGGTTCGTGCCGCAGCTTGAGGGCTGGCTACGGGCCAATGGGGCCGAGGTCACGGTGCTGAATGCGGGGGTGTCGGGCGACACCACCGCGGGCGGGCTCGCACGGGTGGACTGGACCCTGGGCGATGATGTGGATGCGCTGATCGTGGCGCTTGGTGGCAATGATCTTTTACGTGGGATTGATCCGGCGGTCAGCCGGGCGAACCTGGATGGGATATTGCAGGCGGCGGCGGCGCGCGGCTTGCCCGTCCTATTGGTGGGCCTCGAAGCACCGGGCAACTACGGTCCCGACTTCAAGGCCGATTTTGAGGCGATGTTTCCCGACCTCGCCACCGAGTATGAGGCGCTTCTTTACACCGACTTTCTGGCCCCGTTGCGCCAGGGTGATCAGGCAGAGGCCCTGCAACGCCTAATGCAATCGGACGGCATCCACCCCAATGCCGAAGGCGTGAAGCTGATGGTCGACGGGATTGGCCCCGAAGTGCTGAAGCTGATCGCGCGCGTCAACTCTTAGGCGCGTCGTCATAGTCGTCCGTCAGGATCCGGTTGCTGTCGCCCTCGGGGTCTTCAAACTGGCGCGATTTTAACGCCCAGAAGAACGCCGCAAGGCCCAAACCGCCAAGGAACAGCGAAACCGGGATCAGGTAGACAAGAACATCCATCAGCGTAACCGCATCGCGTTTAGGGACACCGTGATCGAAGATAGCGACATGGCCAGCGCCGCGGCAAGGGGCGTGGCAAAGCCCAAAAGCGCAATGGGTACGGCAATCACGTTATAAACGGTCGAGATTGCGAAGTTTTCCTGAATGCGCTTGCGGGCCTGCGTGGCGGTGCCAAGTGCGTCGCCCAGCGGGGCAAAATCGCGGCCCAGAAACACGATGTCCGACGCGACGCGTGCCGCATCCAGCGCCGTCGCCGGAGAGATCGAGACATGGGCCGCACTCAATGCGGCGGTGTCGTTCAACCCGTCGCCGACCATCAGCACCTTGTGACCCGTCTCGCCAAGCTCTGCCACAAGTTCGGCCTTGTCTTCTGGCGTGGCCTCCGCGCGGATGTCATCAATGCCGATCTCAGACGCCAAGGCCTCGACCGCGGCGGGACTGTCGCCTGAAACAAGCATGATGCGCGCACCCGCCTTGCGGAACGCTGCGATGGCCTGGTCCGCACCGGGGCGTAGCGTATCGGTGAAGCGGATCGCCTGCGGGGCAGCGGCCCCGACGGCAAGGTATGTGGCTGTCGCTGGCACGGCGTCGGCACCGACCCAGGCCGCGCGACCCAGGCGCACGCGCTCGCCCCGCCATGTGCCTTGCACGCCGTATCCCGGCACCTCTTCGATATCGCTTACCCGTGCGGGATGCACACCGGCCTCGGCCGCTGCATCCGACAGCGCACGCGCCAGCGGATGGGATGACGCGGTCGCCAGTGCCGCCGCCACTTCCAGATCGCGGGTAGACAGCGCGCCCAGATCCTGCGGCTTCGGCAGGCCCATCGTCAGCGTGCCGGTCTTGTCGAACACGACCGTATCGACCTCCGCCAACCGCTCCAGCGCCGTGCCGTTCTTGATCAACAGGCCCCGACGATACAGTTTGCCCGACGCCGCCGTCGTCACCGCCGGCACGGCCAGACCCATCGCGCAGGGGCAGGTAATGATCAGCGTCGCCACCGCGATATTCAGCGACAGGCGCATGTCGCCGCCGCTGATCCACATCCACGCTAGAAACGCCGCCAGCGCCAACAGATGCACCACCGGCGCATAGGCGCGCGCCGCACGATCGGCGAGTGAATTGTAATTGGCCCGCCCGCTTTCGGCCACCGCCACCAGATCGGCGATCCGGTGCAACGCGGTGCCCTGCCCTGCCGCCTGCACCTCGACGGTCAGTGGCCCGGTCAGGTTGATCTCACCGGCATGAATGGGCGTGTCGGGGCCAGAAAACACTGGCAGGCTTTCACCCGTCATCAGCGAGCGGTCGATCTCAGACGTACCGCTCACAACCCGGCCGTCCACCGGTACGCGCGCGCCGGGACGGACAAGCACCGTGTCGCCGGGCACCAGTTCGGTCACCCGGACCGACGTCTCAACCTCCTCATCAATCCGCGTCGCACGGGGTACTTCCAAGGCGGCCAGTTCTTGCGCAGCGGACCGGGCCGAGGCGCGGGTGCGTTGGTCAAGGTAGCGGCCGAGCAGCAGGAAGAAGGTCAACGACAGCGCTGCGTCGAAATACGCGTGATGCCCGCTGAGCGCAGTCTCCCAAAGCGACAGGGCCACCGCCAGGATGATCGCCAGCGAGATGGGCACATCCATGTTCAGACGCCCGCCCCGCAGCGCCGACATGGCCGAGCGATAGAAGGGCTGGCCAGAGAACATCACCGTTGGGATCGTGATCGCGGCAGAGATCCAGTGGAACAGATCGCGCGTCGCATCTTCGGCCCCCGCCCACACGGCAACGGACAGAAGCATCACGTTCATGTTCGCAAAAAACGCCACCGCCAGGCGCATCGTCAGGTCACGGCTGACTGCATCGCTTTCGGTGGCTTCCAGCGCGTCGCTGTCAAGCTCATGCGCCTCATAGCCCAGGCCATCCAGCCGGCCAATCAGCGCTTCTGGCGTCACGCCCGCCTCGGCCTCAATCCGAACGCGCTTGAGCGTCAGGTTTACCCGCGCATCCAGAACGCCGGGCGCACCGCTCAGGCCGCGCTCAACGCCAGAAATACAGCCCGCGCAGTGGATTGTCGGCAGGGACAGCTGGATCGTCTGAGGGCCCGCTACGGCCGCCTTGGCCGCAATTTCCTCTGCCGCCGGGGCGGCGGTGCAGGCGGGGCATCCGCCTGCGGAATGCGGAACCTCACTTAGGCTCATGCGCCGGGACGCCTGTAGATCACGATACGCTGGCGGAATTTGGTGCCGTCTTCCGCGGTGGCCAGCATCCGCACATTCCAATTGCCCGGCCCAATTTCAGCGGGCGCAGTGTAGACGCCGTCCTGGTAGACCAGAGTTGGAAACTGGTCGTCGTTCACATGGGTCGCCCGGCCCAGCGTCGCGGTGATCTCTGCCGCCTGAACGGGTTGACCTGCACGGTCGGTGATTGCGATCACCAGGTGGTCATCGATCACATCCGCCTCGACTGTCCAATCCAGAGCCAACTGCGCGGCGCGGTCAGCCTGGAAGTTCTGGCTGGCGGTGTAGCTGTTCTTGGTCTCAACCCCTGGAAAGGTCGAAACGGCCATGAACGCCATCGTGAAGTTGACGGCCATGATCAGGCCAAACGCCGAAGCTGTGAAGATAAACACCTGACGGCCTGTGATCGGTTTGGTGGTCATCGGTCTACTCCGTTGAAAATGGTGTCTTTGTGAACGCGGTCGCCGTTGGACAGGTCTTCGACCCATAAGCGGAACTCGGTCCGGTGGCTGAGCGCCGGGTCCGACCCGCGCGGGGCCACGACATAGACGCGCTGCAGGCGTTGTTCGTTGGCGGGCACATCGACCGCCTCATAGGGCGTGCCCTCAAGCTGGACCCGCAGCGATGGATCCCCGGTCAGCGAAACGCGAAAGGTGCGGGTCTCGCCGTGCTTGTTCAAAAGCCGCACATCGTAGGAGTTGCGGATTGATCCATCGGACAAGGTCACAAACGTGGGGTTGCGGATCGGGGCCACGGTCACATCGATCTCGCTGCGGATAAACAGCGCTACCACCAGGCTGATCCCCACCAGCGACCAAAGCGTGGTGTAAAGGATCGTGCGCGGGCGGAAGATGTGCTTCCAGATGCTGCGCGGCGGATTGCCTTCACGTTCCGCGATTTCATCGGTCAGCGCGATGTAGTCGACCAACCCGCGCGGTTTGCCGATCCGTTCCATTACGTCATCGCAGGCGTCAATGCAGAGCGCGCAGGTAATGCACTCCATCTGCTGCCCGTCGCGAATGTCGATCCCCACAGGGCAGACGTTGACGCATGCGTTGCAATCAATGCAGTCGCCCAGCTCTTCGGCGCCCTCGGCCTTGCGATGCTTGCCCCGCGGCTCGCCCCGCCATTCGCGGTAAGCCACGGTGATGGTGTCTTCGTCCATCATCGCCGCCTGAATGCGGGGCCAGGGGCAGGCATAGATACAGATCTGCTCGCGCGCGAAGCCACCGAAGAAGAAGGTGGTGGCTGTCAAAACCGCGATGGTGGTGTAGGCGATGGGATGCGCGTTGAGCGTAAAGAGATCGACCAGCAGCGTTGGCGCATCGGTGAAATAGAACACCCACGCGCCGCCGGTGGCGACGGCGATAAACAGCCAGACGGTGTATTTGGTCAGCCGCAGGCGGAACTTCCTGGCGTCCAGCTTGGCATTCCACAGCCGCACCCGCGCGTTCCTGTCGCCCTCGATCCAGCGTTCCACCAGGATGAACAGATCGGTCCACACCGTTTGCGGACAGGTATAGCCGCACCAGACACGGCCCAGCGCCGAGGTGAACAAAAACAGCCCCAGCCCCGCCATGATCAAAAGGCCCGCGACGAAGTAAAACTCGTGCGGCCAAATCTCGATCCAGAAAAAGAAGAACCGGCGACCGGCCATGTCCACCAGCACCGCCTGATCAGGCAGTTCAGGCCCGCGATCCCAGCGGATCCAGGGCGTCAGGTAATAGATCCCCAGTGTGACCGCCATGATCCACCATTTCAGGTTGCGGAACTTGCCGCTGACCCGTCTGGGGAAGACCGGTTCACGTGAGGCGTAAAGGCTTGGCTCTTCGGAAGAACTCACTGAGCGATTCTCCGGATGATACTGTTCGCGTTCCCTTTATTTTCACGGTTGCGGTCCTACCCTCCTTGACGTGGATCAACCGCAAAAAGAAGCGGCGGTGTCATCAGACACCGCCGCCCTGCATCACGGGGGCCCCGAGGAAACGCGCGAACAGGATCCGGGGCGCGTACGTGATGGTTCTTTGCCAGCTGGCCGGGGTTATTCGCCCCCGCCCAGTTGGTGCACATATGCCGCAACCGCGTTCACCTCGGCCTGCGTCAGACCGGTGCCGGGCCGGTAGTCTTCCAGCCAGGCCGGCATCACGCCAAAGCGGCTATAGGTGACGGTCTCAGTGATCGTGTCCACATCACCGCCATAAAGCCAGATCGCGTCCGCAAGGTTGGGTGCGCCCAATGTCGGCTCGCCCAGACCCTCTTCGCCGTGACAGGCAGAGCATTGGTCAAGGAATAACTCGGACCCAGCCGTGGCCAACGTCGCATCGTGGTCCTGACCCGACAGCTGAAGCACGTATTGAACCACGCTCCCAATCTCTTCTTCCGAGAAAATCTCACCATAGGCCGGCATTTCAGACCAGTTCGCATCGGGCGACTGTTCGTTGCGGATACCGTGGGAGATGGTCCAGGCGATATCCTCGATCGTCCCGCCCCAAAGCCAGTCATCGTCCAACAGGTTGGGATAACCCGCCGCCTGAACACCAGCTGCGCCCGAACCATGACACTGCGAACAGTTCGCGCGGAAGATCGCCGCACCGCCGTTCACCGCGTAGTTCATCAGTTCGGGATCGTCACTGAGCGAGGCAAGCTCAACCGTCGCCAGACGCTCAATCACGTCGGCATTCCGCTCATTCACGGCATTGATGTCTTCTTGCACTTCCGCGCGCGTTGAGAAGCCCAAAAGCCCCGGTGTCGCTTGCGAGATCAGCGGCCAGGCCGGATAGGCGATGGTGTACAAGATCCCCCAGGCAATGGTGGCATAGAAGGTATACAGCCACCAACGCGGCAGGGGATTGTTGTACTCTTCAATCCCGTCCCAGGAATGGCCGGTGGTTTCGACCTCGTCTTCTTTCTTCTTGTTAGGCGTCTCGCTCATGGCTGCGCCTCCTTCCCATAGGCATCGGACACGGGGTCCTCTGCTGGTTTGTCGTCATGCCGGAACGGAACATTGGCCGATTCTTCGTGGTCTTGCCGGCTGCCCGGACGGAACGCCCAGAGAATGCAGCCCAGAAAGAGCGTGAACATCGCCACCAGCATCCAGTTGTCGGCGATCTCGCGCAGAAAGGAACCTATCTCCATCATCCCCTCCTAGCGGCTCGGATCGGGTGTGAAGGTCGAGAAGTCGACCAACGTGCCCAGCATCTGCATGTACGCGATCAGCGCATCCATCTCGGATATCCCCGGCTGGCTGTCGAAGTTCCGGACCTGTGCGCCCGGATAGCGTTCGACCAGACCGTCCCAATCGCCAAGCGGATCCACCTGAACTCGGAAGTCCGCAGCAGCGTTTTCGATCATCTCTTCTGTATAGGGCACGCCCACCATGCGATTTGTCTCAAGCAAATCGGTGATGTGTTCGGCCGTCAGCAGGTTATCGAGAAGATATCCGTATTTCGGCATCACCGATTCCGGCACGACCGATTGCGGATCCGTGAAGTGATCCACGTGCCAGTCATCCGAGTAACGGCCCCCCACCCGGGCCAGATCCGGTCCGGTGCGTTTGGACCCCCACTGGAACGGATGGTCGTATTGCGATTCAGCGGCCAGGGAATAGTGGCCATAGCGCTCAACCTCGTCCCGCATGGGACGGATCATCTGGCTGTGGCACACATAGCACCCTTCGCGGATGTAGATATTCCGCCCCGTCAGTTCGAGCGGGGAGTATGGGCGCATGCCCTCTACATCCTCGATCGTGTTTTCCAGGTAAAAGAGCGGCGCGATTTCCACGAGGCCACCGATGGTCACCACCCCGAGACTGCCCACCAGCAACACGGTGGCGTTGGTCTCGAAGATTTTATGCTTGTCGAGAATACCCATGTCTCCGACCCTCCTATTCAGCCGGAGCCATTGCGGGAGCCGCGGCCTGTTTGGCCGGTGACTTCCGAACGGTCATCCAGAGGTTGTAGCACATTATGATCGCACCAGCGAGGTAGAGAACCCCACCCAAGGCACGCACCACATACATCGGGAACTTCGCGGCAACCGTGTCAGCGAACGAGTTCACCAGGAACCCTTGCGCATCCACCTCGCGCCACATCAGGCCTTCCATGATGCCGGTCACCCACATCGACGCCGCATAAAGAACGATGCCGATCGTGGCCAGCCAGAAGTGCCAGTTGACCATGGCCAGACTGTACAGCCGCTCGCGGTTCCACAAACGCGGCACCAGGAAGTAGAGCGCCCCGAAGGTGATCATGCCGTTCCAGCCAAGCGCGCCGGAATGAACGTGACCAATCGTCCAGTCGGTGTAGTGCGACAGCGAGTTCACGGCCCGGATCGACATCATCGGACCCTCAAAGGTCGACATGCCGTAAAAGCCGATGGACACCACCATCATCCGGATGATCGGATCGGTGCGCAGCTTGTCCCAGGCCCCCGACAGCGTCATCAGGCCGTTGATCATGCCGCCCCAGCTGGGCATCCACAGGATGATCGAGAACACCATGCCAAGGGTCGAGGCCCAATCCGGCAACGCGGTGTAATGCAAGTGGTGCGGACCGGCCCAGATGTACAGGAAGATCAGCGCCCAGAAGTGGATGATCGACAGCTTATAGCTATAGACCGGCCGTTCGGCCTGCTTGGGCACGAAGTAGTACATCATGCCCAGGAAGCCTGCGGTCAGGAAGAAGCCCACGGCGTTGTGGCCGTACCACCATTGTACCATCGCATCCTGCACGCCCGAGAACAGCTGCACTGATTTGGAACCGAAGATCGATACCGGCAGCGAAAGGTTGTTCACGATATGCAGCATCGCCACGGTGACGATGAAGGCCAAGAGGAACCAGTTCGCAACGTAGATGTGCTTTTCTTTCCGGGTCATGATCGTGCCCAGGAAGACCAGCAGATAGGCGACCCAGACGATGGTCAGCCACAGGTCGATATACCACTCTGGCTCGGCGTATTCCTTGCCCTGCGTGCCCCCCAGAACATACCCGGTCGCCGCCAGAACGATGAACAGGTTGTAACCCCAGAAGACAAACCATGCGAGGTTGCCGCCCCAAAGGCGGGCGGCGCTGGTGCGTTGGACGATGTAGAAGGACGTACAGATCAGGGCATTGCCGCCAAAGGCGAAAATCACCGCTGAGGTGTGCAAGGGACGCAGGCGCCCGAAATTCAGATAGCCCTGGGCCCATTCGAAGTTGAGCACCGGAAAGGCCAGTTGGAAGGCGATGAACACACCTGCCAGAAATCCAACGACGCCCCACATAGCCGTCGCAACAACCCCCGCCCGGATCACATCATCCATATAGCCAACCTCATGGGCTGGCTTGGGCTCTCCGACGCGGCGGATGGTGTACAAGAACATCCCACCGGCGACGAGCATGATGATGATCGCGTGCACCATATACGGTACATCGCGCGCAAAGTTGGCAGCGATGGCCGCCAAGAGTGCAACAAGGCCAAGGGCGATGAGTTTAACGTAGTCCCACATCTTTCGTCCCTTCGTCCGCATTGACCGGGGATCATCCGTGGGAACGGCGCACCCGGTTCTACAAGTTTTTGAATGGCGTGCGGGGACGAAGTTCTCCTTGATTTAGGTCAACCAAAATCGCCGAAGCGGTTGACGGGCGTCAATGACGCACCCTGCGGCATGGGGCAGGGTCTGCGCGTCACGCAACAGTAATGGAGCACAGCCCATGTCCTATAAATCCATCGTCTCATTCGTGAACGATCACACCATGGATATGCCAACCGTGCTCACTGCAGCGGGGCTTGCCGAACAGCTTCAGTCGCACATGACGGTCGTGTGCCTTGGCATCGACCGCACCAACCCCGGCGCCTATTACGGTGGCGCAAATGCGATCGCGTTGCAGCAATCGCTGGATGATGCAGAGGCTGAGGCGCTGGCCAATGAACGCGCCGTTGCGGCAACGCTTGGCGTCTGGTCCTTCCCTTGGGAAACGCTGCCGATCACCGCACAAGTGGGCGCGCTCGCCCCGGTCGTGGGCGATCAGGCGCAGCTGTCGGACCTCGTGGTCCTGCCCAAGCCCTATGGCGGGCAACGCGGCGTGGAAGACGTGGTGATTCTGGAAAGTGCGCTGTTCCGCACCCGCGTGCCGGTGCTGGTCATCCCCGAAGGTCACGACACCGCGCCCAAGGCCAAGCGCATCATCATTGCCTGGAACGAAAGCATAGAGGCGCTGGCGGCCGTGCGGTCCGCCCTGCCCCTGTTAACCGCGGCAGACATGGTCGATATCGCAATTATCGACCCGCCCACCCATGCCACCGACCGATCAGACCCCGGGGGCGCGCTGGCCGAAATGCTGTCGCGACACGGTGTGCGCGGCGATGTGTCTGTCCTGGCCAAAACGATGCCGCGGATATCGGACATTCTGTGTCGGCATTGCGAGGACAAAGACGCCGATATGGTGGTGATGGGGGCCTACGGGCACTCTCGCTTCCGCGAGGCGATCCTGGGCGGAGCCACACGTAACATGTTGGAAATGGCGACAGTTCCGGTTCTGATGGCGCACTAAAGCCTAGATCAGCGGGCCGCCATCCGTGTCATCGCCGGTTTCTTCCAGAAGGGTCTCAAGACTGGGAATAATGACCTTCCGCTTGCCTTCCAGCTGGATGATTCCGTCTTTCTTCAGGGCCGAGACCTGTCGGCTCACCGTCTCAAGGGTCAGCCCCAGATAGTCGGCCATAGCTTCGCGGGTCAACGGCAACTCAACGCTTAGCTGGCCCGACGGCAGCGCGGCCTTAAGCTCACTATCCCGCCGCGCGATGATGGCGATCAGGCTGGCGATCTTTTCGCGCGCGGTTTTGCGGCCGAGCAGAAGCATCCACTCGCGCGCCGCATCCAATTCATCCAACGCCATCTCAAGCAGGCGCTGACCGATATGCGGGGTCGTGACGAGCAAGTTCTCAAACGGGCGCTTGCGGAAGCAGCACACCGTCACATCAGAGATCGCGGTCACATTGTAAGGTGCGATTTCACGCCCGGGACGTCCGATAAAATCAGACGGCAGCAACAGCCCCACCATCTGCGTGCGGCCATCTTCCATTGTCTGCGAAAGCGTCGCCACGCCTTTGACGACAGAGGCCACGAAATCCATCCGGTCACCGGCCCAGATCATGGTCTGGCCAGCAGAGTAGCTGCGGTAGTATTTGATGCTTTCCAGATGGTCGAGCTCGTCGGTTTCACAACGGGCACAGACGGCGCGATGCCGGATCGGACAGTCTACGCAGTCACTGAGTTCAACGAGGGTCTCGGTCATCGCGTTTCTCCCGGACGCTTGATCGAAATCAAGGCGCCATGCCTGTCGCCCCTCAAAGGTAGAGACATGGACAGCGTCACGCAACTTCGCCGTATGGGTCTCTTCGACGCACGTGTACCTCGGTATACGAGCTATCCGACGGCGAACCATTTCTGTGCAGATGTCGGCCCGAACGACATGGGCCGCTGGATATCGGCAATACCAGCCGGGTCCGAAATCTCGCTCTATGTTCATATCCCGTTTTGTCGAAGGCTCTGCTGGTTTTGCGCCTGCCGCACCCAGGGCACGGCCACCGCCGCCCCCGTCGTCGGATACCTTGATATCGTCAAGCAAGAACTGGCATTGGTCGCGGACCGTCTGCCTGACGGAGTGACGCTCAGCCGCCTGCACTGGGGCGGTGGCACGCCAACACTGTTGGAACCCGCAATGATCGCGGATCTCGCCGCGGAAATCGCCGGGATCGCGCCCTTGGCCCCGAATGCCGAGTTCTCGGTCGAGATCGATCCAAATGAAATTGACACGGCCCGGTTGGATGCACTTGCCAAGGTTGGCATGAACCGCGCCAGCATCGGGGTGCAGGACTTTGACCCCGACATTCAGGCCACCATTGGCCGCCCGCAAACCTTCGAGATGACGAAAGACGTCGTAGACGGATTGCGCGACCGCGGTGTGGAAAGTCTGAACGTCGATATACTGTACGGCCTGCCGCACCAGACGGAACAGCGCATTTCCGATAGCGTGCAGCAGGTGCTGACGCTCTCGCCGGACCGCGTGGCACTGTATGGCTATGCCCACGTACCGTGGATGGCGCGGCGCCAGGCGATGATCCCGACCGAGACGCTGCCTGTGCCCGAAGCGCGGTTAGAGTTGTATGAGACCGCGCGCAAACTGTTCGTCTGGGATGGCTATCGCGAAATCGGGATCGACCACTTTGCGCGTCCGGGTGACGGGCTGGCCCGGGCCGCGGATGCGGGCACGTTGCGCCGGAACTTCCAGGGCTACACCGACGATCCAGCCGAGGTGCTGATCGGCGTCGGCGCGTCTTCGATATCGCGCTTTCCCCAGGGCTTTGCGCAGAACGATCCATCGACTTCGGGCTACCACCAAACCGTGCGCGACGGGGGCCTTGCCACCGTGCGGGGCCACACCTTCACCCCAGAGGATAAGCTGCGCGAAGCGATGATTGGCAAGTTGATGTGCGACTTCGCGATTGACTTCAATGCGCTTGGTAGAACCCTTGGCGTTGCACCGTCAGAC
This sequence comes from Pseudomonadota bacterium, assembly GCA_039820585.1. GTDB lineage: Bacteria > Pseudomonadota > Alphaproteobacteria > Rhodobacterales > Rhodobacteraceae > JBCBGF01. The sequence continues at coordinate 24,543 of JBCBPV010000004.1, forward strand.
CTCGCCTCTCGTTTCGACGGGATCGAAGAGGTGTTTCCGGGGATGCTGGACCGTGACCAGTCACGCATTGAGATCAAGCCCGCAGGCCGCCCGCTGACCCGAATGATCGCGCGGTATCTTGATACCTATGCTTCGGGTCAAACCGGCCATAGCGCGGCTATCTAGCGCCAGTCGAAAAAGCCGTCGCCTGCCTTATCCAACAGCTCTGCGGCCATCGCGCGCGCCATCTCAGGTGCGTCTTCGGTTGCGCCTGTCTGATCATCGGCCAGCGCCTCGGACCCGTCGGTGCGCAGGATCTCCCCGCGCAGACGCAGTGACCCGCCATCCAGTTCGGCCAGTGCCGCTATCGGCGTCTCGCATGACCCATCGAGCGCCGCCAAAAACGCCCGCTCCGCCGCCAGCCTTTGCCCGGTCGGCCCATCATGGATCGCTTCCAGCATCTCGGCCGCGCGCATGTCATCGCCGCGCCGTTCGATGCCGATGGCCCCTTGCGCCACTGCAGGCAACATCTCATCGGTTTCAATCGCCGACGACACGACATGCGTCATTCCCAACCGGTTCAATCCCGCCATCGCGAGGAAAGTGCAGGCCGCAACACCCTCTTCCAGCTTCTTCAGCCGCGTCTGAACATTGCCCCGAAACTCCACCACGTCGAGGTCCGGCCGCCGGTTAAGCAGTTGCGCTTTGCGCCGCAAACTCGACGTGCCAACCTTGGTCCCCGCCTCCAACCCGGCAAGCGTTCCACCACCGGGCGCCACGAACGCATCGCGCACATCCTCGCGCGGCAGATAGGTGTCCAAGAGCAAGCCCGCGGGCTGATCCACCGGCATGTCCTTCATCGAATGCACAGCGATATCGATCTTGCCCGCCAGCATGTCGTCTTCGATCTCGCGCGTGAACAACCCCTTGCCGCCGATCTCTTTCAGCGGACGGTCCAGCACCTTATCGCCCGTGGTTTTGATCACCACGATCTCAAACGCCTGTTCCGGCAGATCGAACGCCTTTGACAACCGCGCCCGCGTCTCATGCGCCTGTGCCAGGGCCAGTGGTGACCCACGGGTGCCAATTCGGAACGGGGATGCGGGGGAAGGAAGATCAAGCGCCATGGCCCTTGCTTACCCGCGTCATTATTTCCTGACAACACCACCTGTATTGACATTTGGACACAGGGACCCGACCACCTAGCCAGATGATACTGCGGGGAAAACGATGGCGGCACCGACAAAGACATTGATGCGGGCGTTGGCCGGCGAAACGCTGGATGTGCCGCCGATCTGGATGATGCGGCAGGCAGGCCGGTATTTGCCAGAGTATCGCGCGACGCGGGCGCAAGCCGGGGATTTCCTGTCGCTGTGCTACAATTCCGAACTGGCCGCCGAAGTGACATTGCAGCCGATCCGCCGCTATGGCTTCGACGCGGCAATTCTGTTCGCCGATATCCTGCTGATCCCCGACGCCTTGGGGGCGGACCTCTGGTTTGTCACGGGCGAAGGCCCACGGCTGTCGACGATCACGACTGAGGCGGACTTCGCCAAGCTGAAGGGCGCGGATGACATCCACTACCACCTCGCCCCGGTATACGAGACGCTGCGCATCCTGACGCGCGATTTGCCGGCTGAGACCGCGCGCATCGGGTTTGCGGGCGCGCCCTGGACTGTGGCCACCTACATGATCGCCGGGCGCGGCACGCCAGATCAGGCGCCCGCCCATGCCCTGAAGGCCGACAACCGGCCTTTGTTCGAAGCTGTGATGGACCGCCTGACGAAGGCCACCATCGAATACCTGTCGATGCAGATCGAGGCCGGGGCCGAGACCGTCAAGCTCTTTGATAGCTGGGCGGGGTCGCTGAAGGGCCAGGACTTCCAGGACTTCTGCGTCACCCCCGCCAAGACCATCATCGCCGAACTCAAATCACGCCACCCCAACACCCCCATCATCGCCTTCCCGCGTGAAGCAGGCGATGGCTATATCGGGTTCGCCGAAGCGACCGGCGCCGATTGCGTGGCCATCGACAACTCTGTCAGCCCCGAATGGGCAGCCGAACATGTGCAGACAGATGGCTGCGTGCAGGGCAACCTGGCCTCATCGCACATGGTGACAGGCGGTCAGGCCCTGATCGACGACACTCGGCGTGTGGTCGAGGCGTTTTCCAGAGGCCCGCACATCTTCAATCTGGGCCACGGGATTACACCCGATGCCGATCCTGAGAATGTGCAGCTGATGATTGATACGGTGCGGGGCGGCTAAACCCACTTGGCCAGCGGCGGCAGGCTCATCAACACCGCGTTCGCGTCATGCCCCGTCTCCAACCCGAACTTCGTGCCCCGGTCGTAGACAAGGTTGTATTCGGCATAAAGCCCCCGGTGCACAAGCTGCATGTCCTTGTCCGCCTCGGTCCAGGGCGTGTCCCGGCGCTTTTCGGTCACTGGCACAAACGCCGGTAGAAACGCCTGCCCCACACCCTGGGTAAAGGCAAAATCCGCCTCCCAATCGCCTGTGTTGTGATCGTCATAGAAAATCCCGCCAACACCGCGCGCCCGGCCACGGTGCGGGACAAAGAAATACTTATCCGCCCAAGCCTTGTAGCGGTCGTAATAGTCGGGCGAATGCCGGTCGCAATGGGTCTTCTGTACCCCGTGGAAGTGCGCGGTATCTTCGTCATATTCAATGCACGGGTTCAGGTCCGATCCGCCGCCAAACCACCATGACCCGGGTGTCCAGAACATCCGCGTGTTCATATGCACAGCTGGCGTATGCGGGTTCTGCATATGCGCCACCAGGCTGATTCCGCTCGCCCAGAACCGCGGATCGCTGTCCATCCCCGGCACACCGCGCGCGGCCATCGCCTTTTGCGCGCGTTCACCCAGCGTGCCGTAGACGGTCGAGACGTTGACCCCCACCTTCTCGAAAACCCGGCCACCACGCATCACGCTCATCAACCCGCCGCCCGCGTCTGAGCCGTCGTCAGAGGCGCGTCGGGTCTCGGATACATCGAACCGCCCGGGGTCATTGCCCGCAAAGGGCCCGGTGGTCTGTGTGTCTTCCAAACCCTCGAAAGCGGCGACGATATCGTCGCGCAATTGCCGGAACCAGGCCGAGGCGCGGGCCTTGTGATTGTCAAACTGTTCGGTCATCTGACTGTCCTTCCTGCTTGACAGTTTGCTAACAGCTTTGGCCGATGCTCACCATATCGACCGCACGGCATTCCCCCCGGATGCGACACTCTGTTAACCTCTGAATGATTAACCGACGGAGCAATTCATGATTCGGCCTGCCCTGTGCGCCCTCTCCCTGCTTGCTGCCTGTGCAAGCCCGCAAGAGCGGTGCATTACCGACGCGACCGAGGATCTGCGGGTCGTGAACGGCCTGATCGCGGAGACCGAGGGCAATATCAATCGTGGTTACGCTGTTGAAACGGTGACAGAGCCGCGGATTGGCCTGGCTATCTGCACAGGCCGCAGCAACGTGGCTTTCTGCACCAGCAGCGAGCAAACCGTGCGCGACCGTCCGGTGGCCATTGATCTGGCGGCAGAGCAGCAGAAGTTGGATGGTTTGGTGACAAAACGCGATGAGCTGGAACTGCGCGCCCGGCGTGCCATCGCGCAGTGTGACAGCGCGGCCTAGTGCGTTTCGGCTCAGTTGGAAACGGACATCGGCTTTTGCGTTCGGGCCGCAGGCGCGAGGCTACGAAAGGCGATCCCAAGGTTGCCGGAAACGCTTTAGTGGGCGGGCGCTTCCACCGCGTCGACCAGAGACCGCCCGCCGTCAACCGTCAGGATCTCGCCCGTCACGAACCCCGCCCCGTCTGAGGCGAGGAACTGCGTCACCTCGGCCAATTCCGCCGCGCTGGCAATGCGCGACAGCGGCGTGTTGTCGATAATCTGCTCGCGGAAATCGCTGTTTTCTTTCAGCGCCCCTTGCAGAGAGGCACTCATCACGCTGCCGAAGGCAACTGCGTTGACCCGGATGCGATGAGGCGCCAGGGCTACCGCCAGGGACCGCGTCATCTGGTCGAGCGCTGCAGAGCTGACTGAATAGGCCAGAAGATCGGGGTGCGTGCGCCGCGCGGCAATCGAAGACAGGTTGATGATCGATCCCACCGGCCCCTCGGTCTGACCGTCCTTTTCCGCCTGTGAGATCATGCGCTTTGCGCACAACTGCGACAGCCGCAGCGAGGTGATCAAGTTCTGATTGAGCAGTTCGGTCACCGCATCATCATCGGCGTTCAGCGGATCGGCCCTGCGCATCTGACGCGAGGCATTGACCAGAATATCCACCCGGTCAAACGCATCGATGGTGGCCGACAATAGGTTCGCAATCGTCAGCTTCTGCCTCAGGTCACCGGCGAAAAAGCGCATGTTGCTGTCATCGCCGATCTCTTCGCCCAGCTCAGAGACCAGCTTTTTCTCATCCATATCGGCAAACATCACGTTTGCGTCGCGGTCGGCGAAATGGCGGGCGATGGCCAGACCCACGCCGTTGGCCGCCCCTGTGATGATCGCGGTCTTGCCTGCGATGGAAAACGACATGGGTGTCTCCTAACCTGGCCGCCGGCGGGGCCGGCTGGCATGGTACAGCTTGAATGACGGATCGTCGCCTATTTCGCGCAGATCGGCAAACAGCGCAGCCAGCGTCCGCTCATAGGGCAAGTGGCGATTGGCCACCAGCCATAGCTGGCCCGACGGGCGCAACATGCGGGCCGCGGCCTCGATGAACGCCGTGCCAAGGGTGGGTGTCGCGGCAGACCCGGTGTGGAAGGGCGGGTTCATGATCACGGCGTCATAGTCGGCCTCGGGCTGGAACGTCGTGGCATCTGCCCAATAAAACCGCGCGCGGGGATCGGTGACGTTGCGTTTGGCACAGTCCAACGCGCGGTGATCGGCCTCGATCAGATCAATGCCCTCAACCCCCTCGCGCCGAAGCGCTGCGGCAGAGAGATAGCCCCACCCCGCGCCCAGATCTGCGACGCGCTTGGGCAAGCGGGCTGGCAGTGCCTTGGCCAACACCGCAGACCCGCGATCTACCGCATCGGCAGAAAACACACCCACGCGCGTGACGAACCCCGGCGCGGGGTGCAGCTCACCGGGATCTGCCCAGTCGGGAAAAGGCGCTTCGGCGGTGAACGCAAACAGCTTGCCGTGGGCTTTGGACAGGGCGGGCGTCACCTCAGCCCGTTTGCGCAAATCGCGATAGATGCTTTCAATCCCATCGGTCTTCTGACCATCGACGATCACCGGTCCCTCGGACAAGGCCCGCGCCGCCTCGATTGTCGCACGGGCCTCGGCCTTTGACCGCGGCAGGAACACCATCGCCGTCGCCGCCGTCTCAGGCGGTTCGATGCACACATCAAAGCCTTCGCGCACGAGGGCATCGTGGGCGGGCTTCCCGCGCTGCACCACACACACCTGCTCAGGCGGCAGATGCGCCAGGTCCCCCGGCCTCTCCGCCCCGAACACAACGATCCGGCCTTCGGGCAAGGTCACAAGCCCCTGCTCCAGGGCAAGCTCAAGTCGGGAAACGGACATCAGGTCAGGGCCGCGGCCCTATTCCTTTTCCATGGTGCATTGCAGCGGGTGCTGATGCCGCCGCGCGAAATCCATCACCTGGCTGACCTTGGTTTCGGCCACCTCGTGGCTGAACACGCCCACAACGGCCACGCCCTTCTTATGCACCGTCAACATCAGCTCAAACGATTGCGCATGCGTCATGCCAAAGAACCGCTCCAGCACATGGACCACAAACTCCATCGGGGTGAAGTCGTCGTTCAACAGCAAAACCTTATACAGCGGCGGGCGCTGGGTCTTGGTCTTGCTCTCCAGCAGCAGGCCAGTATCGCCGTCCTTGCCATCGGGCTTGTCGGGGTCGGACATCATATTTGGGTGCTGGTTCGCCACGGGAAATGCAATCGGCCTTGTTGGTGTCGGACGCACAATATAATCGCTGGGAACCATGTGAAAAGAGCTAAGGGCGCGAAACTGGGATGGCAGCGGCGCAGATTTCGACGATCGGCTTCGATGCAGACGATACGCTGTGGCAAAACGAACAGTTCTTTCGCATCACCCAAGACCGCTTTGCCGAGCTTCTGGGCGACTATGTGGACCGCGATCACCTGCATGAACGGCTGTTGGAAGCTGAGCGGCGCAACCTTGGCCACTACGGTTTCGGGATCAAAGGCTTCGTCCTGTCGATGATCGAAACCGCGATTGATGTCACCGAAGAGCGTGTGCCAGCCACGGTCATTCGCGAATTGATTGCCGCGGGCCAGGACATGCTGCAACATCCTATCGAGCTGTTGCCCCATGCCCGCGAGGCGATTGAGGCGCTGGCGGTAGAGCGGACGTTACTCCTGATCACCAAGGGCGATCTTCTGGACCAAGAGCGTAAGCTGGCCCAATCGGGTCTGGGCGATCTGTTCGACGGGGTCGAGATCGTTTCGGACAAAACCGTGGGCACCTATGCCCGCATCTTCGCCGCTCAGGGGCCAAGCCGAGCGATGATGGTGGGCAATTCGCTCAAATCAGATGTGATTCCCGCGATTGAAAGCGGCGCCTGGGGTGTTTTCGTGCCCCACGACCTGACCTGGCAGCTGGAAGATGCCCCCGAACCCAGCAATGAGCCGCGCTATCGCGCGCTTCCCGATCTGGGGCACCTCGAAGAATTGGTTGCTGATCTGGAAAGCTGACGCAGCATATCGGCGCGAAAACCCGGCCTACCACCACATCTATGGCGGGAACCCGCAAAGCCTGGAAAAGGTCAAATTTTCGCTGTTTTACGAACGAATCCGGTGTGTTACGTTTACCAAAATCACAGCGGATTGGGCATAGACCCAACCGATGAGGCAGGCAAAAGGCAGACACCGTGGGAAAAGCTCCGGCGCAGTACGTCCGTATTTTTTCGTTTGTTTTGATCCTGTTGGCATCGCTGGCAGCGACCGGTCCGGGCACCGCGGCGCCCTATGCCGCCATGGTTATCGACGCGCGGTCTGGCGAGGTTTTGCATTCGCGCAACGCCGACACCCGGCTGCACCCGGCCTCGCTGACCAAGATGATGACGCTCTACGTTGCGTTCGAAGCGGTGGAGAATGGCGAGATTTCGCTCGACACCAAGGTGAAGATTTCCAAAAAGGCCGCGGCGGAACCGCCCTCGAAGCTGGGCCTCAGATCGGGACAGCGGATTGCCCTGCGCTACCTGATCCGCGCGGCGGCCATCAAATCGGCCAACGATGCGGCAACGGCGATTGCCGAGGCTGTTTCGGGATCTGAAGCCGCCTTTGCCCGCCGGATGAACCGCACGGCCAAGGCGATGGGGATGACCCGCACCACCTTCAAAAACGCCCACGGCCTGACAGAACAAGGCCATATGTCCACCGCGCGGGACATGACGACGATGGGTCGGCACCTGTTTTTCGACTATCCTGAATACTACAACATCTTCAAACGCCGCTCGACCGACGCCGGTATCGCGACGGTCAACAACACCAACCGCCGCCTTCTGGGCGCCTATCAGGGCGCAGATGGGATCAAGACGGGCTATACCCGCGCGGCAGGCTTCAACCTTGTCGCATCGGCGCGTCGCGGGCAGGAACGCATTATCGCGACGGTTTTTGGGGGCCGATCAACCGCGACCCGCAATGCACGCGTGGCCGAATTGTTGGATATGGGGTTCCGCCGTGCGCCCAGCCAGGTGGCGATCCGCAAACCGCTGCGCCCGCCCTATAATCCCGAAGGCGCACCCGGTGCCGCGGGCAAGGTGATCCGCACCATGGTAGCCGTCGCCAAAAGCCCGCGCCCGATGGCGCGCCCCGGCAGCGATCCTGGTCCTGACGTGCTGGTCGCAATGCGGTCCAACATAGATGAAACACTGGCGCTGGTGGATATCGAGACGGCGCGCAAGACGCCGATGGTCGATCTCAGCGCCGTTGTCGCCCCTGTGATCCCCGATCGCGCACCCCGCCCACGCCCGGCCGAGGCGGTCATGACACCCCACGCCAGCCCGCCAGAACCCCGCGACACCGCGCAGGCCGAGGCTGAGGTTGTGACGCGTATCTCCACCTCTGGCGGTCGCCACTGGGGCATAACCGTGGGCCGCTACACCTCGCGCCACCAGGCTGAACGGGTACTTTTGCAAACCGCGTTGCTGGAGCTTGGTACCCTCGACGAGGCCCTGCGCAAAGTTGTGCAACGCTCTGGCGGGTTCGAGGCGAACTTCATGGGGATGAGCGCGGAGGAGGCTGACATGGCCTGCCGCCGCCTGAGCGCGCGCAACGTGGACTGCGCGCCGATCGGTCCGGGGTAGAGACGCCGGGACCAAGCGTTTGTGCCGCACTGTATCGGTCGGTGGGATGACCGTCCGCCAAGGTACATTGGTAGAAACCTTGCCAAGCCAACCGAAGAGTGCAAACCGCGTTTTACGCCTCAGGCGCTAAGGTGAGTTTTGAGCCCATTGTGAACATGTCTCATTGCACTTAGGCTTGTGCTATGGACCAGGACCAACAGGCCTCAATTTACACGACAATTCCGGGCGGCCCGCAGCTGCTAGAATGGTTTGGCCGAGTGCCTAGTTTTCACGATGCGGAGATCATTGATCTGCACTTGAAGCGTGGTGACATTTCTAAGCTACGAATACACGGGTGGAACATGACGACAAGGGTGCAAAATGGTCAATTTGTTTTGGAAAAACATGTAGTTGTGCAGTTCTCAGTCAGCCGTATCACCTACTTAGATCTCGATGACTTCAATCATCAGAACGTCATTGATGAGTTAGTCCTGTCGCGTGAGGACACAGAAGAGGGCACGACGGTTTTCCAGATTTCACTTGAGCCTTGTAATGGATTGGCTGGTGTCATTCGTGCCGAAGATGTTTCAGTTAGCTATAGCCCTGGAAAGCCCGAATAGCGTTTAACCCAAAATGGCAGCTTCGTCCGCATATCCGACATCAGCCGCCGCTAAGCCACTTTCCCATCATAAACCGACGTCGCAAACGCGGCCCGCATCAATTCACGCGTATACTCATGCTGCGGCGCATCGAAGATCTGTTGCACCGGCCCCTCTTCCACCACATCGCCACGACGCATCACCATCACCTTGTGGGACAGCGCGCGCACGACCTTCAGGTCGTGGCTGATGAACAGATAGGCCAGCCGGTGCCGCCGCTGAAGCTCTCGCAGCAGCTCCACGATCTGTACCTGCACGGTCATATCCAGCGCCGATGTCGGCTCATCCAGCACCAGCAGCCGGGGCCGCAGGATCATCGCGCGCGCAATCGCGATGCGCTGGCGTTGCCCGCCGGAGAACTCATGCGGGTAGCGCGTCATCATCATCGGGTCGAGCCCAACCTCGGCCATGATCTCGGCCACCATGTCACGGCGGTTCCGGCCCGGTTCGGTCCCGTGAACCTCCAGCCCTTCGGTGATGATCTCCTCGACACTCATCCGCGGGCTCAGCGAACCATAGGGGTCCTGGAACACGATCTGCATGTCGCGCCGCAACGGACGCAGCTGGCGCGATTTCCAGCCCTGGATGTCCTGGCCCAGAAACACCACCGGCCCGTCCGACGACAACAGCCGCATGATCGCCAGCGCCAGCGTCGTCTTGCCCGATCCGCTTTCCCCGACGATGCCCACCGTCTCGCCCTCACGCACACTCAGCGTTGCGGCGTTCACTGCCTTCACGTGGCCGACCGTGCGTTTGAGGAACCCGCGCTGGATCGGGAACCAGATCCGCAGGTTGTCGGTCGAGGCAATCACCTCGGCATTGTCAGGCACCGGGTCGGGTTCGCCCACCGCCTCGGCACTGAGCAGCTTGATGGTGTAGGGATGCGTCGGATCCGCAAAGATCTTCGCCGTCTCGCCGCGCTCCACGATCTCCCCGTCTTTCATCACGCAGACCCGGTCGGCAAAGCGGCGCACAATCCCCAGATCATGGGTGATGAACAAAACGCTCATCCCCTCGGACACCCGCAACTCGGCCAACAGTTCCAAGATCTGCGCCTGGATCGTCACGTCCAGCGCGGTGGTCGGCTCATCGGCAATCAATAACTCGGGCCCATTGGCCAGCGCCATCGCGATCATAACCCGCTGGCGTTGCCCACCCGACAGCTGATGGGGATAGGCGCCCAGCCGCGATTCCGGATCGTTGATGCCCACCTTTGTGAGCAGCTCGATGATCTTGGCCCGCGCCTCTGCCCCTTGCAGATCCTGATGCAGGGCCAGGCTTTCGCCCAACTGCTTCTCCAGCGTGTGCAGCGGGTTGAGCGAGGTCATCGGTTCCTGGAATATGAAACTGATGTCATTGCCCCGCACCCGGCGCAAACGGGCCTCATCTGCGCCGACCATCTGTTCGCCGTTATAGACGATGGACCCTTCCACCTCGGCGCTGTCGGTCAGAAGAGACACCGTCGACAACGCTGTCACCGACTTTCCCGAACCACTCTCCCCCACCAGCGCCAGCGTTTCGCCCCGCTTCAGCTCAAACGACACGCCCCGCACGGCTTCGGTCAACGCGCCGTCCTGGCGGAACGCGATCTTCAGATCATCGACCTTCAGGATCGCATCGGTCATTGAAATGTCTTCCGCGGATCAAAGGCGTCGCGCACGCCCTCAAAAATAAACACCAAAAGCGACAGCATGATCGCAAAGGTGAAAAAGGCGGTGAAGGCCAGCCACGGGGCCTGCAGATTGTTCTTCGCTTGCAACGTCAGTTCCCCCAGCGACGGGGACGATGACGGCAAACCAAAGCCCAGGAAATCAAGGCTCGCCAAGGTCGCAATCGTGCCCGCGATCATGAACGGAAGCAGGGTCAAGGTGGCCACCATCGCATTGGGCAGCATGTGCCGGAACATGATCGTCCAGTTCGACACGCCCAGCGCCCGCGCCGCCCTCACATATTCAAAGTTCCGCGCCCGCAAAAACTCGGCCCTGACGACGCCCACAAGCGCGGGCCAGCCGAACAGCACTGTGACAAACACAAGAAGCCAGAAGCCGCGCCCCAATATCGCAAACAAGATGATGATGACATAAAGCGACGGCGTCGAACTCCAGATCTCCAGTATGCGCTGGAAGATCAGGTCGAGCCAGCCACCGAAGAAACCCTGAACCGCGCCCGCGATGATCCCGATGATCGAGGCTGTGAGCGTCACGATGATGGTAAACACGATGGACAATCGGAAACCATAGATCACGCGCGCCAGCACATCGCGGGCGGTATCGTCGGTGCCCAGGATGTGGTTGCCATCCGGCGCCGAGGGGGCCGACCCTTCGATGTCATTGATCGTGTTGTAGCTGTAGGGGATTGGCGGCCACAGAAGCCAGCCTTGCTCAATGTCCGCACCGTCGACCACGCCGTCCGCGGCATCCTCCAGAATGCCTTCGGGGTCATCGAAACAGGTCTCCAGCCCGCCCGACACGATCAGGCATTGTACCTCGACATCGCCATAAACCGCCTCGGTTCGGAAATCCCCGCCGAACGCGGTTTCAGGATAGAACTGGAAGATGGGCGTAAAGATCTCACCGCGATAGCTGACGGCGATCGGTTTGTCGTTGGCGATGAACTCGGCAAACAGCGACAGACCGAAGGCGATCGCAAAGATCCACAGTGACCAAAGCGCCCGCCGGTTCCGCTTGAAGTTCCGCCAGCGGCGCTGGTTCAGGGGCGACAGGCTGATGAACTTCTTCTTTTTCTGCGGCGGCAGCGCATCCGCCGGGGGCGGTGGTGGTGGCGGTTCGGGAAGCGGTTCGGCCACGGCCATTATCAGGTCTCCCGCGATTCAAAGTCGATGCGGGGGTCGACGAAGACATACATCAAATCCGACAGGATCCCGACCAGAAGGCCGATCAGACCAAAGAAGAACAGCGTGCCAAAGACCACCGGATAGTCCCGCGCCACGGCAGCTTCAAACCCAAGACGCCCCAGCCCGTCGAGCGAAAAGATCGTCTCGATAATCAGCGAGCCACCGAAAAACACCCCGATGAACACCGCCGGGAAGCCGGCGATCACGATCAGCATCGCGTTGCGGAAGACATGACCGTAAAGCACGCGATTGTGGCTGAGCCCCTTGGCCTTGGCGGTGATCACATATTGCTTCTTGATCTCATCGAGGAAGCTGTTCTTAGTCAGCAAGGTCAACGTCGCAAAGCCCGAGATGGAAGAGGCCAGCACCGGCAACGTGATGTGCCAGAAGTAATCGGCCACCTTGCCCAGCGCACTCAGCTCATCCCAGTTGTCAGAGGTCAGGCCGCGCAAAGGGAAAATCTGGAAATACGATCCACCGGCAAACAGCACCAGAAGCAGGATCGCGAACAGAAAACCGGGAATCGCATAGGCCACGATAATCAGCCCGCTGGTCCAGGTATCGAACGATGACCCGTCCTTCACTGCCTTCCGAATGCCCAGCGGGATCGACACCAGATACGCGATCAACGTCGACCAAAGGCCCAGCGTGATAGACACCGGCATTTTTTCGATCACCAAATCCATCACGCTGATCGACCTGAAATAGCTCTCGCCGAAATCGAAGCGGATGTAGTTCCACATCATGTTCAGGAACCGCTCGAGCGGGGGTTTGTCGAACCCAAACTCGCGCTCAAGCTGTTCAATGAACTCCGCCGGCAGGCCGCGACCGCCGACATAGCCATCGTCCCCGCCGGTATCCAGCGTCTCGCTGCCCCCGCCAGAGATGCCGGCGAACACATCACCATCGCCTTCGATCTGGGCGATGATCTGTTCGATCGGCCCGCCGGGCACGAACTGGGTCAGCGTGAAGTTGATAATCATGATCCCCAAAAGTGTGGGGATCACCAACAACAGGCGTCTGAGGATATAGGCGCCCATGGCGGGGTCAGTTCAACGCGCCGGCGGCACGCAGCGCCTCGGCCGCATCGGCATCGTACCACCAGAAGTCCAGCGTCCCCAGCGCAAGTGGCGGCAGCTCATCTGGGTAACGGTACATGTCCCAGTAGGCGACCCAGTGCTCCTGGTTCGACCATTGCGAAATCCAGAATCCATTGGCCCGCAGCACCCGATCCAACGCCCGCACCCGGGGACGCAGTTCATCCAGGGTAGACGCGGCGATGACATCTTCAACCAACCGGTCCACCGCCGGGTCCCGCAGCGCCATCAGGTTGCGAGAGCTGTTGTCGGCGGTTTCGCTGGAAAACCACTGCTTCAGGCCCGTACTGGGTTCAAACCCCTGCCCGGGCGAATGGTTCGTCAGGTCCCAATCGCCAGAGCGGCGACGCTCCACATATTGCGCGTTGTCCACCCGGTCGAGCTTTGCGTCGATCCCGATCTGGCGCAGGTTTTCGACGAAGGGGTTCACGATGCGATCAAAGCTGGGGCTGAACTGGATGATCTCAAGCGTCAGTGTCTCACCGGCTTCATTGCGCAGCATACCGTCCGCGCCGGGGGTCCAACCCGCCTCATCCAACATGCGTGCCGCCTGCCGCAGCACCGAGCGTTGGGGCAGGTTCTGCGAGACATCATTCGTCGGCGGGATCAAAGCCGGATCGGTCAGGATGCTTTCCGCAAGAAGCCCTTCGTCAACCAGTGGCTGCAAAACCGCCACCTCTTCCGGTCCAGGCACCCCCTCTGCCGCCAGATCTGACCCACCCCAGAACGAGGCTGGCCGTTCATAAAGACCGAAAAACAGGGTCTCATTCGTCCACTCAAAGTTGAACAGCATCCGAACGGCATCCCGCGTCCGCGGGTCCTGCCACTTCTCGCGCCGCAGGTTGAAGATAAAGCCCTGCGCGCTGGTGATGTTGCCGTCAGGAAGGGTTTCTTTCTTCACCCAACCGCGGTTCAGGGCCGGAAAGTCATAGCCCGTGGCCCAAATACGCGACGTGTTTTCCTGGCGGAACGTGAAGTTCCCCGATTTGAACGCCTCAAACGCCGCGTTCGTGTCGGCGAAATACTCGATCCGCACTTCATCGAAGTTGAACCGCCCGCGGTTGATCGGCAAATCGGCGCCCCACCAATCAGGGTCCTTTTCGTAGATAACCTGCCTGCCGAAATCGACATCCTTAAGCACGTAGGGACCCGTGCCCATGAATGGCACGCTGGCAGATTCATCAAGCCGCGCGCCGGTTTCCTCAAACCAGGCTTTGGAAAACGGGTTCCACAGGCCCACCAGCCCGACCCTGTCCCGCAACGGCGCGGCTTCGTTGAACTCAAATCGAATGCGATAATCGTCCAGCACATCCACGCTGTCGAAGTACCCATCAATCACTGACCGGAACTCTGCGATCCCTTGTTCCAGGAACAGGTCGATTGTAAATTTCACATCCTCAGCAGTCATCGGGCTGCCATCCGAGAAAGTCACATCTTCGCGCAGGTTGACGATCACCCAGGCCAGATCCTCGGGATACTCGATCGTTGTGCACAGATTGCAGTAGATGGAATACGGGTCATCCGCTGCGGCGATCATCAGGTCTTCGTACAAAAGACCGGTACTCGCCGCAGGCACCCCGGCCCGGGCATAGATGTTGAAACTGTCAAAGTTCCCAACGGTCCCTTGGCTGATCTCACCGCCTTTGGGCGCATCGGGGTTCACATAGGCAAAATGCGGAAAATCGGCCGGATACTTCAACTCACCAAAGTTGGAATACCCGTGCGACACCGTCACCCCGTCCTGCGCCTCTGCCGCCGACCACGCCAACAACGCCGCAAGCGTTCCCGCCGCCAGCCCCATCCATCGTATCCGGCGCGACACATCCGTGTCCGAACGACTGACTACCCGTGCGAACGGTCGGTGATCACGCGCCATCGAATTCCTCCGGTCAAAGCGACTGCTACAGCCCAACGTAGTACGATTTAGGCTAATTATCCCGAAGTCGATTGTGCAAGGTGATAATGGTTGAAGATTTGGTGATCGGCACAAAGCGCACAAAAAAGGCCGCGTCCCGGGCTCGGGCGCGGCCTTCTGAGCAATTTCACGCGCCTAGTTGAAGGTCGCGAGGTAGGCGATGATCGCCGCACGATCTTCGATATCGCGCATCCCGTTGTACGACATCTTCGTGCCCGGCGTGTAGCCCCGGGGATCTTCGAGGAAGGCCTGCAGGTTGTCTGGCGTCCATTCGCCTTCCTGAGAGGCCATACCATCGGAATAGCTGTAATCCTGCGCAGATGCCTTTGCCCGGCCCACGATACCATGCAAATATGGCCCGGTGCCGTTCACGCCCGGTTCCAGCGCATGACACGACCGGCAGGCCCGCCACAGGCCTTCGCCATCCTCGGCACTGGCAGATGCGAATACGGTTGCGAAATCAACCTCGGCCACTTCGGTTTCCTCACCGGCGGCCTCGTCTTCGCCTGTGTCGATGGAATAGGCCTGTTCGGCGTGCTTGCCGTGTCCGCCTACGTGATACAGGGCCTCACCAGCCCAGCCCCCCAACAACAAAACAAGCCAGGCGGCGCAGACAGAGCCGACCACTTTTGTCAGGGTCATGGTGTCGAACATGTTTGGTCCAGTTCTCAACGATCAGTCGGAGATATGTATCCGCTTCCAATCAAAAGCTTCAAGGGATATGAGGCGCGACCAAACGCCCTTGCCGGGCCTTACCTGCGGGACACCCATGGCCCAAAAAATCGCGTTCCAGGGGGAACCTGGCGCCTATTCGCACCAGGCCTGCCATGAAACCCACCCCAACCTCACGGCAATCGCCTGCCGCACGTTCGAGGACGTGATCGACACAGTGCGCGGGGGCCGGGCAGATCTCGCAATGCTGCCCGTGGAAAACTCGACCTATGGGCGCGTGGCCGACATCCATCACCTTCTGCCCGAAAGCGGGTTGCACATCGTGGGCGAGGCATTCGTGCGGGTGCATATCAATCTGCTGGTGGTGCCGGGAACCAAGCTCGACCAAGTAGAAACCGCGATGAGCCACACAGTGCTTCTGGGCCAGTGCCGCGACTTCCTGCGCACCCAGGGCATACACGGTGTGACGGGTGCAGATACCGCCGGATCAGCCAAGGCCGTCGCCGAAATTGCAGATCCCGCACAGGCGGCACTGGCCTCGGAACTGGCGGGCGAGATCTATGGCCTCGACGTTCTGGCCCGCCATATCGAAGATCACGACAAGAACACCACCCGCTTTCTGGTGATGTCCCCCCAGCCAGACCACACGCGGCGCGGCGATCAGATGGTCACGTCCTTTGTTTTCCGCGTGCGTAACATCCCCGCCGCGCTCTACAAGGCGATGGGTGGGTTCGCCACGAACGGCATCAACATGACCAAGCTGGAAAGCTACATGGTGGGCGGGTCTTTTTCAGCCACGCAGTTCTACGCCGACATTGAGGGGCATCCCGAGGACCGGAATGTACAACTGGCCCTGGAAGAGCTGGAATACTTCACGTCCGAGGTCAAAATCCTGGGTGTGTACCCGTCTGATCCCAACCGACGCTAGGCTGCCGCCGCGCGGCGCCCGGCATCGTGGGCATAGCCGCGCACGATCTCTTCGAACTGCCGCGAGATCCGCGCCTTGGCCAGTTGCAGCGACTGCAACAGCATCCGCTCGCGAAACGCATGCGCCCGCACCGTCATCGCGGCACGCAGCCGCGTTTTGTTCAGCGACAGGGCCGACAGGTTCACCTCCAACTCACACGACAAGGCCCCGCTCTCAGCCGTCAGCAGCGTCATACCCGGCGGGGTCCAATCCGCCAGCTTGCAATGCACGTCATAAACCTGCGACCGCATTGTCACGTCGGCGCGCCAGGCCATGCCCACATCGGGCGCGTCCAGCGTATCGGTGCGCACCACCTGAATGCCCCGCCGCAGGATCTGTCGTTCGAGATAGTCGAAATCAGACACCGCCACGAACGCCTCATTCAGCGGTGCGTCAATGTCTTCTCGCGTCGATAGTTTCATCTCGGTCTCTGTCTGCTCGCCAGTTGCGTGTTACCTAGCCTAGCCGGTCCGCCAGCCAATGCGAGATAAGAAAGTTCGCAATGGAGCCTTTGCGCGCGGCTTTCATGTTATCATTCCGCCCGGCAAACACCTCGGCCATGTCTTCCCGCGACACCCATTGGGCATCCTCCAGTTCCACAGGATCCAGCGTGATTTCTCGCGCCGTGGCATGCCCATGGCACCCCATCATCAGTGATGAGGGGAACGGCCAGGGTTGCGAGGCCAGGTAGCTGACCCGTCCGATCGGCACCCCCGCCTCTTCCAGCACCTCGCGCCGCACCGCGGCCTCCACCGTCTCACCAGGTTCCACAAACCCTGCGAGCAGCGAATACATCCCCTCGGGCCAGCCCGGCGAGCGGCCGACCAATACATCATTTCCCAGCGTCACCAGCATAATCACCACCGGATCGGTGCGCGGGAAATGATGCGCCCCGCAGGCCGGGCAGGTCCGCTGCCAGCCCGCCAGGCTGACCTCTGACTTTGTCCCGCAGCGCGCACAAAAGCCGTGGGTCTGGTGCCAGCCCAAAATCGCGCGCGCGGTGGCCGCCAGTTCGGCCTCGCGCGGGGTCAGACAGGTCATCGCCCCGCGCAGTTCCGCGAAGACATCCGTATCGGGCAGATCCGGGTGACGTTGTTCGGACGGGTCGAAAAACGCGTTTAGCGTGTTCGGCACGGCGTCCGGTTCCCAAGCAGAGATATCGGCGGCAAACCACGCGGTCGTCTCGTCACGACCCAAGAACACTGGCGCCTCTGCCGCGTGGCTTAGAACCGCATGATCACTGGGCACCAGACCCAATGCACGATCCTCACCGGCGAAAAGCGGCTTGCCCCGCCAGATCGGCAGCACCCGCGCGCCGGGTGATTGGTAAAGCGCTGATATCCCACCCGGATCTGTTCGCAGCTCTGTCGCACGATCCAGGCCCGATCCCCCAAAGGTCACCGTTTCCGCCAGCCGCATTCCTTGCCCCTCGTTTTTTCCCGCTTTGACACACCTGCCGGGCCAAGTACACTTCGATTGCCGCGCTACCGGCGCGACGGCTGCATGACTTCGCTAGAAATCGATTGCCCGCACACGCATAGCGTGTATTTTCGTGTTTTGAAGCTTTCACATCGCCGTCGTCGCCCCACCATAGCGTGCGCTCCAAGCCAATAAGGGAGCCACCCATGAAAAAGTCATTCCACCCCATGAGCCGCCGCATGTTCCTTGCCACCAGCACCGCCAGTGCGGCGCTAACCGTGCTGCACCCTTTCTCAGCGCATGCATCCGCCGGCCAAGCGCATCTGCGCGTGATGGAGACCACGGACCTCCATGTGCATGTCTACCCTTACGACTACTATTCGGACCGTGAAGTCGACACCGTGGGCCTGGCCCGCACCGCCGCCCATGTCGCCGACATCCGGGCCGAGGCGACCAACAGCTTGCTGGTGGACAACGGCGACTTCCTGCAGGGCAACCCGATGGGTGACTACATCGCTTATGAGCGGGGGATGAAAGAGGGCGACATGCACCCGGTCATCACCGCGATGAATACGCTGGGCTTCGATGCCTCGACACTGGGCAACCATGAGTTCAACTATGGCCTCGACTTCCTCATGAAATCGCTGGATGGCGCGGATTTCCCAGTCGTGTCAGCCAACGTGGCCAAGACGCTGGGCGGCTCGCCGACCGAGGACGACACGCTCGTGCCGCCCTATGTGATCCTCGACCGCATGCTGACCGATGGCGCGGGCGAGGCGCATCCAATCCGCATCGGCCTGATTGGCTTTGTCCCGCCCCAGATCATGAACTGGGACAGGCGGCACCTGGAAGGCAACGTGTCGGCCCGCGACATCCTGGAAACGGCACAGGCCTACATCCCGCAGATGCGCGAAGAGGGGGCCGAGATTATTCTGGCGCTGTCGCATTCCGGGATCGGGTCTGCAGATGCCACCGACGGGATGGAAAACGCCTCTGTCCCGCTGGCCGCCATCGACGGGATCGACGGGCTGATGACGGGCCACAGCCACCTGGTCTTCCCCTCGCCCAGCTACGATGACTTCGCCGCCGTCGACACCACCACCGGCACGATCCATGGCAAGCCCGCCACGATGGGCGGCTTCTGGGGGTCGCACCTCGGTGTGATCGACCTGCTATTGGAACGCGACGGCAACACCTGGCGCGTCGCCGGGCACAGCGTTGAGACACGGCCCATCTCGCAGCGCAACGAAGACCGCTCCATCACCGCGTTGGTGGACAGCGATACCGCGATTCTCGATGCGGTCGCACAAGACCACGAGGAAACGCTGGCCTATGTCCGCCGCGCTGTGGGCAAAACCGATGCCCCGCTCCACAGTTACTTCGCACTGGTGGCCGATGACCCCTCGGTGCAGATCGTATCGATTGCCCAGAAGTGGTACGTCGAACAGATGCTCGCAGGCAGCCAATATGCCGGTCTTCCGGTCCTGTCCGCCGCCGCCCCGTTCAAAGCGGGCGGTCGCGGGGGCCCAGAGTATTTCACCGACGTCCCCGCAGGCGATGTGGCGATCAAGAACGTGGCCGATCTGTACCTCTACCCCAACACCGTGCGCGCGGTGAAAGTCACTGGGGCCGAGCTGCGCGATTGGCTGGAACGCTCCGTTGGTATCTTCAACCAGGTGGAGCCGGGCGCGGGCGATCAGGTGCTTCTGAACCCCGATTTCCCCAGCTACAATTTCGACGTGATCGACGGCGTGACCTATCAGGTTGACCTGTCGCAACCGTCCAAGTTTACGCCCAAGGGAGAACTGGCCAACCCCGACGCCCAGCGCATCGTGGACCTGATGCATGACGGCCAGCCCGTGACCGATGACATGGAGTTTGTGATCGCCACCAACAACTACCGCGCCTCGGGCGGGGGCAGCTTTCCTGGTGCGAATGGCGATACCATCATCCTGGAAGCGCCCGATACCAACCGCGATGTGATCGTGCGCTACATCGTCGAACAGGGCACCATCGACCCGAAGGCGGACGCGAATTGGACGTTCATGCCCCTGCCCGGCACCAGCGTTCTGTTCGATACGGGCCCCGCGGCAGAACGCTATCTCGACGATGTCAAAGGTGTCGCGATCGAACCCGCGGGCGAAGGCCCCGACGGGTTCGCCCGCTTCCGCATCCAGCTGTGATCAACGCGGGGCGCCCCAGCGGCGCCCTGCCCCACCGCCCGTCAAACCGGCGAATCCCCAGGCGTTTGCTGAATTTTCAGGCGTTTTGGCCCTGCGGCGCCTTGCATTTGCCCCGCTCTCTCGCCCTTATGTCCCACAAGCGCCAAACAAGCGCGCAGCACTTACTCTGTGGGGAGACACTTAATATGTACCTGAAATCCATCGTTGCCGCCTCCGCCCTTGCCTGGGCCGGGGCCGCAACCGCCCAGACCGATGTGCCCTTCGCACTCGACTGGAAATTCGAAGGGCCCTCTGCGCCCTATTTCGCCGCCATCGACAACGGCCACTTTGAGGAAGCCGGGCTTGCCGTGGAAATCGCCGCTGGCCAGGGCTCGCTCGACGCGATCCCGAAGGTCGCAACCGGCGCGTTTCCGATGGGCTTTGCCGACATCAACTCGCTGATCAAATTCCTCGACCAGAACCCCGGCGCGCCTGTCACCGCCGTGATGATGATCTATGACAAGCCCCCCTTTGCGGTCGTTGGCCGCAAAAGCCTGGGCGTCGAAGGCCCCGGCGATCTGGAAGGCAAGATCTTGGGCGCACCGCCCCCCGACGGCGCGTGGGCCCAGTTCCCGGCCTTCGCCACCGCCAATGGCATCGACGTGAGCGCGATAACGGTGGAACCTGTGGGCTTCCCGACGCGCGAACCGATGCTGGCCGAGGGTCAGGTTGACGCGATCACCGGATTCTCGTTCTCGTCCTACCTCAACCTCGTGCGCCTGGGCGTGCCGGAAGATGACATCTCGACCATCCTGATGGCCGATCACGGGTTGGAACTCTATGGCAATGCGATCATTGCAAATACCGAGTTCGCAGAAGCCAACCCGGAAATCGTCTCGGGCTTCCTCGCCGCAGTCGCCGCCGGTTGGAAAGACGCCATCGCCGATCCGGCGGCCGCCACCGCCAGCCTGATGGAGCGGAACCCGGCCGCGGATGCCGCCCTTGAACAGCGGCGCCTGCAACTGTCGATCGATGCCAATGTGGTGACCGATTACACCACTGCCAACGGCATGGGCATGATCGACGCCGACCGCATGGCAAAGGCGCTGGAACAACTGGCCGAAACCTATGAGTTCCAGAATGCGCCCGATGCGTCGCTTTACTTCACCGATGCCTACCTGCCCCAGGGCGGGTTCGCGCTGAACTAAGGCCATGGGCGCGGGTCCGCGTGGCCCGCGCCCACCGCAAAATGTCAGAGAACCTTATCGACATCAAAGGCGTCACCCACGCCTACAAGACCCAAAGCGGGCCCTTGCCCGTTCTGGACAACTTGAACGTCGCCGTACCCGAGGGTGGGTTCGCTGCCGTGGTCGGCCCATCAGGGTGCGGGAAATCCACGCTGACCAAACTGGTCGCGGGGCTGATGAAGCCCGATCAGGGCGAAGTCTGGCTGCATGGCGAAAAGGTCAAAGGCCCCCGCTCCACCGTGGGCATGGCCTTTCAGAACCCAGTGCTGCTGGAATGGCGCACGATCCTGAAAAACGTCCTTCTGCCGCTGGAAATCGTGCCAACGAAGCTCAGCCGCAAACAGGCCGAAGATCGCGCGCGCTACCTTCTGGCGCTGGTCGGGCTCGATGGTTTTGAGGATAAACGCCCCTCTGAGCTCTCAGGCGGCATGCGCCAGCGCGCCTCGCTCTGTCGTGCGCTGATCCACCAGCCCGACGTCCTGATCCTAGATGAACCTTTCGGCGCGCTCGATGCCTTCACCCGCGAAGACCTGTGGCAGATCATGCACAACGTCAAAGCCGAAGAGCCGTTCACCGGCGTGTTGATCACCCACGACCTGCGAGAGTCGATCTTCCTTGCCGACGAAGTGATCGTGCTGTCGGGCCGCCCTGCCACCACGCAGTTTCGCCTGCAAGTGCCGTCAGATGGCCCGCGCACGCTGGATCACCTCTACACCCCCGAAGCCGCCGAGATGCTGAACACGCTGCGCCACCAGATTGAGATCGCCCAGGGCCGCGCACCCGCCGCAGCCTGAGAACGAGGAACGCCATGGCTTACGTCCCCGACAGCCTGTCCACACCCGCAGCACCCACTGCGACGCCCGGAAGCGGTATCCTCGGTAAGATCTTCAGCCGCGCGGTGATCGCCCCCATCGCGGCCGTCGTCGTGTTCCTTGCGTTCTGGGAATTCATCGTCTGGGTTAACGACTGGCCCAACTACATCATGGCCTCACCCTCGGACCTGCCTGCCGCCTATTCCCGCTTTTGGGATCTGTTTCTGATCATGGGTTGGCAAACACTTTGGCGCACGGTCCTTGGCCTCGTGCTCGCTGTCGTGGTGGGCGTGGCCATCGGCATGATCATGGGTTTCTCCCGCGTCATGCGCGAAGCGCTCTATCCTCTGCTCGTGGGCTTCAACGCCATCCCCAAGGCCACGGTCGTGCCCATCGTGGCGCTTCTCTTTGTGGGCGCACATGATTTCAACACTGTGCTGATCGCCTTCATGATCTCATTCTTCCCCATCGCCGTCTCCGTCTCCATCGGCCTGTCCACGCTGGAACCCGAATACCGCGATATCCTGCGTTCGCTCGGCGCATCCAAGATGACGATCTTCTGGAAGATCGCCCTGCCCAAAACCCTGCCCGAGTTCTTCGGCGCCCTGAAGGTCGCCGTCACCCTCGCCTTCATCGGCACCAACCTGATGGAGATCGTGTCCCCCCATGGCCGCGGCCTGGGTGCCCTGTTCGACAGCGGCAAAACCAACGCCGATTACCCGCTGATGTTCGCCGTCCTTATCGCGCTCGCGTTCCTGGGCATCGTTCTTTACTACGTGGTCGTCGCGCTGGAAAAGATCTTCGCCGGCTGGGCCGAACGTCAGCCCGGCTGATCGGCCAACAACCACTCGCGCATATCCTGATCCTCTAACGCGTATATCCCGCGCGACGGGCGCCAGACCAGGGATTTTTCGCGCAGGGCGTCAAGGGCCACCTGAATATCTGACGTGGTGACGGTTCGTTCCATCGCCTTGCTGATCCGTTGAAGGGTCTGCGGCACGAAAGGTGCAAACTCCACGCCATCTTCGGCAAGGACCGCAAGTACGACACGTTGTATTTCTGTTAGTTCACCGAAGTCAGACGCATGCTGCTCCCAACGCCGCGCGCGCAGTTCGTCCGCACGCTCAGCCACCGTTTTGTGAAGGCCCGCACTCCCCTCGGTACTCAGGGCGTGCTCGCGTACGATCATCGTAAGCGCTTCTGGTTGATGGCCAACAAGGTTGAACGCCCTTGTTACATCTCCTTTGTCCAACTGGTTATCAGGCGCTAACCGCTGATTGATCGCATCCACCAGGACCTGGATGTAGGTATCTCCGAGCTTGGGGAAATCCGAAACGGATGCACCGAAGAACGGATCCTTGTGCCCTCTGACAAATCCCGCAAGCTTGTCGCGGTGTGATCCAGTGAATACGAGATAAAGGCGTTCGCCTTTCTCCCGCTGGTTCATCTC
This sequence comes from Pseudomonadota bacterium, assembly GCA_039820585.1. Taxonomy (GTDB): domain Bacteria; phylum Pseudomonadota; class Alphaproteobacteria; order Rhodobacterales; family Rhodobacteraceae; genus JBCBGF01. The sequence continues at coordinate 48,071 of JBCBPV010000004.1, forward strand.
ATCGCGCGCTGCTTTCAAAGCAAAGATCGCATCCAGTCCCGCCTTGGTGGCCAGCGCGTGTTGGGCCTCATCAATGATAAGCGCAACATCCTTTTGAGCTTTCTCGCCAATTGCCACAAGGGCGTCTTTCAACGTGCCAATGCGTTTGCTTGTGCCCGCCTCAAGATCAACCGTGACACCGCCAACCGAAATGCTCTTTGGAAGGATCGAATTCGTGATCTTCTCGGCCTTGCTGTAGAGATCATCCAATTCACTTGCGATCGCATCCGCGATCAGCAACCCAGGGTCCGCATCCCGGTCCGACCACAAATCAACGTAAATCGGAAAGCTGCCAACTTCGATCAGATGTGGTATGAGTTCGCGCCGCAGAAAGGTGCTCTTGCCCGTCCTGCGTGGCGCGGCAAGAAACATGCCCGATTGCGTCCCAAGGATTGGATCGGGCGTCATGCGCTGCGTTAAGGCGACGGCAAGCTCTTTGCGGGGAACATAAAAATCGTCCAATTATGCCTCATTATGATGACGACCATAAATTATGGTCGCAGTCATAATTGACCATAATTGATCTCTCTAAGTCAACATCGCTTGCGAATCTAACCCACGCGAACTACCTAAATGTCGAGAGGTTGGCGCGGGCAGGCACCTCGCCAACCCGGTCAGGTCCGGAAGGAAGCAGCCGTAACGAGCCACGCTTGGGTCGTTGTCCAGCCTCTCACTTTACCCCCCTGCGAACCGCGCCCACACGATCAGACCAACCATCCCGGCCATCAGGGCAAGTGCCAGCCCAATCGGGATCCCGCTGAACCGTCGCGCTGGGCTGCCCTTGGGCCACTGCCGCCCCAGACCCCAGATCGCAATCGCCAGCATCCCGGCCATCCCTTGCCAACCGAGAAACGCGCGCACCCGGTTCATCCCGCGCACGAACCCATCGCCCGCAGGCTCAGTCAACGTGAACACCGAAAAGGAATAGCCGTAGGCCAGAACCCAAAGGGCCGCCAGCCCGATCAGCAGCAGCATCCGAGTGTCATTGTCCTGCGCCATCGCGTTACCCTTGACCGGTTCTGCCCCACACCTTACCGCACAATCCCACGCCGCCGAAATCACCCGGCCCGGCATCGCACCCTGCAATCACCCCACCTCCGGCGGAACCGGTGGACGCCGCCCCAAGCGAGGCATAGTTTCGGTAAAGACGATTCCCGGAGACGTCATGCCCGACACCCCCGCCTATCAGGTCCTTGCCCGCAAATACCGCCCCGCGCGGTTTGCCGACCTGATCGGTCAGGACGCGATGGTGCGCACACTGAAGAACGCGTTTGAAGCCGATCGGATCGCGCAGGCCTTCATCATGACCGGGATCCGGGGGACCGGAAAAACCACCACCGCGCGGATCATCGCCAAAGGCATGAATTGCATCGGACCCGATGGCACCGGTGGCCCAACGACCGAGCCCTGTGGCGTCTGCGAACATTGTGTGTCGATTGCCGAAGGGCGGCATGTCGATGTGCTCGAGATGGACGCAGCCAGCCGGACAGGCGTGGATGATATCCGTGAGATCATCGACAGCGTGGCCTACCGCGCGGCCTCGGCCCGCTACAAGATCTACATCATCGACGAAGTGCACATGCTGTCGAAGAACGCGTTCAATGCGCTGTTGAAGACGCTGGAAGAACCGCCAGAGCATGTGAAGTTCATCTTCGCCACCACCGAGATCAACAAGGTGCCAGTGACGGTTCTGTCCCGCTGCCAGCGCTTCGATCTGCGCCGGATCGAGCCAGAGACGATGATCGCGCACCTGACCGACATCGCGGGCAAGGAACAGGCCGAGATCGCAGAGGATGCGCTGGCCCTGATCGCACGCGCAGCGGAGGGTTCCGTCCGCGATGCGATGAGCCTACTGGATCAAGCCATCGCCCATGGCGCAGGCGAGACCACCGCCGATCAGGTGCGCGCGATGCTGGGCCTGGCGGATCGCGGCCGGGTCCTGGACCTCTTCGACCTGATCATGTCGGGCGACGCGGCGGGGGCCTTGTCCGAACTCTCGGCACAATATGCCGACGGGGCCGATCCCGCGGCGGTGCTCAGCGATCTGGCCGAGGTCACCCACTGGATCAGCGTCATCAAGATCACGCCCGAAGCCGCGCAAGATCCAACCGTGTCCCCGGACGAACGCACGCGTGGATCCGCGATTGCCGAAAAGCTGCCGATGCGGGTGATGACCCGGATGTGGCAGATGCTGCTCAAGGCGCTGGAGGAAGTTGCCGCCGCCCCCAACGCGATGATGGCCGCCGAGATGGCGATCATCCGGCTGACCCATGTGGCCGACCTGCCCACGCCCGAGGAATTGGTGCGCAAACTGCAGGATACTCCGCATGCTCCGCCCGCACCGAATGGTGGCGGCGGGCGCAGCGCTGCCCCGGCGCCAGCCCCCGCAGCACCGGTCTCGCAAACGCCCAAGCCGCACAGCGCTGGTCCGGGCGGCACCGCCACCGCACTGGCAACCGCCCCCGACACAGCCCTCGCGCGCTACCCAACCTTCGACAGCGTGGTTGAACTCATCCGCGCCAACCGGGACGGCAAACTGCTCATCGACGTCGAAACCGGCATCCGTCTGATCAGCTACAGCCCCGGCCGCATCACCTTCGCCCCCGCGCCCAGCGCCCCGCGCGACCTGGCCCAACGCCTGGGCCAACGCCTGCAGATCTGGACCGGCGCCCGCTGGGCGATCAGTGTCGAGGCCGAAGGCGGGGCCGAGACCATCGCGGAAACCCGCGACGCCGCCGACCGCGCCCTGCAAGCCGAGGCGCGGCAACACCCGATGCTGGAGGCGGTCTTCACCGCCTTCCCGCAAGCCACAATCACAGAAATCCGATCCCACGCCGCCCTCGCCGCCGAGGCCGCGCAAGACGCGCTGCCCGAGGTGGAAGGTGAGTGGGATCCGTTTGAGGAAGAGTAGGAGAACACGATGTTCAAAGGACTTGGTGGACTGGGCGACATGGGCAAAATGATGAAAGCCGCCCAGGAGATGCAGACCAAAATGGCCGAGCTGCAGGACAGTCTCGATAACATTTCGGTCACTGGCGAGTCCGGGGCCGGGCTGGTCAAGGCGACCGCGACGGCCAAGGGCGAGTTGACGGCGCTGGATATCGACCCGTCGATCTTCAATGCCGACGAAAAGGAAGTGGTCGAGGATCTGATCCTGGCCGCGATCAAGGATGCCCAGGTCAAGGCGCAGGACCGCAGCCAGCAAGAAATGGCCAAGCTGACCGAGGAACTGGGCCTGCCCGCCGATATGAAGATGCCGTTCTAGGGCGCGACTTGACCGACGCCCCCAAGGACATCGAAGCGCTGATTGAGCTGATGGCCAAGCTGCCGGGCCTCGGCCCCCGCTCGGCCCGGCGTGCAGTGTTGCACCTGATCAAGAAGCGCGGGCTGCTGCTGATGCCGCTCGCCGACGCGATGCACGCGGTGGGGGCAACGGCGCGCGAATGCATCAATTGCGGCAACATCGGCACGTCGGACATCTGCGATATCTGCGCGTCCGAGAAACGGGCCACGGGTGAGATCTGCGTGGTCGAAGATGTGGCAGATCTTTGGGCCATGGAGCGGTCGGGCGTGTTCAAGGGCAAGTACCACGTCCTTGGCGGGACACTCAGCGCTCTGGATGCCATGGGCCCCGATGAGCTGCGCATCCCCAAACTGGTGGACCGCGTGCAAAGCGAGGGCGTGACCGAGGTGATCCTGGCGCTTAACGCCACCATAGATGGCCAGACCACCGCGCATTACATCGCCGACCAGCTAGGCCAGGACATCAAGATTACCTCACTGGCCCAAGGTGTGCCCATCGGGGGAGAGCTGGATTACCTCGACGATGGCACGATCTCGGCGGCCCTGCGCGCGCGCAAGACGTTCTGAGCGTCTTTACAAGCCCTCCCCGCGCGCCACATCGCACCCCAACAGATCGGAGAGCGCGCTAGATGGCGATCAATGCAATGAAAGTGCCCGCGGGCGACGCGCTGGACGTTCTGCGCAGCGGTTGGGCGGCGCAGAAGGCGGGCAAACTGACCGCGTCCTATATGCTCCACGGTCGCCCCGGCGTTGGCAAATCCGAGATCGTGGCGCAGCTGGCAGGTGAGATCGGGGCGCAGCTGTTCGACCTGCGCCTGACCACAATCGAACCGCAGGATCTGCGCGGGTTGCCGTACTATGATCACGCAGCGGGCAAGACGGTCTGGTACCGCCCCGAAGACCTGCCCGATGATCCCGACCACCCCGCGATTCTGTTCCTCGATGAGCTGACCGCCGCCTCCCCCTACCTGCAACCCACAGTCTACGGCCTGTTGCAGGAACGCCGCGTCGGTCGCCACCGACTGCCCGACAGCGTGATGGTGCTGGCCGCTGGCAACGCGGTCGAAGACGGGGCGATTGCCTATGAAATGGGGACGGCCCTGTCCGACCGGCTGATCCATCTGACCGTTGAGGCAAGTGCCGCTGACTGGCTCGCCAACTACGCCGTTCCCCGCGGCATGCATCCCGCCGTCACCGCCTTCATCCGCACCCGGCCCGACCTGCTTGAGACGACCGAGGAAACACTCGCCCAGGGCCACATGATCGCCTGCACCCCCCGTTCCTGGACCCGCGTGGGCGATATCCTGAATGCCGTTTCCGACCGCCGACAACGCAACATTATGGTCGCGGGCACCGTGGGCGATGCGGTGGCCGCCGAATTCGCGATTGTGGCCGATGACGTGTCCGCCACCGTGCGCGTGGATGAAATGCTGGCAGAGACGCCTGCGAACCGCACCGCGATGTACCCTGACACGCTGCACGGCCTGACCGCTTTGGTGCATGGCCTGGTGGGATCGCTCGACGAACCCCGTGCCGATGACGTGATCGACGTGATGGCGGGGCTGCGGGATCTGCCGTCCAAGCGCGACGACGCCGCCTTCGCCAAACTCCCACTGGCGGAGCTTGCCACCTACGGCTTCGAGGCACTGATGCAAAAGGGCCTGCGCGACGGCCTGACCGACCGCTTCCTCGCCTCGCCCGCCTTCCGCACATATCTGGAAGAACGCAAAGAACTGGGCCTCGACTAACCGTGGCCCCGCGCCACTCCACCCGCGCCGCGCGCGCCCTGCGCAAGCTGGCCGAAGAGGATCCGGCCTTTGCCATGCTCTCGCTCTGGTGCCAGCACCGGGACGGCGAGGCGGACGCGCTGGCCGTGAGCGACGACACCACCATCACCTACGGCCCGGCGTTCGGCGCGCTCAGCCTCGCCGAACAGATGGCCACCGCTGGCCATCACATCCTGCACATCGCGCTCCGCCACGCCGCGCGCGCACGGGGGTTCAAGACCCGCTTTGGCGAAGCCTTCGATGCCGAGACCTACAACATCGCCGCCGATGCCGTGACGAACGAAGTACTGGTCGCAGCGGGCTACATCCTGCCCCGCCCCTTCGTGGCACTCGACGGTGTGCTCAAGGCCGGCGCATTGAAAGAAGCGCCAGACATCGCACAGTGGGATGCAGATCGTCTCTATGTCCGCCTGATGGCCAAACGATCCGGCCAGGGCGAGGGTGGCAAGCTGAAGGCCTATGCCCAGTCGCGCGGGTTCACCGAAGACATGCGCCCGGCAGGGGCCGAGTCTGTAGGGGGTGAGGCAGAGGCGGACTGGCAGGAACGCTTGTCCCGCGCGCTGGATGCCGGGCGGATCGCGGGGCGCGGGATCGGCGTGCTGGGGCACCGGATCGCCGATGCCCCGAAACCCCGCACCCCGTGGGAGGTGATCCTGCGCGGGCTTCTGACCAAGGCCGTCACGCCCCAACCCCGCCTGTCCTATGCCCGCCCGTCGCGGCAATGGATTGCACGGCAGACCGGTGAAGACGCCGTGCCGTTTGAACCCGGTCAGATCCGCGACCGCCGGAGCCCGCGCATCGCGGTGGGCCTCGATGTCTCCACCTCCATAGACGCCGAGCGGCTGCGCCTGTTCGCCGCGCAAATCGCCGGGATCGGCAGGCGCACCGGGGCCGAAGTGCAGGTGCTTGTCTTCGACGAAGGCGTGCGCAGCCAGCGCCAGATGGCGGGGGTCAGTTGGGAGGAGGAGATCACCGCGCTCGATCTGGCCGAGGGTGGCGGCACCTCCTTTGTCGAGGTCATGGATCAGGCCGCAGCCCTTGATCCCTCGGCCATCGTGATCCTGACCGATCTGGATGGCCCCTTTGGCAAACCCCCGCGCGCGGTACCTGTAATCTGGGCTGTGCCGGACGATCCAGCAGAACAACCGCCGTTCGGGCGCGTGCTCAGCTTGGCGTGAAAAATTAAGAAACTTACTGGAAAACAGCGGCTTATCTGAAATTGCCAATTGGCAATTTCTGACGGGGCCCCGAAAACACCCGGTTCAGATTGTGGCCAATGCCGCCATCCGCGCATGGGCCGAGATCGTCCGGGGATCAAGTACCGTGTTCCGCAAAAACGTGCTTTGCGCGAAGTTCACGGTGCGCAGCATATCCTCGGTAAAGTCTTCATCGAACAGACGCCCGATCAACGCCGACTGCTCTGCCGCATCAAGGCGCACAAACACCGGCCCCTCGGCCCCGTCATGCTGCACCGAGACATAGGTAAAGGGCGGCACCCGCGCCATCTCGGATTGTTCCACCACCAGATGCATCTCGCCCGCCTCGATCCCACGGCGCGTCGCAAGCTCGGTCAACGCGGCCACACTGCGCACCCGCAACTGATCCAGCGCGCGGCCAATCGTATCCTCATCCGCCAACCCCTCTCGCTTGTCCTTCGGGATCGACAGCACCCGCGTCTCGAAGATGTAGATCACGATCAGCATCAACAGCGGCGCCTGGCTGATCGGCAGCGCCGTGCCCGGCCAGATCAGCATGATCAGCGGAAACGGCGTCAACGCGATCAGGTATCGCGTCAGCGCATGTTCGAAAAACAGCCGCCAGAACACCCGGTGGAACGGCCAGCCCTTGGGCAGGACAGACACACTGCGCCCGAAGATCTGTTTGGGCAGCGTGCGCACCTCAAGCGCATCGGGATTGGCGAGGTTGGGTTGGGTCAGGACAAAGATCATCGGCGGCTCCGTGCCCGCAGGGATCTAGCCCTCGGTCGCGGGGGCGCCACCCTGGAACGCATTGCCCCGGGCATAGTCGCAAGGCTCTTCCTGCATCTCCAGATGCAGGCCGTCGCCGGTGTAGGGATGCGCCCGGGCAAGATCCTCATCCACCTCGATACCCAGACCTGGTGTGTCAGGCGCGCGGATGAACCCATCCTCCACCCGGATCGTCCCTTTGATCAGCGCATCGTGAAACGGCGTCTCGATCGTCTCGGCCATCAGGATATTGGGGATCACGGTGGCCAGATGGACATTCGCCGCCCACTCCACCGGCCCGGCATAAAGATGCGGGGCCACCTGCGCGCCATGCGCCTGGGCCAAGCCGGCGATCTTGCGCGCCTCCCACAGCCCGCCCGCGCGCCCCAGTGCAGGTTGCAGTATGCTGGCAGCCCCGGCTGCGAGCACCGCCTGAAACTCCGCCATCGTCGTCAACCGCTCGCCCGTGGCGACCGGCACCGGCTGGCCAGCGGCCACCCGGGCCATGCCGGGCACGTCATCGGGGGGCACCGGTTCCTCGAACCATAGCGGCTGATACGGCGCAATGGCCTGTCCCAGCCGGATCGCCCCGCCAGGGGTGAACTGTCCATGGGTGCCGAAAAGCAGATCGGCCCGGTCGCCCACCGCTTCGCGGATTGCCTTGCAGAAGGCCACCGACCGGGTGATGTCGGACTGCGCAGGCTGGTGACCGCCACGGATCGTATAGGGACCGGCAGGATCGAACTTCACAGCGGTAAAGCCACGCGACACAGCGTTTGCCGCCGCCTCAGCCGCCATCTCGGGCGAGATCCAGAATGCGCGCGTATCGTGGTGTGGCAACGGATACAGATATGTATACCCCCGCACCCGCTCATTCAGCCGCCCCCCCATCAGCGCCCAGACCGGCCTGTCCCGCGCCTTGCCCAGAATGTCCCAGCACGCAATCTCCAACCCCGAAAACGCGCCCATCACGGTCAGATCAGGGCGCTGCGTGAAACCCGCGGAGTAGGCCCGGCGAAACATCAGCTCGATATTCTCCGGGCTCTCGCCAGCCATGTGGCGGGAAAACACATCCGCGATCACCGCGCGCATCGCCTCTGGCCCGACCGAACTGGCATAGCATTCCCCCCAGCCGGTGAGTCCGGTATCCGTGGTCAGCTTGACTAGACTCCAATATCGCCCACCCCAACCGGGTGCGGGCGGTGCGGTGATGATGACATCAAGGTCGGCCAGTTTCATGATCCACGCCCTTCGTAAGACGAACGATGGCACACAACCACATTGCACAGGGACGGGCCAGCCATGGCGTAGGGCGGGCTATGCAATGCCCACACGCGGCCTCGACCGGTACACCACAAGACACACCACCATCAGCAACATCGACACCAGGAACGGCGCGCCCGGCATAAAGACCGGCGCTTCGGCGTTGGTGAAGGCAAAGAACACCGTCGTCATGGCCAGGGGCGAAAAAATCATCGACAGCGCCATCGCGCTGGTCAGCACGCCCTGCAACTCCCCCTGGGCATCATCGGCCACGGTGCGCGACATGATCCCCTGCAACGCAGGCGTGACCACCGCGCCAAGTGCGGTCAGTGGCGTCAGGATCAGGGCAAGGGTGCTGTTGGTGACAAAGGCCAGTGCAAGGAAGGCGAAGAAGTTGAAGCACAGGCCAAACATCACGGTGCCCCGATCGCCCAGGTGCCTCAGAATCACCCGGATAAGCCCGCCCTGCACCACCGCAATCGCGATCCCGAAGGACGCCAGCGAGATGCCGATCATTTGCGGCGACCACCCGAACCGCGCCTGGGTGAAGTAGGCCCAGATCGTTGGATAGACCCAGAACGCCACCTGATACAGGAAGAAGACCGCAATCAACCGCCCCAGCCCGGGCAGCTTGTTGACCTGTTTGAACGCGCCCAGCGGGTTGGACCGCGACCAACTGAACGCGCGGCGGGTGGCCTCGGTCACGGTTTCGGGCAACACGAAATAGCCGAACGCACAGTTCAGCGCAGCCAGCGCGGCGGCGGCGTAGAACGGTGCGCGCGTCCCGAACTCTGCGAGGATCCCGCCGATAAAGGGCCCCAGCACGAAACCAACCCCAAACGCCGCACCGATCAGCCCGAAGCGGGCGGACTTCTCTTCAGGTTTGGAGATGTCGGCAATGAACGCGGTCGCCGTCGATTGCGTTGCCGCCATCACACCGCCGACGATCCGGCCTGCAAACAACAGCCACAGTGTCCCCGCCACGGCCATGACCAGATAATCGAGCGACATGATCAACAGCGTCGCCAACAGGATCGGACGGCGGCCAAAGCGATCCGACAGGCTGCCCATCATGGGCGCGCAGAGAAACTGCATCACCGCAAAGACGGTCATCAACAGCCCGCCCCACACCGCCGCCTCGGCCAGGGACCCGCCATCCACCTCGCGGATCAGATCGGGCATCACCGGGATGATCAGACCGATCCCGATGGAATCGAGCATCACGTTGATCAGGATGAAGGTGAGGGCGGGCCTCTGCGACATGGTCGGTTCCGGTTGCGCTGGCCCCGTGCCGCGCTGGGTCTGGATTTACGTAACCTGCCGGGCCTCCGATGCAAAGGCGCGCGCATCCGCGGGCGCCTGCCCCATCTGCGCCGCGGGGCGCAAAAGCGCGGCCCAGTCACGCGCATGATCGCGCGCCAGAAGCGAAGGCAACGGGGTTCCCGTCTCGGTCGCTTCGGCACATAGCGCCTTCACGATGGCCTGCGCCTCGGGGCGCGGCATGTCGGCGGCCAGCGCGAAAGTCGCGGCCTCCGCGTAAATCAAGCCCAGCCCGTCATCGAGGTTGTCCAGCATCGCCTCCGCGCGCGGGACCACGGTTTGCGCCAGCGTCTCGGCCGCCGCCAACGCCCGCGCCGCAAGAATGCACATCTGCGGCAGCGTCATCCATTCGGTCATCCACGCCGCGCCATCGCGCTGCTGACGGTGCAGGACAGCGCCCTGCATCACGGCATTCAACCCCACGCATTGCCGCGCGATCGCGGTCAGAACGGCGGGCTGCACCGGGTTCGCCTTCTGCGGCATGGTGGAAGACGCGCCTGCACCGGGCAGCGCCACCTCGCCAACCCCAGACTGCGCCATCAGATGCAGGTCATCGCCCATCTTGCCCAATGCGCCTGTCACCGCCGTCAGCCACGCCGCCAGTCCGGCCACCCCATCGCGCGCGCTGTGCCAGCTTGCGCCGGGGTCATCCAGCCCCAGCGCCTCGGCCAGCGCAGCCCGCACCTTTGGCGCCGCGTCGCCCATCATCGAAAGCGTCCCGCCTGCACCCGACAGGCTGACCATCTGCACATCGCCCCGCACCGCTTCCAGCCGGGTCTGCGCACGCATCAGCGGCCGCCCCCATTCCGCTGCGACCGCGCCGAAACTCGTCACCGTCGCCACCTGACCATAGGTGCGCGCGGCCATCGGCAACTCGGCATGCGCGTCAGACATCGCGCCCAGCGCGGCCACAACCGATGCCAACCGCGCGCCCAGGATCGTCAGCACCTGGCGCAGCCGCAGCGCCAGCGCGGTGTCCATGATGTCCTGACTGGTCGCGCCCCAATGCACGTATTGCGCATGGGCCGGGGCCTGCATCTCGGTGCGGAACGCGGCCACCAGCGCGGGCACAGGGACCGCGTTCTGCCCCGTCGCCTCGGCCAAACCGCCCGGGTCCACTTGCACCTCCATGCTGGCGCGATGGATAGCCTCGGCGCTGACCTTGGGGATCAGGCCGATCTCGCCTTGCACCCGCGCCAAGGCGCCTTCGACGATCAGCATCGCCCGCACCTCGGCGCTATCGGTGAACAGCGCCGAAACCTTTGGGTCGCCCAGAAGCCGGGTGTAAAGCGCACTGTCGAGGGGGCTGGCCGGCATCAGGCGGCGCGCAGGCCAAGGATCTTTCGCGCCTCGGCCGGGGTGGCAACACGGCGGTCGTATTGCTCACACAACGCCACGGTGCGTTCCACCAGCGCCGCGTTCGACGGCGCCAACGTCTCCCGATCCAGCCGCACGTTATCCTCCAGCCCGGTCCGGCAATGCCCGCCCGCCGCGATGCACCATTCGTTTACCATCACCTGAGCCGCCCCGATCCCCGCCGCACACCATTCGGCATCCGGGGCCAGGCGCTTCACCGTCTCGACATAGAAATCAAACACCGGCTTGTCGGCGGGCATCGCGTTTTTCACGCCCATCACGAATTGCACATAGAGCGGCCCGGTCAGCCGCCCGTCGCCCGCCATCTTCACCGCCTGGAAGATGTGGCTCAGGTCAAACGCCTCAATCTCTGGCTTGATCTCGTAGGTCTGCATTTCGGACGCCAGCCAATCCACCAGATCAGGCGGGTTCTCGTATACCCGCGTCGGAAAGTTGTTCGACCCCACCGTAAGTGACGCCATGTCGGGACGAAGCGGCAGCATTCCACCCCGCTCTGCCCCCGCGCCCGAGCGTCCGCCAGTGGACAGTTGCACGATCATACCCGGGCAATGCGCCTCGATCCCTTCCTTCAACCTCGCAAACCGCTCCGGGTCCGACGTTGGCGTCTGATCCTCCATCCGCACATGGCAGTGGGCGATGGTGGCGCCCGCCTCAAACGCGGCGTGGGTGCTTTCCACCTGCTCGTCGATCGTGATGGGCACGGCGGGGTTGTCTTCCTTGCGCGGGACCGACCCGGTGATGGCGACGCAGATGATGCAGGGTTTGGTCATGGGCACTCAGATATCGAAGAAGATGGTCTCATCCGCACCTTGCAGCCGGATGTCGAAACGGTAAACCCCGGCACCCTTGGACTGGGCCAGAAGCGTGGGCACACGGTTTTGGTGCTCGATGCGGGTGAGGATGGGATCGGCGGCATTGGCATCGGCCTCATCGGCGAAGTACATCCGCGTTTGCAGGCCGATATTGATGCCCCGCGCGACGATCCAGAAGGTGACATGCGGTGCCATCAGGGTGCCGTCGCGAAACGGCACGCGGCCGGGCTTGATCGTCTCAAAGGTGAACTCCCCTGTCGCCATGTCACCGGGACTACGGCCGAAACCGGTGAAGTTGGGATCGGCATTGCCGCGCGTCTCTTGGGGTGAGGGGTACAGGCCATCCGCATCCGCCTGCCAGATCTCGATCAGCGCGTCTTTCAGCGGCGTCCCCGTGCCATCAAAAACGGTGCCCTTGATCGTGATCCGTTCCCCTTTGGTGTCGGCATTGATCAGCGCGGTGCCAAGATCGACGGGATAGACCCCCTCGACCCCACTGAAATTCGGCGTGCATCCGATATGCACGTAAGGCCCCGCCGTCTGCGATGCGCTTTCCTTGAAGTAACTCGCCGTCTGCACCATCACATCCCCTCCATCCGGTTCTCAAACACCGTCTGCCGGGCCCCGCGCAGAACGATGTCGAACGTGTAGGCCCGCGCATCCATCGGGATCGTGGCGTTCATGTCGAGTGCGGCGGTCAGGCGGCCCACGGCCTCGTCCGACGGGATCGTCCGCACGATGGGGCATAGCGGGATCAGCGGATCGCCTTCGAAATACATCTGCGTGATCAGGCGCTGCGCGAAGGCGTGGCCGAAGACAGAGAAGTGGATATGGGCGGGGCGCCAGTCATTGGGGCCGTTGGGCCAGGGATAAGGGCCGGGTTGGATGGTTCGGAACGCGTATGTGCCATCCTCGCCCGTGATCACCCGCCCGCAGCCACCGAAATTCGGGTCAAGCGGCGCAAGGTAGCTTTCCTTCTTGTGGCGATAGCGCCCGCCTGCATTGGCTTGCCAGACCTCGACGAGGGCACCTGGAACACCGCGCCCGGCCTCATCCAGCACGCGGCCTTGCACCACGATGCGCGGGCCAATGGCTGACTGGCCATCGCCTGCGAAGTTGTGGATCAGATCGCCGTCTTTGGGCCCCAGGATGTCATGGCCGAACACCGGCCCCGTCTCTTCACTCAGCGTGGTCGGAAAGGACAGCAGCGCCCGCGACGGTGACCGCACCACAGACGTCTTGTACCCAGGCGTCAGTGCGGGCGGATGCCACGCGCGATCGCGCGCGAAATAGCCTGACATGTCTCTCCTCCCCTCAGTGGGCGCTTAGGCCCCGTCCCTTTCCATCTCGGCGAATGTCTTGCGCGCAATCGCAATCGCCCGGTTGGCCGCGGGCACACCGGCATAGACCGCCACGTGCAACAACGCTTCCATCACATCGTCGGCGCTGGCCCCGGTGCGGGCGGTCGCGCGGACATGCATCGGGATCTCTTCGAAATTCTTGGTCGCCGCCAAAAGCGCGATGGTCAGCATCGAGCGTTCGCGCAGCGGGATCGTGTCGCGTGCCCAAACCGTGCCCCAGGCGCCTTCGGTGATCATTTCCTGGAACGGCGCGTCAAACGCCGTCTTCTCGGCCTCGGCCCGGTCGACATGGGCGTCGCCCAGCACATTGCGGCGGATGCCCATGCCCTTGTCGTATCGCTCAGACATGGCCGATCTCCTTCAGGAAAGTTGTCAGCACCTGCGCATATTCCTCTGGCTTTTCAACACAGGGCAAATGGCCCGCCCCCCGGATCAGGTGGAACCGCGATCCCTGGATGAGATCTGCCGTCTCGCGCACCAGATCGGCTGGGGTCGATCCGTCTTCGCTGCCGGCAATGGCCAGCGTGGGCAGGGTCAGGCTGGCGGTGGTGGTGTAGAAATCCGTGCCAGCGATTGCCGCCGAGCACCCGATATACCCCTCTGCCGGTTGCCGGGCCAGAAGGTTGCGCCAGGCGATCAACTCATCACCCTGACAGAACGTCTTGGAAAACCAGCGCGCCATCACCGCATCGGCCAGCGCATCTATCCCGCCGGTGCGCACCGCATCAATCCGCTCTTGCCACATCTCGGGCGTACCGATCTTGGCGGCAGTGTTCGAGATCACCATGGCCCGCACCTGGTCCAGCCGCTTGACCGCCAGCCCCTGCGCAATCATGCCCCCGATGGACAGGCCCACGAACACGCAATCGCGCACAGCCAGGTGATCCAGCAGCTTTTCGGCATCAGATATCAGCGCACCCATGGAATAGGGCGCCTCGGGACAGGCCGACAGCCCATGCCCGCGCTTGTCATAGCGGATGACGCGCAGGCCCTGCGGCAGCAAGGGCAGGATCGGATCCCACAGGCGGAGGTCCGTTCCCAGTGAGTTCGAGAACACCACCGGCGCACCGTCCGGGTCCCCGTCGATGCGGTAGTGCAGGTCGATCCCGTCCAGTCGTGCGATGGTCAAAACGGCAGCCCCACATATTGCTCGGCCAGCATCGTCTGCGCGGCCTTTGACCCTTCGAGGTAATCGAGTTCCGAATCCTGTATATGCTGATCGAACGGGGTTTGGCCCGGAAACCGATGCATCGTCGTCGTGAACCACCACGAAAACCGCGTGGCCTTCCAGACCCGCGCCAGCGCGCGTTCGGAATAGCGGTCGATCCCTGCGTCGTCGCCTGCGTAATGCTGCACCAGCCCTTCGTGCAGGTAATGCGCGTCGCTGACCGCCAGATTCAGCCCCTTCGCACCCGTGGGCGGCACGATATGTGCCGCATCGCCCACCAGAAACAACCGCCCCCAGCGCATGGGCTCGGCCACAAAGGACCGCAAGGGCGCGATGGATTTCTCGATGGACGGCCCTGTGACCATGGGCTCGGCAATCTGGGGCGGCAGGCGGCGGCGCAGCTCATCCCAGAACACATCGTCAGACCACGCCTCTAGCGGGTCATCGACGGGGGCTTGTACGTAATATCGGCTGAGATTGGCATTGCGCATGGAACACAGGGCAAATCCGCGTTCGTGATTGGCATAGACGATCTCATGGTGCGCAGGTGGCGTTTCGGACAGGACGCCCAGCCAACCAAAGGGATAGACGCGCTCATATTCGGTCAGCACGTCAGCGGGGATTGCCTTGCGACTGGCGCCGTGGAACCCATCGCACCCTGCCACGAAATCGCAATCGATCCGGTGTTCGGTGCCGTCCTTGGTGAAGGTCACATAGGGCGCGGCGGTCTCGAGGGCGTGGGGGGTCGCGCCTTCGGCCTCTTCGATCACCGTGCCGCCCATCGCATCGCGCGCAGCGTAAAGGTCGGCGGTCACCTCGGTCTGGCCGTAGACCATAATGCGCTTGTCGGTCAGCGCCTCAAAATCAATGCGAAAGCCGCGGTTGCGCGCGGCCAGGAACGTGCCGCCATGCGGAAAGCCATCCCGATCCATCCGGTCGCCCGCCCCGGCCCGGCGCAGCGTCTCTACCGTGCCCCATTCCAGCGCGCCCGCGCGAATGCGGCCCAGCACATAATCGCGCGAGCGTCGCTCCAGCACGACACTGTCGATCCCCGATACGGCCAAAAGCTGCGACAGCAGCATGCCCGATGGCCCGCCGCCGATAATGCAAACCTGCGTTCGCATGGCTCCTCCCTTTGGGGGAGCGTCTCACAAAGTAATTGTCAGTGTCAATAAAATCAGCGCAACCGCATGTGCGCCATGATCTGCCCGTGGTCCGAGGCGAGCTTGTTATACGGCGCTTCTGGGTGCGAGCCGTCGGTCAGGTGATCGTTGAAGACCGAGAAATACTCCATCTCGCCGATCCTGTCCGCGTACTCAGGATGGAAATGGCGGGAGAAGAAGATCTGGTCGATGCTTTCAAAGACGCCCCCGAAGGACGCGGTATAGACCATGTCGCGCAAGGACCGCCGCACGAACAGCTTTTCCGCCGAGTGCAGGCGCACGCGTTCAATAGATTCGGTGATCTGTTCGTTTTCTTCTTTGCTGTAGCGATCGTTCGGGCGCTGCGCATCATGGCGGCGCATCCAGGAATAGTTCCGAAACGGCCGCTCGCCCGCGATGATCTCGGACGACACCGCATGTTCGCCATCGTTGAAATCACCCAGAACGATCACGGGCCGCCCCTTGGCGAGCTCGCTCAGGACTTCCCGCCGCAGCACCCAGGCCTCGGCCATCCGCCGCAACGCTGCGCGCAAGGCACCCATCGCCCGGCCCGCGGGATCATAGGCCGTGAGGTCCGCCTCGGGCGCGAATGCTGCGCCTTCGGGGCGCACAAACTCCCCCAGTTTCGACTTCAAGTGACAGTTGAACAGCGTCACGACCTGCCCACCGACCGGCACACGTGCTTTCAGGATCGGGCGCGATAGCCGGGAAATCCGGTAATGCCCGCCATCCGCACCGCCAAGTTCCACCATCGGGATATCCAGCGCAGGCAACACATCCTGGATCACCACCGGCGCCTCGGCAAAACCCAGCCGGGACAGGATCGCCAGGCCGGGCCGCCGTTCCCCCGGCCCACCGTCATTCACATTGGGGGCAAAGGCCAACGCCGCTTCGGTATAAGGATCATAAGCGAGCTTGCGAAAGATGGCCTTGCGGGCGTAGCGCTTGGTGCTGTCGGGCAGGTTCGCCTCATTGGCGGCGATGCCCCGGGCATCAGCCTCGGCCACGACCCGGCGCAGGGCGTCTTCTTCGAAGATCTCTTGAAACCCGATGATATCGGCATCCATCGTCAGGATCTGATCGGCCAGCCAATCGGCCTTCCAGGCGTATTCCTCGGGCGTGTATTTCTCAAACCGGTAGTATTCCTGATCCGGCCCGATCAGGTTTTTGACGTTGAAGCTGGCCACCGTGAAGCGGGTCATGTGCTGTCTCCAAATCGCTCAAGCGCCATGCGGAAGACGCCCGGATCCACATTGCCGCCGGACACGACCGCAATCACCGTGTCGCCGTCAACCGCGTCGCCGTGATAGAGCGCTGCGGCCAGCGCGATTGCGCCGCCGGGCTCGGCGACGATTTTCAGATGGGCAAAGGCGGCGGCCATCGCCCGCAGGCAATCGTCCTCGGGCACGACAATGCCGGGCCCGCACAGACGCTGCATGATCGGCAACGTGATTTCCCCCGGTGCAGGCGTGATGATCGCGTCGCAAAGAGAGCCTGAGGTGCGGGTGTTGCGCTCGATCTGGCCAGAGATGAGCGACCGGGCCACATCGTCGAACCCTTCGGGCTCCACAGGCCGGGCGCGCAGGCCGGGCGCGCAGGCTTCCAGCGCGAGGGCAATGCCCGACGTCAGACCGCCCCCGCCGCAGCACACCAGCACTTCGCCCTCGGTCACACCGGCCTCGTGCACCTGCCGCGCGATTTCCAAACCGGTGGTCCCCTGCCCGGCGATCACATGGGGGTTGTCGAAGGGCTTGACCAGAACAAGCCCCCGCTCTTCGGCCAATGCCGCCCCGATTGCATCGCGGTCGTCCGTCGCCCGGTCATACAACACCACCTCGGCGCCCAAGGCCCGCGTGTTGTCGATCTTCATCTTGGGCGCATCCGACGGCATGACGATCACCGACGCCAACCCATGTTCCGACGCCGCCCGCGCAATGCCCTGTGCATGATTGCCCGACGAATAGGCCAACACCCCAGCCGCGCCGCCTTCTGCCGCCAGCGCCGATATCGCCGACCGTGCGCCGCGATATTTGAATGACCCCGTGTGCTGCAGGCATTCCGCTTTGATCAACACACGCCGCCCCGCAATCTTGTCGATGAACGGTGACCACAACAGCGGCGTTTCCCGCACGATCCCTTGCGCACGTGTCGCCGCGGCACGGATCATCTCGATATTCATGCCATCGCCCCCAGCCAGTCGTGGATCACGGCCAGTGCCTCTGGCTCATCCAGGAACGGCACATGCCCGCGATCCGGGACGTCGCGCCAGATCATATCTGGGCGGCGGCGCTGCATCTCTTGCGCGGTGTCCAGCGTCAGCAAATTGGAGTTCGCCCCCCGGATCAGTGCCAGCGGCACACCGGCCAGCGCGTCGAACACCGGCCAGAGATCGGGCATCGGTTGCGCGCTGGTCATCTGAACCGCATCGCGCAACTTCGGGTCATAGGTCAGCGCCAGACCGTCCGGCGTTTCCACGAAATGCTTGCGCACCTCGGCCTCCCACCTCTCAGGGGGCACGTTTTCAAACCCCGGCAGGCGCTTGGCCCGCATCGGCGCAATCTCGGCATAGGTCTTCTGGGCCGGTGCGCGCCCCAGATAAGTGTCGATATCGGCCAACCCTTCGGCCGCGATCTCGGGCCCGATGTCGTTCAGACACACCCCCGCCAGCCGATCCTTCGCCATCGCCGCCAGCACCATCGCGATGAGGCCCCCGCGCGACGTGCCCAGGATCGCGACCTTGTCCAACCCCAGATGTTCGATCAGCGCCAGCACATCCTGTGCCTCGGTCGGGATGGTATAGGTCTCATACGGGGCCCAACCCGACTTGCCCCGCCCGCGATAATCCAACCGGATCACGCGGTGCCCGCTCAGGTGCGGGGCGACATAGTCAAAGTCCCGCCCATCCCGCGTCAGGCCAGCCAGGCACAGGATCGGCGCGCCTGTTCCGTCGTCGGTGAAGTACAACTCGGTTCCGTCGGGGGCGCCAAACGTCGGCATTAAAGCTGCCCCGCCAGGTCTGGGATGCTCGTCAGGTCGTCCAAGACATGCGCCGGTCGTCCGGGCAGCCGGTCCACCGGTTCGCCCGCGCGATTGACCCAAGCCGTGTGGAACCCATAGGCACTGGCGCAGGCCGCGTCCCAACCGTTGGACGAGACGAACAAAACCTCTGACCGGTCGCAGCCAAACGTACTGCCCACCAGATCGTAGACCCGGGCGTCAGGCTTGAAGACACCCACCGACTCCACCGACAGCACCGCATCCAGGGTCTCGGCAATCCCGGCAGAGGTGACGGCACCCTCCAACATATCCGGCGACCCGTTCGAAAGGATCGCGGTCGTCCGCCCCGCGGCCTTCAGCTTGGCCAGCATGACGTGAACTTCCTTGTACGCCGCCAACTCCCAATAGAGTGCCAGCAATCGCTCGCGCAGTTCGGGATCTTCGCCCAGCCCCACCGCCTCCATCGCCCAGTCGAGACCGTCCTTGGTGACCTGCCAGAAATCGGTGTGATCGCCGGTGACCGCCCGCAGCCAGGTGTACTGCAACTGCTTGGCACGCCACTGTGCCGCCAGCGCCTGCCACGTCTCAGCCAGTGCCGCGCGCCCGGGTTCTTCCGCCGCGATGCGGGCCGCAGCGCTGACATCAAAAAGCGTGCCATAGGCGTCAAAAACGCAAGTCGTGATCGCCATTGCCCGGCCTCCATCCGTTCTGACGCGGACAGTGGCACAGGGCGCGGGGGGAGGGAAGATCAGGCCGCTTCGGCCTCGGGCAGGATCTGGGTGCGCATCAGATCGTGCAAGTCGCCCACATGCCCGTCTGAGCGCGCCGGGCGATTTGGGTCTGACGTAATCGCCACCGACAGGCCCAGGTCGGGGACGATATAGATCATCTGCCCGCCATAGCCGCGCCCATAGGCGACGGCGTGGGGGCCCATCTGCATCAGGAACCAGCCATAGCCATAGTTGTGGCGGGACCAGAAAGACCGGGTGCGCGGGGTGAGGGCCGCGGTGACCCAGGCATCGCTAACCACTTGCGTGCCGTCCCAGGTGCCGCCTGCGCGAAACATCTCACCAAAGCGGAACAGACCAACAGGGGAAATCGCCATCTCATTACCGCCCATGTAGCGGCCCTGCGGATCGCGGGTCCAGGCGGGGATGTCGATGCCAAGCGGCGCACCCAGCCAGTCCCGCGCCAGGGTCAAAAGGCTATCGCCGGTGACCTCGCTCAAGACTGCTCCCATGATGTGGTAGCTGCCGGTGGAATAGAGCATCCGCTCGCCAGGCTCTGCCACAAACGGGCGCGACAGGGCATCAGCGACCCAGTTGTTGCTGCTGACCCATGCCCCGTAATTCCCGCCAGACGTCCGCTCCAACCCCGCTTGCATGGTGAGCAGGTCGGCCACGGTGATCTCCGCCACCCGCGGATCGGCCGCGGCGGGGATCAGACGTGGCGCGACATCCCCAAGCGTGGCATCCGTGCCCAGCAGCACGCCTTTGTCGATGGCGATACCGGTCAGCACGGCCACAACCGTTTTGGACACCGATTTGATATTGGCAGGCCGGTCCAGCGCCGGGCCACGCACCGCCTCGGACGCCAGAACCTCGCCATTGCGGCCAATGACGATGCTGCGCAATTGGTCGAGGCCGCGCGCAGCCTCAAGGGCGGGGGCGTAGGGGGCGGATTGGGCGAATGCTGAGCCTACAAAAGGCGCAGCCGTCAAACCGGCAAGAAGGGCACGTCGGGATGGGGAAAACCGGGTCATTGGCTGATCCTAGACACCCCGCCGCCAAGGTCCAGTGGGTCACAGCCCATCAACAGTTCAAACTAAAGTGTCTACAGGTTCTCGACCCGCGGCATGCCCATGATGTGGAAACCGCCATCCACCATCATGATTTGCCCCGTTGTATTGATGCTTTGGTCCGAGGTCAGGTACACCGCCGTCCCGCCAATCCCCTCAAGCGAGGCATTGGCCTGCAACGGCGCATTCGTTTCGGAATGCTTGTAGGTCTTGCGCGCCGCGCCGATGGCCGAGCCCGCCAGCGTTTTCATCGGGCCGGGGCTGATCGCGTTCACGCGGATACCGTCGGGGCCGAGGTCATTGGCCAGATACCGCACCGCCGTCTCCAGGCCCGCCTTGGCCACGCCCATCACGTTGTAACAGGGCATCACCTTCTGCGAGCCTTCAAACGTCAGCGTCAGGATCGAGCCACCGTTGGGCATCATCGCGCTGGCCCGTCGGGCGACATCCATGAACGAATAGCACGAGATCAGCATCGACTGGGTGAAGTTCTCGCGGCTGGTATCCTTGAACCGAAAGTATGCCGCCAGTTCGGCCTTGTCGGCAAACGCGATGGCGTGGACCACGAAATCGAGGCTGTCCCAACGCGAGGCCAGCGTCGCAAATCCCGCCTCCATCGACGCATCGTCCGTCACATCCAGATCGAACAGAATGTCGGATCCGACCGACGCCGCCAACGGTTCCACCCGCCGACCGAACGCCTCGCCCTGATAGCTGAACGCCAGCTTCGCGCCCTCATCGGCCAGCGCCTTGGCGATCCCCCAGGCGATGGAGCGTTCGTTCGCCACGCCCATGACCAGCCCGCGTTTTCCCGTCAGCAAACCCGGCATGGCGCTTACCCGTGATACTTGCTCATGACGAGCGTTGCGTTGGTGCCGCCAAAGCCAAAGCTGTTGGACAGCACCGTATCCAGATCCGCATCCCGCGTTTCGGTCACAATCTCTTCCGGCCGCAGCGCTGGATCCAGCTCATTCACGTTGATCGACGGCGCCATAAAGCCGCCCTGCATCATCAACAGGCAATAGATCGCCTCATGCACGCCCGTCGCGCCCAGGCTGTGGCCGGTCATCGACTTGGTGGAACTGATCGGGGCGTGATCCTCGCCAAAGACCCGCCGCACGGCTTCCACTTCGGTGATATCGCCCACCGGGGTCGAGGTGCCGTGGGCGTTGATATAGTCGACCGTCCGGTCGCCAAGGGTCGAGATCGCCTGCCGCATCGACCGCTCGCCCCCTTCGCCTGAAGGGGCCACCATGTCATAGCCATCCGAGGTCGCGCCGTAGCCCGTCACCTCGGCATAAATTTTGGCACCCCGCGCCTGGGCATGTTCCAGCTCTTCCAGAACCACCATGCCGCCGCCACCACCTATGACAAACCCGTCGCGCGTGGAATCAAACGCACGTGCGGCCGTCTCGGGCGCGTCGTTGTATTTGGAACTCATCGCCCCCATCGCATCGAAGAGGCACGACAGGGTCCAGTCCACCTCTTCCCCGCCACCGGCAAAGATGACGTCCTGCTTGCCCATCTGGATCAGCTCGGCCGCGTTGCCGATGCAATGCGCACTGGTCGAGCAGGCCGAGGTGATCGAGTAGTTCACGCCCTTGATCTTGAAGGGCGTGGCAAGACAGGCCGACACGGTCGACGACATGCAGCGCGTGACCATAAACGGACCCATCCGCTTGGGCGCGCCCTTGGTCATCACCGTGTCGAAAGCGGTGAAAAAGTTCGAGGTCGACGGCCCCCCGGACCCGGCCACCAGCCCGGTCCGCTCGTTCGACACCTCATCCTCGCTCAAACCGCTATCGGCAATCGCCTGCTGCATCGCCAGGTACGAATAGGCCGCCGTCGGCCCCATGAAGCGCAGCTGGCGTTTGTCGATGGCTTCCACCAGATCAATCTTGGGGATGCCCGCCACCTGGCTGCGAAACCCGTGTTCGGCATATTTGGGCTCAAACGCGATACCCGACCGCCCTGCGCGCAGGCTGTCTTCCACCTCTGCCGCATCGTTCCCGATGGGTGAGATGATCCCCAAACCTGTGATCACAACGCGACGCATGGCGTCCCTCCCTCGTCTTGCGGTCTTAGGTGGCGGTGGCCAGCCCGACCTTCATGTCCTTCACGGCGTAGATTTCCTCGCCATCGGCGACAACCCGGCCATCGGCCACGCCCATCTTCAGGCGGCGGTCAATGACCCGTGTGAAATCAACGTAATAGGTGATCATCGTCCGATCCGGCCGGACCATGCCCGACAGCTTCACCTCGCCCACGCCCAGCGCAAACCCCTGCCCCAGCCAGCCGCGCCAGCCCAGGTTGAACCCGGTCAGCTGCCACAGACCGTCCAGACCCAGACAGCCGGGCATCACCGGGTTGCCAGGGAAATGGCAGTCGAAAAACCACAGATCGGGCGTGATATCGAACTCGGCCACCACATGGCCTTTGCCGTGTTCACCGCCATCGCCGCTGATGTCGGTAATACGATCCATCATCAGCATGGGCGGCATCGGCAGTTGCGCATTACCGGGACCGAACAGGTCGCCCTGCGCACATTTCAACAGATCCTCTTTGCCGAAACTCGTTGGAAACTCTGCCATTCGGCGTTGTCCGTTCTGCTCTTTTACCGTCAGCGCACGTCTATCACCGGGCGTTCGGGGCGTGCAAGTGGTGTACGAAGCGCCGCAGTGGCATGGGTTTTCAGTGAATCTGTTTGAAAATGCACCCCCGCACGCCCTATATATATGCCGTGGCCCCTGAACGATGTGGCACCAAGCGTGAGCGGTAGAGTTATGACACCAGAAGCGATTGACCGGGGCACTGAGTGGCTGGTTGAGGCCGGCCTGCGACCGACGCGCCAGCGTGTGTCGCTGGCCGCCCTTCTGGTCGGCGACGGGCAGAACCGGCATGTCACGGCGGAAAGCCTGTACGAAGCGAGCCGTGCGTCAGATGAAAAAGTTTCCCTCGCCACAGTCTACAATACGTTGCGCGCGTTTTGCGATGTCGGGTTGATCCGCGAAGTGATGGTCGATGGCTCAAAAAGCTATTTCGACACCCGGATCGACGATCACCCGCATTTCTTCTGGGAAGACACAGCGTCTCTCACCGATGCGCCCGCCGAAGAATTGGAAATCGCACGTCTGCCCAAAGCGCCGCAAGGGGCCGAGATTGCCAAGGTCGATGTGGTGATCCGTCTGCGCCGGCGCTAGGCGCCTATTCCGCCGCCAACGCCAGATCGCGCCGCCCGACGTCCGAGATATCGGCCACCACACGATCCATCAGCTCCTTGAAGGCGCGGAAATTGGCATTGGGCCGGATGGTGTTTTCGTTCATGTAAAGCGACCGGTCAATTTCGATCTGGATCACATGTTGCCCGCGCGACGGCCGCCCGTAGTGCTGCGTCGTGTAGGCCCCCGCAAAGGGCGCGTTGCGCACCACGCTGAGCCCCGCATCGGCAAAGGCCGCTTCGACACGGTCAACAACATCGCTGCGCGCGGCTGCGCCGAACCGGTCGCCCAACACGATCTCGGGGCGCACGCCGTGGGGATGCACCACGGCATCCAACGCCTCATGGGGCATGGAATGGCAATCAACCAGGATCGTCTCGCCAAATTCGCTCAGGCCCTCATTCAGCAGCGACTGAAGCTGGTCATGATAGGGGCGCCAGTGATCGCGAATGCGCGTCTGCGCCTCGCGCAGCATGATCTTGCCACGGTAGATCGTGCGCCCGTTCGCCACCACACGCGGGATAACGCCAAGGCCCGAACTGACGCGCGGGTTGTGCGCGGGCTTCGACACTCCTTCGATCAAGGCTGGGTCCAGCTCATCTGCGCTGCGATTGAGGTCGACAAAGGCGCGCGGCGCACAGGCCGCAAGCAGGGGCGCACCGCAGGACGGCGCGGCATCGAACAACATGTCCACGAAGGCATCTTCCGAGGACCTGATCGTGCGCTCGTCCAGCATCGATCGACGCAGAAACCCCCAACTGTAGTCCCGCCCACTATGGGGCGAGGCAAATACGACGTTTGTCGTGCGCAGGTCCGGCCTGAAGAGTTGGAAGGCGGCGTCGGTCATCAAAGCTCCTGTACCACATGTTATAGGACGAAATCCGCGCAGGCCAAAAGCCCTTGAAGACTCTGTCCACACCTTTTATAGACCCACGCACCGACGCGGGCCTGCCCGCGTCTTGTTCGTTTGGACAGGCCGGATGCGTCGGTAAGGGCGATTAGCTCAGCGGTAGAGCACTTCGTTGACATCGAAGGGGTCACTGGTTCGATCCCAGTATCGCCCACCATGAGAGCGCCGGTTACGCCGGTGGAACCGAAACAGGCGCTAGAGCGCCGCGACTTTGGGAGAGGGACCATGAAGGTCAGAAACTCACTCCGCTCGCTGAAGAACCGGCATCGCGATTGTCGCGTCGTGCGCCGTAAAGGCCGCGTTTACGTGATCAACAAGACGCAGCGCCGGTTCAAGGCACGCCAGGGCTGATCCACCGATCCGTCTTGTGAGGGAAGCCGCCTTTGGGGCGGCTTTTTTCGTCTTCCCTGATAAAAGCACCCCGAAATGCCCACAATCCTATCCATTCGTGACCTCGTCAAAACCTACAGCGATGGGTTCGAGGCACTGAAGTCTGTCAGCCTCGACATCGAGCAGGGCGAAATCATCGCGCTTCTGGGCCCCAATGGCGCGGGCAAGACCACGCTGATCTCAACCGTGTGCGGGATCACCACGCCAACCTCGGGCACCGTGACCGTGGGCGGGCACGACATCATCACCGACTACCGCCGCGCCCGGGCGATGATCGGCCTCGTCCCGCAAGAGATCAACCTTGAGCCCTTTGAAAAGGTCATCAACACGGTCCGCTTTTCACGCGGATTGTTCGGGAAACCGGCCAATGACGCCTATCTCGACGATCTCCTGGGGCAATTGTCGCTCGCCGACAAGAAAGATCGCAAGATCGTCACCCTGTCGGGCGGAATGAAGCGCCGCGTTCTGATCGCCAAGGCGCTCAGCCATGAGCCGTCGGTTCTGTTCCTGGATGAACCCACTGCAGGCGTCGATGTCGAACTGCGCCGCGACATGTGGCAAATCGTCGATCGCCTGCGGTCCGAGGGCACGACCATCATCCTGACCACACACTACATCGAAGAGGCTGAGGCAATTGCCGACCGCGTGGCCGTCATCAACAAGGGACAGATCATGCTGGTTGAGCGCAAGGATGACCTGATCACCCGCATGGGCCAGAAAGAGCTGCGGATCGAACTGCACGAGGCGATCACGGACCTGCCGCCTGCGCTGGCGGGGTACAACCTGCAAATCGGGCCGGATGGGCAGTCGGTCGTCTATCACTATGACACTGCCGGGGGCCGAACCGGGATCACGCGGCTTTTGAACGACCTGAGCGCCGCGGGCCTGCACCTGCGCGATATCGAGACCAAGCAATCCAGCCTCGAAGACATCTTCGTTGGTCTGGTGAAAGAGCCGACATGAACCTGCAAGCGATCAAGGCGATCTACCGATTCGAGATGGCCCGGTTTTTCCGCACGCTGATGCAAAGCCTGTTGTCGCCGGTCATCTCTACCTCGCTTTACTTCGTCGTCTTCGGCGCGGCCATCGGCAGCCGGATCGACGAGGTCGAAGGCGTGACCTATGGCGCGTTCATCGTGCCCGGCCTGATCATGCTGACGGTGATGACCCAGGCGACCACCAACGCCAGCTTCGGGATCTATTTCCCCAAGTTCATCGGCACGATCTATGAACTGCTCTCGGCGCCTGCGAATTTCCTGGAGATCACCATCGGCTATGTCGGTGCGGCGGCAACCAAGGCGTTCATCATCGGCCTGATCATCCTGGGCACCGCGTATTTCTTCGTTGATCTTCCCATCGCGCATCCCTTCGCGATGTTCGCTTTCCTGATCCTCACCTGCCTCAGCTTTTCGCTGTTGGGCTTCATCATCGGGATCTGGGCGGGCAATTTCGAGCAGCTACAGATCATCCCGCTTCTGGTCATCACCCCGCTCGTCTTCCTGGGCGGGTCGTTCTACTCGATCACCATGCTTCCGCCCGCATGGCAGATCGTGTCGTTGTTCAACCCGGTGGTCTACCTGATCTCGGGCTTCCGCTGGGCGTTCTTCGACACCGCAGATGTTCCCGTCGGCGTCAGCCTTCTGGCAATCACGCTGTTCACCGCGCTTTGCGTGGGCTTCATCGCCTGGATCTTCCGCACCGGCTGGCGGATCAGGCAATAACGCTCAAAACCACTGCCCCGGCTCCATCAGCCCAAGGTCCAACAACTGCTGCGACCGCCACTCAAACGGGATGGAGTTGTGCCATTGGAAGCTGTCGATCTCAAAGGTTGAGCCTGCGTTGGTCTTCAACGCCTTCGCCGTCCGGAACGAACAAACCGCCGCTGTCAGGTTGTGGTGCCAGGGGCAGGCGTAGGTGTTGTATTCCTCGTCATTGAACGTGTGATCGGGGCGCAACCGCAGCCCGGGCTTGGCGCGAAACAGCGAGATCCGGTCAATCTTGCGCCGGGGTTCCGGCACATGTTCCTCAAACCGCCAGCGCAGGCCACCGTAGAAATCCAGCTGCCGTTCCTTGGGATGATTGTGGTTGTCAGGGTCGGTGCGCGCCAGCGCGTAATAGCCCGACTTGTCCAGATGCGCCCGCTCCAGCGACACCGCATCGGGGAACTCATCGGTGTTGTCGGCATACAAATCGACCACATAGGTCAGCATCGCGTCGCGCCGTTCCTCGGTATGGAAGGTCAGCATCTCGCCCACTGTCCGGCTTTCGGAGAAGGGATAGAACAGGTATTCCGCGTTGTAGCAGTAATACAGCCACAGCCCCTCTGCCGCCTCGATGATCCGGTTCACAGCGCCCACCGTGGCGTCTGCCGCGCTCATATCGAACGGGATGCGGCGGATGGATTTTTCCAGTTCTTCGGGCAGGTGCAGCTCATGTGGGGCAAACACCAGAACTTCGTGAAACCCCGCCATCTGGTGGTGCCGAATAGTGGTATCGACCTCCACCAGATCTTCGACAAAGATCATGGCGATTGGCCCCGTCTTGAGCGCATCGCGGCCCTTCTTCAGGAAGTGATCCAGATCGTTGTAACGCATGCCTGCCCGCCTTGCGGTGTTTTGATGAAGACTCTCTTATGCGGGCGGCGTTTGCAACAACAAGGGCCAGCGTGTAGGACGGCGCGCGGACCGGGAAACCTGGGGTAGTTGGCTGTGACCAAGAAGCTCTTCATCAAGACCTATGGCTGTCAGATGAACGTCTACGACAGCGAGCGCATGGCCGAGGCTTTGGGCACTCAGGGCTATGTCGAAACCGCGACGCCCGACGATGCGGATATGATCCTGCTCAATACGTGCCACATCCGGGAAAAGGCGGCGGAAAAGATCTACTCTGAACTGGGCCGCTACAAAGGTTTGAAGGCCGAAAAGCCCGATCTGAAGATCGGCGTCGCGGGCTGCGTGGCCCAGGCCGAAGGGGCCGAGATCATGCGCCGTCAGCCAATGGTCGATCTGGTCGTCGGCCCGCAAAGCTATCACCGCCTGCCCGAGCTGGAGGCAAAAGCCGGCCGGGGGGAAAAGGCGCTCGACACCGATTTCCCCGAAGAAGACAAGTTCGACCATTTGGCGCGACGCCCCAAGGCCGCGCGGGGGCCCACCGCGTTCCTGACCGTGCAGGAAGGCTGCGACAAGTTCTGTTCGTTCTGCGTCGTCCCCTATACCCGCGGCGCCGAGGTATCGCGCCCCGTTGACCGCGTGCTCACCGAGGCGCGCGATCTGGTGGAGCGTGGGGTGCGCGAGGTCACTCTTTTGGGCCAGAACGTGAATGCCTATCACGGTGCGGGCGATGGCGGGGATTGGTCGCTGGCACAGCTGATCCGAGAACTGGCGAAGATCGACGGGCTCGCGCGCATTCGGTTCACCACGTCCCACCCCAACGACATGACCGACGATCTGATCGCGGCCCATGGCGAGTGTGACAAGCTGATGCCCTATCTGCATCTGCCGGTGCAGTCGGGGTCAGACACGATCCTGAAGGCGATGAACCGCAAGCATACCGCCGAGAGTTATCTGCACGTCATCGACCGCCTGCGCGCGGCGCGGCCCGATATCCTGCTGTCGGGCGATTTCATCGTGGGCTTTCCGGGGGAAACCGAGGCCGACTTTGCCGATACGATGGCCCTGGTGGAAGCGGTTGGCTATGGCCAGGCCTATTCGTTCAAATACTCCACCCGCCCCGGCACCCCGGCCGCAGAACGCGATCAGGTGGACGAAGCCGCCAAGGACGAACGGTTGCAACGCCTGCAAGCGCTCTTGCGCCAACAGCAGCAATCGGCGCAGGACGCGATGGTCGGTCGCGAGGTGTCGGTGCTGTTTGAAAAGCCCGGGCGGCTGGAGGGCCAGATGGGCGGCAAGTCGGAATACCTGCACGCCGTCCATGTGCATGCGCCGGATGTGGCCCGTGGTGAAATCCGCCGCGTGCGCATCACCGAAAGCGCCGCCAACTCGCTGGGCGGCACGCTGCTTTAGGGCAGCACGCCCAGCCAAAGCCATGCGCTGACGATCGACAAAGCCGTGGCGACCAGCACGGTGGTCGCCGCCACCCGTTTCGCCACCCCATACATGTTGGCAAAGATGTAGGTGTTGATCCCCGGCGCCATCGCCGCTGTCAGCACCGCCGACCGGAACGCATCGCGCGGCAGGTCGGTCACCGTCGCCATGCCCCAGACAATCGCGGGATGCATCACCAGCGACACCGCGCAGATATAGAGCACGATCCGCAGATCCCCCTCGGGCCGGTAACGCACCAGCACGCCCCCCAGCGCGAACAGTGCCGCAGGCAGCGCGGCCTGCACGATCAGGTCCAATGCATCGGTCACCACGCCGGGCAAGGGCACCTGGCCCAGGTTCACGATGAACCCCAACCCGATCCCGATCACCAACGCATTGCGGAACATCGACACCACGACCTTGCGCGCCGTTGCAATGCCCCCTGCACCCCGATTGCGCACAACCTCCATCACGGTCACACCGATGCCGTAGCAAAACGGCGCATGCAGCGCGACAATGGCAAAGTTCGCCTCCAACGCCGCCGCCCCATAGGCGCGTTCCGTGATCGGCAGGCCCAGAAGGACGCTGTTGGAAAAAAGACAGCAAAACCCGATGGCCACGCTGTCGGTCCAGGGCCGCCCGAACAGATACCGCGCGCCGAAAAACCCGGCGAGGAACCCTGCCCCCGCGCCCAGGTAAAAGCTGATCAACAACCGCGCATCGAAGGTGGCACCAAGGTCCAGCCCGGCGATGGCGGCAAACAGCAAACAGGGTATCGCGAAGTTCTGAGTGAACTTGTTCAGCCCATCGACGCCGGTTTCAGGAAACAGTTTGAACCAGACCGCCAGATACCCAAACCCGATGACCAGGAAGACCGGCAGGATGACATCGATCAGGGCCTGCAACGCGCCCTCAAACCTCGTAGGTGATGGTCATTCCATCATAGGCGGGCGTGATGTGATCCGGTGTCTCTGCCTCGACCGTGGCATAATCCATGTCGATATGCATGTTCGTCAGAACCGCCCGCTTCGGCGCGGCGCGGGCGATCCATTCGAGCGAGCGCTCAAAATGCGCATGGGTCGGGTGCGGCGTGCGGCGCAGCGCGTCCAGCACCCAGCAATCCAAATCACGCACCGCCTCCCACGCCGCATCGGTCATCTCGGCGACGTCGGGCAGATAGGCGAAGTCTTCGATCCGAAAACCCAGGCTGTCGATGGAACCGTGCCCCACCGGGAAAGGCCGCAAGGCGATCGGGCCACCCGCCCCGGTGATCTCAAACGGCCCCCGGATCGTGTGCAAATCGAGGATCGGGGGATAGGGTGAGCCTTCGGGTTGCACAAACGCATAGCCGAACCGGGACAACAGCGCGTCCTGCGTTGGTGCATCGGCCCAAACCGGCAGGCGGGCGCGCATGTTGAAGACGATCATGCGCAGATCGTCGATGCCGTGCACATGGTCGGCATGGTTATGGGTGTAGACGACCGCATCCAGTTCCCCCACGCCCGCATCCAACAGCTGCATGCGCAGATCGGGCGAGGTGTCGATCAAAACGCGGGTCACGCCCGCATCCGTGGTCCGCGTGATCAACAGCGAACAACGCCGGCGGTGGTTCTTGGGGTTCTTGGGGTCGCAATCGCCCCAGAGGCCCCCAAGGCGTGGCACCCCGCCCGAAGACCCGCTGCCCAGAATAGTGAAGGCCAGCGTCGCCATCAGGCCGCCTTCCAGAACAGACGGTCAAAATTCGCCTCGGTCTGGGCGGCGAAATCGGCGTAGTCCATACCAAACACCTCGGCGCCCACGCGGGCGGTATGGGCGGAATAAGCGGGCTCGTTCCGCTTGCCGCGATGGGGCGGCGGCGCGAGGTAGGGGGCGTCCGTCTCCACAAGAACCCGGTCAACCGGCGCATCCGCAAAAATCGCCCGCAAGTCACCGGATCTCGGGAACGCCGCAATCCCCGACATCGACAGGTAAAAGCCCAGACCCAACGCCGCTTCTGCCAAGGCCCGCCCGCTGGAAAAGCAATGCATCACGCAGGTATAAGCGCCCGCCGCATGTTCTTCGCTCAGGATCCGCGCCATGTCTTCATCGGCATCGCGCGCATGGATGATCAATGGCAGCTTGGTCTGCCGCGCCGCCTCGATATGAACACGCAGGCTTTCCTGCTGCACCGCCATACTCTCGGCGGTGTAGTGATAATCCAGCCCCGTCTCACCGATCCCCACAAACTTCGGATGATCCGCCAAGGCCACCAGCGCATCCACCGTCGCCATCGGCTCGTCCGCCACGCTCATCGGATGGGTGCCTGCAGCGTAGAACACCGGCACATGGGCTTCGGCAATCGCGCGCACCGCAGGCTCATTTCGCAACCGCGTGCAGATTGTCACCATGCGCCGCACGCCGGCCTCGGCGGCACGGTCCACAAAATCACCGACCTGCCCCTCGAAATCGGGGAAGTCGAGGTGGCAATGGCTGTCGGTAATCGCTGGTGCGTCCATCGTCCCGTCGGTCCGCCTAGCGGCGCGAAAGGATGTCCGCGGCCGTCTCGTTGATCCTCAGGACCATATCGAGAATTAGGCTGGCAGGGTCAAGGTTGACCGCCAGCGCATGGGTCGCCCGGCCAGACAGCTCTTGCTGCAACCCAGCCCAGGCCCGCGCGGCGGCCATGTCAGGCGACAGCCGGGCCAGCGCCTCCGCCTCCCCTTTTGCGGCCTCGGCCACCGGGGCCTGTCCCGCGCCAAAGCGGGCGAGGCGCACCAACATCAGGTCGATCAACCGCAACGTCAGATCGCGCCGCGCCTCTTTCCCGCGCCCAACCGCCCCTTCGGCCAGCTTCAGCACCGCGGGCCGGTCCACGCGCGGCATCGTCCCCGCCAGCGCAACCAGATCGGCGTAGATCTTTGGCCCATCCTCTTCCGCCAGTCCCAACGCTGCCCCGGCAGAGCCTTGCGCCAGTTCCGCGAGCGCCCCCACATGATCCGCCCCGTCGCCACCCGCCTGCGCGACCGCCCGCCCGATATCGTCCGGCGACAGTACCGCACAGCGCAGCTCGCGGCACCGCGAGCGGATGGTGGGCAACAACCGCGCGGGCTGGTGACTGATCAACAACAACGTGCAGCGATCAGGCGGTTCTTCCAGCACCTTCAGCAACGCATTCGCCGCGTTCACCGTCATCTCATCGGCGGCATCCACGATCACGACGCGCCGCCCGCCATCTGTCGCAGACATCGCAAAGAACGACTTCAGCCCCCGCACCTCATCGACACCGATGGTCGATTTCAGCCGCTTGGTCTTGGCATCCCAACTGCGCCGCACCAGAAACAGCCGCCCTTCCGACCCCGCCGCCACGCGCCGCGCCACCGGATGCTCTGCGTCGATATCAAGCGTTGTGGGTGGCGCGGGCGCGCCAAACATCCCCGCCTCAACCGGCGCCTCCGCCAGCAGAAAACGCGCGATCCGCCAGGCCAGCGTCGCCTTGCCCACCCCGCGCGGACCGGTGATCAGCCAGGCGTGATGCAGACGCTCTTGGGCATAGGCCGCAAGGAATGCACCCTGTGCCGCGTCCTGTCCGAACAGCGCAGGCGTGTCGCGCGGGTGGGGGGCATCGCCCAGCCGGTCCGCTTCCGGCACAGGTGCATCGCTCATCCCAGCGCGGCCTCGGCGATGGCGGCAATCTCGGCGGCTATGGTGTCTTCATCTCGCATGCCGTCGATTATACGGAAGCGGTGGGGATTGTCCCGCGCCAGCGTCAGAAACCCATCGCGCAGGCGCACCTGAAACCCCGCCCCGAAGTCTTCGAACCTGTCCTCACCCGACCGGCGGGCCAGGCCGCGGGCCAATGCCTGCGCCGGATCCATGTCGATCAGAAACGTCAGATCCGGCTCTCGCGCGATCATCAAGCGGTGCAGGTCGTCGACAACACCACGCAAATCGCCGCGCGTCACGCCCTGGTAGACGCGCGTGGAATCCGCAAACCGATCACAGATCACCACCTGCCCGGCCTCCAGCGCCGGGGCGATCTTCTTTTCCAGATGATCGCGTCGCGCTGCGGTGAAAAGAAGGATCTCGGTCTCCGGCGACCAGCGATCGGGATCGCCTTCCACCAAAAGCCGCCGGATCTCTTCCGCGCCGTCCGATCCGCCGGGCTCGCGCGTCAGCACGGGGTCGCGCCCAAGCGCCGCCAGATGCGCGGCCAACCGGCGCGATTGCGTGGATTTGCCGGACCCGTCGATCCCTTCGAACGTGACGAACAGGCCCTTTGGCATCACCGAAGTTGTTGCGCCTGGTCTATGGCCTGGCGGAACAGAACCGCCGCCGCCGTGCGCACCCGTGGCAGGAACCCGCCCCGCACAACCTCGCGATCCGACACCAGCGGCACCCGCGCATCGGCCAGGCCCTCACGGGGAATCACCAGTTCCGCCACGGGCTGGCCCGCGGCAATCGGCGCTTCCAATGGCCCCCGATATTCCACGCGCACGCCCTCGGGCTCATCGCGGGTGGCGGGCATCAAGAGAGACACGTCTTCTTCCGCAACGAGGCTGATCTGGGTGTGGTCCCCCATCCAAACATCGGCCTCTGCCACCACGGTGCCGCCCGCCATCACGCTGCGTTCCACGAACTGGCGAAAGGCCCAACTGACCATACGCTCTGCTTCCTCGGCCCGCGCCACCCGGCTGTCGAGCCCGGTGACCACGAACACAACACGCCGATTGCCCTGCACGGCCGACCCCACCAGCCCGAACCCGGCCTCTTGCGTGTGCCCGGTCTTCAGGCCATCGCCGCCGATCCCAAGGCTCAGAATCGGGTTGCGGTTGAACCGGTTTGCCGGGGAGCGTCCATCAAAGTCATACTCGGTCATCGCGAAATAACCGTAGTATTCGGGAAATTCCTCGATCAATCGGGTGGCCAAGACACCCAGATCCTGCATCGTCATCCGGTGGTTGGGGTTCGGCCAACCGGTGGAGTTCACGAAGGTCGACCCCGTCATCCCGATATCGGCGGCCTTGTCGTTCATCAGACGGGCAAACGCATCTTCCGACCCGGCCAGTCCTTCGGCCACGACGACACAGGCATCATTGCCCGACTGAACAATGATGCCCTTGATCAGCTGTTCCACGGTCGGGCGGTCGGTTTCATCCAGAAACATCGTCGACCCGCCCATCAGCCGCGCCTTGGTGGACACCTGGAACTCCGTCTCAAGCGAGACGCGCCCATCGCGCAGCGCATCAAACAGCATATACAGCGTCATCAGCTTTGACATCGACGCTGGCGGCAGGGGCACATCGGCCTCTTTCTCCAACAAGACGGTGCCCGTGGTCACGTCGTAGATGTAGGCCGCCTTTGCCCGCGTCTCGAACGCCGCCTGGGCAGGCAGCGCGACGCACAGGGCGGCGACAAGTGTTGCAAGGCGCATCAATCCGGTCATGGTCAGGCCCCTTCTACCGTCAGTTCGTTACGTAAAAGGCATCGTCAAAGCCCAGCTCACGCACCTGGCCCAGAACGACCCGCTGTTCATCGCGCGAGAACGCAGGCCCCACCACGACGCGCCAGAATGTCTTGCCCTGGCTTTCCTGTTCCAGAACCGATGGGATGATCCCGATATTGCGCAGGCTGGTCGCGGTGTTCGCCGCGTTTTCCTCGACCGAGAAGATGCCGATCTGGATGAACGGCTTGTCCAGCGTGGTGGTTGCGGTCGTGGTCGCGGGCAATGGCGCCGGCGCGACAGGGGCCGCCGCCGTGGCCGCCGATGCCGTCGCGTCGCTCAGCGGTGGCAGGGCATCGGCCTCCGGCGTGGTGCCATCCAGCGATGTTGTCGTGATCGGCTCCAGCGGTGCGGCGGCGATCAGGGGATCCGTTGCCGCGGGATCTGCAGGATCGGCGTCCAACACGGGCTCACCAAGAACCGGCGCCACAGGTGTTTGCTCACGCCGCAAGGCCACCACACTCAGATCCGCAGGTTGCCCCGCCAACATGCCCAACGCATCGGCGGCATCAGACGACACCTGGATCGTGGGCCCGGGATTGTCGCGCTCGCGCCGGAACAGCGCGCCGATCACGGACTGACCGTTGGCCTCGTTGCGGATGATCACACGCTCGGGATCGGCCACATCGGGATGGGCCACCCAGACACCGCCCAGGGACGGGCGTCCATCCCACAGCGCGCCGTCAGTGACGTTGAACACATCGGGCGATTCCACATCACGCTCAACGCTCGATGCTGCGGCAGCGACGCCACCCTCGACAGGTTCGCCTTCCGGGGACGACAACCAAGAGGCCATCCCCATCTCTTCGCATCCTGTCAGCGTCAGGGCGGCCACCACCACCGCCAGTTTTGCAGTGAACGCTCTTGCCATGCCTTGCCTCTTTGCCGCGCCTTGGCAGCGCGTTTTTGTCCGGTTATGTGCCAATCTGCTCTGCCGGTGTGCGTTGCAAACCACCGGTTGCGTCAAGCTTAGCCTGCCCCGCGACATATTGGAAGTCTCGACAACGTGAGCCCGGGCTTTCGCGCGATTGCCGCCCTGCCTGCCTCAGCGCTTTACATCGCGCCCGCTTTTTCGCTAATCACCCCACGACCGGAGAGGTGGCAGAGTGGTCGAATGCGGCGGTCTTGAAAACCGTTGACCGTGAGAGCGGTCCCAGGGTTCGAATCCCTGTCTCTCCGCCACTCCCGCCGTGCGACCGACCACCGAAATCGCATCTGCCCTACACCTCTTCGCCTTTCACGCGCCGATAGACCTCAAACAGGTCTTCAACCGCCACGCCGTCGATGGTGGCCCCGGCCAGTCGGCAATCAGCGATCTCAACGCCAGAAAGGTTTGCATTCCGGATCGTCGCACCTGACAGGTTGACGTCCGTGACCTGCCATCCCGTCATGTTGCTGTCGGTAAACCGCGCGCCCGAAAACTCGATATGGTTGTAGGCCGTGCGCGACAGATTGGCGTTGTTGAACTTGGACGCGGACAGATCGGCGTCGTCGACATCCAGTTTCTCGGTGACGCGGTGCAAGTTCATATGTCTCTCCCTCGTGGGAAAAATTCCGCCTTGATCCTGGCACGTACCGCGCATCACAGGCCTGTTTTCTGACGCGGCGGGCCCAGCGACTGTCGCACCCGTATGTCTGTCGGCAAGGCCACGCTTGCAGGCGTCTCACCATCGTTCAGCATCTGGATCAGCGTGTTTGCCGCCCGGCGGCCCATCTCGCGATGCGGGACATGCACGGTCGTCAGCGCAGGTTCCGCCAGGATCGCCAGCTCGATATCATCGAACCCGGTGACCGATACATCCAGCGGAACGCGCAGCCCCATCTCGCGCGCCGCGCGCAGCGCACCCAGCGCCAGCACGTCATTGCCGCACATCACCAGCGTCGTCTCTGGCGCCGCGGCAAGCGCCGTGCGAAAGGCCACCTCGCCCTGATCGATGCCATAGGGCACCTCGGTCAGCACCAGTCCAAACGGATCCAGCCCCGCCTCTGCCATCGCCAGCCGGATCCCCTCAACCCGGTGGCGCGCGCGGTCGTTCGACGTGATCGGCGCCGAAATGCAGGCGATTTCGCGGTGCCCCTGACGCAGGGCAAGACGGGCAAGCTCGGCCATGGCGTCTTTGTTGTCAAAGCCCATGGCCGGTTGATCCTGCGCGGCGTCGTAAGACCATGAAACAAGCGTCGGAACCGACCGCTGACGCAAAAATGCATACAGCCCGGGCGAGCGGTGGTAGCCGATCAATAGCAGCGCGTCCGCCCCGCGGGCCACCAGCGCGCGCACCTGCTCCTCTTCCAACGCCTCTTTATAGCCCGACGACGCGATCAACAGGGTCTTGCCGTGCCGCCCCAGCTCTTCCTGGAACGCCTGGATACCGCGGGCGAAGACAGCGTTTTCCATCGTGGGGATCACCGCGCCGACAGTGTTGGTCTGTTTCGCCGCCAGCGCCCGCGCGCTGAAATTGGGGGTATAGCCCAGGTCGCGCACGGCCTGCATCACCCGCTCGCGCGTGCGGCCCACCACCTGATCGGGCGAGTTCAGGCAGCGTGACACCGTCGCGGTCGACACATTGGCATGCCGGGCCACATCGGCCAGGGTCGCGACGGGTTTATCCTGCGGTGTCGGGTCCATCAGATAGCACTGCGTCCGGCGTTTGGTCCGTTCCTTGCAGATCACATGATCGCACGATCAAGGTGAGCCGCGCCTCGACAACTATAGGGCTTGCGCCGAAAAATGTAAGCGCTTACATACTTTCCAAAGCCTAACAAGAGGCATTTGGGAGGATTGCCGGCCAGCGTTGGTGCGCCCAGTCGCATGCGCTCAATCGTTGCGGCCCGAACCTGCGCCGCGCCAGCCATGCGCACCCGCGCAGGCGCCTAACCCAGATCGCCGGTACAAGACCATAACGCATAGGATGCACACCGCAATGACCCGTGAGTACCTGAAAAAAGCGACGCTGACAGCTTCAAGCGGTGCGTCGGACGTGCATGAAACCGTGCAAACCATTCTCAACGATATCGAAGCCGGGGGCGACGCCAAGGCGCTCGAATACGCCGCGAAGTTCGATCAGTACGAGGGCAATGTCCTGCTGAACGCGGAAGAGATCGAGGCCGCGTCCGCCCTTGTCCCTGAAAAGATCAAGGCCGACATCCGGTTCAGCCATGCCAACGTCAAACGCTTTGCCGAAGCGCAAAAGGCCACGCTGAAAAACGTCGAGGTTGAGGTCGTGCCGGGCATGATCGCCGGTCAAAAGACGATTCCCGTCGATGCCGCGGGCTGCTACGTCCCCGGCGGCCGCTACAGCCACATCGCCAGCGCAATCATGACGGTGACCACCGCCAAGGTCGCGGGCTGCAAGCACATCGTCGCCTGTTCCCCCCCGCGCCCCGGCGTGGGCATCGCCCCCGCCATCGTCTATGCCGCGCATGTCTGCGGTGCCGACAAGATCCTGGCCATGGGCGGGGTTCAGGGCGTGGCCGCGATGACCTTCGGCCTCTTCGGCCTACCGCCCGCCAACATTCTGGTGGGCCCCGGCAACCAGTTCGTGGCCGAAGCCAAGCGCATCCTCTTTGGCCGCGTGGGCATCGACATGATCGCGGGGCCAACCGACAGTCTGATCCTGGCCGATGCGACCGCCGATCCGATGGTGGTGGCCACCGATCTGGTCGGACAGGCAGAGCATGGGTACAACTCACCGGTCTGGCTGGTGACGGACGATCGCCCATTGGCCGAAGAGGTGATGCGCCTTGTCCCCACGCTGATCGACACCCTGCCAGAGGTGAACCGCGACAACGCCACCAAGGCGTGGCGCGACTATGCCGAGGTGATCCTGTGTGCTGATCGTGAGGAAATGGCGGCCACGTCCGATGAATACGCGCCCGAACATCTGACGGTGCAGGCCGCCGATCTCGATTGGTGGCTCGACCGGCTGTCGTGCTACGGCTCGCTGTTTCTGGGCGAAGAAACCACCGTGGCCTTCGGCGACAAGGCATCGGGCACCAACCATGTCCTGCCCACCTCGCGCGCGGCGACGTATACCGGTGGCCTCAGCGTTCACAAGTACATGAAAATCGTCACCTGGCAGCGCTCCACCCGCGACGGGGCCAAGCCGATTGCCGAGGCAACCGCCCGCATCTCGCGGCTGGAAGGGATGGAGGGCCACGCCCGCACCGCTGATATCCGACTGGCCAAGTTCTTCCCCGGTGAGAATTTCGACCTCACGGCAGAAGAGTAAGCGATGACGTCCGGCGCGCACCCTGATCTCAGCGGGCATATCGCCTGCGTGACCGGGGCCAGTTCGGGCCTGGGGCGGCAAGCCGCAATGGCGCTCAGCCGGGCGGGGGCCGATGTGATCGCCGTGGCGCGGAGGGCGGAGGCGTTGGAAAGCCTGGCAGCAGACGCCCCCGGACGGGTGCACGTCCTGCCCTATGATCTCGGCGACCGCAATGGTCTGGCCGATCTCGCCGCGCACGCCACCAAACCCTTCGGCGCGCCTGACATCGTGGTCCACGCCGCCGGGATCAACACCCGCGAAGTGGCCGATGCCGTAACCCCCGAAGGCTGGGACGTCACCCTGACCCTGAACCTCGCCGTCCCCTTCTTTCTGTCTCAACACCTTGTCGCAGGGATGAAGGCCAAAGGTTGGGGCCGGATCGTCACCTTCGCCTCGCTGCAATCGAGCCGCGCCTTTCCCGGCGGGCTCAGCTACGGCGCATCCAAAGGCGGCATATCCCAACTGACCCGCGCGATGGCAGAGGCCTGGTCGTCGGACGGCATCTGCGTCAACGCCATCGGCCCGGGCTTTTTCCGCACCGAACTGACCGCGGCTGTCTTCGCCGACCCGGACCGCGCCGCCCGCAACGCCGCGCAAACCTGCATCGGTCGCAATGGCGAGCCCGAGGATATCGACGGCCCGCTCCTCTTCTTTTGCTCGGACGCTTGTGGGTACGTGACAGGCCAGACGCTGATGGTTGACGGGGGGTTCACCGCGAAATGAAAGCGCTCGTCTATACCGCGCCCGAAACGCTGGACTACCGCGATGTGCCCGACACCGTTGCCGACGCCGACCATCACCTGATCCGCATCGACAGCGTCGGCATCTGCGGATCCGACATGCACGCATATCTCGGCCATGACGACCGCCGCCCTGCCCCGCTGATCCTCGGCCACGAAGGCGCGGGCACGGTTGTCGGTGGCCCGCTCGACGGGCGGCGCGTGACGATCAACCCACTGGTCACCTGCGGGACGTGCCGGTCCTGCGTCGCAGGCCGCGATAACCTGTGCAGCACCCGCCAGATCATCTCGATGCCCCCGCGCGAAGGGGCCTTTG
Source organism: Pseudomonadota bacterium (assembly GCA_039820585.1). Lineage (GTDB taxonomy): Bacteria > Pseudomonadota > Alphaproteobacteria > Rhodobacterales > Rhodobacteraceae > JBCBGF01. Next base: position 87,790 of record JBCBPV010000004.1, read on the forward strand.
CGCAATACGTGGCCATGCCAGAGCGCAACCTCGTCACCGTCCCAGATGATGTCAGCCTCGAAAAAGCGGCCCTCGCCGAACCCATAGCCGTCAGTTGGCACGCGGTTAGGTTAGGGATCGAAGCCGCCCCCACCGATATGCACGAAGCCGCATTGGTAATCGGCGGCGGGGCCATAGGCGTGGCCGCCGCTATCAGCCTGATCGCCCAAGGGGTGAAGGACGTCACCCTCACTGATCCCAATCCGCTTCGCCGCGACTACTTGGGCCAAAACGCCGGTTACAAAGTCGCCGCTCCAGAAGAAGTCGACGGCAAACTCTTCGACCTCACCGTCGACGCCGTGGGCTATGACGCCACCCGCGCCACCGCCTCTGCGGCCACCCATTCCGGCGGTGTGATCCTGCATATCGGCCTTGGCGGCGGCACCGCCGGGCTCGACATCCGCCGGATGACCCTGCAAGAGATCACGTTCATCGGCACCTACACCTACACCGCCCAGGATTTCCGCGACACCTGTGCCGCGATGTTCGACGGTCGCCTCGGCCCGCTGGACTGGACCGAGACACGCGCGCTAAGCGAGGGCGACCGCGCCTTCGCCGACATAAGGGCCGGCAAAACAGCCGCGCCCAAGATCATACTCAAACCCGCATAACCGGAGAGGCCCATGTCTGAGACGAAACCCATCCCGAACGAGGTTCCGCACCTCCTGGTCCACGAAGACGCCGACAACGTGGGTGTTGTCGTGGTCGAGGGGCTGACCGCGGGCACCGACATGCTGTGCTGCATCACCCATGACAATTCGACCTTCCGCCTGACCGCAGGCGCGGACGTGCCCATCGGCCACAAGATCGCGCTGGAAGACCTGAAAGAGGGCGATACGGCCATCAAGTATGGCGAAGATATCGGCAAGATCATCGCCGACATCCCCAAGGGTGCCCATGTGCACACGCACAACTGCAAAACGAAGCGCTGGTAAGGATTTAGCGAAATGGCATCGAAATATTCCAACATGACCGTCCAAGCCTACCGCCGCGAAAATGGCCGGGTGGGCGTGCGCAACCACGTCGTGATCCTTCCCGTTGACGACATCTCGAACGCCGCCTGCGAAGCGGTCGCCAACAACGTCAAAGGCACCATGGCGATCCCCCACGCCTACGGGCGTTTGCAGTTCGGCGAAGACCTGGATTTGCACTTCCGCACGATGATCGGCACGGGCGCAAACCCCAATGTCGCCGCCGTGGTGGTGATCGGGATCGAACCGGGCTGGACCAAGAAGATCGCCGACGGCATCCGCGAAACCGGCAAGCCGGTGGCCGAGTTTTCCATCGAGCAAAAGGGCGACTTTGAGACGATCCGCGCGGCCAGCTGGGCCGCGAAAGAGTTCGTGCATCAGACCAGCGAGTACCAGCGCGAAGAATGCTCGATCAACGAGCTTTGGGTCTCGACCAAATGCGGGGAAAGTGACACGACCACCGGCCTCGGTTCCTGCCCAACGGTCGGCAACATGTACGACAAGCTTCTGCCCGAAGGCATCACCGGCTTCTTTGGCGAGACGTCCGAGATTACGGGGGCTGAGCACATCTGTCAGAAACGCGCCGCAAACGAAGAGGTCGGTGAGCGTTGGTACAAGATGTGGAAGGCCTATCAGGATGACGTGATCTTTGCCCACCAGACCGATGATCTGTCCGACAGCCAGCCCACCAAGGGCAATATCGAGGGCGGCCTGACCACCATCGAGGAAAAGGCGCTGGGCAATCTCGAAAAGATCGGGCGCACGTCAGAATACATCGACATCCTGGAACCGGCAGAGGCCCCAAAGTCCGGAGCGGGACTTTACTTCATGGACTCGTCCTCGGCCGCTGCAGAATGCGTGACGCTGATGGCCGCCGGTGGTGCCGTGATCCACACCTTCCCAACGGGCCAGGGCAACGTGGTCGGCAACCCCATCGTGCCGGTGATCAAGATCACCGCGAACCCCCGCACCGTGCGGACGATGGGCGAACACGTCGATGTCGACGTCTCAGGCATCCTGCGCCGCGAACAGACCATTGATGAGGCAGGCGACGCCCTGATCGAGATGATCCGCCGCACCGCCAATGGCCGCAACACCGCCGCCGAGGCCCTGGGGCATCGCGAATTCTCGATGACCAAGCTTTACCGCAGCGCATAAGACCAACAGGGGCGGCCAACGGGTCGCCCCATCGCCTTCCCGAGGCCACGATGTCTGACACCCCCCGCATATCCCTGACCGAGGCCACTGATCTTTTGCTGGCCGTCTTTCAGAACGCCGGTGTCCCGCATGACGCCGCCCTGTCGGTCGCCCGCGCGTTGGTCGCGGCAGAGGCCGAGGGCCAGGTCGGCCACGGGTTTTCCCGGCTCGACGACTACGTGGCCCAGGCCAAAAGCGGCAAGATCAACGCGCAAGCCCAAATCTCGGTGACCCAACGCGCGCCTGCGTCGCTGATGATCGACGCGGACCTGGGCTTTGCCTACCCCGCGCTCGACGCCGCCTTCGATGCAGGCGTTCCGCTGGCCCACAAGATGGGCATCGCAGTGATGGCCATCGGCAACTCTCACCACTGCGGCGCGCTTTCGGTGCAGGTGGACCGCATCGCCAAGGCCGGTCTGATCGCGATCATGGTGGCCAATACGCCCAAGGCCATCGCACCCTGGGGCGCCAGTGCGGCAGTTTTCGGCACCAACCCCATTGCCTTCGCCACCCCCCAAGCGGGTGCCGAGCCGCTGGTGATCGACCTGTCCCTGTCCCGAGTCGCGCGCGGCAAGGTGATGGCCGCCAAGAAGTCGGGCAACCCGATCCCCGAAGGCTGGGCGCTGGATGCAGAGGGCCAGCCCACCACCGATCCAGAGGCCGCGCTGGCAGGCACCATGGTGCCCATCGGTGAGGCAAAGGGAACCGCGCTGGCCCTGATGGTGGAGCTTTTGGCCGCCGCCTTCACCGGCAGCGCGTTCAGCCACCAGGCCGGTTCGTTTTTCAATGCCGCAGGCCCGGCCCCGCGCGTTGGCCAGACGCTGATCGCGATCCAGCCGGATGCGGCATCAGACTACCTCGACCGGGTGCAGGACCTGCTCAGCGCAATCGCATCAATGGACGGCACACGCCTGCCCGGCGACCGGCGGCGCGCGGCGATCCAAAAGGCCCAGACCGACGGCTTGCCCATATCGGCAGAGCACCTGGCCCTCGCACGCAGGCTGGCAAAGACCACCTGAGCCGCGCCTCAAAGACACAACAGCTCAATTCGCCCCGCGGCTTTCAAAAGCTGCGGCAACGTATCGGCAAGGCTTGCGATGCTGTGCCGTTGCACCGGCGCATGGATGGACAGGGTGGTCAGCAGCCGCCCCTCACTGTCCTTGATCGGCACCGCAATCGCGGCCATGCCATCCATGAACTCTTCATCATCCGACGCATACCCGCGCTGCCGCGTCTCGGACAGTTCCGCCCGCAAGGCGTCCGTTTCAGTGATCGTCTGGTCGGTCTGCGCAGGCAGATCCAGCCACGACATCAACCGTTTGAACTTGTCCGCGCGCAGCGACGACAGGTACATCTTTCCGCTTGCCGTGCAATGGAACGGCACCTGCGTGCCCACGGGCAACTGAATGCGCAGCGGCCAATGGGTTTCCACGCGGTCAAGATACACCATCCCGTAACGCGCGGGCGCCGCCAGATTGCAGGTCTCGCCCACCTCTTCGGCCAGCGCCTTCATCACCATCAACCGCTCGGTCCGCACCCGTTGCGATGACAGGGTGTTCCCGCTCAGCTTCCGCAACCGCCGCCCCGGACCATAGGACCGGCCATCAACATCGCGCTGCAGAAACCCTTCATCCTCCGCCGTGGTCAGCAGCCGATGCACCGTGGGCTTGGGCAACCCCAGCGCATCGGACAGGGCGCCGGGCGTCACCGGCACGCCCGCGCGCGCGACCTCTTCAATGATCAAAAGCAGCCGAAGATTGGTTGGTATCTGCGCGTGCGTCCCGACGTCGGCATCATCTGGCATGGGTCTTGGTTACCGGTCGGGCAAAAGGAACAGGGCAAGCTCTGGCGTAAGCGATACCAACACCCAAACGCTGATCAGTGCAAACAGGTAGGGCACGGTGTACCGTAAAAGCCTGAAATATGGGACGCCCGTGACACCCGATGCCACATAAAGGTTCAGCCCGTAAGGCGGCGTGATAAATCCGATGGACGCGCCCACCAGGAAGATGACCGAGAAGTGGATCGGATCAACACCCACGCTGGCTGCAATCGGCGCCAGGATCGGGGCAAGGATGATGGTCACCGGCAGCGATTCCAACACCATGCCAGAGAAGAAGACGATCACCATCGCGGTGAACAGCACCGCATAGTACCCACCCATCGACGTGACGAAATCACCGATCACCTGCTGGGCCCCCAGAAGCGACAGGATCTGTTGCATCACCACCGACACCGCAATCAGCGGCGCAAGGATGCCCGTGATCTCGGCTGACCGCATGGTGATCCCCGGTATCTGGCGCAGGGTGAAGCCTTCGACCACCAACATTTCGCCATAGCTTTTCTCTTCCCACGTCTTGTCAGATCTCAGGCTCAGCACCCGTGTCACCACCCAGGACAAAAGCCCCGCGATGATGCAGAAACCCACGGTCACCCCCGCCGCCTCGGTCGGGGAAAACTTGCCGGTATAGATGCCCCAAAGCACAAGGCCGATGGCAAAGAACCCCAGCCAGGCCCCGAAGGCGGTTTTCAGAACCCGGTTCAGTTGCAGCGGGATCAGATAACCCCAACCGTTGATCCGGCAGATGATCCAACAGGCCAGCTGCATCCCGATCACCATCAACGCACCAGGAATGATCCCCGCCACGAACAGGTCCGAGATCGGCAGGTTCATCAAGAACCCGTAGACGATGAAGATAATCGACGGCGGGATGATGATCCCCACAGTCCCACCAGCGGCAGCGGTCGCGGCCGAGAAGCGCTCATCATATCCACCCTTCACCATCTCGGGGTGCAGCATCGACCCGATGGTCGCCGTGGTGGCCGAGTTCGAGCCGGAGATCGCCGCAAAGAGCCCGCAGGCCGCGAGGCTCGCCATGGCCAGACCGCCCCGGATCCAGCCCAGACAGGCATAGGCGAAATCCGACAGCCGCCGCGCGATGCCCGAGCGGTTGATCAGGTCACCGGTGAGGATAAAGAGTGGCATGGCCAGCAGGGCAAAACCGTCGGTGAACACGTCCTGCAAGGCAGCACCCATGTTCAGCAATTGCAGGTCCAGCACAAAGGACATGCCGATCACCCAGTAGGCGATGAC
>JBCBPV010000005.1:0-85081 GCA_039820585.1 Pseudomonadota bacterium
CGGGATACTTTCGGACCAAAGAGAATGGGTGAGGTTACGGTGCGTCCTGTTGGGCCGGGCGATGAGAATGCGGTTTGGGCGATCCTGGAGCCGGTGTTTCGGGCGGGGGATACCTATACCATTGATCCCGGTGTGACGCGGGAGGCGGCGCTTGGCTATTGGTTGGGGCCGTCGCATCGGGTGTTTGTCGCGGGCGAGGGGTTGGGGACCTATTATGTCCGTCCGAACCAGGGTGGTGGCGGCGATCATGTGTGCAATTGTGGGTACGTGACGGCGGCAGCGGCGCAGGGCAAAGGTGTGGCGCGGGCGATGTTGGCGCATTCGCTGGGGGAGGCGCGGCGGCTGGGGTTTCGCGCGATGCAATACAATTTCGTGGTAGAGACGAATACGCGCGCGATTGAGATCTGGACGCGGGCGGGGTTCGAGACCGTAGGGCGGTTGCCAGGGGCGTTTCGCCATCCCGAATTCGGTTTCGTCGACGCGCTAATCCTATACAAGGACCTGACGAAGGAGAGCTGATGCCCGACCGTGACCGCCCGCTTTATGCCGTTCTGATCGATGCCGATAACATCCCTGCGAAATACGCCGGTGCGATCCTGAAAGAGATCACGTCGCTGGGGGAACCGGCGTTGCGGCGGGTCTATGGGGACTGGTCTTCGGGGAGGCTGGCGAACTGGTCGAAGACGGTGCGCGATCTGGGGCTGGTGGCGCATCAGGAAAGCGCCAATACCGTCGGCAAGAATGCCAGCGATATCGGGCTGGTGATCGATGCGATGGATATCCTGCATACGGGTCGGTTTGACGGGTTCGTGCTGGTGTCGTCGGACAGTGACTTTACGGCGCTCGCCAACCGGGTGCGGGAACAGGGGATGGATGTGATCGGGATTGGGGAGCGGAAGGCGCCTGAATCCCTGCGCAATGTCTGTAACCGTTTTATCCTGATCGAGAACATTATGGATGAGCCGGAGCAAGCCCCGGCCCGCGGTGAGCCTGCGCCGAAAAGTCGAAAACAGCCGCCGTCGGATGCGGTCCCGCTGATTTTGAAGGCGATGGACAAGATCGAGCAGGATGATGAGTGGTATGCGCTGGGCCAGTTGGGTCAGTACATCATCGCCGATACGCCGGATTTCGATACGCGGACCTATGGCAAGCGCAAGCTGAGCGATCTGGTGCAGGGGTTGAAGCGGTTCGAGACGAAGAAGTCGGGCAATCAGCTGGTGATCCGGCGGATCGACTGATGTCTATGGCTTCGCGCCGTAGCGGGCCATGAACATGTCCACCGCGCCTTTGGCGACGCGCGTGATCTCTTCATCGCTGAACTCATCCTGGATGCCGAACATCAGTTTTGAGAAGAGGTCGGCTTTGCACAGCTCGGCAAATTGGTCGGCGGCGAGATCGCAATCGTCGATCTGCAACTCGCCACGCTCGATGGATTGTTTGAAGTAGGCGATCATCTTGGAGCGGACGCGGGCCGGGCCGGAGTCCCAGAATTCCTTGCCGAGTTCGGGGAAGCGTTCGGATTCGGCCACGCAGACGCGGAAGACGTTGCGCCCCAGATCGGACAGAAAAAGCCGCATCATCCGTTCCGCCGCGATCCCCAGCGCTTCGCGCGGGGGGGCATGGTGGCCGATCATCTCATCGGTGGCTTCTTCCTGGCGCAGGCATTCGCTTTTGGCGACTTCCATGAACAGGATGCGCTTGTCGGGGAAATAGCTGTAGAGCGTGGCCTTGGAAACACCGGCAGAGCGGGCGATGTCGTCGACGCTGGCGCCTTCGAACCCGTCGCGCAGGAACACGGTCCGCGCGCCTTCCAGAACCTGGGCGTGCTTGCGGCCCAGTTTGACGGGTTCGGTGTGCATGTTCATGGCGTCTCCTATAACGGTGCCCATATATAAACCGTTCAGTTCAGTTTTTTCAAGGCGCATGCGGGTCGGGTGACCTGTCCCGCGACCATCGGAATATAGGTTAACCAGCCTCCTGGGCCAGTTTGATCAGCACCAGCTCTTGCGGGGAATAGATCCCGCAGGTGGCGGGATCTATTTTGGTGGCCTTTTCCAGCTGTGTGCATGCGGTGGCCGAGATGGTGGGTGTGGTCTGTGCATCAAGGCGCGCGACCGGGAACAGGGCGTCGGAGGCCATGGCGGTCTTTGACACGAACATGCCAAGGACGATGAAGAGTGCAGTCAGGACCAATCGCATAAGACCCTCCCTCACGCGATAAACTAAACGGTTCGGTATATATTCAAGGTATCCTATGGTTGACCGCGGACGCAAGGGAAAAATGAACAGATCAGTTCACTTTTTGACGAGGCCGCGGAATTGCGCTTCCGCGGCGCAGCCGATAGGCCGCTGGTATGATCGATATCCTGCTGCAGACCTTGCCGTTTTTCGCCCTGATCGGCCTTGGCTATTGGGCGGGGCGTACGGGGTTCTTCAGTGAAGAGGCGACGGCCTATCTGACCAAGTTCGTCTTTTACTTCGCGCTGTCGGCGATGTTGTTTCGGTTTTCGGCCAACCTGTCGCTGGGCGAGGTCTTGGATTGGAATTTCGTGGCCGCCTATCTGGCGGGGACGGTGGTGATCTATATCCTGGCGACGATCATTGCGCTGGTTCGCAGTCGAGGGATCGAAGAGGCGGCGGTTGAGGCGCAATGCGCGGTGATCGGGAATGTCGGCTTTCTGGGTGTGCCGATGCTGGTGCTGCTGTTGGGCGAAAACGCGGTGGGGCCGGTGTTGTTGGTGCTGGCGGTGGACCTGATCGTGTTCGGCAGCCTGATCGTGATTCTGATCACGGGCAGCCGGGATGGGCGGATGTCGCTGGGGGTGCTCGCGACGGTGGGCAATGGGCTGCTCCGCAATCCGATGATCGTTTCGATCTCGCTGGGGCTGTTCTGGTCGGCGTTTTCGCTGCCGATCCCGGGGCCGGTGAATGAGTTTCTGACCATTCTGGGGGCCGCGGCGACGCCGGGGGCGCTGTTTGCCATCGGCGCGTCGCTTGCGTCGAAATCGGCAGAGCGGGTTTCGTCGGCGGTGTGGTTATCGACCTGCAAGCTGGTGCTGCACCCGGCGGCGGTGGCGTTTGCAGCGCTCGTCCTGATCCCGGTGGAGCCCTATGCGGCGGGGGTGATGATCGCGGCGGCGGCTTTGCCGGTGGCGGGCAACGTGTTCATTCTGGCGCAACATTACGGGGTCGCGCCGCAGCGAGTTTCGGCGACCATCCTGATCTCAACCGTGGTGTCGGTGTTGACGGTCAGCGGGGTTGTGGCCTGGGTGAATACGTTCTGAGGCTTGCCGGGCACTGCCGCACCCTCTAGCGATGACTGAAAAGGGGAAGCGTCATGGAAGTTCTGTCCGAGAACCGGTGTTTTGGTGGGGTGCAGGGCGTTTATCGCCATGCCGCGCAGACGACGCGCTGTGCGATGACCTTTGGACTGTTTCTGCCGCCGCAGGCCGCCGCTGGGCCGGTGCCGGTGCTTTGGTATCTGTCGGGCCTGACCTGCACGCATGAGAACGCGATGATCAAGGCAGGCGCGCAGGCCTGGGCGGCGGAGGCGGGGATGGCGGTTGTGTTTCCCGACACCTCGCCGCGGGGGGAGGCTGTGGCGGATGATGATGCGTTCGATATGGGGAAGGGTGCTGGGTTTTACGTGGATGCCACGCAGTCACCCTGGAGCGCGCATTTCCGGATGTGGAGTTACATCTCGCAAGAATTGCCGGCGCTGGTTGCGGCGGAGTTTGCGGTAGATCCTGATCGCCAGGCGATCACCGGGCATTCGATGGGGGGGCATGGGGCGCTGACCCTGGCGTTGTCATTGCCGAAGCAGTTCAGAAGTGTTTCCGCCTTTGCGCCCATCGCAAACCCCACTACGAGCGATTGGGGGCGTAAGCAGTTCACCGGGTATCTGGGCACCTATGAGGATGAGTGGTCGGCCCATGATGCCAGCTTGCTTATGGCCGAGCGGGGGTATCCCGGGCATGTGCTGGTGGATCAGGGGACCGAGGATGAGTTTCTCGATCTGCTGAAGCCCGAGGCGTTTGCGTTGGCCGTGGCCAGCCGACGCCAGCCGGCCACGTTGCGGATGCAGGCGGGGTACGACCACAGCTATTTCTTCGTTTCCACCTTCATGCGCGACCACATTCGCTTTCATGCCGAGGCGCTGGGCGCGTGATCTATGTGGATGCCGATGCCTGCCCGGTGAAGGCGGAGGTTGAGAAGGTGGCAACCCGGCGCGGGGTCAAGGTGGCGATGGTGTCGAACGGGGGGCTGCGGCCGTCGGACAATCCGCTGATCGAGATGATCTATGTCCCCGATGGGCCGGATGAGGCGGATAAGTGGATTGCGGATCGGGCTGTGGCGGGGGATGTGGTGATTACGACCGACATTCCGCTGGCGGCGCGCTGTGTCGAGGGCGGGGCGGCGGTGCTGAAACCCAATGGCGAGCGGTTGACGCAGGCCAATATCGGCAATGTGCTGGCGACGCGTGATCTGATGACGGATTTGCGCGCCGCCGATCCGTTTCGGCAAGGCGGCGGGCGGGCGTTTTCCACCGCGGACCGGTCGCGGTTTCTGGATGCGCTGGACCGGGCGCTGGGGTCGCAAAAGCGCTAGACCCAGCCGCGCCAAGGGCATAGCCCGAAGGCATGGCAGTCAGCTTGCAGCAGAACACGACAGTGGCCGGGGCCGGGTGGGCCGTGGCGGCGGTATTCTGCTTTTCCGTCAACGATGTGCTGATCAAGCTGATGAGCGACAGCTATGCGCTGCACCAGGTGATCCTGACGCGGTCGATTGTGGGTACGATTATCCTGCTTGCGGTGATTGTGCCGCTGACGGGTGGCTGGCGGCAGTTGGCGACCGAACGGCTGGGCCTGCATCTGGCGCGGGGCGGCTGCGTGGTGTTCGCCAATCTGTGTTTCTTCATGGCGCTGGCCGCGATGCCGCTGGCCGAGGCTGTCGCGGTGTTCTTTATCAGCCCGCTGTTGATCTCTGTCTTCTCGGTCGTGTTTCTGGGCGAGCATGTGGGGCCCCGGCGCTGGGCCGCGATTGGGGTTGGGTTTCTGGGCGTGATGATCGTGCTGCGCCCTGGATCGGCGGCGTTTCAGGTGGCCGCGCTTCTGCCCCTGGCGGCGGCGGTGGGTTATGCCACGCTGCACACGCTGACCCGGCGGCTGGGTGTCACGGAAAGTGCCACGACGCTCGCCTTCTACATTCAGGTGATGTTTCTGGTCACGAGCGGTGCGGTCGGGCTGGCCGTGGGCCATGGGGGGTATGACGTGGGCGCGCATCCGTCGCTGTCGTTCCTGCTGCGTGGCTGGGTCTGGCCCGCGCCTGTGGATTTCGCGATGATGTGTGTTGTCGGGCTGACCAGTATTTCGGGCGGCTTTGCGATCAGCCAGGCGTATCGGCTGTCCGAGGCCGCGTTGGTTGCGCCGTTTGAGTATGCGGCCATGCCGCTGGCGGTGTTGTCCGGCTTTTTGGTATTTGGCGAATGGCCCGATCCCTGGGCCTGGGTGGGGATCGCACTGATCCTGGCGGCCGGTCTGGTGCTGATCTGGCGGGAGGCGCTGGCGCGGCTTGCGCTGGCGTCTCGCCCGCCCGATGCGCGTTGAGAAGCGTGTGGCGGTTGGCTACACATGGCGGGCGTGGAGCGGGAGCGGTGCATGTCCGAAATTGATGCGGTCATCTTTGACATCGGGAATGTCCTGATCGAGTGGCAGCCAGAGCGGTACTATGGCGCGACCATTGGCGCGGACCGGCGGCGCGCGATGTTTGCCGAGGTCGACCTGCACGCGATGAACGACCGCGTCGACGCGGGCGGGGATTTCCGCGATGTGATTTATGACACGGCTGAGGCGTATCCTGACTGGACGACCGAGATCCGCGCCTGGCATGACCATTGGCTTGATATCGCGGGTCCGGTGATCCCGCATTCGGTACGCTTGCTGCGGGGGTTGCGGGCGCGGGGTGTGCCGGTGTTCGCGCTGTCGAACTTTGGTGTGGGCAGCTTTGCGTTGACGGAGACGGCGTATGACTTTCTGACCGAGTTCGACCGGCGCTACATCTCTGGCCACATGCAGGTGATCAAACCCGATCCGAGGATTTACCAGATGGTTGAAGAGGATTGCGGGATCTCGCCCGCGCGACTGCTGTTCGCTGATGACCGGGGGGAGAACATCGCCGCGGCAGAGGCCCGAGGGTGGCAGACGCATCTGTTCGATGGGCCACAGGGCTGGGCGGATCGGTTGGTGGCTGAGGGGTTGCTGACCGTGGAAGAGGCGCAGGCGGCATGACCCTTCCCATTATCTCGGCGGAAGAGGCAGAGCCTCTTATGGACTGGATCGGGCTGACCGATGCTTTGGCACGGGGGCACGATCTGCCGAAAGCGCGCATTGGCGATACGTTTCTCTATCGTGATCCCGACACGCTGCTCAGCCGGGTGGCGTGGGTTGACGGGTTGGGGATGGCGGTGAAGACGGCGACGATCTTTCCCGAGAATCTGAAGTATGGGCGCGCGGCGGTGGGGGGATCGGTGACGGTGTATTCCGACGCCGATGGCAGCCCCGAGGCGATCCTTGATTTCGGGTTGGTGACGAAGTGGAAGACTGCCGGAGACAGCTTGCTGGCGGCGCGGCGGCTGGCGCGGTCAGACAGTCGGACGATCCTGATCGTGGGCGCGGGAACGGTGGGGCACAATCTGCGCCAGGCGTATGGGGCCGCGTTTCCCGACGCGGCGTTTCAGGTTTGGAACCGGACGCCTGCGGGGGCGGAGCGGTTGGCGGATGCATATGGGGCCACGACGGCGGTGACCGATCTGGAGGCGGCGGTGCGCGGGGCGGATGTGATTACCTGCGCGACGATGAGCCATGAGCCGGTGGTTCTGGGTGAATGGTTGCAGCCGGGTCAGCACCTTGATCTGATCGGCGCTTACAGGCCGGATATGCGCGAGACGGATGATACCGCGCTGCGCCGGGGGCGGGTGTTTGTGGATAGCTTTGAGACCACGGTGGATCATATCGGCGAGGTGAAGATCCCGATCGAAGAGGGGGTGATCGCCAAAGGTGATATCGTGGCCGATTACTACAATCTGGATCGTTTTACGCGCGCGCCAGAGGATATCACCGTGTTCAAGAACGGCGGCGGCGCGCATCTGGATCTGATGACGAGCCGCTATGTGATGGAACGGGTGCTTGGTCAGAGCGTTTCCGGCATTTTCTGAATCGCCTTTCGCTGCCTCTCGCCTGCGGCTCGAACGCAAAACGAGATGTCTTTTTCCAACTGAGCCGGAAACGCACTGGGCTGGCTGAGCCGCGACCTCTTGGGGGCGTTCGGTTCAAAATCCTTGATGCGCGCTTTTCAGCGGGTCCCGCGCGGCGTAACCAGTGGCATGAGCGAGGGACTGGTTGAGATCTACACCCGGTTGGCGGGTGAGGGGCGATTGACGTCGGACCCTGCGCAACTAGCGGTTCTGCCCGAGTTGCAGCGGTTGCGGGCTGAGATTGAGGCGCCGCCTGCGAAGAAGGGGCTGAAAGGGTTTTTCGCCAAGGCGCCAGAGGCCCCCAAGGGTCTGTACATGTGGGGCGGGGTCGGGCGCGGCAAGTCGATGCTGATGGACCTGTTTTATTCCAGCGTCGATATCGAGGCCAAGAGGCGCGTGCATTTCCACGCCTTCATGCAAGAGATCCAGGCCGGGTTGCACGAGGCGCGCAAGACCGGGGTGGATGACGCGCTGTTGCCGGTGGCTGAGGCAGTGATCCGCGATGTGCGGCTTCTGTGCTTCGACGAGATGCAGATCACCGACATCACAGATGCGATGATCGTGGGGCGGCTGTTTGAGGCGCTGATGGGGGCTGGCGTGGCGATTGTCACGACGTCGAACCGGGTGCCGGATGATCTGTATAAGGACGGGCTGAACCGGCAGTTGTTCTTGCCGTTCATCGCGCTCTTGAAAGAGCGGATGGTGGTGTGGGAGCTGACCTCGCCCACTGATTACCGGCAGGACCGGTTGACCGGGGCGCCGGTGTATTTTGCGCCAGCGGATGCGGCGGCGCGGGATGCGGTGTCGGAGATTTGGGTCGATCTGACCGGGGGCGGGGGTGGTGCGCCTTTGGTTTTGGCGATCAAGGGGCGCAAGGTGGAGCTGCCCGCGTTTCGCAACGGGATCGGGCGGGCGACGTTTTGGGATTTGTGCGCGCGGCCTTTGGGGCCGGGGGATTACCTGGCGATTGCCGAGGCGGTGCGGGTGTTGATCCTGGAGGATGTCCCGCTGCTATCGAGCGAGAACTACAACGAGGCGAAGCGGTTCGTGACGTTGATCGATGCGCTGTACGAGGCGCGGGTGCGGGTGATCATGACGGCGGCGGATGTGCCGGAGCGGTTGTATCTGGAAGGCGCGGGGACGTTTGAGTTTGAGCGGACGGCCAGCCGGTTGCGCGAAATGCAGGCGGCGGATTGGGGAAGCTAGCCATTTCTGCGCAAAACGTATCCGGCGAGGTAGAGCGAACCGCAGATCAGAATGCGGGCGTGTGGCGTATGGGATGTGATTTCCGCTATTGCCGCTTCTAGCGATGCGGCGGGGGCGGCGGCGAGGCCTGCGTTTTGCGCGGCGACGGCGGTGTCTTCAGCGCTGAGTGTGGCGGTTTCACCGGGGATCGAGACGGCAGAGACCGACTGCACCTGATCCCCCAGGCCCTTGAAAAACCCGGTGGCATCTTTGGTGCGCAACAGCCCCGCAATGGCATAGGTTGGGCGCTTGGGAAGGCGGGCCAACGCAGCGCTGGTCGCGCGGCCAGCCGCTGGGTTGTGGCCGCCGTCGAGCCATAGCTCAGCCGAACCCGCCAGATCGAACAGGGGCCCGTGTTTCAGGCGTTGCATCCGGGCGGGCCAGCGGGCGGTGGTGACGGCGGCTTCACAAGCGGCGTCATCGAAACGCAGATGGCGCAGGGCGGCGAGCGCTGTGCCGGCGTTGTCGATCTGGTGCGGGCCGATGAGGTTGGGGAGCGGTAGGTCGAGAAGGCCGCGTTCGTCCTGGTAGACCATGCGCCCGCGTTCCTCAGTCACGTGCCAGTGCTGGCCGTGGACCAGAAGCGGGGCGCCGACGCGGGCGGCCTGTCGTTCGATGACGTCCAGCGCTTCGTCTTTCTGCCGGCTCACCACGCAGGGAATGCCGCGTTTCAGGATGCCCGCCTTTTCGCCCGCAATCTCGGGCAGGGTCTCGCCCAGGAACTGCTGGTGATCCATGTCTACGGGCGTGATCGCGCAGATGGCCGGACGCTCGATCACATTGGTGGCGTCGAGGCGACCGCCCAGCCCGACCTCTAGCAGCGTCCAGTCGGCGGGCGTGCGGGCAAATGCAAGAAGGGCCGCGGCGGTCGTGATCTCGAAATATGTGATTGGGACGCCGCCGTTCAGACGCTCACACTCGTCAAGCACCTGTGTCAGATGCGCCTCGGAAACCGTCTCGCCCGCGAGGTAGATCCGCTCATGGAACCGCGCGAGGTGGGGCGAGGTATAGGCGTGGCAGGTCTGGCCCGCGCCTTCGATTCCCGCGCGGATCATGGCGAGGGTCGAGCCTTTGCCATTGGTCCCGGCGATGTGGATCACCGGGGGCAGGTCACGCTCTGGATGGCCCAACGCCTCTAGCACCCGCCACATGCGGTCGAGCGTCAGGTCGATCTTCTTGGGGTGAAGCGACATCAACCGGTCCAGGATGACGTCGGATTGCACCGCGCTCACCCCGCCTGGCTCTCCGCTGTGGCGGGGGCTTGCGTGGACTCGGCCGGGGCCGGAAGCTCACCCTTCACCGGGGGCGGCATGTCCATCAGCATGCGGACGATGGACACGAGTTCGTCTTTCATCGCGGCGCGGTGGGTGACGCGGTCGAGCATGCCGTGATCCAGCAGATATTCGGCGCGCTGGAAGCCTTCGGGCAGTTTTTCGCGGATGGTTTGTTCGATGACGCGGGGGCCCGCGAAGCAGATCAGCGCGTTGGGTTCGGCGATATGCACATCGCCCAGCATCGCATAGGACGCGGTGACACCGCCCGTGGTGGGATGGGTCAACACGACGATGTAGGGCAGGCCCGCTTCCTTGAGCATTTGGACCGCGACGGTGGTGCGGGGCATCTGCATCAGCGACAGGATGCCTTCCTGCATCCGCGCGCCACCGGCGGCAGAGAACAGGATGAGGGGGCGTTTCATCATCACGGCACGTTCAGCGGCAGCGATGATGGCGTTGCCCACATACATGCCCATTGATCCGCCCATGAAGCTGAAATCCTGGCCGGCGGCGACGATGGGGGTGCGCCCGATCTCACCCTCGGCGACCAGCATTGCCTCGGCTTCGCCCGTGGTCCGTTGCGCTGTTTTCATCCGGTCCGGATACCGTTTTTGATCGCGGAACTGCAGGGGGTCGGCCACGGGTTCGGGCACCGGCACTTCGGTGAAGATGCCGCCATCGAACAGCGCGTGAAAGCGTTCCCGTGGGGTGATCGGCATGTGGTGGTTGCAGGCGGTGCAGACGTGCAGGTTGTCGGTCAGTTCACGGTGGAACAGCATCGTCCCGCACTCATCGCACTTGGTCCACAGGTTCTCGGGGACTTCGCGGCGTGAAAACAGCGAGTTGATCCGCGGTCGGACGTAGTTGGAGATCCAGTTCATTTGCGCGACCCTTCGCCCGGTTCGGGTGTGAGATAAGGCCGGATTTGCCGAAATGCAATCAACGGGTCAGGACCCGGCGGATGACAAACCAGGCGGTGCCCATCATGGTCAGATCGAACAGGACAAGCGTTGAGAGCGTGTCTGTGTCGCTGACCGAATAGGGCGTGGTGTAAAGCGCCAGGCCGGTGAGCGACCCTTGGGTCGAGATCACCAGAACGGCCAGCGTGTTGTTGGCGAAGTGAAACCCCCACGCCGCGCCGATCGAGCCGGTATGCGCGGTCAGATCGGCGGCGATCAGGCCAAACAGGGCGGCGGCGCCCACGACGATCCACACGCTGGAGCCCGCGCTTTGGGCGTCGTAGTGGACGAGGCCAAAGGCGATCGAGGGGAGAAGCAGCCAGACGAGCGGCGAGGCAAAGCGGGCGGCAAGTTGTTGTTGCAGGTAGCCGCGGAACAAAAGCTCTTCCGCGCCCGTCTGGATCAACAGGCCGAGGAGCGCGAGGGGCAACAAGCCAAGCCACACCATCGGTGGCAGGCCCGGCACTGCATCATAGGAAAACGACCAGATCACCACCGACCCACCCAGGATCGCGCCCACGATGGCCGCGGCGACGACGAAGTCATACAGCACCCGCGCGCCCCGGCCAAAGAGCGTGCCCGCGCCGCGTTTGTGCATGACCCGCGCGGCGGCCATTGCGCCAAGCGCCATGCCGGTGAACGTGGCCAGCAAGAGAAGCAACGCATCGGGATCGTCGGGGTTCAACTGGCGCTGGGCCCAGGCCAGACCGTCGCCCCCATCGCCTGATACCAGCCAGCCGATCAAGAACACCGCGAAGACCACCACGATGTAGACGATCACTGCCACCACCAAGCCCACCAGAAGCCGCCAGATCTGCGGATACGCGCGGGCGGGGGCCACAAAGGGTTCGTGGTGGGGATAGGCCATTGCTCGGATCCTGCCTGTTTTGGCGCACGCTATCGGGCGGGGCAGCGCTGCGCAATCGCGCTTGTGGTGGTGGGCATGCTCACCTATTCCACGAGGAACCAGACTGTTTTGCGGAGGATCCCATGCTTGACGGCACGCACGATAAATCCCGGCTTCCCAGCCGCCATGTCACCGAAGGGCCGTCGCGCGCGCCGCACCGGTCCTACTACTATGCGATGGGGCTGAGCGAGGAAGAGATTGCGCAGCCGTTCGTGGGTGTGGCCACCTGCTGGAACGAGGCGGCGCCGTGCAACATCGCACTGAACCGGCAGGCGCAGGCGGTGAAGCTGGGTGTGAAGCACGCCAATGGGACGCCGCGGGAATTTACGACGATCACCGTGACCGACGGGATCGCGATGGGGCATGAAGGGATGCGGTCCTCGCTCGCCTCGCGGGAGGCGATTGCCGATACGGTCGAGCTGACGATGCGGGGGCATTGCTATGACGCGATTGTCGGGCTGGCGGGCTGTGACAAGTCGCTACCGGGGATGATGATGGCGATGGTGCGGTTGAACGTGCCGAGCGTGTTCATCTATGGCGGATCGATCCTGCCGGGTCGTTTGGACGGCAAGGATGTGACCGTTCAGGATGTGTTTGAGGCTGTGGGTCAGCATCAGGCAGGCAACATGTCAGATGAAGCCTTGCGCACGTTGGAACGCGTGGCGTGTCCGTCGGCGGGGGCTTGCGGGGGGCAGTTTACGGCGAACACCATGGCGTGCGTGTCCGAGGCGATTGGGCTGGCTTTGCCGAACTCGTCGGGGGCACCAGCGCCGTATGAAAGCCGGGACCAGTATGGCGTGGCGTCGGGCGAGGCGGTGATGGTGCTGCTGGAGAAAAACATCCGCGCGCGGGATGTGGTGACGTTGAAGTCGCTGCAGAACGCGGCACGGGTGGTCGCCTGTACGGGCGGGTCGACCAATGCGGGGCTGCACCTGCCCGCGATTGCGCATGAGGCAGGGATCGAGTTCAGCCTTGAGGATGTTTGTGAGATCTTCAGGGACACGCCTTACTTCGTCGATCTGAAGCCCGGCGGAACCTATGTCGCCAAGGATATGTATGAAGCGGGCGGTGTGCCGGTCGTGATGAAAGAGCTGCGCAAAGCGGGGCTGATGCACGAGGATTGCATCACGGCGACCGGGCGCAGCATGGGCGAAGAGCTGGACCTGATCGAACGTGAAGCGGATGGGAAGGTGATCTATCCGATTGAGACGCCGATCACGGCGACGGGTGGTGTCGTGGGGCTGAAGGGCAACCTCGCCCCAGAAGGCGCAATCGTGAAGGTCGCAGGCATGAGCGAGGAAGAGCAGGTCTTTTCCGGCCCGGCCCGCGTGTTCGAGTGCGAGGAAGATGCGTTCGCCGCCGTGAAGGCGCGCGGGTATGAGGAAGGCGAAGTCATCGTCATCCGCAACGAAGGCCCCGCCGGTGGGCCGGGGATGCGCGAGATGTTGGCGACGACCTCGGCCCTGAGCGGTCAGGGCATGGGCAAGAAGGTGGCGCTGATCACCGATGGCCGGTTTTCCGGCGCGACGCGGGGGTTCTGCGTGGGCCATGTGGGGCCTGAGGCCGCCCATGGCGGACCGATTGCATTGATCGAAAACGGGGACGTGATTACGATCAACGCCATCACGGGGGAGATCTCAGTCGCGCTGGACGATGCTGAACTTGCCCAGAGGAAAGAGCAGTGGGCGGGGCCGCGTGAAACGATCTATGCATCGGGCGCACTTTGGAAATACGCGCAGCTTGTCGGCTCCAGCCGCTTGGGCGCGGTTACCCATCCCGGCGCCAATGCGGAAAAGCATGTCTACATGGATCTGTAAGCCCCTCGCCCTGGCGGCGGTGCTGACGTTGGCAGGGTGCGACGGCGGCTTTGACATGGCACTGGGTGCGGCAGGTCAGGATATGGCCCGCAGCGCGCCTGAGCGTGTGGCGGTGACCGGCGATGCGGTCGTTGTGTCCGGGCCGCCGGGATTTTGCGTCGATGGATCGGTGACGCGCGATACCGGGCAGTCGGCGTTTGTGCTGCTTGGCAGCTGCGCCTCGATCTCACGCGATCCCGCGCAGCCCCGGCCTGCGGTGCCTGGCATCCTCACGGTGTCCATTGGCCCGCCGGCGAGTGCGGCGGTGGCCGAACAGGTGACGTCGCTGGACGCCTATGTGCGCAGTGATGCGGGCCGCGCGGCGATTAGCCGGCGCGGGGATGCGGAAGATCTGGTCATCTTGGAGACGCTGGCGGTCGATGGTGCGCTGTATATCCATGCGCGCGACAAGGGCTCTGCCGGAGGGGCGCAGATCGGTGATGATTACTGGCGTGCGCTGATGGGTGTGGGCGGGCATCTGGTCACCGCCTCGGTCGTCAGTTTTCCTGATCAACCGATGAGCCGGGATGTTGGGTTCGAGTTGCTGGATTCGCTGGCCGCCCGCCTGCGCGGGGTCAACACCTGATGGCGGCGCTGCGTCTGTGGCGGGGCCTGACCCGGATCGCGGATCGTGGGTATCTGCGCCGCTGGGAACGGGTGGCGAATGCCGCCGGTGACATCGACGTCGAGACGCTGCAAAGCCATCGCAGCCGGGCGCGGGCGCTGCGGCGGCGGTTGGACCGGCTGTTGCATGTGGCCGATGGGCGGCTGGCGCTGCCGGTGGTGGGCTCAACGGCGATCCAGCGGCCGTTGCATTCGGATTGGGCGTACCGACCGCAGCTGTGGAGGGGGCCGGTGTTTCCGTCGGGGCACGTGGCCGTGGAGAGCCAGACGCGATTTGGCGACGAGGCGACGGTCTATCACGACTGCAAGATATCCGAGCTGACGTTTCGCCAGATCCGCAACACGCGCGAAAGCGATCTGGCGCCCTTTGGGGTGCGGCTGGATGTGTTCGGCTTTGATGGCTCGTTCCTGAGCCTGGTGGTCGACCTGCCCGATGATTCGGTGGCGGGGCTGGAAAAGCGCCATCTGGTGCGGCTGACAGCGGCGCTGGAGACGGAGAAGCCGCTGGAAGTGTTCGCGCGGCTCAACATCAAGCATGGGCCCAACACCGAACAGATCGTGCGCGAGTTGCCGGTGAGTTCGGGCGATACCTGGGTGGAGTTCGATCTGGCCTATTCAGAATTGAACGAAAAGCGGATTGAGAAGATGTGGCTGGACCTGATCTTTGAGGGGCCCGAGTTGAACCAGATCATCCTGCGCGATGTGACGCTGGCCCGCCGGCC
The DNA here is from genome assembly GCA_039820585.1 of Pseudomonadota bacterium. Lineage (GTDB taxonomy): Bacteria > Pseudomonadota > Alphaproteobacteria > Rhodobacterales > Rhodobacteraceae > JBCBGF01. Next base: position 14,840 of record JBCBPV010000005.1, read on the forward strand.
GCGGGCCGAGATTTGAGGAGGCTGTCGTGAGTGCACTGAGCCTGACGAAAACACGCCTGCGGGCCGGGATCTGGGAAGGGCGGCTGACGGGTGCCCCGCATGAGGCGGGGGCGCCGGGGCTGGCGGCGTATCATTTGGAGCAGGCGTTGGAGGGCATCACGCTGGAGGCGGTGGATGAGACCCATGATGCCTGGACGGTGAAGGTGCCGCTGCCCAGCACGATCCTGTCAGAGGGCGTGCAGACCGTGCTGGTGCGCGAGGGCGCCGAGGGCGATACGCTGGCGGTGATCACGCTGGTCGCGGGCACGCCCTTGGAAGAGGATTTGACGGCAGAGATTGCGCTTTTGAGGGCCGAGCTGGATATGCTCAAACGCGCCTTCCGCCGTCATTGTGTGGAAACCGCCTAGCCTTCGCGGGGCGGCGTGTTGCGTCCGACTTCAACCGCCGGGCGTGCGAGGAAGCGGTCGAGATAGGCGACGAGGTTGGGGTTGTCGAACCAGCCAACGGTGTCGCGGACGCCGTAGAACTCTAGCCCGTTTAGCCATGGCGCAATTGCGATATCGGCGATGGAGTATTCGCCGGTGATCCAGTCCTTGCCGTCCAGCTCTTTTTCCAGCACGGCGAGCAACCGGCGCGCCTCGCCCAGATAACGTTCGCGCGGGATCGGGTCTTCCACGGCGGTGCCGGCGAATTTGCAGAAGAAGCCCACCTGCCCGAACATCGGGCCAACGCCGCCCATCTGGAACATCAGCCACTGGATCGTCTTGTACTTCTGCGCAGGCGTGCTGCCCATGAGCTTGCCGGTCTTTTCGGCCAGGTAGATCAGGATCGCCCCGGATTCGAACAGCGCCAGGGGTTTGCCTTCGGGGCCATCGGGGTCGATGATCGCGGGGATCTTGTTGTTGGGGTTCAGCGACAGAAACTCGGGGCTTTTGACATCGGCGTCCGACAGAGTGACGCGGTGCGCCTCATACGCTAGCCCCATCTCTTCCAGTGCGATTGACGCTTTGACGCCGTTGGGCGTTGGGAAAGAGTACAGTTGAATAATGTCTGGGTTCTTGGCGGGCCACCGGGCGGTGATCGGAAAGGCGCTGAGGTCGGTCATGGATGTGTCCTTTATGTTTACGGATGATCCTAAGCGATTTGTCCCCTCGAAACAGATGCACATCTGTGAGAGATCACCCATGTGCATGTGCGCGCATCGGTAATTGGTGCGGAGCATTTTGTGTGCTGACATCTGAGGGAATCGACTATGATACAGGAATTCAAGGACTTTATCGCCAAGGGCAATGTCATGGACATGGCCGTTGGTATCATCATCGGTGCGGCCTTTACGGCCATCGTCACGTCGCTGGTTGACGATCTGATCAACCCGATCATCAGCCTGTTCATGGGCGGGATCGACTTTTCGACCATGGGCTATCGCCTGACCGACGGCGAAGACGGGGCGATCTTCGCTTATGGTAACTTCATCATGGCGCTGATCAACTTCCTGATCATTGCTTGGGTTGTGTTCCTGCTGGTCAAGGCGGTGAACCGGGCCAAGGACGCGGCGACCGCGCCGGAAGAAGAGGCGCCAGAGGAACCCGCTGGCCCAACTGCGGAAGAGCTGTTGGCCGAAATTCGGGATTCGCTGAGGAAGCAAGCCTAAGCGTTTTGAGGCGCGGGCCCCGTTGGGCCCGCGTCCTTATCTAGCGCTTGAGGGCGAGCTGCGGTGACAGCACGTCGGTCTCAAGCGCCTTTCCCACCGCATAGTTCGTAAGCGCGCCAGCGTGGACATTGAGCCCGGCCAACAGGTGGGGATCGTCTTCGCATGCCGTGCGCCAGCCCTTGTCGGCCAGTGCGATCAGGTAGGGCATCGTGGCGTTGGACAGCGCTATGGTTGAGGTGCGGGCCACAGCACCCGGCATGTTGGCGACGCAGTAGTGCATGACGCCGTCGACCTCGTAGATCGGATCGTCGTGGGTCGTGGCGCGGGATGTCTCGAAACAGCCGCCCTGGTCGATGGCCACGTCCACGATCGCAGCGCCCCGTTTCATGTCCTTGAGCTGGTCCTTGCGCACCAGTTTCGGGGCGGCCGCGCCGGGGATCAGCACGGCGCCGATCACCAAATCGGCGGCTTCCACCAGTTCGGCGGTGTTGCCTTTGGAGGCATATCGCGTGCGGAATTGGCCGCCATAAGCCTCATCCAGCTGGCGCAGGCGGGGTAGGGACATGTCCAGCACGGTAACTTCGGCGCCCATCCCGGCGGCGACGCGGGCGGCATGGGTGCCGACGACACCGCCGCCAATGACGACAACCTTCGCGGGGCCAACGCCAGGGACGCCGCCCAACAGGACGCCGCGCCCGCCATTGGCGCGTTGCAGCGTCCAGGCGCCGACTTGCGGGGCAAGCTTGCCTGCGACCTCCGACATCGGCGCCAGCAGGGGCAGACCGCCGCGCGGGTCGGTGACGGTTTCGTAGGCGATGGCGGTGCAACCGCTGTTCAACAGATCATGCGTCTGGTCGGGATCGGGGGCGAGGTGGAGGTAGGTGAACAGCACCTGCCCTTCGCGCAGCATGGCGCGTTCGTTTGCCTGCGGTTCCTTGACCTTGACGATCAGGTCTGCGCTGGCGAACACCTCTTCCGCTGTGTCGACGATCTGTGCGCCTGCGTCGGTATAGGCTGTGTCGTCAAAGCCTGAGCCAGTGCCGCAGCCTTTTTGCACGACGGCCGCGTGGCCATGTGCCACAGCCTCACGCGCGGCATTCGGCGTCAGGCCCACGCGGAATTCCTGTGCCTTGATCTCTGTGGGGCATCCGATTTTCATGGTTTTCCCTCCTCCTCCTCCGGTCAGCTTTGCGCAGTACCGATGGAATTGGTTTGAAATTTTGCGTGGCGATTACATGGAATCCGCGTAGAGATTGCGTCAATACCGGGAAAAAGATGAAGAATCTTCGCATATGACCGATCTTGACGACACGGATCGCCGGATCCTGACAGCGCTGCAGCGCAGTGGGCGGATTTCCAATGCAGAGCTGTCTGAGCGGGTGAACCTGTCACCCTCGGCCTGTCACCGGCGCGTGCATCGGTTGGAGGCGGCGGGATATATCGCGGGGTATGTGGCGCTGCTCGACCGGCGGCGGATGGGGCGGCCGACGACTGTGTTTGTCGAGATCACGCTGTCAGGGCAGGCCGATGATGTACTGGACGCGTTCGAACGCGAGGTGGCCAAGATCCCCGATGTGATGGAATGCCATCTGATGGCGGGGACAGCGGATTATTTGCTGAAGGTCAGCGCGATGGATAGTGAGGATTTCGCCCGTATCCATCGCCGCTACCTCGCCCGGTTGCCGGGCGTGGCGCAGATGCACTCAAGCTTCGCCCTGCGCACGGTGATGCAAACCACCGCGCTGCCAGTCTAGCTTATTTTTCGCCGTCTTCTTCTTCGTCGTCCTTGCTGTCGGGCAGGTTGAAGAAGGTGTCGGCGTCCGGCACGGTATCGTCGACCTTGTCCTCATCATCCGTGTCGGTGAGCGTGAATGTCTCCAGCCCCGAAATCGCGGTGGGGATCTTCGGCTCTTCCGGCATGCCCAGCGACTGTTCGGTCGACACCAGCTTGCGCCGCTCATCATCCGACATGACCTCGCCTTCCTTGGCCTTCTTGGCGGCGGCTTTTTGCACGGCGGCGTCCAATTCGGTCTGTTTGGTCAGGCCGAGGGCCACCGGATCGACCGGCTGGATGTTCGAGATGTTCCAATGCGTCCGCTCGCGGATCGTCATGATCGTGGGCTTGGTGGTGCCGACAAGCTTTGAGATCTGCGCATCGGTCAGTTCGGGGTGGAACTTGACCAGCCAGAGAATGGCCGCGGGCCGGTCCTGGCGCTTGGACAGCGGCGTATACCGCGGGCCACGGCGCTTTTCCTCGCCCACGGCGGCGGCGTTGAACTTGAGCTTCAGGGAATAGAGCGGATCCTTCTCGCCCTTGTCGATTTCCACCTGCTCCAACTGGTTGTTGGTGATGGGATCGAAGCCTTTGACGCCAGTTGCGACATCCCCGTCCGCGATGCCCTGCACCTCCAATTCGTGCAGACCGCAGAAATCGGCGACCTGCTTGAACGTCAGCGTCGTGTTGTCGACAAGCCAGACGGCGGTGGCTTTTGCCATTATCGGTTTGTTCATACGCCTCACTCCATGGGCCAAAACTTCCCCGTGCCGGGAAAACGGCTGTTCCGGTCTGGAACGTATCCTCGTTTTCGGGGAGGGTTGCGGGGTATATAGTCATCCCTTCCGCCGGAGAAAAGCGAAAATGCGTTGGTTTTTGGTTGCCCTGTTCCTGCCTGTGGCCGCGTGGGCCGAGGGAGAGAAGTCGGGGGAGTTCGACTACTACGTGCTGGCGCTGTCCTGGTCGCCCACCTGGTGCAAGCTGGAAGGTGATGCGCGCGGGTCCGAACAATGCGACACGGATCGCGATCTGGGGTGGATCCTCCACGGGTTGTGGCCGCAGTTTCATCAGGGCTGGCCGAGTTACTGCGTGACGGGAGAGCGGAACCCGTCGCGGGGTGATACGGCGGCGATGGCGGATATCATGGGAACATCCGGTTTGGCGTGGCATCAATGGAACAAGCATGGGCGGTGCAGCGGGCTGCCGTCGGATGATTACTATGCGCTGTCGCGAGAGGCGTATGGGCAGGTGGTGCGGCCGGAGGTGTTTCGGCGGTTGGACGCGCCGGTGAAGCTGCCCGCGAGTGTGGTGGAACAGGCGTTTTTGGAAGCGAACCCGGAGCTTGAGCCCGACATGATCACGATCACCTGCAAATCGGGGCGCATTCAGGAGGCGCGGATCTGTTTGTCGAAGGGTCTGAGCCCGGTGCCCTGTGGGCGCGATGTGGTGCGGGATTGCACCATGGAAGACGCGCTTTTTGCGCCGATCCCATAGCCAACAGGCCGCACCGGGAAGTTCTTTCCAAACCCCCGAAACTGCTGTAAGGCCCCCCAATCCAACACGTGGCGCATGGACCCCGGCGCTTTTGGACGAGGATCAGGGGTCGGCGGCAATGGGGCCGCCAATCAAACGGGCACTCGGACCGCCGAGACAGGCCCAAATAGGATACGAAATGTTCAACATCACGAAGAAATCGATGCAGTGGGGGGAAGAGACTCTCACACTGGAAACGGGCAAGGTTGCCCGTCAGGCAGACGGATCGGTCATTGCCACATATGGCGAGACATCCGTTATGGCGAACGTCACGTTCGCCCGTGCACAAAAGCCGGGACAGGACTTTTTCCCGCTGACCGTGCATTACAACGAGAAATACTATGCCGCGGGCAAAATCCCCGGCGGCTTTTTCAAGCGCGAAGCCCGGCCGACCGAAAAGGAAACGCTGACCTCGCGTCTGATCGACCGGCCGATCCGGCCGCTGTTTGTGCCGGGCTTCAAGAACGAAGTGCTGGTGATCTGCACCGTGCTGAGCCACGACCTGGTCAATGACCCCGACATGGTTGCGATGATCGCAGCCTCGGCGGCGCTGACCATTTCCGGCGCGCCGTTCATGGGGCCGATCGCGGCCTGCCGCGTTGGTTTTGTCGACGGCGAGTATGTGCTGAACCCTGAAATCGACGACATGCACAAGCTGCGCGAGAACCCCGAACAGCGCCTTGATCTGGTCGTTGCCGGGACGAAAGACGCGGTCATGATGGTCGAGTCGGAAGCGTATGAGCTGACCGAGGCAGAGATGCTGGGGGCGGTGAAGTTCGCCCATGATGAGATCCAGCCGGTGATCGACCTGATCATCGATCTGGCCGAAGAGGCGGCGAATGAGCCGTTTGATTTCACGCCTCCGGATTACTCGGACCTGTCGGATGCTGTGAACGCCGCGGGCGAAGAGAAGATGCGTGCCGCTTACGCGATCACCGACAAGCAAGAGCGTGTGAGCGCGGTGTCGGCAGCGCGCGAGGCGATCCTTGAGGCGTTGAGCGAAGAGCAGCGTGAGGATGCCAATCTGGGTTCGGCGCTGAAGAAGCTGGAATCGATGGTTCTGCGCGGCGATGTCGTCAAGAACGGTCGTCGGATCGATGGCCGCGCGACTGATGAGGTGCGCCCGATTGTGGCCGAGACCGGCCTGTTGCCGCGGACGCATGGCTCGGCTCTGTTCACCCGTGGGGAAACCCAAGGCCTCGTCGTGACCACGCTGGGCACCGGCGATGACGAACAGATGATCGACGCGCTGAACGGCACCTACAAGTCGAACTTCCTGCTGCACTACAACTTCCCCCCCTATTCGGTGGGTGAGGTTGGCCGCTTTGGTCCTCCGGGCCGTCGCGAGATCGGTCACGGCAAGCTGGCATGGCGGGCGTTGCAGGCGGTTCTGCCGGCGGCGACGGATTTCCCCTATACCGTGCGCGTTGTGTCGGAGATCACCGAATCGAACGGTTCATCCTCGATGGCGTCGGTCTGCGGTGGCTCTTTGTCGATGATGGATGCCGGCGTTCCGCTGAAGGCGCCGGTTGCCGGTGTGGCCATGGGTCTGGTGTTGGAAGAAGACGGATCCTACGCGATTCTGACCGACATTCTGGGGGATGAAGATCACCTGGGCGACATGGACTTTAAAGTCGCTGGCACCGAGAACGGCATCACGTCCTTGCAGATGGACATCAAGGTTGCGGGCATCACACCCGAGATCATGGAGAAGGCGCTGGCGCAGGCCAAGGACGGCCGTCTGCACATCCTGGGTGAGATGAACAAGGCGCTGTCGGAAACCTCTGACTTCAGCGTGCATGCCCCGCGCATTGAGACGATGAACGTGCCCACAGACAAGATCCGCGAAGTGATCGGGTCGGGCGGGAAGGTTATCCGCGAGATTGTGGAAATGTCGGGTGCCAAAGTCGATATCAACGACGATGGCGTGGTGAAGATCGCGTCGCCCAACGCCGACTCGATCCAGAAAGCCTATGACATGATCCATTCGATCGTGGCCGAGCCGGAAGAGGGCAAGGTGTACAAGGGCAAGGTTGTCAAGATCGTGGACTTCGGGGCCTTCGTGAACTTCTTCGGCAAGCGCGACGGTCTGGTGCATGTGTCCCAGATCGAGAACCGCCGGTTGAACCATCCCTCGGATGTGCTGAAGGAAGGTCAGGAGGTTTGGGTCAAGCTTCTGGGCTTCGATGATCGCGGCAAGGTGCGGTTGTCGATGAAGGTCGTTGACCAGGAGACTGGTGAAGAAGGTGTGAAGGAAGAAGCGGCAGAGTAAGCGCTTTCCAATTCGCAAGAACCAGGCCCCGGCGGTTGCGCCGGGGCTTTTTTTTGCTGTTTCCGGCTCTGGGCAGAAGCCCGCACATCTTTCATCTTGAGCATGTCGCCGGGCTTGCGTTACCACTGATGTAGGCCCTGCTCGGGCCTCCGCCCTCCGACCGGGAAGCATCTGCCATGTAGAGCGCAGCGCATATTCATCTGTCTCTATTGAGCGCATGCATAAGGAGGGATTGCAGACGCGGCTCGAAAGAGAAGGATCGCTTATGCAACTCTCTGCCCCCATCTATAAGTTGAAGCAAAGCGCCAAGCAGCTTGCGCGGCAAACCGGTATCCCGCTGTCCAAAGCGCTGGATCAGCTTGCCATCGAACAGGGCTTCCAAAGTTGGAGCCATCTTGCGTCGTCAACATCGCGCTCGGACCCGGCGCAAGCGATTTTGGCGTGGCTGCGGCCAGGCGATCTTGCGTTGCTCGGGGCCAGACCCGGCCACGGCAAAACCGTCCTTGCACTTGAACTCGCTGGGCTTGCGTCAAACCACGGGTACAGAGGGTTCTTCTTCACCCTCGATTACCACGCGCGTGACATTGCAACCCAGTTGGCTGTTCACGGAGTTGACGCGGGGACGGGACCAGATCGCACCGTTTTCGATACGTCAGATAACATATCTGCCGACTACATCGTCGACCGGGTGAAGGGCCAGACACGGCCCGCGCTTATTGTGGTCGACTATCTCCAGCTGTTGGACCAAAAGCGCAGCAACCCAAGCCTTGACAACCAGATCAAGAAGCTTTGCCGCTATCTTGCCGCCAGCCGCGCGATCTGTGTTCTGATTTCGCAAATCGACCGGTCATTCGACCCAGATGCCAGGTCGATGCCGGACATCTCAGACCTTCGTCTGCCTAATCCGGTCGATCTGTCGGCGTTTAGCAAGATGATTTTCTTACACGATGGCAAGATACAGATTGACCGAGCGGCCTAAGAAAGTGGCCAGCTGCCACGGTTCTCGTGGCCAAGTGGGGTGCGGCGGGGTGCCAAGACGCCCCGCCGGAAAAAGCGTGCCTTACTCCGGCGCCTTTGCCATCCGCAGATAGGGCAGCACAGTTTTGAACTCACCGAACTTGGCCTTTGCGTCTTCATCCGAAACGCTGGTCTTGATGACGACATCCTGCCCCGGCTGCCAGTCGGCAGGTGTGGCCACGGGGTGGCCATCGGACAGCATCACACCATCCAGCGCGCGCAGCACCTCGGCGAAGTTGCGGCCCACGAACATCGGGTAGGTCATCGACAGGCGCAGGCGCTTGTCGGGGCCAATGATGTAGACCGAGCGGACGGTGGCGGTGTCGGCGGGGGTGCGGCCTTCGGGCAGGTAGGCCTCGGATGGTAGCATGTCGAAGGCTTTGGAGATCTCCAGCCCTTCGTCTGCGATGATCGGGAAGGTCACGGGCGCGCCGCCGACGGTTTCGATGTCGGCCTTCCATTTCTGGTGATCGGGCACGCCGTCGACCGACACGCCGATTACTTTCACGCTACGCTTGGCCCATTCGTCGGCCAGTTGGGCGACGGCTCCGAATTCGGTCGTGCAGACGGGGGTAAAGTCCTTGGGGTGCGAGAACAGGATGGCGTAGCTGTCGCCGATCCAGTCGTGAAAGCTGATCGGGCCTTCGCTTGAGTCGGCGGTGAAATCGGGGACGGTGTCATTGATCCGCAAGGCCATGGGGCGCTCCTGTCTTGGTTGGTCGGTTTGGGTGGCATATATACCCCCCGTGCGGGCTTTGCGACCGGGCTTTGCCAAGTGACGCGATTGGGCCAGAGGTTGCCGCCGCCACGGCTTGCGGCGCGGGTCAACCAGTGACAGTGTGGCCCGCGTTCAGGGAGATTTGCGATGATTGAAAACCGCCAGTTCTACATCGACGGCACTTGGGTTGATCCCGTCACGCCGCGCGATTGCACCGTCATTGACCCGTCCACGGAAGAAGCGTGTGCCGTGATCTCACTGGGCAGTGAGGCGGATACCAACGCGGCCGTTGCCGCCGCGCGTCGGGCGTTCCCCGCTTGGGCGAACACGCCGGTTGAGACGCGGATCGGCTATGTCGAGAAGGTGCTTGAGATCCACAAGCGCCGGATGGAAGACATGGAGCGGGTGATCAGCCTGGAGATGGGCGCGCCCCGGCATCTGTCGCGCACGGAACAGGCGACCTCTGGGACCGGCAATATCGCGGATGCGCTTGAGGCGGCGAAGCATATCCAGTGGGAGCGGCCCTTGGGCGATCATGCGCCTGGCGCGCATCTGTTGATGGAACCGATTGGCGTGGTGGGCATGATCACGCCCTGGAACTGGCCTCTGAGCCAGGTCACGCTGAAAGTGTTCCCGGCGATGATCGCGGGGTGCACGATGGTGTTGAAGCCGTCGGAGTTTGCGCCCTTGGACGCGGTGCTGATTGCCGAGATGATTGATGAGGCGGGCGTGCCGGCGGGCGTGTTCAACCTGGTGAATGGCGATGGCGCGGGCGTGGGCAGCCAGCTCAGCGCGCATCCCGACGTCGATATGATCAGCTTCACGGGTTCGACCCGGGCAGGCAAGGCGATCAGCCATGCCGCCGCCGATACGTTGAAGCGCGTATCGCTGGAGCTGGGCGGCAAAGGGGCCAACATCATCTTTGAGGATGCGGGCGAGCGGGCGGTGAAGACCGGCGTGCGGCGGTGTTTCAACAACACGGGCCAGTCGTGCAACGCGCCGACCCGGATGCTGGTGGAGGACGGCTTTTATGATCGCGCGGTGGAGATTGCGCGTGAGACGGCGGAGAACACCAATGTCGGCAGCGCGCACGAAGACGGGCGGCATATCGGGCCGCTGGTGTCGGACATCCAATTCGACAAGGTGCAGGCGCTGATCCAGACCGGGATCGACGAAGGGGCCACGCTGGTGGCCGGTGGCGTCGGGCGGCCTGAGGGGTTCAATCGGGGCTACTATGTGCGGCCCACGGTGTTTGCCGATGTGACGCCGGAGATGACGATTGCCAAGGAAGAGATCTTTGGGCCGGTGCTGTCGATCATGCGGTTCGGGTCTGAGGAAGAGGCGTTGGCGATTGCCAATGACACGCCCTATGGGCTGACCAACTATGTGCAGACGGCGGATGGTGCGCGGCGCAACCGGTTTGCGCGGGGGCTGCGGTCGGGGATGGTTGAGATGAACTATCGCTCGCGCGGGGCCGGGGCGCCGTTTGGGGGCGTGAAAGCCTCGGGCCGGGCGCGTGAAGGCGGCGTTTGGGGGATTGAGGAATACCTCGAGGTCAAATCTGTGTCGGATTGGGCGGCGGAGTAGGCTCATGTTTGGAAATGCACAATAGCGGCGCGGATTTCGCCAATCGAATAATCCTGCGCACATGATACCTCTGGATCAACGCAATTCAGAGGAGCATTCCCATGCTGAACCAGATCAAAGGCCTGCACCATGTGACCTCGCTGGCGAGTGGTGCCCGTGAAAACAACGACTTCTTTACGAAAACGCTCGGCCTGCGCCGGGTGAAGAAGACCGTCAACTTCGATGCGCCCGATGTCTATCACCTGTATTACGGGGATGAGCAGGGCACGCCGGGGTCGGTTATGACCTATTTCCCGTTCCCCAATGCCGGGCAAGGTCGCCACGGGGCGGGGGAGGTGTCGACGACGTCTTTTGCTGTGCCTATGGGTACTCTGCCCGCGTGGCAGGAGCGGTTGGGCAATCTGGGTGTGACCGGGTTGAGCACCGATACGCGGTTTGGCGAGAACCGGCTGCTGTTTGATGGGCCTGACGGCGATGGGTTTGCCTTGGTGGAAGCTGATGATGACCGGGCGCCCTGGACTGGCGATGGTGTCGGCGCGGATACCGCAATCCGTGGTTTCCATGGGGCCGCGATGCGGTTGCACGATGCGGATGCGACGGCAGAGCTGATGCAGTTCATGGGCTATGAGGTCGTGGACCGCGCCGATGGGGTGACGCGATTGGCCGTGGCGGATGGCAACGGGGCGGATGTGATCGACCTTGAGGCTATTCCGTCGGCGAACCTGGCGCAGCAAGGGGCCGGGTCGGTGCATCACATCGCCTTTGCGGTGGAAAACCGCGCGCGGCAGTTGGAGGTGCGGGAAGCGCTTTTGGACACTGGCTATCAGGTCACGCCGGTGATCGACCGCGATTACTTCTGGGCGATCTATTTCCGCACGCCGGGTGGGGTGCTGTTTGAGGTGGCCACGAATGAGCCGGGCTTTGACCGCGACGAGGATACCGCGCATCTGGGCGAGGCGTTGAAGCTGCCCGCGCAGCACGCGCATCTGCGCGACCGGCTGGAACGGGTGCTGGAACCGATCGAGGGCTGAGCCATGAGCTATATCGCGAAACGCAGCGAGGGGGCGGCGGGCCGGCCCCTTTTCCTGACCTTTCACGGAACGGGCGGGGCTGAGGATCAGTTCCACGGTCTTGCCCAGCGGCTGATCCCGGGTGCGCATGTGGTGTCGCCGCGCGGGGACGTGTCCGAGATGGGCGCAAACCGATATTTCCGGAGGTCGGGTGAGGGAGTCTATGACATGGACGATCTGACCCGGGCGACCGAGAAGATGGGCGCGTTCATTGCGGATGAGAAAGCACATGTTGGGGCGGATCGGGTGATTGGGTTGGGCTACTCCAACGGGGCGAATATCCTTGCCTCTGTTGGTTTGGCGCAGCCGGATCTGGTGGATGACTATGTGCTGATGCACCCGCTGATCCCGTGGACGCCAGAGCCGCAGCCGGGGTTGGCCGGTCGGCGGATGCTGATAACCGCCGGTCGGCGCGATCCGATTTGTCCGGCGCCAATGACGGAAGCGTTGGTGAGCTATCTCTCAGGCCAACGCGCGGACGTCTCGGTTGCCTGGCACGCGGGCGGGCATGAGATCGGCATGGAGGAAGGCACCGCGATCAAGCAGTTCCTTGCGACGGTGCCAGCCTGATCAGAACGGGGGCCTGGCGGAAAACGTCAGGCCCTTGCCGCCATCGGGGTGGCGGAACCGCAGGCTTTCGGCGTGCAGCATAAGGCGCGGGAAATCGCGGGCGGGGCCGGTGGCATAGAACGGATCGCCGAGGATCGGGTGGCCAAGCGCTAGCATATGGACGCGGAGTTGGTGGGAGCGACCTGTTTTCGGGAATAGCCGCAGGCGCGCCGTGCCATCCTCAGGCCGTTTCAGAACGCGCCAGTCGGTGATCGCCTCGCGACCATTTTCATGGTCGACATGCTGACGCGGGCGGTTGGGCCAGTCGACAGCGAGCGGCAGATCGACGGTGCCGGTATCCTGCGCCGGATGGCCCCAGACGCGGGCGACGTAGGTTTTGCGGGTCTGGCGCTTCTCGAACTGCAATCCCAGGTGACGCTGGGCGTGGGGGGTCATGGCAAAGATCATCACGCCCGAGGTGTCGCGGTCGAGGCGGTGGATCAGCAGCGCTTCAGGGAAGGCGGCCTGGATGCGCGTGAGAAGGCAATCGGCGAGGTGGTCACCCTTGCCGGGGACGGACAAGAGGCCTGCGGGTTTGTTCGCGATCAGCACCTCGTGGTCGACATGGAGGATGTCGAGCGGGTCGTTGGGTGGCGCGTACGTATCGCTCACGCCCCGCGTCCGGTTGCGGAGTAGGTGCCCAGAAGCACCCCGTAGATCACGAAGCAAACCGCCATCGCCCGTCGGAACCAGACGTTCAGCACGGCGCCGAGTGCGACCCGGCCAAGGCCCGCCCCGATCGCGGTATAGGTGGTGTAGCTGAGGGCAGTGATGGTGAGGGCCGTGGGCATGATTGCCCACATCTGTGTCCAGATCGGGATGTCGGGTTGGACGAATTGCGAGAAGGCGGCGAGGTAGCCTGCGACGGATTTGGCGTTGATCGTGGCGATCAGGAAGGCGCGGCCATAGATCGAGCGTGCGGTGGTGGGCCGGGCCGAGACGGGGCGGGTGGCGGTGCGCCAGCCGCGGATGCCAAGCCAGATGAGAAAGCCTGCGCCGATGAGTTGCAGCCAGCCGAACAGCGTGGGTGAGGCGGCGATGAGCGCGGTGATGCCGGCAGCGGACAGGATCAGGAACAACGTGGCCTGAGTCAGGATAGCCGCGACACCCCAGAGGGAGCGTTTAAAGCCGAAGGACATGCCGTTGCCGATGCAATTGACGGCATTGGGGCCAGGCGTTGTGACGAAGACCGCCCAGAACAGGGCGAAGATCAGCCAGCCTTCGAAGCTCATGCGAAGACACGGTGCAAGATGATGGTCAACTCGGCCTCGTCCTCAGCCGTGAAGGCGGCGGGTTGGTCGCTGTCGATGTCGAAGACGGCGATGAGTGTGCCGTCGCCGTTCCAGACCGGCAGGACCAGTTCGGATTGGGTGCTGGAGGCGCAGGCGATGTGGCCGGGGAAAGCGTCGACATCGTCGACGCGCTGGGGCTGTTCGGTGCGGGCCGCGGCGCCGCAGACGCCGTGGGTGAACGGGATCGTCAGGCAACCGTGGCCGCCCTGGTACGGGCCGATCTTGAGGAGGTCCGGGGCGGTGACGCGGTAGAAGCCGGTCCAGTCAAAGCGGTCGTCGCTGTGATGTACCTCGCAGGCGACGGTGGCCATGAGGGCGATCTCGTCGGTTTCCCCTTCGGTCAGCGATGCGATGCGAGCGGCCAGTGCGGGGTAGTCCATCAGACCCGTTCGATGGCGATGGCTGTGCCTTCGCCCCCGCCGATGCAGATGGCGGCGACGCCGCGTTTCAGGCCGTGGTGTTCCAGCGCGTTCAGGAGCGTGACAATGATGCGCGCGCCGGACGCGCCAATGGGGTGGCCGAGGGCGCAGGCGCCGCCGTGGACGTTCACCTTGTCTCGGGGCAGGCCCATTTCGCGCATGAAGGCCATGGGAACGACGGCGAAGGCTTCGTTCACTTCCCAGAGGTCGACGTTGTCCTTGGCCCAGCCGATCTGGTCGAGCAGCTTTTGCGCGGCGGGGACGGGGGCGGTGGTGAAGAGGCCGGGGGCCTGGGCGTGGCCTGCATAGCCCAGGATGCGGGCGCGGGCAGTTTGGGTGTCTGTCGTCAGGACGAGGGCGGCGGCCCCGTCGGAGATTGAGGAGGAGTTGGCGGCGGTGACCGTGCCGTCCTTTCGGAAAGCGGGCTTGAGCCCGGGAATTTTATCCGGGCGCGCGTTGGCGGGCTGTTCGTCGGTTGTGACGGCGGTGTCGCCCTTGCGGCTCGGCACGGTGACTGCCGTGATTTCTCGCGCAAACGCCCCTGCTTTTCCGGCGTTGAGCGCATTCTCCAGCGATCCCAGCGCATAGGCGTCCTGATCTTCGCGGGTAAACTGATACGCCTCGGCGCAATCCTCGGCGAAGGTGCCCATCAGGCGGCCTTGGTCATAGGCGTCTTCCAGACCGTCGAGGAACATGTGGTCGATCACTTGGCCATGTCCGATCCGGGCCCCGCTGCGCATCTTTGGCAGAAGGTAGGGGGCATTGGTCATGCTCTCCATACCGCCCGCGACGATGGTGGTGGCGCGGCCAAGCGCCAGCGTGTCGGAGGCCGCCATCACCGCCTTCATGCCCGAGCCGCACATCTTGTTCAGCGTCGTGGCGGGCACGGTTTCGTCTAGACCGGCCTTGAAGCCTGCCTGACGTGCAGGCGCCTGGCCTTGCCCTGCGGGCAGGACGCAGCCCATGATCACCTCTTTCACCTGTGTCGCGGGCAGCCCGGCATCGGCCAAGGCCGCGGCTATTGCGGCCCCGCCCAGCGTGGGGGCATCAACGCCCGCGAAGGCGCCCTGAAACCCGCCCATGGGCGTGCGCGCCGCCCCTGCGATCAACACATCTTTCATATTCCGCCTCTGCGCCCATGTATCGTGATCTCGTGCTCTTACCGAATGGTAATACCTCGCGTCTAGCGTGGCGCGCAATTGTTGGAGAGGCCATGAAACTTCTGTCAGAACGTCATAGCGATACACTGGTGATCCGGGTTGATGAGGCGCGAATCGATGCCGCGGCCGCGGTGGATTTCAAGGATTCCATGCGCCGGGCGACCCAGGATGGGGCGGCGCGGGTGGTTCTGGATCTGTCCCAGGTGACGATGGTCGACAGCAGCGGTCTGGGCGCGATTGTCGCCGTGATGAAGCAGTTGGGGGCCGGGTGTCCCCTGGAACTGGCCGGGCTGACGCGCAATGTCGCCACTGTGTTTCGCCTGACGCGCATGGATACGGTGATGCGCATTCACGGCGACGTGGATGATGCGCTGTCGCTCGCCCGGCCCGCGTGCTGACATGGCCGCAATGGGGGACGCGCGCGCTGCGTCGGACCAGTCCTGTCCGATTTCGATCGACCTGCCCGGCACGTTTGACGGTGTGCGCTGGGCGCTGACACAGGTCATGGTCCAGTTGGGGAGCGACAGGTATTCGTTGGAAGAGCGTGGGACTGTTGAGCTGGTTCTGGCCGAGGTTCTGAACAACGTGGTCGAGCACGCCTATGCCGGGCGCTCGGACGGTAAAGTCGCGTTGCGGGTGGAGCAGGGTATCAGTGGGCTGAGCGTCGCGGTGGAAGATGACGGCGAACCGATGCCCGACGGCGGGTTGCCCGGCGGGGCGATGGCGGCCCCGACCGAGGATTTGCTGGCGATGCCGGAAGGGGGGTATGGCTGGTTCCTGATCGGCCAGCTTGCCCGCGATCACCAGTATCGGCGCGAAGCAGGGCGCAACTCGCTGACGTTTCGGATTTCGGTGGGTTAGTACCTTTTGAGGTGGGTTTGCCCGATGTGTTCGTGGATTGCCCCTTGGGTCTGGCACGACAATCTGTGCGCAATGTCTTTGGTCAAAGTCGTCGGGGCTAGGGCGCCGTGACCCTGTGCGCTGGCAACGGGTCGCAGGTTGCCCCGCGCGATGTGAATTTTGCCTGCTCCAGCCCCTAACGCGAAGCGCGTTCGCGGGCTGCGAAAAGCAACGCTTTGCCTTTCAACATGACGTCGAAACGCTTTAGGGTCGCGCTTCGTGAACCAGAGGCCCCCATGCGCGACTTCCATCTTCCCGGACGCTCCCCCGTTTTTGCCCAGAACGGGATGTGCGCCACGTCACACCCCTTGGCCGCGCAAGTCGCTGTTGAGACGCTGAAATCCGGTGGCAACGCCGTGGATGCGGCCATCGCCGGGGCGGTGCTGTTGGGGTTGTGCGAACCGGCGATGACCGGGATCGGCGGCGACTGTTTTGTGCTGTTCACGCCGCCGGGCGAAGACCGCGTTCTGGCGTTGAACGGATCGGGACGCGCGCCGGGGGCAACCTCGGCCGAGGCATTGCGCGCGGCGGGGCACAGCACGGTTCCGGTGTCTGATCCGGCGGCGGTGACGGTGCCTGGGGCGGTCGATGCGTTTTGTCGGCTGTCGGCGGATTGGGGACGGCTCGGGCTGGACCGTGTTTTGGCGCCTGCGATCCACTATGCGGATGCTGGGGTTCCCGTGGCGCCACGCGCAGCGCTTGATTGGTCGCTGCATGCGGGCAAGCTGTTTGGTGCGTCGGCGCGACACTATCTGCTGGACGGGCGTGTGCCCGTGGCCGGTGAGGTGTTTCGTGCGCCCGCCCAGGCCAAGGCCCTGCGCCTGATCGCTGAACAGGGGCGAGCGGGGTTTTATGAAGGCGCGGTCGCCGAGGATATGGTGAACAGCCTGCGCGCGCTGGGTGGATGTCACACGCTGGATGACTTTGCCGCCTGCGCGAGCGACTACACCACGCCGGTGTCGGGCAGTTATGGCGGGCATGAGCTGGTGGAGCATCCGCCGAATGGGGCGGGGGCCACAGCGCATTTGTTGGCCAATATCCTGAAGCATTTCGATCTGGCGGCGATGGATCCCTTCGGGGTAGAGCGTGCGCATCTTGAGGTTGAGGCCACGAAGCTTGCCTACGATGCGCGGGATCGGATCATCGCGGATCCCGACCATACGGTGCATCTGGATCGGCTGCTGGCGCCGGACACGGCCGCGCAACTGGCAGGCCTGATCGACCCGACCCGCGCGAATACCGACATCGCGGCCCTGACCGAGGCGGTGCATCGCGAGACGGTGTATATCACCGTGGTCGATCAGGACCGGATGTGTGTTTCGCTGATTTATTCGATCATGCACGATTTCGGGTCGGGGCTGGCGTCAGACGCCTATGGCATCCTGTTCCAGAACCGGGGCGCGGGCTTCACCCTTCAGCCCGGCCACCCCAATGAGATGGGGCCCGGCAAGCGACCGTTGCACACGATCATCCCCGCAATGCTGCGTAAAGAAGGGAAGGTGGTGATGCCATTTGGCGTGATGGGGGGCCGGTATCAGCCGCAGGGCCATCTGCGACTGCTGTCTAACATGTTCGATTTCGGGATGGACGTGCAGACCGCGATCGACGGCCCGCGCGTGTTTTTTGAGCAGGGTCAGTTGCGGGTTGAGCGGGGCTATACCCCCGGCGTCCACCAGGCACTTGCGGATCTGGGGCACCCGGTCACGGTTTTACCCACGCCGATTGGTGGAGCGCAGGCGATCCGTGTTCATCCAGAAACAGGCGTGCTTGAAGGCGCCTCCGACCCGCGAAAGGACGGATGCGCGCTTGGGTACTGAGGAGGTGGCTCAGTTCAGCTGGAAGTGCAGCGGATAGTGACCGTCGGTGAAATCACCGAACAGGTCTGGCAGATCCGGGTGATCGACGGGTTGCCCGGAATAGTCGGCCACAAGGTTCTGTTCGGACACATAGGCCACGTAGTAGCTTTGGTCGTTTTCCGCCAGAAGGTGGTAGAACGGCTGTTCCTTGGACGGTCGGCTTTCTTCGGGAATGGCGTCATACCATTCGTCTGTATTCGAAAACTTGGCGTCTACGTCAAAAACTACGCCCCGGAAGGGATGTTTTCTGTGACGGACGACCTGACCCAGGTGATACTTGGCACGCTTCTTCAACATAGTAAAAACCCCCGTAGCACCGTTACTAGAGAAACGCTTTTGGCCTGTCCACGAATCGTAAGTTTAATTTGTAGAAACAAACTGTGAACCTTGTTCTGACAGTTCTAGAGGTCGTGGCCCCTGTCTTTTTGTTGGGAACGTTGGGGTTTGCCTGGGTCAAACTGGGATTTGAGTATAGAATTCAGTTTGTTACCCATATCTCGATGACATTGGCGGTGCCGGCGCTGATCTTTGTCTCGCTGATGCAGACCCAGATTGATCCTGTCGCGTTAACCACGGTTTCGATCGCTGCGGTGGCCGGATACGGACTCATCACTGTTGTCACAGCGCTTATGGTTTGGGCGCTGGGGCTGGATCGTCGCACATATCTGGCCCCGGCGATCTTTGGCAACACCGGCAATATCGGGCTGCCGCTGGCGTTGTTCGCCTTTGGCGATGTCGGGCTGGGGTATGCCGTGGTGGTGTTCGCAGTGATGTCGGTCTTCGCGTTTTCGTTCGGGGTTTGGCTTGTGTCGGGCGGCGGATCGCCTTTGCGTGTGGTGCAGGAACCGATGGTGGCGGCCACGCTTCTGGGCGCGCTGTTTTTATGGCAGGGCTGGCAGACGCCCACGTTTCTGACCAATGCGCTGACTTTGGTGGGGCAGATGGCGATCCCCTTGATGCTAATCACACTGGGCGTCGGGGTCGCGCGGCTGACGCCCGGTCGGCTGGGCCGGTCTGTGGGCTTGTCCGTGGCGAAGGCGGTGATCTGCATCTCGTCGGCTTGGGCTGTGGGTCTGTGGTTCGCGCTAGAGCCTGTGGCTTTTGCGGTGCTGGTGCTGCAGATCTCGACCCCCGTTGCCGTTACCTCTTATCTTCTGGCCGAAAAATACGGCGCGGATGGTGAGGCGGTCGCGGGCATGGTCTTTGCCTCGACGCTGTTGTCGATTGCTCTGATCCCGGTGCTTTTGGGCTTCCTCTTGTAGCACACGCGTTTTTTGTTTTCCGCGCCGGGGTGTTGCGGTACTGTGGAAAAAAATAAAATACGAGCGAGAGGCAAATGAGCAGGTTTCTCCGTGCAGCGATCCTTCTGGTGTTTGTCACCGGATGCGGGAGCACGAATTATTCCGCGCCGCGGAATTTGGACAATGCGTGCAGTATTGTCAGTCAACGACCGAACTATCTTGACGCGATGCAGCGAACGGAATCGCGCTGGGGCGTGCCGGTGCCGGTGCAGATGGCGACGATCTATCAGGAATCGAAGTTCATCGGGAACGCGCGCACGCCGCATGAATATGCGCTGGGCGTGATCCCGATGGGGCGGCAATCGTCGGCCTATGGCTATAGCCAGGCGTTGGACGGGACGTGGGATGAATATCGCGATGAAACGGGAAAACGTTTTGCCCGGCGCGATGACATCCGCGATGCGACCGATTTCATGGGTTGGTACATGGACAAGACCGAGGCGCGTCTTGGCATCTCGAAAGGTGATACCGAGCGGCAGTATCTGGCCTATCACGAGGGGCGCACGGGCTATGCGCGCGGCAGCTACCGCCAGAAGGCGTGGTTGATGCGGGTGGCCAATGAAGTGGCGCAGCGGGCGGTCACGTATGAGGCACAGCTGGTGAGCTGTGGGAAGCGCTAGCCCCCGCGCGATTCCTGTTCCTGGACGATGTTGAACAGGCGTGCGGGAAGCCGCAGGCCGGTTTCCAGCTGATCCAGGATCACGCGGGTGCGGGCGCCGCCGCCATCGATGATCGTCCATTCGGCCAGGGCGATGGGTTCATTGGTGAACACGATCTCGATCTGACCATTCTCGGGCGTTTCGGGATCTTGCGCGACCAGTTTGGTGTGCGTGTCATCGCCGACGTGCCCGACAACCATGTTGCGATTGCTCAGGTCGACCTGGCGTTCGAGGATCAGGTTCAGCGGCGTGCGCCGCAGCGGATATTGCTCGGGCCGTTTGGAGTTTGAGCGGCCATCAAAGATCGCCACCTGCCCGCCGCCCGCCATCACCAGAGACTCGTCTGGCGGGTTGTATTCAAACCGCGCCCGTCCTGGGCGGCGGATGTACAGCGTGCCGGTCGATTGCGATCCGTCATCGTTGAACTGCCGGAACGTGGCCCGGGCCGTCACCAGATCATTGAAGTACTGCGACAACTCGTCGAGCGACACCATGGCAGAGGCCCGGGTGCCGAGGGTTGACGCCGCTGCGGCAAGCGTGAGTGTGAAAATCCGTCGCGTAATCATAAGCTCTACCTATGCCTGCCACACCTTGGGTTCATGCCCATCCCTATCACGAATGGGCGAGCGGGGGCGCGCATCAGTTCGGTTCGGGCACCAGGATCTCGCGCTTGCCGACGTGGTTTGCCGGACTGACAAGGCCCTGTTCCTCCATCTGTTCGACCAGACGCGCCGCCTTGTTGTACCCAATAGCCAATTTGCGCTGGATATACGATGTCGAGCACTTGCGATCGTTTATCACGATCTGCACGGCCTGATCATAGAGCGCATCTTCGCCGTCAGTATTGCCGCCCAAGCCCAGGACCAGGTCGATATTGCTTTCCTGGTCATCCTCGGGGCCTTCGACCACGCCGTTGACATAGTCGGGGGCGCCGAACTGCTTGAGGAAGTTCACGATTTCCTCGACCTCTTCGTCTGACACGAACGGCCCGTGGACGCGGGTGATCCGCCCGCCGCCGGCCATATAGAGCATGTCACCCATGCCCAGAAGCTGCTCGGCCCCCTGTTCGCCCAAGATCGTGCGGCTGTCGACCTTGGAGGTCACCTGGAACGAGATCCGGGTGGGGAAGTTGGCCTTGATCGTGCCGGTGATGACATCGACCGAGGGGCGCTGCGTGGCCATGATCAGGTGGATGCCGCTGGCACGCGCCATCTGCGCAAGGCGCTGGATGCACGCCTCAATCTCTTTGCCCGCGACCATCATCAGGTCGGCCATCTCGTCGACGACAACGACAATATAGGGCAGGGTTTCGGGCTGGATCTCTTCGGTTTCAAACACGGGTTCCCCGGTTTCGTCATCGAATCCGGTCTGGACCGTGCGGCTGAACATCTCGTTCTTCGACAGCGCCTCACGCACGCGGCCATTATAGCCTTCGATGTTGCGGACGCCCATTTTGGACATCTTGCGATAGCGTTCCTCCATCTCGCCCACGACCCATTTGAGGGCCACGACCGCCTTTTTCGGGTCGGTCACAACGGGGGACAGAAGGTGCGGGATGCCGTCATAGACGCTGAGTTCCAGCATCTTGGGGTCGATCATGATCAGGCGGCATTCCTCGGGCGTCAGCTTATACAGAAGCGACAGGATCATGGTGTTGATCGCGACCGATTTACCCGAACCCGTGGTCCCCGCGATCAGAAGGTGGGGCATCTTGGCGAGGTTGGCGACGATGGGGTCGCCGCCGATGTTCTTACCCAGGGCCAGCGGCAGGCGCTGGTTGCCGTCGCCGAAATCGCGGCTCGACAGGATTTCGCGCAGAACCACCTTTTCGCGGTTCGCGTTGGGCAGTTCGATGCCGATCACGCTGCGCCCCGGCACGGTGGAGACGCGGGCGGACAGGGCCGACATCGAACGGGCGATATCGTCGGCCAGGCCGATCACGCGGCTGGCCTTGAGGCCGGGGGCAGGTTCCAACTCGTACATGGTGACGACGGGGCCGGGGCGGACAGAGACGATCTCGCCTTTGACGCCGTAGTCATCCAGCACCGCCTCAAGCATGCGGGCGTTTTCTTCCAGGGCCTCGTCGGAAAGGTGGTGGCGTTCGACTGACTCTGGGCTGGTCAACAGGCCCAGGGGGGGCAGGTCGAACTGGGCATACTTGTCTTCAAACTGCAGCGCGGGCTGGCTTTCGGCCTGCGCGCGGCGTGAGGGTTGGACGGGCTTGCGGGGGGCGTGCACGACCTTTCGGGCCTCGGCCTCGGGCGTGCGGCCGGATGAAAAGCTGCCGGTGGGTTGGGCGTAGGCGGCGGGATCATCCAGCAACTCGGACGGGGGCAGTTCGTCCAGGGCGTCGGGGCCGTGCAGGTCAAGGTCCAGCGGTTCAGAGCGGACGACCGGCGGCTCGGTGCGTTGCACCTCGGGCTCGCGGCGGGCGCGGATGACATCGGCAATCTTGGCGCGGACGCGGGGGTCGACGGGGCCGTCATCCTCGTATTCGGGTAGAAGGGGCGCCTCCACTGGTTTGTTCCGACCCATCAGACGGCCCAGCAGGCCGGGGCGTGCGTCGGCCCCCAACGGGGCCATGCGCGCAGGCGCTACCAAGGATTCTGCGGCCTGCGCCGGGGGATTGATTGGCATCGCCTCGATCTCAGCCTCTGCCTGGCGTTCGGCGGCGCGTTCCCGGCGGCGGGCATGGGCGGCTTTGGCCGCGTTGACCGAACCGGCCGCGGTCCGGCCCAACATTGTGAGAACCGTGGCGTAGACCCGCACGACACCCCGCAGCAGGAACCGGCCCAATGACGCCAGTTCGCCCCGCGTGGCACCCAGCACATAGAGCGCCATGGCGATGGCCGAGGCGCCCATGAGGAAGGACATGATCTTCAAGCCCAGCGTGGCGCGCACTGGCACAACGCCCAGGATCGCGCCCAGCACGGTGTCACCGAAGAGCCCGCCCAAGCCGAAGGAATGGGTCCATTGCGGGCCGGGAATGTGGGTTGAGGCATAGACGGCGGCGATGGCGATGGCGATGGGGGCGAAGATCAGGCGGTTGATCGCGCGCTCGGATCCGGTATGGGCCACAAAGCGCAGGCCCCAGACGAAACAGACCGCGACGATGCCCCAGGCCCCGTAGCCCGCGATGACGAACAGGGGCGAGGCGATGGATGCACCGAAGCGGCCCAGGATGTTTTGCGCAGGCTCGTCCGTCGCCGACAGCCAGGACGGGTCTTCGGGCGAATACGACCACAGGATCAGCGCCACGATTACGCCAAGGCCCAAGAGGCACAGGCCCACCAACTCCTTGCTGCGCCGTTCCAGCGCAGCCTGGGTTTCGCTATCGAAAAGCGGGTCGCGCTGTCGTGTCTGGTAAGCCATGGTCCCTCGTCCTCACATATAGAGACAGTCGCGGATTGCCGTCAGACCGCGCTGCATTTCTTGTTCGTCATCCGCAACCATTGCGACGCGAATGTATTCTTTGCCCGGGTTCCCGGTGTCGGTGTCGCGCGCCAGATAGGCACCGGGCAGCACGCGCACGCCATGGGTTGTCCACAGCTTCAGTGCGGCGTCTTCGCCATCGGCGACCGGTAGCCACAGGAAAAACCCGGCCTCCGGCGCGCCGCAATGGTCGATGCCATCGAAAGTGGCGTCCGCGATCTGATACTTGCGCTGATAGAGCGCGCGGTTTTCGTCCACATGGGTCTCATCGGCCCAGACCTTTTCGGCGGCGCGTTGCAAGGGCAGGGGAACCGGGGCGCCCGCATAGGCGCGCAGTTGCTTCAGCGCCGCCATGCTGTGCGCGCCGCCCGCCACAAACCCCGCGCGCAGACCCGGCAGGTTGGAGCGTTTGGAGAGGGAATGGAAGATCACCACACGCTCGGGATCGGCGCCCATGTGATGCGCGACCTGCATCGCGCCCGGGGGCGGGTCGGTGCGATAGATCTCGGAATAGCATTCGTCGGCGAAAATGCGAAAGTCGTGCTTTTCGGCGAGGGTCAGGAGCGTTTGCCAATACTGCGTGTCGGCCACAGCGCCTTGCGGGTTGGCGGGGGAGCACAGGTAGGCAATTGCGGTGCGGTCCAGAACGTCCGCGGGCAGGGCAGCGTAGTCCGGCAGAAACCCGGTGTCGCGCGTGGCGGGGACATAGATGGGTTCTGCCCCGGCGGTCAACGCGGCCACGGCATAGACCTGGTAGAACGGATTGGGCATCAACACGATGGGTGTCCTGCCGCCCTTCACCTCGGGACACAGCGCGATGGCTGCGTTGAACAGCCCCTCGCGCGTGCCGTTCAGGACCATCAGCTGTGTCTCGGCTTCGGCGGGCACGCCGTAGCGCCGCGCGATCCAGTCGGCCATGGCCTGGCGCAGTTCGGGCGTGCCGTCGTTGGGCGGATATTTCCCGAACTCGCTGGCGTGTTCTGCGATTGTCTGGCTCAGCCATTCAGGGAAGGCATGGCGCGGCTCACCGATGGACATGGCAATGGGTGCGGCACCGGGCGCATGCCCGTCCAGCAAGCGCCGCAGACGCGGAAACGCGTATTCCGGCAGGTGTGAAAACCGCTCTGGAAAGCTCATCAATGCCTCAAACGCGGGATCGTTACGCCCCGCTTTGACGTGAATCTAACTAAGCGGGGCCCAAGCGTCCAGAAAAAGCCCCGGATTTTCGGGGGATGCTTGTTGAATTTGTGGCATTTACGCCAGCGCGGCCTCGGCAGCGGCACCCAGGCGCAACAGACGCTCTTCTGAACCGGGCGGGCCCTGGAACAGAATGCCCACGGACGGGGTGCCTGTGGGCAGGGTCAGGCCGGGCACACCCATCAGGCTACCGATCCGCGTGTTGCGCAGGGTGCTGAGGTTGCGTTCGCCGAAATACTCGGGGTCATGCATCAGTTTTTGTTGGTTCGGTGGCAGGATCGGGCAGGTTGGCAGGACGATGGCGTCAAAGCCTGCGGTGGCGGCGTGGTAGTCGGCGCGCAAACGTTCCAGATGTTGCCATGCGGCGACATAGTCTGCGGCGGCGAAGGGCGCACCGCCCCGGAAGCGTTGCAGGACGTTGTCGAACATGGCCGATGGATTGGCCTCGATCTGATCTTTCCAGGTGCCATAAGCCTCGGCCCCGAACAGGATCAGGGCAAGGTCCATGGCCTCGGTGACTGCGGGAATGTCGAGCAGGGTGATGGCGGCCCCTGCGGCCGTCAGCTTGTCGAGCGCTCGCGTGAACCCTGCGCGCGGCTTGTCCTCGGCTTGCGCGACTGCGACGGTGTTCAGCACGCCCAGCCGCACGCCGGTAAGGTTTGCGCCGGTCAGGTCCGCGGGTTTGCCGCCTTCCAGAACGGCGAGCATGAGGGACGCGTCTTCCACGGTTCGGGTCAGGGGGCCCACGGTGTCAAAGCGGGGGCAGAGCGGGACAACACCGTCGAGCGACAGGCGGCCTGCGGTTGTTTTCAGGCCCACAAGGTTGTTCCAGGCGGCCGGCAGGCGCACGGACCCGGCGGTGTCCGACCCGATGCCTATCGGTGCCAGGCCATGGGCGACAGAGGCCGCTGCACCAGAGGAGGAGCCGCCAGACGCGGCGCTGGGATCATTGATGTTGGGTGGTGAGGCGGTCTTGGGGTTCAGCCCGAGGCCAGAGAAGGCCAGTTCGGTCATATGCGTCTTGCCAAGGCAGATCGCGCCCGCGGCCGTCGCGTTCTGAAGGACGTGGGCATCCTGGGTGGGCGTCCGGCCCGCCAGCAGGTGGGAGCCTGCCTCGGTCGCAGTGCCGGCGGTGTCGTAGAGGTCTTTCCACGAGATCGGGACGCCATCGAGGGCGGACAGGCGGTGCCCGGCCCTGGCTCGGGCTGCCGCGGTTTTGGCCTCGGCACGGGCGCGATCTGGGGTGAGGCGGGCATAGATGCGGTCGCCGAATTGGTGGGCTTGGGTAGCGTCAAGGAAGGCTTCCGTCAGTTCCACGGGGTCAATCGTGCCGTTCGCTATTCCACGCCCCAAAGCCGCTGCTGTCATTCCCGTCCACGTGTCTTTCATCGCATCTCTCCCCGTCGCGCGAGCGTAGCGGCGGCTGGGCGCATGGACAATGCCGGGAGGGCACACATATTGCGGTGCATGGGTACAGATGCGGATATCGTGATTGCAGGTGGCGGGCTGAACGGAACGGCCCTGGCGGTGGCTTTGGCGTCAGCCGGGATGCAGGTGGCTCTGGTGGAGCCCCGGGCGACACAGGTGCGAAAAAACGCGGCGTTCGATGGGCGCAGTTATGCGTTGTCACTGGGATCCCAAAGGCTTCTCGAGGCGCTAGGCTTGTGGGATGGGGTGGCCCAGCACACGCAACCGATCCTCGATATCAAGATCACCGACGGAAATGTGGGCCAACCGCCATCGCCCATGGTGCTGGAATTCGACCATACCGAGATCGAAGAAGGGCCCATGGGCCATATGGTCGAAGACCGGCATCTGCGGCGGGCGCTGCTGGATGCGGTTGCGGCCTCTGACCGGATCACCGCCGTCACCGGGCAGACGATCACGGACCATGCGCCGACACCGGCGGGTGTGGCGGTCACGTTGTCGGATGGTCAGGTGCTCAACGCGCGGCTGCTGGTGGGCTGCGACGGCAAAACCAGTGCCACGGCAACGCGGGCAGGCATCAAGCGGCAGGGGTGGTCCTATGGCCAAACCTCGCTTGTTTGCGCCATCGCGCATGAGCGGCCCCATGGTGGGTGCGCGCACCAGTATTTCATGCCGCCTGGGCCGCTTGCGATCCTGCCGCTGAAGGACAACCGGTCGTCCATCGTCTGGACCGAAGCCGATGACGTCGCGCAAGAGATCAACGCCCGAGATGATGCGGGATACCTGGATGCCCTGCGCCCGCGCTTTGGCGATTTCCTGGGCGAGATCTCACTGGCGGGCGTGCGGTTCACCTATCCGCTGGCGCTGTCACTGGCCCAGCGTTTCGTGGCAGATCGCGTGGCGTTGGTGGGTGATGCGGCGCATGCGGTGCATCCCATCGCGGGGCAAGGCCTGAATGCCGGGCTGAAGGACGTGGCCGCGTTGGCCGAGACCCTGACCCGGGCGCGCAGGCGCGGCGAAGACCTGGGCCGCGCCGATGTTCTGGCCCGCTACCAGCAGTGGCGCCGCTTTGATACTGCCACCCTGGCACTGGCGACCGATACGTTTAACAAGCTGTTTTCCAACGATAATCCGATCCTGCGCTTTGGCCGGGATATCGGGCTCGGTTTGGTGAACAAGTCGCCTTTGGCGCGCCGCAGCTTTATTCGGGAAGCTGCTGGACTGACCGGGGATGTGCCACGGTTGAACCGGGGCCTGCCGCTTTAGTCCAGCTTCCGCGCCTCATCCACCAGCATGATCGGAATGCCGTTGCGGATCGGGTACGCAAGATGCGCGGCCTTTGAGATCAGTTCCTGCGCATCGGCATCGTAATGCAGCGGCGCGCGAGTTTCAGGGCATACCAGCGCCTCTAGCATGTGCCGGTCAAAGCCATGCGCGCTCATTGCATGACATCTTCGCTCAAGCCGCCGCGCAGGGCGAATTCGATCAAGGTGACGAGCGTTTCGCGCCGCGTTGACAGCGACGGGGCCTCAAGCAGGGCCTGTTTGTCTTCGGGGTCAAACGGGCACAGCATCGAAAGCGAGTTGATCAACAACTCATCCTCGGCCTCTTTGAGCGACTCCCAATCGGTGGACAACTGCTGCTCTTCAAAAAACCGACGCAAGAGATCAAGGAAATCGCCGCGATCGAAGCTGTCGTCTTTCTCTGTCGGTCCCAGATCGCGGGCGAACCCGTCCCACCCCACGTCGCAGCGAATATAGGGGGTAAACCCGTCCACTTCGCCCTGCACCCGGAAGCGTGAGATTCCGGAGAGCGTGATCATATAGCGCCCATCTTCGGTTTCGGAAAACGCGGTCAGGCGGCCGGCGCAACCGATGGTGTGCAGCCGCTTTTCCTGGCCCTCGGGCACATCGCGGGGTTGCACCATCCCGATCAGGCGATGCTGCGTCTTCAGCGTATCGTCAAGCATCGCGAGGTAGCGGGGTTCAAAGATATGCAATGGCAAGCGCGCACGCGGCAACAGCAGCGCCCCCGGAAGGGGAAACACCGGGATCGTGGTCGGCAGATCCGCACTCTGCATCATACCGTGCGACCTAGAGCTTCAGGTGCGTCAGGCAAATATCATCGACGACAACTTGCGCCGTCCGTTCAGGGCCACGGGGTCTTCGGGCTTCAGCGCCTCGAACATCGTGAAAAGCTGTGCTTTGGCGGCCCCATCGTTCCACTCCCGATCGCGGCGGAACAGCTCTAGCAACTGGTCCACCGCTTCCTCTGCATCGCCTGCCGCATAAAGCGCCTGGGCCAGGTCCATGCGGGCCTGGTGATTGTCGGGGTCGGCGTCGACCGCGGCCTTCAGATCGGCAACCGGCCCTGCGCTTTCAGCCTGACGGGCCAGTTCCAATTGGGCGCGCGCGGCCTCAATCTCGGGCGCGGTGGCGATGTCTTCGGGGGCGTTGGCCAGAAGCGCCTCTGCCTGATCTGCCTGATCTGCGGCCAGATGCGCGCGCACCAGCCCGCCATAGGCCGCGGCATTGGCAGGCTCTTCGCCCAGAATCGCGGCAAAGGTTTGCGCGGCATCCGCCGCCGCACCTTCGGCCAGCATCGCTTCTGCCGCCTCGAGCGCTTCGCCGAGGCCCCCATCGCCCGCCAGTGCGGACAGTTTGTCGATGAATGCCGTGATCTCGGACTGTGGGACTGCGCCCTGGAACATGTCGACCGGGCGACCTTCGTGAAAGGCAACGACCGTAGGGATCGATTGCAGCGGCAGCCCCTGCTGGGCCAGCGCTGCGGCCAGCCGTTGTTCGGCGTCGACGTCCACCTTGACCATGCGCACCTTGCCGCGCGCAGCCTTCACCGCCGTCTCGAGCATCGGGCCGAGTGTCTTGCAGGGCCCACACCATGTCGCCCAGAAATCAACGATCACCGGAACCTCTTGGCTGGCGTCGATTACGTCGGTCATGAAGGTGGCCTCTGTCGCGTCCTTGATCAGATCGCCTGCGGGTGCGTCGCCGCCATTTGGATTAAGCTCCAGCATCGGTTGGTTCCTTCAGAAATGCGTTAGGCCCTATATGCGGTCCCGGCGCGGCGGTGCCAAGGGTATGTGGCTAGAGATCGAATGTCGCAAAGACCGGCGCGTGATCTGAGGGTTGTTCCCACCCCCGCACGGCGCGCAAGATCCGCGATCCACCCGCCCCTGACGCCAGATCGGGCGTGGCCCAGACGTGATCCAGCCGCCGCCCTTTGTCGGCGGCATCCCAATCGCGCGCGCGGTAGGACCACCAGCTGTACAGTTGCCCATCGGGTATGTCCTTGCGGGTGACATCGACCCAGGCGCCCGCCTCTTGCGTCTCGGCCAGGTGCGCCACCTCAATGGGCGTGTGGCTGACGACTTTGACAAGCTGTTTGTGGCTCCACACGTCATCTTCGCGCGGGGCGATGTTCAGATCCCCGACCAGGATTGCGCGGGCAGGGGGACTGTCACGAAACCAATCCCGCATCTCGGTCAGGTAGTCGAGCTTCTGGCCAAACTTCTCATTCTTCTCGCGGTCGGGCACGTCGCCGCCTGCGGGGACATAAACGTTGTGAATCACGGTGCCATCGTCCAACCGCCCGGCAACATGGCGCGCATGTCCCAGGCTCGCGAAATCCATATCGCCGGCATCCTCAAGAGGTAGCTTCGACAGGATCGCCACCCCGTTATAGCCCTTCTGCCCCCGCGCCACGACATGGCCGTAGCCAAGGGCAGCAAAGGTTTCGAGCGGGATCTTTTCCACCGGTGACTTGCACTCTTGCAGGCACAGGATGTCCGGCGCTTCCTCTGCCATCAGCTGGGCCACCAGACGCTCGCGCAGGCGGACCGAATTGATGTTCCAGGTGGCAAGCGTCAGGGTCATTGGGGATCTCCGGCGGGAATGGCGCGTGCCCGTGCCTACTGCCGTAAGCGCCAAGGCTCAACCGTCCGCATTTCTTTGGTCCGGAAAATATCCCGGGGTCTGGGGCAGCGCCCCAGGCCAAAAAAAAGGCCGGGCACGAGGCCCGGCCAGTCCAACAGGGAGGTATGCCACGTAATAACCCCTACGTGACCAGGGGAACTTTGATCTTGGTCAAGCGACCAATCTGTACCCACCACTTTCCGTAACAAGAAGGCGTGCGTTTGACGGATCTGGTTCTATTTTCTGCCGAAGACGATAAATATGTGTTTCCAATGTATGTGTTGTGACACCCGCATTGTAACCCCACACCTCATGCAACAGCACATCGCGGGCCACGACGCCCTCTGTTGCGCGGTAGAGGAATTTCAGGATATTCGTCTCTTTCTCGGTCAGGCGGATCTTGCGATCTTCTTCTGTCACCAGCATTTTCTGGGCGGGCTTGAAGGTATAGGGCCCAAGCTGGAACACCGCATCTTCGGACTGTTCGTGCTGGCGCAGTTGCGCGCGGATGCGGGCCAGAAGGACCGGGAACTTGAACGGTTTCGTAACATAGTCATTTGCGCCTGCATCAAGGCCCAGGATCGTGTCGGCATCGCTGTCATGGCCCGTCAGCATCAGAACCGGGCACTTCACGCCCTGTTTGCGCATCAGGCGGCACAGCTCGCGCCCATCGGTATCGGGCAGGCCCACATCGAGGATCACAAGGTCATAGATCCCGGCCTTGGCCTTTTCCATCGCTTCGGCGCCAGAGCCGGCTTCGAAGACATCGAAATCCTCGGTCATCACCAGCTGTTCGCCCAGCGCTTCGCGCAGGTCTTCGTCGTCATCGACAAGCAGGATCTTCTTGAGATTACCCATGTGTGATACCTTCCTCGGCTCGTGTTGACGAAGAGATGAGGCTTTGGCCGATTTCCGGCAACCTTTGCTGCACAAACTTCACGCGGTCGTGTCAGAGGCCTGAGAATTGTTTCAATTCCGGGTGTTTGCGGCTAGAGCAAGCGCATCTCGACGATGGAATGTTTCATGGCCCTTGGCCCGTCCTTGGCAGAATACATCGCCCGCGCCCGTGCCGATTTGCGCATGGGGGTGCCTGTTGTGCTGGCCTTTGGCAATGGCGGGGGCGCGGTGATGTTGGCGGCGGAGACGTTGACGGATTCGCGGTTGGCGGGCTTGCGCGCGCTGGGTGCGCCGGATCTGGTGATCACCGCGTGGCGGGCCGAGACGTTGAAGGCACGGGCCTATGACGGGGATGTGGCGCGAATTGCCATCCCCACAGATGCCGATGCGCGGTGGATCCGCGATGCGGCGGAACCGGCGAACGATCTGGCCGCACCGATGCGAGGGCCGTACATGACCCGCCGCGATGGCGATGCGGCCGCGCATCGGGCCGCGGTGCTTCTGGCCAAGTCGGCGCAGCTTTTGCCAGCGGCTGTTGTGGCCGTGCCCGTGGCGTTGGCGGATCTTGCAGAGGCGGGGGCCTTGACGACGCTGCCGCTGGATGGGCTGGCGGACGCGCTGCGGGGTCTCAGCCCGTTGCGCGATATCGTGGCGGGGCGCGTGCCGTTGGGCGTGGCTGAGACGACGAAGGTGCATGTCTTCCGCCCCGAAGATGGCGGGGAAGAGCATTATGCGGTGGAGCTTGGCCGCGTGGATCGCGGTGCGCCGGTGCTGACCCGCCTGCATTCGGCGTGCTTTACCGGCGATGTGCTGGGGTCGCTGAAATGCGATTGCGGGCCGCAGTTGAACGGTGCTTTGGCGGCCATGGCGGCAGAGGGTGCGGGCGTGTTGTTGTACCTGAACCAGGAAGGCCGCGGCATCGGGCTCGCCAACAAGATGCGGGCCTATGCGTTACAGGATCAGGGGTTTGATACGGTTGAGGCCAATCATCGCCTGGGCTTTGAAGACGATGAACGGGATTTCCGCATCGGCGCCGCGATTCTGCGTGAGATGGGGATTGGCACCGTTCGGTTGATGACGAACAACCCCGCAAAGGTGGCGATGCTGCAAAGCGCCGAGATCGATGTGGCGGAGCGGGTGCCGCTGAAGGTGGGGCTGAACCCGCTGAATGAGAAGTATCTCGATGTGAAGGCCAAGAAATCGGGGCATATCCTGTGACACCGGTTGATCTGGTGATCGCGGGGGGGATGGCGCGGTTTTGCGGTCGTCGGTTCCCTTGCACGGTTGGGCGCGGGGGCCTCACGGATCGTAAGCGCGAGGGTGACGGGGCGACGCCGCGGGGCACGCACCGGATTGTCGGCATGCTGTATCGGCCTGACCGGATGGCCCGGCCCACCGATTGGGCGGTGCCGATCCGGCCCGGTGATCTGTGGTCAGACGATCCCGGTGACCCGGATTACAACATGATGGTGCGGGCGCCCCATGGGTTTGGGCATGAGGCGTTGCGGCGGGCCGACCCGCTGTATGATCTTGTGATCCTGACGGATTGGAACTGGCCCTATGCGGTCAAAGGCCGGGGGTCGGCGATTTTTCTGCATCGCTGGCGCAGGCCGGGTTATCCGACCGAGGGGTGCGTGGCGTTCCGGCCGGATGATCTTTTGTGGATCGCGCGGCGGATCCGGTATGAGACGCGGCTGATTGTATCTTAGACGGCGACCCGCGCGCCGAAGATTGCCGATCCCACGCGCACATGGGTGGCCCCCAGCGCGATGGCGCTTTCAAAATCGCCGCTCATGCCCATGGACAAGCCGGTCAGGCCGTTGCGTTCCGCGATCTTGGCCAGCAGCGCAAAGTGCAGGCTGGGCTCTTCGTCGATCGGCGGGATGCACATCAGGCCTTTGACCGGCAGATCGAGCGCCCGTGCCTCGGCCACCAGCGCATCCGCATCGGCGGGCAGGGCGCCTGCCTTCTGCGGCTCTTCCCCGGTGTTGATTTGCAGGAAGACGTCGGGGCAGGTGCCGATCTCTTGCGCGATCCGGGCGATGGATTTGGCCAGCTTGGGGCGGTCCACGGTGTGGATGGCGTCAAACAGCTCCATCGCCTGGCGGGTTTTGTTGGATTGAAGGGGGCCGACGAGGTGGAGGTTGATCCCCTCGTAGCGCTGTCGGAAACCGGGCCATTTGCCTGCGGCTTCTTGCACGCGGTTTTCGCCGAAGATGCGGTGGCCTTGGGACAGCACGGCGTCAACGCGGTCGAGCGGTTGGACCTTGGAGATTGCGATTAGGGTGGTGGATCCCGGTGCGCGGCCTGCCTTGGCCTCAGCGGCGGCGATGCGGGTGGTGATTTCAGAAAGCGACATGGATCCTCCGCAACCGTTGCGGGGCCTATCTGCCAAAAAGAAAAGAGCGGGCCAAGGCCCGCTCTTTCCGAATTCAGGTCATCCCGGAGGATTTAGAAGCTCATGGCCAGGCCGAGCGACCAGACGGTCGAGTCTGCTGTGCCATCGTTGGGGTCGGAGTTAGCAATACCGAACTGTGCTTCTGCGCCGCCGCCGAGGTCATAGCCAACCACGAGGCCAACACCGGAGCTGTCGCCCTCACCGAGGACCCAGTCGCTGTATTCGCCCCAGTTCAGGCCGATTGTCAGCGCGTCCATGCTGTAGCCAACTGCAAGACCGATGTGTTCTGGGTCGGGGAGAGCTGCACCACCGGCAGACACATCACCGACGATGAAGCTTGCAGCAGCCGAGAAGCCGCCCGCAAAGCCCGCGTCAATGCTCAAACCAATCAGGTCAGCATCAACATCTGGCGTCGGAGCAGGGTCGTCAGGGTTCAGCGTTGCGCCTGATACGGTTTGGTAACCGAGGCCGAGGCCCAGGTCTACGCCGCCCAAGTCAACGTCGTAAGAAATACCAAGACCAATGACCGGATCGCCAGTGCCCGTGTCGTCCAGCTCTGCCGAGATCGCCAGAGCGACATCACCGAACGAATAGTCGTAACGAGCGATCTGGCCGTCGTAAAACTCACCGTCCAGACCGTTGTTGCCGTTGTAACCGGCATGCTCGTTCTCGTCCTTGATCGACCCACCGAAGATGGCTTCGGACATTGCACGGTCCAGGGCACCGTCGGTGTCACCCATCGTCAGGGTGCCGAACGAACCGGAGATGAACAGCGTTTCACCGCCTTGCGTGGAGTCAGCGAACGCGCCCGAAGGATCGCCATCCGACTCGTCGAGGTCGATCGATGCACCAAACGTCAGCCCCGTGTCGGTTTCACCCGACATAGTGAACGTGACGTCAATGTCTGTATGGAGCTGGGTTTCTGTATCGTCGTCGAAGATACCCAGTTCAGCCGAACCGCTGAGCGAGACGTCAGCAGCGGCAATACCAGCCGAGACGACGAGCGCCGTGCTAGCAAGAAGAACCTTTTTCATTTCGTTTTCCCTCGTGTTCAAAGGTGTACCTCAATTCGGGTACACCAAATTGAGTATGCGTTTCTCTCGCTCCAAGCGCGTTTGAATGCAAGAATACCCGCCCGACCGCGTTCAAATGCGCTATCATTGGTGCACCGATGCCACAGTGATGCAAGCGGGCCAGAACCTGGGCGCCGGGGAATCGTCTTGTGGCGCTTTCCGGGACCGGATACCTAGCGTTTTAAAGGCCGGGCGCGGGGGAGATATGCAAGCGCAGTACATCACAAAATACGCATGTTTCGGGGTGATTCTGTTGACTCTGGCCGCGTGCGACAGCGAGTTGGGCAGCGTTTTCGAACCCCGAAGCGAAGTGGGTGTGCCCGAGAGTGTTTTGGAACAGCGCCAGAATACCCCCGCCGCCGAGATCGAGGGCCGCGAGTCGATCTTTGATCTGTTCCTGGATCGTGACGATCCCAATGTCACCATCGAGGTGAACAAGTACATCTGGAATGCCGCGCTCGACGTGCTGGATTTCATGCCGATCCAGGCGGCGGACCCGTTCTCTGGCGTTCTGGTCTATGGCTTTGGCACACCGCCGGGGTCGAACCGGGCGTATCGCGCGACCGTCTATGTGCAGGACCCTGCCTTGGATGCGCGGTCTTTGCGCGTGGCGCTGGTGTCGCGCAGCGGCCCGGCGTCGCTTGAGACAACGCGCGCGATTGAGGACGCGATCCTGACCCGTGCGCGTCAGCTACGGATCGCCGACAGCGAACTCTAGATTCCCGCCCCGTTGACACGTATCACCACGCCGGACCCTGTTGCCCGGCGTTTTCATCTTCAAGGACACCCGCACATGTCGCGCTATTCCCCCGCAGACGTGGAACCCAAATGGCAAGCCGCCTGGGCCGACGCCGGCACCTTCACCGCCACGCGCGATGAAAGCCGGCCCAAGTACTACGTGCTTGAGATGTTTCCCTACCCCTCGGGGCGGATCCACATGGGGCATGTGCGCAACTACACCATGGGCGACGTGATCGCGCGATATAAGATCTCGACCGGGCACAGCGTGCTGCATCCGATGGGGTGGGACGCGTTCGGCATGCCGGCCGAGAATGCCGCGATTGAGCGGGGCGGGCACCCCAAGGACTGGACCTACGGCAACATCGCGGACATGCGCGACCAGATGAAGCCCTTGGGTCTGTCGATCGACTGGGGCCGTGAGTTCGCGACCTGTGATCCGGAGTATTACGGCCAGCAGCAATCGATGTTCATCGACTTCATGGAAAAAGGGCTCGTTTACCGCAAGAACGCGACGGTGAACTGGGATCCGGTCGATATGACCGTTCTGGCCAATGAGCAAGTTATCGATGGCAAAGGCTGGCGGTCGGACGCGCCGGTGGAGCGGCGCGAGCTGACGCAGTGGTTCTTCAAGATCTCGGATTTCTCGGAAGAGTTGCTGGAGGCGATTGACGGCCTTGATGGCTGGCCCGCGAAGGTCAAGCTGATGCAGAGCAACTGGATCGGCAAGTCGCGGGGGCTTCAGTTTGCGTTTGAGCGCGTGGGCGGGGGTGATCCGATTGAGGTGTATACCACGCGCCCCGACACGCTGATGGGCGCGAGCTTTGTTGGCATCTCGCCGGATCATCCGTTGGCGAAGGAGTTGGCAGAGACGAACGCGGATGTGGCGGCGTTTCGGGCTGAGGTGGCCAAGGGTGGCACCACGGAAGAGGCGTTGGAGAAGGCGGAGAAGCTGGGCTTTGACACCGGGCTGACGGTGAAGCATCCGCTGAACCCGGACTGGGAGCTGCCGGTCTGGATCGCGAATTTTATCCTAATGGATTACGGGACCGGCGCGATCTTTGCTTGCCCGGCGCACGATCAGCGCGACTTGGATTTCTGCCGAAAATACGATCTGCCGGTGATTGATACGTTTCTGGCTTTGGACGATCCAGCGCCTGTGGGGGCTGAAGCGTTTGCGCCGCCGAAATCTGAGAAGGTGCGGTGGGTGGATCACTTTGCCGGGCTGGATGTGGCGACCGGGGAAGAGGCGATTGATGCGACGATCGCCTTTGCAGAAGCCGCTGGCTGGGGGAAAGGCGTCACGCAATACCGCCTGCGCGACTGGGGGCTGAGCCGCCAGCGCTATTGGGGCTGTCCGATCCCGGTGGTGCATTGCGATACCTGCGGCGTGGTGCCGGAGAAGAAAGAGAACCTGCCGGTCCGTTTGCCCGATGATGTCAGTTTCGATCAGCCGGGCAATCCGCTGGATCGCCACCCGACATGGCGCGACGTGCCGTGCCCGTCCTGCGGGAAGCCGGCCAAGCGTGAGACCGATACGATGGACACCTTCGTGGATTCGTCGTGGTACTTCGCGCGGTTCACGGCCCCCGATGCGCCGACGCCGACCAATGCCGAGGATGCGGCCTATTGGATGAACGTGGACCAGTATATCGGCGGGATCGAGCATGCGATTTTGCACCTGCTCTATTCCCGGTTCTTTGCCCGGGCGATGCATATCTGTGGCCACCTGCCGGCCAGCGCGATTGAGCCGTTCGATGCGCTGTTCACGCAAGGGATGGTGACGCATGAGATCTATGTCACGCGGGATGAGCGGGATCGGCCCGTCTATCATCTGCCTGAACATATCGAATGGCATGAGAGCGGTGCGCGGCTTGGTGAGAGCGGTGCGCCGGTTGAGGTGATCCCCTCGGCCAAGATGTCGAAGTCAAAAAAGAACGTCGTCGATCCCGTGAATATCATTGAGGCCTATGGCGCGGATACGGCCCGCTGGTTCGTGCTGTCCGACAGCCCACCGGAACGCGATGTGGAATGGACGGCCTCGGGGGCCGAGGCGGCGTACAAGCACCTGTCGCGGGTGTACCGGATCGCGTCGGATATCGCTGAGGCACCGCAAGCGGGTGCGGGCGACGACGATCTGCTGCGCGCGATGCACAAGGCGATCCATGATGTGACGATGGGCGTTGAGAGCTTTGGCTTCAACGCGGCCATCGCCAAGCTTTACGGGTTCACCAATACGATGGCGAAGACCAAGGCCGGACGCGACACCCGTGCGCAGGCGATGCGGGTGATGGCGCAGTTGATGGCGCCTGTGACGCCGCATTTGTCAGAGGAAATCTGGTCAATGCTGGGCGGTGAGGGGTTGATTGCGAACGCGCCCTGGCCGGTGGCGGATGAAAGCTACCTCGTTGAGGACACGGTGACGTTGCCGATCCAGGTCAACGGCAAGCGGCGGTCGGAACTGACCGTGGCCAAGGATCTGGACAAGGATGCGATTGAAAAGCTGGTGCTGGACGATCAGGCTGTACAAAAGGCGCTGGCCGGTGGCGCGCCCAAGAAGCTGATCGTGGTTCCGGGCCGTATCGTGAATGTCGTTGTATAGCCGCAGGTTCGTTCTCGCCCTTCCCGTTGTCGTTGCGGGCTGTGGCTTTACGCCGGTCTACGGGCCGGGTGGGGCGGCGGAAGGATTGCGTGGGCGCGTGGATGTTGATCCGCCGCGCGATACCGTGGGGTTCGAGCTGGTCCGCCAGTTGGAGGATCGGTTCGGGCTGCCGGACCAGGTAGACTACCGGCTGACGGCGGACGTGTTCGTGTCTGAAGAAGAGCTTGGGATTACCCCGGACCAGGAGATCACGCGGTTCAATGTGCTGGGCCGTGTTCGTTTCGCCCTGTTTGATCTCACCTCTGGCGACCTGGTGACGGATGGCGAGGTGTCGAACTTCACCAGTTACTCGGCCACCGGCACGCCCTTTGCCACCCAGACCGCGCGGCAGGACGCGCGGGACCGGCTGATGGGGGTGCTGGCGGATCAGGTCGTCGCTCGCCTGTTGGTGACAGCAGAGGACTGGCGGGGATGAAGCTGAGCGGACGCGAGGCTGCCCGCTATTTCGACAAACCTGATCCTGCGCGCACGGGCCTGTTGCTGTATGGCGCAGATGCGATGCGCGTGGCGTTAAAGCGGCAACAGGTGGTCAAGGCGCTGATCGGGCCCACTGGCGATGATGAGATGCGTTTGACGCGGATTCCGGCGGCGGATTTGCGGAAGGACCCGGCATTGCTCGGCGATGCGATCAAGGCGCAGGGGTTCTTTCCCGGGCCGCGCGTGGCGCTGGTGGAAGAGGCGGGCGACGGGCTGGCGCCGATGATCGCGGCGGCGCTGGCGGATTGGCGTGAGGGCGACGCGCAGGTGATCGTGACGGCGGGCACGCTGGCGGCGCGGTCGGCGCTGCGGAAGCTATTTGAGGGACATTCCAATGCCTATGCGGCGGGGATCTACGACGATCCGCCCAGCCGGGACGAGATTGAGAAGACGCTGTCAGAGGCTGGTCTGTCGGGGATTGGGCGTGATGCCATGGGCGATCTTGAGGCGCTGTCGCGCACGCTGGATCCGGGCGACTTTCGGCAGACGATTGAGCGGATTGCGCTGTATAAGCTGGGCGATAGCGATCCGCTGACACCTGAAGAAGTAGCGCTGCTTGCGCCCAATTCTGGCGAGGCGGATATCGACGATGTGCTCAACATCGTGGCAGAAGCCCGGGCGCCCGAGATCGGGCCGGTGATGCAGCGGCTTAAGGCGCAAGGGGTGCAGCCCGTGACGCTGTGCATCGGGGCCACGCGCCATTTCCGTACGCTGCATGCGGCGGCGAGCGATCCCGGTGGCCCTTCTGCGGGGATTGCCCGTGTGCGCCCGCCGGTGTTTGGCCCCCGCCGCGACCGGATGCAGCGGCAGGCGGCGAAGTGGGGCACCGCACGGCTGGAACAGGCGCTGGGTATTCTGTTTGACACCGACCTCGGCCTGCGCTCGGCCCAGCGCGCGCCGCAGATGGCGCAGATGGAGCGGGCGTTGATCCGGCTCGCCATGCTGGGCGCGCGCTGATGTACCGGGTGGTGGGTCCAGCGAAGACGCGTACGATGCGGTTGCTTTGGATGTTGGATGAGCTGGGGGTGGATTATGCCCACGACCCATCGCCGCCACGCTCGGACACGGTTCGGGCGCTTAGTCCGTTGGGCAAGGTGCCGGTTCTGGTGGATGGGGATGCAAAGCTGACGGATTCCACCGCGATCCTGACCTACCTGGCTGACAAGCACGGCGCGCTGACCCATCCCGCAGGGACGATTGAGCGTGCGGGGCAAGATGGTGTAGCCCAGTTCCTGCTGGATGAGATGGACGCGCTACTTTGGACCGCCGCGCGTCACAGCTTTATCCTGCCCGAGGATCGGCGTGTGCCGGCGGTCAAGGACAGTCTGCGGTGGGAGTTTGCCCAGTCCGAGGCGCGGCTGGTGGCGATACTGGGCGCGGGGCCGTTTCTGACGGGCGACCAGATGACGATCGCTGATATCATCGCGACGCATTGCGGGAACTGGGCTGTTGGCGCGAAGTTTCCGCTGACCGATCCGGTGCTGAAAGACTACCTGCGGCGCATGCGCGACAGGCCCGCCTACCAGCGTGCGTCAGCCCGCTAGCTCGGGCTGCCCAGCCAACCCTTTGTGGTGCAGAACCCGTTGCGGATAGGGGATCTCAATCTCGGCATCCCTTAGCGTGTTCCAAATTATGAACAGCACCTCAGAGGTGTATTTCTTCGATCCATCGTCGATCCCGTTGACCCAGAACTCCACCGCGAAGTCTATCCCGCTGTCACCGAACCCGCGCAGCTCACAATCGGGGGCTTCGGGGTCATTCAGGACCTCGGGGTGTTGCGCCACCGCTTCCTCGATCAGAGCGGGGATCTTGTTGATATCGGTGTCATAGCTGACCGAGAACGCGGCCTCATAGCGGTTGGCCGAGCCCTGGTCGGAATAGTTCACGACCCGCGTGGTGATGAAATCCTCGTTCGGGACCACGATCCAGCGGCCATCGAACGTCTCAAGGATCGTGGCGCGGGCAGTCATTCTGACGATGGTTCCGGCTTCGCCGCCATCAAGCTCGACATAGTCGCCGACGGTGGCCTGGCCTTCTACGAGCAAGATCACACCTGAGATAAAGTTCGAAGCGATCTTCTGCAGGCCGAGACCAAGCCCCACACCAATCGCACCACCCAGAACGGCGAGCGAGGTGAGGTTGATGCCCATGATGTTCATCAGGACCAGGAAGGCCGCGCCGAAGATCAAAAGCTCGACCGCTTTCGTCGCCAGTTCCCGGGTGGCCGGGCGGAGTTCTTTCTGTTTGGCGATGTAGCTGGCCGATTGCGTGTTCGACCAACGGCCGAGCCAGAACAAAAGGCTGCCTGCGATCAGCCCGCGCACCACGGCCAAAAGCGAGAACTGGATGTTGCCCAGTGCGATGACGGTTCCGGCGAGCCAGGCGGTGAACGGTTCCAGCAACCCCACGGTGTACAGCGCCATGGCGGGCAGCAGGGCATAGCGACCGACGAGTTTCAGGAACGGGTCCTTGACGATATCGCGCACCAGAGCGAGAGCAGCGAGAAACAGGAACACCCGTTTGCCAAAGGCAATGACCGCGCCCGAGCCGAAGAGCGAGCGCACGATCTCTTCGCCGAGCGCAGTAAACGCATAGGCCAGAAGCGGC
The DNA here is from genome assembly GCA_039820585.1 of Pseudomonadota bacterium. Classification (GTDB taxonomy): domain Bacteria; phylum Pseudomonadota; class Alphaproteobacteria; order Rhodobacterales; family Rhodobacteraceae; genus JBCBGF01. The sequence continues at coordinate 55,499 of JBCBPV010000005.1, forward strand.
AGGATCAGCGGCAGGAATTGCAGCACAAAGCGGCGGGCCTGCGCGATGGTGCCTTGCTGGTCAATGCCAGGTGTGATGAGCCGCCCCAGCGCAGGCCGCACACGACGCGTGACAAGCCAGGCCAGCACGAAGGCGGCGATCAGTAGTGCAAATTGCGACCAGGCCGCGGGGGAGATGAGCCAGCTTTGGGCCAGCGCCAACCCTTGTTCAAGGTAGCCCAGGGCAATGCCCACGATTTCCGGCTGCTCGTCCATGGTCTTGCCACCTCTGCCCGTTGCGCCATTTTCTGACCTGTTCTGAGGGATGACACAAGTGAGCGCCGAGGCCCCCGATCCGATCTGCCCCTTGTGTGGCCGCCCCATCCCGCCCGATGTGGCGCAAAGCCGCCATCATCTGGTGCCCAAGCTGAAAGGCGGGAAGGGGGGCGAGACCGTGCTTTTGCATCACATCTGCCACAAGGAAATCCATGCCACCCTGACCGAGGCGGAACTGGCGCGCAGCTATGCCACCATCGAGGCGCTGCGTGCGCACCCACGGATCGAGACGTTCGTGCGCTGGGTGGCCAAACGCCCGCCAGAGTTCCTGTCGCGCGTGCCGGGCAAGCGCGGGCGGCGTTAAACTGTTGGGACGAGGCCCTTGATGGCGGCGACATGGGCCGTGTCGGCGCCAGCAGCGTCTTGGGACAGGTCTGCGACCGCGTCCATCAACGCCTCGGGCGCGACGATCCGGTCGATCAGGCCCCAGGAGAGCGCTTCTTCCGCCTCGATCTTTTGACCGGCCATCAGGATCATCTTGGCGCGTGCCGGGCCGACGAGGTTGGCAAGGCGTGGCGGGTCGCTGGGTTGGGGCAAAAAGCCCAGTTTCATGACCGGATAGAAGAACTTGGCCCCTGGTACCGCCAGCCGCAGATCGCAGGCCAGCGCCATGCCAAAGGCGCCCCCCGCCAGCGTGCCGTTGAGGGCGCAGATCGTGAGGCAGGGGAGGGTGGCGATGGTGCCTGACAAACGCTCCCACACCGGGTCGGTGGCAAGGCCGGCGCGCGCTTCGTCCAGATCGGCGCCCGCGCTGAAGACGCGGCCTTTGCCTGTGATCACAAAGACGCGGGCCTCGTTTGCTGCGGCATCGGCGGCGTCTGCCAGTGCGCTGAGCATCTCTGCCGTCAGAGAGTTTGCCTTATCGGGACGGTCAATCGTGGCCGTCCAGCATCCGTCTTCCCTGTCGAGGTGGATCACGCGATCAGTCCCACACGGCGGCGGATGCCTTCGTCGCGAAGCGAGATTTCTTCACCCACAAACGCGTCGGCGTCAGGCGAGCACATCCACACCAGCGCCTGACCGGGCCATTCCGGGGGGATGTGATCGGACCAATCCAACTGACTGACCGGATTGATGCCGGATGCCTTGATCTCGCGTTGCATCTGCGTTGCGACCGTTCCGGGTGACAGGCCCATCGCGCGGATGCCCTGATCGCGTTGTTCCTTGTCGAGGCACCGGGTCAGCATAGCGGCCCCGGCCTTGGAGGCGCAATAATGGCTCCATGCCTCAACCGGGCCGTGGGCCGCGCCGGAAGAGACGGTGAGGATGCTTCCCCCGCCCGCCTCGGCCATCACGGGGGCCGCAGCGCGCATGCCGTGATAGACGCCTTTGAGGTTGATATCGAGGGCCAGGCCCCATCCCTCTGGGTCCGAAGTTGCGAGGTGTGCAATGGGCTCAATGACGCTGGCGTTGTTGATCAGCACATCAAGGCGTCCGAAGGTCTGCACCGCGGCGTCGATGGCCGATTGCACCTCCCAGAAGCGGCTGACATCGCAGGGGATGGCCAGGGCCTGCGGCCCGATCTCACCCGCAAGCTCGACAATACTGTCTTCGCTGCGCGCGCACAGCGCCACTTGCGCGCCAGCGGCTGCAAAGGCGCGGGCGGCGGCGGCACCGATACCGCGGCTGGCACCGGTGATCAGAACGCCCTGACCGGTCATGTCGTGCATCTGTCTGCTCCCAAGAAAAAACCAGATTGCGCCGCAAGAAAGCCGTCGTTGCGCTTGACCACTGCCGCACTACACCCAAGGTTATTCGGGTATTCCCCCCTGCGAAAGGCCCAACATGTTGAATTCCCCCAAGACCGGTGCCGTCACGCTGGCGTTTGTGGCGACGGCAAGCTCTGCCATGGCGGATGTCACTGCAACCGACATCTGGAACAGCTGGCAGACCATGGCCCAGGAGATGGGTCAGTCGATCACGGCCGATGGCGAGGCGCGGACATCGCAGGGTTTGGTTGTCTCGAACGTCACTGTCACGATGGACATGCCTGAAGGCGCTGTTGCTGCACCGATTGGGGATGTGACTTTCGTGGAAAACGGCGATGGTACCGTGTCCATCGAAGTCGCCGATCAGTATCCTCTGCGGATCACCGGAATCGGGTCGGATGGCGAAAGCTTCGATGTCTCGATGGTGGTGCGGCAGCCAGGCCTGGCCCTGACCGCTTTGGGCGATGCGGCGAACCCCAGCTATACCTATTCCGCGCCAGAGGTGGGGATGGGCGTGACGGAGCTGATGATTGATGGTGAGCCGGTGGAGATCGACTTTGATCTGTCCCTGCGCGCGCTGACCGGTGGCTATGACTTCCTTGGTAACTCCAATGCCGACAGTGCGCTGTCGATTGGCGCGCTGGCGATGCGGCTGATGCTGGCCGATATCGAGACGCCGGGAACGGATTTCTCAATGAACCTGACGATGCAGGATATCTCGTCTGAGAATTCGGGCTCGATCACGCCGTTGAATGCGACGCAATCGCTTGGTGCGATGCTGGGCGAAGGGTTCGCCTCAACCGGTGAGTTGGCCTATGGGGCGGTGACCTATGGCATCGAAGGCGGTGATCGCAGCGACCGCGTGGCGGTTGAGGGCAGCATCGAGAACGGGATCTTCAGCGCGCAGATGGGCGACGGCGGGATCCTCTATGGCGGCGAGAACAATGGGATCGCGATGACGGTGTCGGGGACGCAGATACCGTTCCCGTCGCTTGAGTTTGCGATGGAACAGTCGTCGGGTTCAGTCACCTTGCCCCTGGCGCCATCGGACGATGCGAATGAATTCGCGCTTTTGACCCGGATGACCGGTCTGACGGTGGATGACCGGCTCTGGTCGATGATTGATCCTGGGCGCCTGTTGCCGCGCAACGGGGCCGATCTGGTGATTGACCTGCTTGGAAGCGGCAGATGGCTGGTTGATATCACCGATCCCGAACAGGCCGCGGGCCTGGACGGCATGGGCGGCATGCCTGGTGAGATTGACGCGCTGACCTTGCGCGAATTGCGCTTGTCCGCGGTTGGGGCCGAGCTGACTGGCAGTGGTGATTTCACGTTTGAAAGCACCGATGACGGCATTCCACAGCCTGCCGGTGCAATTGATCTGAACCTGACCGGGGCCAACACCTTGTTGGATCGCCTGGTGTCCATGGGCCTGGTTCCGGAAGAGCAGGCGATGGGCGCGCGTATGATGCTGGGCCTTTTTGCGCGGCCCGGGCCGGGGACAGATGCGCTGGTGTCGAAAATCGAGGTGACGCCGGACGGATCGGTGACGGCCAACGGCCAACGCATCCGCTAGGACCGCGCGAACATGCGCCTTGGCCTTGCGGCGGGGCGGGTGGCGGACTAGGTGCCATGGGAATGAAAGGATCTTTCCATGGCAGCTGATCTTGAAAGCCTCGCCGGGGCAATGCTGGCGGCTGCGAGGTCGGCGGGTGCCGATGCGGCAGATGCGATTGTCGTGGATGGCACATCGGTTTCAATATCTGTCCTTGGTGGTGCGTTGGAAAGCGCCGAGCGGTCTGAAGGGATTGAGCTGGGCCTGCGGGTTCTGATCGGGCAACGACAGGCGCTCGTGTCGGTGTCAGACACCGCGCCCGACGCGATTGAGACGATGGCCGAGCGTTCGGTGGCGATGGCGCGCGAGGCGCCCGAGGATCCCACGATTGGTCTGGCCGACCCCGGCGATCTGGTCGCCGCCGCAGATATCGACGGGCTTGAGCTTGCGGACCCCGCTAAGGAGCCTGCGCCTGACCGGTTGCAGGACCTTGCCGTGCGGGCCGAAGCCGCGGCGCTGGGCGTTGACGGGGTGTCGCAAGTGCAATCGGCCACCGCCGCCTATGGACGCCGCCGGATCTATCTCGCTGCGACGAACGGGCTGGCCAACGGGTATGGCCGCACGGATTCCGCGCTGAGTTGTGTGGCGATTACTGGATCGGGCACGTCGATGGAGCGTGATTATGCCGGGGAGCAGCGCATCTTTGCGGCGGATCTGCCCACGCCGGAAGAGGTGGGCCTTTTGGCCGGCGAACGCACGGCGGAGCGTGCGGGCGCGCGCAAACCGCCGACCGGGGCCTATCCGGTTTTGTATGACGAACGGGTGGCGGCATCCCTGATCGGACACCTGTTGCAGGCGGCGAATGGCGCGGCCATCGTGCGCGGTGCGTCGTGGTTACGCGATGCGATGGGGGACGCGGTCTTGCCCGCGGCGCTTTCGGTGATCGAGGATCCCCATCGCCCGCGCACCACAGGTTCAAAACCCTTCGACGCCGAGGGTCTTGCCACCCGGTCGCGCAAGATCGTGGAAGACGGTGTGCTGACCGGGTGGACACTGGATCTGGCGACGGGTCGAAAGCTGGGCCTGCCCAGCACGGCCAACGCGGCGCGCGGGGCGTCGTCGACACCGTCACCATCCAATCACAACATCCAGTTGACCCAAGGCGACCAGGATCGTGCCGCCCTGATCCGTGAGATGGGGACGGGTTTGCTGGTGACGTCGATGATCGGCTCGTCGATCAACCCCAACACAGGCGACTATTCGCGCGGGGCCTCGGGCTTTTGGGTGGAGAACGGGGAGATCACCTTTCCGGTGAACGAATGCACCGTTGCGGGGCATCTGCGCGAGATGCTGGCGTCAATCGTACCTGCCAATGACGCGCGCCCGCACCTGTCGCGGTCGGTGCCATCGCTTCTGGTCGAGGGGCTGACGATTGCAGGAGAGTGATCTTCAACTTCTGACCGATGCGGCCGAGGCCGCGGGTGAGATCGCGCTGCGCTACTTCCAGTGTGACAACAAGGTTTGGGACAAGGGACACGATGACCCGGTGTCTGAGGCGGATTTTGCCGTGGACAGGTATCTTCGCGAGACGTTGATGGCCGCGCGTCCGGACTATGGTTGGTTGTCGGAAGAGACCGAGGATACCGAAGAGCGGCTGAGCCGGGACACCGTGTTTATCGTCGATCCCATCGATGGCACGCGGGCCTTTGTGGCTGGCGAAAGCACCTGGGCGCATTCGCTCGGCATCGCGCACAAGGGGCAGGCGGTGGCAGCCGTCGTCTTCCTGCCTGCACGGCAGAAGCTTTATGTTGCGGGTGCGGGTGGTGGTGCCTTTCTCAACGGTGCGCCGATGCATGCGTCACAGCAAGACGACCTGGTTGGCGCCGACTTGCTGGCCTCGCGCCCTGCGCTTGACGCGCATCATTGGCCGGGCGGGGTGCCAGCGATGACGCGCCATTTTCGCCCGTCACTTGCCTATCGGCTAAGCCTGGTGGGCGAGGGGCGGTTCGATGCGATGCTGACCTTGCGCGATAGTTGGGAATGGGACATCGCGGCCGGTGCCCTGATCGCGGCTGAGGCGGGTGCAACGGTGACCGACAAAAATGGGGGGGCGTTGCGGTTTAACACCCCTGGCAGAGTGACCGCAGGTATCCTTGCCTGCGCACCGGCCTTGCATCCGCAGATCACCCACCGGATGCAGGCCGCCGCCTGAGCGCGCTTACAGACCCAGCCGGATCTTTGCGGCGTCAGATGCGACCAGAAACCCATCCTCAAGCAACCCCTCAACCGTCGGATCGAATTGCGACGTGGGCAGTTTGAAGGACAGGTCGGGTTCATCGGCGAACCGGCTGAGGCGCAGGACCGCTTCGTTATGCTTCAGGCGCTGGGCGGCAATGCGCTCTTTCTCGCGATCCAGGAAATCGCCCGAGAACTTGTAGTGCTTCAGCACGCCCGAGAAATCGGTACAGGACAGGCCGGTGCTGACATGGGGGTGGGCGCCTGGATCAATCTCAGGCCCCATCTTGAACAGCGGGTGCTTGGTCATGCAGCACTCTTCGCCAAAAAGCGTCGCACGGATGCCGCCGAACATGACCTTGATATCAGGGTTCGAGATTTTGTTTTGTTCAAGAAACCAGCGCCAGCGCGTCTCTTGAGAATAGTAATCGCGCGCGTCGATATCGGCGAGGCTGTAGCTGTTGAACTGCCTGATCGTCTCGGGAAAGCTGAGCCCCTGATGCGCCGACAAGGGGCCAGGTGGCACCATTTCCAGCATCTGGCAGACCATGGCCGTGTGGCCTTCGGCGCTTATCCGTTGGGTCAGATCGGGCAGGGCCAGATGATCGCAACCGGGATAGTGCAACAGCTCGTCGGAATCGAGCACCAGCCGCCAACCGCCGTCGATGAAGAGGGTCGAGGCGTAGTGGCGCATGTTCATCTGGTATTCGCGGAACTGCAGCGGGCAGGTGGCGACGATGGTGTTTGGGAACGATTTTGCGATCTCGATCGAGTCGTCGGTCGATCCATTGTCCATATACATCAGGTAATCCGCACCAAGTGCGCGGTGATGTTCGACAACGGTTTTCAGGTGATAACTGACATTGCGACCAAGGATGACCAGCGCCACCTCATCATCGCGTAGGGTGAATTTCTGTGGCCCGTGGATATGCGTAACCTGACGCTTCAGTGCGCGGTCGTCATAGCGTTTGCGGATCTTGTTCAGGATGCCCACGGCCAACCCTTCATGCCTTGCGTGGTGCCGCGCCAGGTGGACTGCGGCACGGGTTCGCGTGATCTATGCGACAGATGCAGGCGCGCCCGCAACCGGTGCATGATCTGAGCATGGCACAGTGATGCGGCGTGGCACAATTCCCGCAATTGTGGGCGGTTCCGCCCGACGCTGTGAACAATGGGTGCCGGGTGTCGTTGCCCCTGCGCGCCCCTGTTGACAGGATCGGGGTGCTGCGGGAATGGTGCGCCGCGCACGGGCAAGAAGGCGGCGGCATGGGCAGGATATCGGAGGCTGTTGAACGGCGGTTGCACGGGCCCGGTGCCTTGAAGGTCTTGCAACGCCTGTCCTATTTCCGCCCGATGTCCGCCGAGCGGCGGCAGTTGGCGGACAAGCATGTGGCCCTGTTCGATGGCGATCTGCCCCGCCGCCGGGTGCCACCATTCCCTTATCCGATGGTGTCGCGCCGCGACCCGGGGGACACACCCGCCGGTCGCTACCGCGATAACTTCATCACCATGCCTGACTATGTCGCGGACCGGCCAATGACCGAAACGGTGGACAACCTGCTTTACGCCCCGGGCGGCATCGCGTGGCATCAGGGGGCTGCGTGCGAGGAATACAGCACCGGCGTGATCGTGCGCGCCGAGCATATGTTGCCTTTCCCGAAAAAGGCGCAGGCCAAGCGCATTCCCGAAGGAACGATCATCCAGTGCCAGCATGGGCGCACCTGGGGCGATTTTGTAAGCGAGCAAGTCAAAGGACTGGTCCTGTGCCGCCAGCGCGGGGTGCCGTTCCCAGAGCCGGTGGTTTTGCCGGGCCGCTATGCGCAAAAGGGCTACGTGCGCCCCCAACTCGACCGGTTGGGCATCCGCTACATCTTCGCCGATACGCCGATCCTGATCGAACGGGCGACGGTGATCCTGAAGCAATCCTATTCGGTGATCTGGACGCCCGAGGGTATCGAGGCCTGGCGCACAGCCTATGGGATTGATCCAGTGCAGCCCGAGCCGAATTCTATCACCTACCTGTCGCGTCTTGGGGTTGAGAGCGAGCTGCACACCGATCGCAGCTATGGCAGTGAAGCGACCGGGCGGATTGTCGAAGACCTTGGCGGGCGCGTCGTTGAGACGGCGAAATGCGATTTCGACGATTTTGGTGCGCTGGCACCGGGGGCGGACATCATCATTGCCGACCACGGATCGGCCCTGTTCAACATGCTGCAGTGGCGGACGCGGGCGGTGATCGAGATTGTGTCCGATGATTGGTGGGACCCGAATTTCACCTTCTTCGGGGTCAGCATGGGTATCGAAGATCACGTGACCATCCGCGGCGATGGCCTGTCCGAAGACGCGCTGCGCGAAAAGCTGACCCATCATATAGGTCGGTTGCGGCGCTGACCCCCTGAAACGACAAACCCCCGGCCAATCTGCCCGGGGGTCGTCTGATCGGCGGGTTGCCCCGCCCAGTGCGTCAAAAGCTTACATCATGCCTTCGCGTTGCGCTTTCTTGCGCGCAAGCTTGCGGGCACGGCGAATAGCCTCGGCCTTTTCGCGCGCGCGTTTTTCGGACGGTTTCTCGAAATGTTGCCGAAGCTTCATCTCACGGAAAACGCCCTCACGCTGCAGCTTCTTTTTCAGGGCACGAAGCGCCTGATCGACATTGTTGTCGCGAACACTGACCTGCATGTGGTTGTCACCACCTTTCTAAGTTAGAGTTATGCAAATTGCAGGAAGTGGCCGTATAGCAAAGGCGTTCTAGCTTGTCTACCGCCCGCTCAGGCCATGAAGGAGCCCCCGATGACAGACACCGCTACCCCCGAAATCCACCGTCTGGTGGCCGCCGCTTTGCCCCATGTCGCCTTTGACGGCTGGTCCGAGGCGACGTTTCGCGCCGCGATCCGCGACAGTGAGGTCGATGCCGCAACCGCGCGCACGTTGTGTCCGCGCGGGGCAGTGGATCTGGCGTTGGCGTTTCACGCCGCGGGCGATGCGGCGATGGCGGCCAAGGTGGCCGAAACGGACATGTCGGCCATGCGCTACCGCGACAAGGTGGCTGCGGCGGTGCGGTTCCGGTTGGAGGCGATTGAAGACAAGGAAGCGGTGCGCCGGGGCGTGACGCTGTTTTCCCTGCCGCAATACGCAGGTCTTGGGGCATCGGCGACCTGGGGCACGGTGGATGCGATCTGGAACGCGCTGGGCGACACGTCCGACGACGTGAACTGGTACACCAAGCGCGCGACCCTGTCGGGCGTTTACGGGGCCACCGTGTTGTACTGGCTGGGCGATGAGAGCCCGGACCACCGCGATACATGGGCGTTTCTAGACCGACGCATCGACAACGTGATGCAGATCGAGAAGGTGAAATCGCAGGTTCGCGACAATCCAGTTTTGAAGACGGTGTTTGCGGGGCCAAACTGGCTGGCCTCACGGATCAAGGCGCCGTCGCGGACCCAGCGGACCGATGTGCCTGGGGTTGTGACGCCTGCGCCCGAGGCCTGATGGACGACGTGCCAACGACGATGCGCGCCGTCGAAATCTCTGCCCCCGGTGGGGCAGAGGTGTTGCGCGCGTGCGAGCGACCGGTGCCAGTGCCCGATGTGGGCGAGGTGTTGATCGAGATCGCGTGGGCGGGCGTGAACCGCCCCGATGCCCTGCAACGGGCAGGCAGCTATGCGCCACCGCCGACGGCAAGCGATCTGCCGGGGCTGGAGGCCGCTGGGAGAGTGGTCGCGGTTGGGCCGGGGGTAACCGCACCCGTGGTCGGAGACGCGGTTTGCGCGCTGTTGCCCGGCGGTGGGTACGCGGAATACGCGGTGACGCCCGCGGCGCATTGTCTGCCGGTGCCGGGGTGCCTTGGGTTGAAAGAGGCGGCCTGCTTGCCAGAGACGTTCTTCACCGTCTGGTCCAACGTGTTCATGCGGGGCGGTTTGGCGGCGGGTGAGACGTTTCTGGTCCACGGCGGGTCATCGGGGATCGGGACGACGGCGATACAGCTCGCCTCGGTCTTTGGCGCGCGGGTGTTTGCCACCGCTGGCAGCGCTGAGAAATGTGCGATGTGCGAAAAACTGGGAGCCGAACGCGCGATCAAGTATCGCGAGGAGGATTTTGTCCACGTCATGCGCGATGCGGGTGGGGCGGACCTGATCCTTGACATGGTGGGTGGCGATTACATCCCGCGCAACATCAAGGCGCTGAAAGATGACGGGCGGCTGGTTCAGATCGCGTTTCTGGGCGGGCCCAAGGCCGAATTGAACTTTGCCCAGGTGATGGTGCGGCGGCTGACGATCACGGGCTCTACCCTGCGCCCACAATCCGATTTGGCGAAGGCGCGGATTGCCGAGGATTTGCGGGCCAAGGTCTGGCCGCTGATCGAGGCTGGGCGCGTTGCCCCCGTCATGGACAACGAATTTGCGCTGGAGGATGCGGCCGAGGCGCACGGGCGTATGGAAAGCTCGGGCCATATCGGGAAGATCGTGCTGCGCGTAACATAGCAAAAAACCGCGCCGGACGGGGCGCGGTTTTCCGTAGGTTCGTAACAGCGGGCCAGTTTAGCGGCGGATGCCCAGACGCTTGATCAGGTCCTGATAGCGCGCTTCGTCCTTGGCTTTGGTGTAATCCAACAGCTTCCGGCGCTGGGCCACCAGCTTCAGCAGACCACGGCGCGAGTGGTTGTCTTTCTTGTGGGTCTTGAAGTGCTCGGTCAGCGTCGCGATCCGGCTGGACAGGATGGCCACTTGTACTTCGGGCGATCCGGTATCGCCGTCTTTCGTGGCGAATTCCTTCATGACGCGCTGCTTGTCTTCAGCGGTAATCGACATCGGGGTCTCCTTTCGAAAACTCAGGTTATGGCGCAGGCCGGGATGTCGTCCAGCTCAGGCCCGTGGAGGTCCGCAAGATGGCGGATGCGGGCGTATAGGCAAAAACCAAGGCTATGGGAAGGGCAAAGCCGCGATCACTGCGATTCCTGGATCTGGCGGGCGATTTCAGTGGCCCAGGTGCCGATCACGGGCAGGAAATCGATCTGGCTGAGCATGTAGGCCAGCATCGACACCAGGATCGTCGCGCCCACCACCGTGCCCAGCCCCAGCGCCAGTCCGCGCGCGAATTGCAACGCCAGCATGCGGGGCAGGGATTCATGCAGTCGCATGAACCGATGGTCGTTCAACCGCGCGACTTCCCGGTGAAGCGCGGCGATCTGGGTTGTGAGCCCGTCGTCTTGGGTGTCTTGGGGCATCTCGCGCTCCTGAAAGGTGGTTGTATTGTGGCAGAAATAAGGAATTAACCGTATGTTTTAAATATGTTTTATTCCATTCGCGCCCTGCCGTAAGGCTATACGTCTTACGAGTGTTATTGGTGGTTTCCGATGCTGACAGCGATGCTGATTGCAGGCCTTGTAACGGCCGTTGCGATCCCGGTCTATGTGATGACGACCGCGGAAAGTGAAGATGATACGCCCGAACGGGATCCCGCCCGCGCGGGCGACGCTTTGGGCGCGGCGCTGGATCTGGCGCCGCTGGGGGCACAGTATGATGTGCCTGCCGCGCCGGGTGTGGTGGCGATGGACGGGTTTGTTCCGGGTATCGACACCCTGACGTTGCATGTCGCGTCCAAAGAGACAGAGTTCATGGTGCTGGAAGACCCCGCAGGCGGGGTGAGCCTGCACTATGACATCGAAGGGTATCCCGCAGAGGTTCGGTTCCCCGGTCTGGATGTGCTGCCCGATGACGACATACGACTCGTGTTTCCTGAGGCGTCGGGGGCGTTGGTGGCCACGGATCCCGCTGAGCCAGAGGTTTTGGACGCGGCGCGCGACGTCTCACCCGGTCCTGTCAAAGGCGCTGTCATTGACATCACGCAGGCGGCCAACCGGGTGATTGAGGTTTCTGATTACAGGCCGGGGCAGGACGTGCTGAACGTCACGCTGACGGCGGATATCCCTGACGACCACCTCGATCTGTCGATCTCGGCCAGCTTCGACGGCGAGGATGGGTTGTTGATCGCCAATGGCAAACTGATCGCGGTGTTGCCCGGCGTGCCGGATGCGCGGCTCGATGACATGTTGATCAATGTGGTGCGGGCGGACGCCGCTTAGGTCCACCGCTGAGGTTGCTGGCTGTAGGCGATGTAAAGCGGGTGTCGGGGGTGGCCGTCTTTGGTGCGCCCCAGGTGATGCAGCGGGCGCTTCGTGCCGCGCATCAATGCCTCAACCGCGGCGCCGCGGTTGAGATGCGCGCCATGGGTGCCCCAGGCGCAAATGATCATATCGGCAGCCGCGCAGGCCGCGGTTATCGCGGCGTCGTTTCCGGGGCCTACGGGGTCTGCCGCGCGGCGCATTTTGTGGGGGTCCGTCTCACGCCAGGCGAAGATGTTGCACACGGTGAACGCCCCGAAGCCCAGCGCGCGCGCCCGGCGTTCGCAGCGCTCGACTGTGGGGTCGTTTTGTTGCTCTGTCGCGGTGGAGGGGTTGAGCATCACAAACAAGGCATGCCCGTCGCCGCCCCAGGTGCGGGTCAGGCTGTAACGGTAGCGCTCACATTCGGAATAGACCGCGACGCTGGCGGCATCGCCTTTTTGAAAGCTCCGCTCGATCATGCGTTGAACACGCGGCTCGGGTGCAGTTCACCAGCGCGGTAGATGCCCACAGCCACGGCGCGCCCGTCATGCGAAGCCCAGGTTTCGTCGCCATACTCCGCGTCGGTCGCGATCACCGGCGCAGGGTTGCCGTGGCGCAGGCGCGCGGCGGCCAGCGCGTTGCAGCGCGCTTCGGCAAGGTCGGCCAGGCCCATCTCTAGGGGCAACAGCATTGCATCTATCGCTTCGGTCCGGGCCTGCGCATTGATCTGTTCCAGCGTGACGGCAGCGGACAGATCGAAGGGCCCCGACCAAAGGCGGCGCAGCGTGGTGACATGGCCGTGGCATCCCAGCGCTGCCCCCAGATCGCGCGCGATGGATCGGACATAGCCGCCCTTGCCGCACACCATCATCAGTGTCGCGTGATCGGCATCCGGGCGGCCGGTGAGTTCCAGTTTGTCCACATGAAGCGGGCGGGCGCTAAGCGTCAGATCCTCGCCCGCGCGGGCCCTGGCATAGGCGCGTTCGCCATCGACCTTCACGGCTGAGAAGGCGGGGGGCACCTGCTGGATATCGCCCTGGAACGCGGTGAGCGCCGCGATGATATCGGCGTCTTCGGGCCTTTGGTCAGAGGTTGCCGTCACCTCGCCCTCGGCATCATCGGTGTTGGTGGCCTGACCCAGACGCACGGTGAAGGTGTAGGCCTTCAGCGCATCGGTGACGTAAGGCACGGTCTTCGTCGCTTCGCCCAGCGCAACCGCCAGAAGCCCGGTTGCCTCGGGGTCCAGTGTCCCGGCGTGGCCCGCTTTTTTGGCGTCAAAGGCCCAGCGCACCTTGCCCACCATGTGGTTTGAGCTGATTCCCGCGGGCTTGTCCACGACCAGCCAGCCCGAGATGTCGCGGCCTTTGCGTTTGCGTGCCATCGCGTGGCATCCTTCCCCGTGCTTCGGTCGGGCGTCCTAGCGCCCGGCGCGGGCGGGGTCAATCGGCGGGGACGGCGGTGCCAAGGATCGGGCCCATGGGAAAGCCGAAATCGTGACGCCCGAGCGCCGGGGCGTAGAGACGTGAGACATTGCCGTCGATATAAAGCGCGTTCGGTGTTTGCAGGTGATCGCGAAAGAGCCGCCCGAACTGGTGGAAGGTCACCACACTGTCTGAAATCGCCATCACGACCGTGCCGTCGCCTTGCACACCCACGCCGTTGCGGATGAAGCGCGATGTGCTGTCTGGTTGGAACCGGGGGTGCAAGGCGCCGTCGATCACCAGCATGGGCCCCGATTGGGTGGCAAAGTCACAGGCTGGCGCGGCGGCGGCGAAGGCCGTTGTCTCAATCACCTGCGCGGCGTCGCCAGCGATGCAGAACACCCCATTGGGCAGAAGTCCGAAGTTGCCGGGTCCTTCAGAGGTGACAAGGCGCATCGCCTCAACGCCGGCCTCGACATAATGGCCCACGGGCCGGCGATCATCGTGGTACATTCCCCCATTCATGGCGAGGCCAAGGGTCAGGCCCTCTTCCGCCAACACGTCTTTCACTCGGTCAAACGTGCCCAGAACCGATCCGTCCGCTGCGCTGTGCCAGAGGCGCAAATCCTCGGTGGCGGGGTCTACTGCGCAGACAGTGAACGGGGTCTCTTCAAACCGTATGGTTTCGCAGGCATTGGCGGCCGATAGGCCCGCGCAAAAGGCGCAGGCGGCAAGCGCGGATCTAGTCGCTGTCGATATCACGGCGGACCGTATCCTCGGCCAGAAGCCGCCTTGTATCGTCCATGCGGTCAAAGGTTTCGTCCAGCGCGAACCGCAATTCAGGCGCGAACTTCAGCTCCAACCCCTTGGCCACGGTCCGCCGGATCTCGGCCCGGTTGCGGCGAAGGGCATCCAGCGCCTCATCCCGGCCCTTGCCACCCAGGGGCAGCACATAGGCCGTAGCGACCTTCAGGTCGGGCGAGGCGCGCACTTCACCCACAGTGATCGACATCGCATTCAGGTCCGGATCATGGATATCGCCGCGCGTCAGCACCTCGGCCAGGCGGCGGCGCAGCAACTCACCCACGCGCAATTGCCGTTGCGATGGGCCGGAGCCTTCGGAAAATCGTGATCTTGCCATGCCGCCCATCTAAGCCAGCGCCGATCCCATCGCAAGCCGGGGCTTTCGGATGCCCGGTGCTTTGGCTAGACAACGCCGGGACAGAGCAGCGGGGAGAGCGGGGATGTCGGAACTGCCAGGTGTGGTTGTTGTCGGTGCGTCAGGGCGCATGGGGCAGATGCTGATCCGCACGGTGCTGGACAGTGACAAGGCCCGTCTGGTGGGGGCGGTGGAACGCGCTGGGCATCCTTGGATCGGTCAGGATCTCGGCGTTGTGCTGGGCGGGGCGCCGAGCGGCGTGGTCGTGGCCGATGATCCGCTCGATCCCTTTGCCCAGGCGCAGGCCGTGCTTGATTTCACCTCGCCTGAGGCGTCGATAAACTACGCCAACCTCGCCGCGCAGACCCGTGCCGTACACGTGATCGGCACCACCGGGTTCACCGACGACCAGGTGGCCCGACTTGTTCCGGCGGCGCGGCATGCGGTTATCGTGCGGGCGGGCAATATGAGCCTTGGGGTGAACTTGCTGACCCAGCTGACCCGGCAAGTTGCGGCAGCGCTGGATGAAGATTTCGACATCGAAGTGGTTGAAGCGCATCATCGCCATAAGGTGGATGCGCCATCGGGCACAGCGCTGATGCTGGGCGAGGCGGCGGCAAAGGGGCGCGGTGTGGCGCTCGCTGATGTCGCTGATCGGGGGCGTGACGGGCTCACGGGAAAGCGCAAAACAGGCGATATCGGGTTTGCGTCCATTCGCGGCGGCGATGTGGTGGGCGAACATGACGTGATCTTTGCCGCTGCCGGGGAACGCATCGTTCTGCGCCATTTGGCGACAGACCGCGCAATTTTCGCCCGTGGTGCGCTGAAAGCCGCGCTTTGGGGGCAGGATAAATCCCCTGGGCAGTACGATATGATCGACGTGCTTGGCTTGAAGTGATCCGATCTTAGTTTTGCAACGTAAGTTAGGTATTCGCGCATCAGGGTAATCATCATGGCTCGTCTCGCTCTTGCCGCTATCGCCGTGTCCATCGCCACCACCGCCGGGGCCGAGCCTTGGGCCATGGTGTCGGACGCCAGCACCTTCAAGCCGGTCACCGACCGCGATCAGTTCGTGCAGATCGTGTCACAAGGCACGCTTAGCCGGTTTGGCATCAAGCTGAACGTCAAACCCGATGGCGCCATTGATGGCCGCGCGTTCGGCCGTGACGTTTCGGGTGCGTGGGACTGGCGCGATGGGTATTTCTGCCGTGATCTGTTCTGGGGCACGCGTGAAGTTGGCGCGAACTGCCAGGAAGTGATGATCAGTGGCGATACGCTGCGTTTCACATCCGATCAGGGTCAGGGGCGCTTCGCCGACCTGCGCCTGCGCTAAAAGTCGACAGCGATCCCCTTACGCTCCCAATCGCCATAGCGCACGGGCTCTGGCCCATCACGGCCGCCCAGCTCTGGCTGAAGCTCCAGATCTTTTGCCTTCTTCCGGCGGGCAGCGGCCTCTTCCAACGCGCGTTGCGCGGCAGGGGGAATATCGGTGTTGTCTTTTGGCTCTGACATCTGCGGCTCGCCTTGTTGCGGTGGTATCAATGATATACGCCGCGGCGACCCCGGAACAAGAAGGCCTTGATCGCAAACATGGATGAGACCGGCATCGCACCGCGCAAGGCGGCGCTTGATCTGATCAGCGCGGTGACCGAGGACGGGCGGCTGTTGTCCGAGCTATTGCCCCGTGCGCTTGACAAGCTGGCGCCGGCGGATCGTGCGCGGGCGCAGCGGTTGGCGACAGAAACACTGCGCTGGGCCCCGCGCGCGGACCGGGTTCTGGGGCCCTACCTGCGCAATCGGCCCTATGGGCGGGTGCATAACCTGCTGCGCATGGGTGTTTATGAGATCTGTGCAGAAGGGGCGGCGGCGCATGGGGTGGTAAACTCGGCCGTTGAGATCATGAAGGCGACAGAGGCGTATCGACGCCATGCGGGGCTGGTGAATGCCGTGTTACGCAAGGTGGCGACAAGCGGGGTGGATTGGGCCGCGCTGCCGGTGCCGACTTTGCCCAAATGGCTGCGCAAACCGTTGCTCGCGGATTTCGGCAAGGCGGTTGTGGCCGAGATGGAGGCGGTTCAGGCGGGTCTGCCGCCGCTGGATATCACCGTCAAAACCGATGGAACCGACCTGGCCGCGCGATTTGGGGCGCAGGTGTTGCCGACTGGATCGCTGCGTTTGGCCGGGGCCGGGCAGGTCACCGCTTTGCCGGGGTACGACGATGGCGCGTGGTGGGTACAGGATGCCGCCGCAGCGATGCCGGTGCGTATCCTCGACCCGCAGCCGGGCGAGCGGGTGCTGGACCTGTGCGCCGCGCCGGGGGGCAAGACGCTGCAACTGGCCGCTGCGGGTGCGGCGGTGACGGCGCTGGATGTGTCGGAGCGGCGGATGGAGCGGGTGGGCGAAAACCTGGCGCGCACCGGCCTGTCGGCCGAGATCATTGTGGCCGATGCGCTTGAATGGCAGCCGGACGCGCCGTTTGATGCGATCCTGTTGGACGCACCCTGTTCAGCCACCGGTACCCTGCGCCGCCACCCTGATTTGCCATTCGCCAAGGACGGGTCAGAGTTTCCGGCCTTGTTCGAGTTGCAGCGCCAGTTGATCGACCGCGCCTGGGGCTGGCTGAAGCCGGGGGGGCGCATGGTCTATTGCACCTGCTCGCTCTTGATCGACGAAGGTGAGGAACAGTTGCGCGATGCGCAGGCGCGCCATCCAGAGATGCAGGTCGATCGCACAGCGCCGGTGCGGCCGGGCATTGAGCCTTCGTGGGTTGATGCCGATGGGGGCCTGCGTCTGCGGCCCGATTACTGGGCTGAGATCGGCGGAATGGATGGTTTCTATATCGCGGTCCTGAAAAAGCCAGTCTGAGGCGTGACTTCGCCGATGACAGACGCGAATCGGCGGGTTACACTGCTCGTTAACGAATTTCCGGAAAAACCGGATAGCAGGCAGGACGAAACAGGTGTCCACACCCGAACCATGGACCGCGCGCAGGACGCGCCTGATGAACCGTATCCAGGCACGGCTGGCGCGGTATGGCCGCAGGTCAGACGCGTTCGTCAGCCAGCCAGAGCCCCGCACCATCGGCAGCTACGGCCGTGGGCGGCAGTTATGCGAAGGCAAATTCCTCTTTGCGGGTTTCCTGATCGAAGCGCCTGAAAGCTCGATCTGGGATCTGGCGATGCCCGATGCCGCGTTCGAGACCGAGGTGCATGGCTTTGGATGGCTTGATGACCTTGCGGCCGTGGGCGATGGTATGGCCCGCACCCGGGCGCAGGCGTGGACCCATGAATGGGTCGCACGCTATGGCCGTGGCGCAGGGGCGGGCTGGGCGCCAGATCTGACTGGGCGCCGCCTGATGCGCTGGATAAACCACGCGATCTTGTTGCTGAACGGCCAGGAACGCGCCGCCAGCACGGCCTTTTTCCGCACGCTCTCGGCGCAGACCAAGTTCCTTGCCAAACGCTGGAAAACCGCCGAACCGGGGTTGGAGAGGT
Organism: Pseudomonadota bacterium; assembly: GCA_039820585.1. Taxonomy (GTDB): domain Bacteria; phylum Pseudomonadota; class Alphaproteobacteria; order Rhodobacterales; family Rhodobacteraceae; genus JBCBGF01. The sequence goes on from JBCBPV010000005.1 coordinate 73,492, forward strand.
TTGAAGCACTATGTGGTCTGATCTACGCCTCTTTGTCGTTGGAGCGGATGGATCGGCATGTGGACATGGCCTGTGCCGCGTTGGCGCGTGAGTGCGAGACGCATATCGACAGCGAAGGCGGGATCGCCAGCCGTAACCCTGAAGAGCTGCTTGAGGTGTTCACGCTGCTGACCTGGTGCATGGATGCGCTGGCCGAGGCGGAGCGACCGATTTCATCCGAACATCAAAGCGCGATTACCCGGATTGCGCCCACGCTGCGGGCCATTCGGCATTCCGACGGGGGCCTTGCCCGCTTCCACGGGGGCGGGCGCGGGGTGGAAGGGCGTCTGGACCAGGCGCTGGCCACCTCAGGCGTGCGGCAGATGCGGCATACAGGCCTGTCGATGGGCTATTGCCGGCTGTCCCATGGCCGCACTTCTGTGATCATCGACGCGGCCCGCCCGCCGGTGCAAGAGCATTCGCTGAACGGCCACGCCGCGACACTGGCGTTTGAACTGACGTCTGGACGGCGCCCACTGATCGTTAATTGCGGTTCGGGGGCCAGTTTTGGGACCAGCTGGCGCCGGGCGGGTCGGGCGACGCCATCGCATTCAACGCTGGCGATCGAGGGGTACAGTTCCTCTCGCCTTGGCGGCTCTGGGATCATCGCGGGGCGGCGGACCGAACTGTTGATCGACACGCCGCAGGATGTCACCTGTTCGCGGCCCGATGACGTGCCCACCGCGGTCGCCCTTCTGAGCCATAGCGGTTTTGTGGGCACCCACGGTCTGACGCATTTCCGCCGGCTGGAGCTTGCGGCGGATGGCCGGGGGCTTGTTGGCGAAGATACGCTGTCTGCGGTGACCGCAGATGCCGAGCGGCAATTCGATATGGTCACCGAGCAGGCGAATTATCAGGGCGTGCCGTTCCACATTCGCTTTCACCTGCACCCCGACGTCCATGCCGAGCTGAACATGGGCGGTTCGGCTGTGTCGATGGTGCTGAAAAGCGGTGAGATCTGGGTGTTCCGGCAAAGCGGGAATGTCCAACTGACCCTGGGCCCCAGCGTCTATTTGGAACGGGGACGGCTGAGCCCGCGTGCGACCAAGCAGATCGTTTTGTCATCAACCGCGATTGAATATGCCACCCGTGTCGGCTGGACCTTGGCGAAAGCACAGGATACCCCGTCGAGCATTCGCGACGTGGCCCTGGAAGAAGACCTGGCCGTCGACCGTACCTGAGGGGGTGACATGGCCGATCTTGCACCGCTGCGCCGGGCGTTGATTTCCGTATCCGACAAGACGGGGCTGGAGCCGTTCGCACGGGCATTGGCCACGCGCGGTGTCGCGTTGTTGTCGACGGGCGGAACGGCGCAGGGCTTGCGCGATGTTGGGCTGGACGTGACCGATGTGGCCGATATTACCGGGTTTCCCGAGATGATGGATGGGCGGGTGAAGACGCTGCATCCGGCGGTGCATGGTGGGCTCTTGGCCCTGCGCGATGATGCGGGGCATGTCGCGGATATGGATGCGCATGGGATTGCGCCCATCGATCTGCTGATCGTGAATTTGTACCCGTTTGAGGCGACCGTCGCCGCGGGCGCGGGCTATGACGAGTGTATCGAGAACATTGATATCGGCGGGCCTGCGATGATCCGAGCGGCGGCCAAGAACCATGCGTTTGTGACGGTTGTCACCGACGTTGAGGATTACGATGCCTTGTTGGCTGAACTGGATGCGCAAGCTGGGCAAACGACCCATGTGTTTCGGGCGAAGCAGGCGCAGATCGCCTATGCCCGGACAGCGGCCTACGATGCGGCGGTGTCGACCTGGATGGCCGGCGCGCTGGGGGTTGAGACACCGCGCCGCCGGGCCGTGGCCGGGACGTTGCGGCAGACGATGCGCTATGGCGAGAACCCGCACCAGGCGGCGGCGTTCTACACCGATGGCAGCGCGCGGCCTGGGGTTGCAACGGCGCTGCAGCATCAGGGGAAAGAGCTGTCCTACAACAATATCAACGATACCGACGCCGCGTTTGAGCTGGTGGCGGAGTTCGCGCCCTCGGACGGCCCGGCATGTGCGATTATCAAGCATGCCAATCCCTGTGGTGTGGCGCGGGGCGAGACGTTGGTTGAAGCGTATCGCAGTGCCTTTGTCTGCGACACCACTTCTGCCTTTGGCGGGATCGTGGCGCTGAACCAGCCACTGGATGCCGCGACGGCCGAAGAGATCGTGCAGATCTTCACTGAGGTGGTGATTGCACCGGGCGCAAGTGATGAGGCGCGGGCGATCTTTGCCGCAAAGAAAAACCTGCGGCTTTTGACGACGGAAGGTCTGCCTGATCCCGCCGCGGCCATCACATCAATAAGGCAAGTGGCGGGTGGGTATCTGGTGCAGGACAAGGACACCGGACAGGTGGGTGCCGATGATCTGCGCGTTGTGACAACGCGCGCCCCGACTGAGCAAGAGATGACGGATCTGCGCTTTGCCTGGACGGTTGCGAAACACGTGAAATCGAACGCCATCGTCTATGCTGCGAATGGCGCGACCGTCGGGATTGGCGCGGGGCAGATGAGCCGTGTGGACAGCTCGACCATTGCCGCGCTCAAGGCCAAGCGCATGGGCGACGAGGCCGGGATGGGCCAAAGCCCCGCCATCGGGTCGGTCGTGGCGTCAGATGCGTTCTTTCCGTTTCCCGATGGCCTGCTGGCGGCGGCAGAGGCGGGGGCAACGGCAGTGATCCAACCGGGCGGGTCGGTGCGCGATGACACGGTGATCGCCGCGGCGGATGAGGCGGGGCTGGCCATGGTCTTCACCGGCATGCGGCACTTCCGGCATTGAGCGCGAACCGATATATCGCGATTTGGACCGGCGTGGTGGTCTTCGTCCTGGATCAGATTTCCAAGGTGATTATCGTCCATTGGATGGACCTGAAGACCGTGGGCGCCATTGACGTTTTGCCGCCCTTTTTGAACCTTCGCATGGCGTGGAATCGCGGGATCAATTTTGGCCTCTTTGCCAATGAAAACGATACGATGCGCTGGGTCTTGATCACCCTGGCACTGATCATCTCGGCCTGGGTGGTGTGGTGGATCCGCAAGGAAGGCGGCAATCGTTGGGCGCTGATCTCAGCGGGCTTGCTGGTGGGCGGTGCACTGGGCAATGTGATCGACCGCATTCTTTACGGCGCGGTGGCCGATTTCCTGAACATGTCGTGCTGTGGGATATCGAACCCTTATGCCTTCAACGTGGCCGATATCTCGATCTTCATCGGCGCGGTGGGCCTGATCGCGTTCACCGGCGAAAAGAAGAGCGCGTGACGCCCCCGTCAAACCGCGATAAACAGCGTCTCGCATCTGATGGAGCAGGGCCAATGCGGCGCGTATGTGTGACAGTTCTGGTGATCGGAATGGCGGTGGCGGGCTGTAGCCGTGAGACCGACCCGCGACTGTTGAACCTGGAGACCGAGACCGACACGCCGGATGAGTTTTCGATCCTGCCCACCAAACCCCTGCAAATGCCGCAAGGCTTGGCCAGCCTGCCCGCGCCCACACCGGGCGGCACCAATCGCGCCGACCCGACGCCGCAGGCCGATGCGATTGCGGCTCTGGGTGGTCGGCCCGAGGTTTTGAACCGCGGGCTCGAAGATGTGGGTCTGATTTCATATACCACCCGCTTTGGCGCCGATCCTGCGATCCGCCAAGAGCTGTCGCAGGCGGATCTGGAATTTCGGCGCGACAATGACGGGCGCCTTTTTGAACGGATTTTGAACGTGAACGTCTATTTCGACGCCTACCAAGACCTGCAACTGGACCAGCGGCGCGAGCTCGACCGGTTTCGGGCCGCCGGGGTGCGCACGCCTGCCGCCCCGCCCGAAGTTCCTGAGTAGCCTCACAACCGCGTTGGGCGGCTTGAACCGCGCCAAAGGCGGCGTAGCTATACGGAAACGCACCTGAACCGGAGCCTGTATGACCCGCTGGATGACCGCCGCCGCCGTTTGGCTGGCCTCGCTGACCGCTTTGCATGCCGCAGAGGTATCGAATTTCACGCTCGATAACGGGCTAGAGGTTGTCGTTCTGGAAGACCGCCGTGCGCCCGTGGTGGTGCACATGCTGTGGTACAGGGTGGGAAGTTCGGATGAACCGCGCGGGCTCTCTGGTGTGGCGCATTACCTGGAACACCTTATGTTCAAAGGCACCGAGACCGTGCCTGATGGAGAATTCTCGCGCATCGTCGCGGCCAATGGCGGGCGGGACAACGCATTCACCTCGTATGATTTCACCGGCTACTTTCAGCGCGTCGCCTCGGACCGGCTGGACGTAATGATGGAGATGGAGGCCGATCGCATGGTCAACCTGATCATCGACCCGGTGACGATGGAAACCGAGCGTGAGGTGATCCTGGAAGAGCGCAACCAACGGACCGAAAATGAGCCGGGGTCGCTGTTTTCCGAACAACGCCAGGCGGCGCAATACCTCAACCACCCTTACGGCTTGCCCATCGTCGGTTGGCGGCATGAGATTGAAGCGATCACGCGGGAAGACCTTCGAGCGTTCTACGAGGCGCATTATGCGCCCAACAACGCGATCCTGATCGTCGCGGGCGATGTGGGCCCCGATGAGGTGCGCGAACTGGCCGAGCAGTATTACGGCGTGATCCCTGCCAATCCAGCGATCACCCCCCGCGACCGTGTGGATGAGCCGCCGCAACTGGCCGAGCGGCGCTTGCGCTTCGAAGATGCGCGGGTGTCGCAGCCCTATGTCGTGCGCACCTACCTGGCCCCCGAACGCGACCCCGGCGATCAAGAGGCAGCGGCAGCGCTGACCCTATTGGCCGAGGTTCTGGGCGGGGACAGCGCAACGTCTGTTCTGGGCCAGACGCTGCAGTTTGAAGAGGGCAGTGCGATCTATACCTCCGCCTTCTACTCGGGCATGTCGCTCGACGATACGACCTTTGGCCTCGTTGCCGTGCCTGCGCCGGGGGTGTCCCTGCAAGAGGTTGAGGATGCGATGGATGCGCGGCTTGCAAGCTTTGTCGAAGACGGCGTGGATGCTGAACAGCTTGAGCGGATCAAGACGCAACTACGCGCATCGCTGATCTATGGCGAGGATGATCTGGGCTCGCTGGCGCGCCGATACGGCACCGCGCTGACCTCTGGCCTGACGGTTGAGGATGTGCAGGCATGGCCTGACCTTCTGGCCGCGGTCACGGAGGAGGATATTCTCGATGCCGCGCAGCTGTTGTTTCAACGCAATCGGGCCGTAACTGGCTGGATGATGGGGCCCGCGCAGGCGAACACCGTGGAGGTGATCCAATGATGATCCGTCTCTTTACGGCACTGGCCGCAGCCCTGATCCTTGCCGGACCTGCCCGTGCGGCGGTCGAGATCCAGGAAGTGACCTCGCCCGGTGGGATCACCGCCTGGCTGGTGGAAGAGCATTCAATCCCCTTTGCGGCGATTGAGATCCGGTTCCAGGGCGGCACATCGCTGGACCTGCCGGGCAAGCGCGGGTCGGTGAACATGATGACCGCGTTGATCGAAGATGGTTCGGGCGAGATGGATGCCCGCGCATTCGCTCAGGCGCGTGACAGCCTCGCTGCGCGGTTCTCGTTCGAGGCATTCCGCGATTCGGTCTCTGTGTCTGCGCGGTTTCTGACGGAAAACCGGGCGGAATCGGTGGCCCTGCTGCGTCAGGCGCTGACCCAGCCCCGGTTTGATGAGGACGCCATTGAACGGGTGCGCGAACAGATCCTGTCGAACATCCGCTCTGACGCTTTGGATCCCGGTTCAATCGCAAGTGTCACGTTCAACGAACTGGCCTGGGGCGACCATCCCTATGGATCATCCGGGGATGGCACCGTGGACAGCGTAAGCGCCCTGAGCCGTGGTGACCTGATGGAAGCCCACGCGCGTACCATTGTCCGAGACAGGGTGTTTGTCGGCGCGGTGGGCGACATCACGCCCGATGAACTGGCATCGCTTCTGGATGAGGTTTTGGGCGATCTGCCCGAAGCCGGGCCCACCGATGTGCCGCAAGCGTCCTACCTGCTGGAGCCGGGGGTGACGGTGGTGCCCTTCGAGACCCCGCAATCGGTGGCGCTGTTCGGGCATGAGGGCATTGCGCGCGATGATAAGGATTTCTTTGCCGCCTTCGTCGCGAATGAGATCTTTGGTGGCAGTGGCTTCAACTCTCGCCTGATGGAAGAGGTGCGCATCAAGCGTGGGCTGACCTATGGCATCGGCGCCTTCCTTGCCCCGGCGGATCATGGCGCGCTGGTGCTGGGCCAGGTGGCCACGGACAACGCACGCATGGCCGAAACGCTTGAGGTTGTGCGCGCCGAGTGGCGGCGGATCGCCGAAGGCGTAACCGAGGAAGAGCTGGAGGCAGCGAAGACCTATCTGACCGGGGCCTATCCCTTGCGGTTTGACGGCAATGCCCAGATCGCGCGGATCATGGTGGGGATGCAGGAAGAGGGTCTGCCCATCGACTATATCGCCACGCGGAACGACAAGGTGAACGCCGTGACGCTGGATGATGTGCGCCGGGTGGCGGCGCGGGTGTACCGGCCTGAGGACCTGCACGTCGTGGTGGTGGGCCAGCCGGCAGGGCTTGAGCCCGGTAACTGACGCCCTGTCGAATCGGATTTGGGCATGCTACAGATTGTGGCATGTCCGCCCCAAACCCCAATATCGTCCAGGATCGACCTGTTATCCGCCAGCTTGATGAGGCTGCAATCAACCGGATTGCTGCGGGGGAGGTCGTGGAACGGCCCGCGTCCGCGGTTAAGGAATTGGTGGAGAACGCGATTGATGCCGGCGCGCGGCGGATCGAGGTGGCCTATGCCGATGGTGGCAAAAGCCTGATCCGCGTCACCGATGATGGGTGCGGTATGGGGGCCGAGGAATTACCTTTGGCGCTGGCCCGACACGCCACATCGAAGATCGACGGTAGCGACCTGCTCGCGATCCACAGTTTCGGGTTTCGGGGCGAAGCGCTGCCATCGCTGGGTGCGGTGGGGCGGCTGAGCATCACGTCGCGCCAAACCGGCGGGGATGCGCACCGGATCGAGGTGAATGGCGGGGTTATGGGCGATGTGCGCCCCGCGGCGGCGGGTCCGGGCACGGTGGTCGCGTTGCGGGATCTGTTCTTTGCCACGCCCGCACGGCTGAAATTCCTGCGCTCTGACCGGGCCGAGGCGCAGGCGATTGGCGATGTTGTGCGTCGCCTGGCCATGGCAGAGCCGTCCATAGGGTTCACTTTGCGCGACGTATCGGGCGGGGGCGAAGGCCGGGTGGTGTTTCGCGCCGATGCCCAAAGCGGGGATCTGTTCGATGCGCTGCGCGGGCGGTTGGGGCAGGTGATTGGGCGGGACTTTATTGAAAATGCGTTACCGATTGATGCGGACCGCGAGGGGCTGCAGCTGACGGGTTATGCCGGGTTGCCCACCTATTCGCGCGGCGCGGCGGTGGCGCAGTACCTGTTCGTCAACGGGCGGCCGGTGCGGGACAAGCTGCTGACCGGGGCGTTGCGGGCGGCATATTTCGATTTCCTCAGCCGCGACCGGCACCCGGTGGCGGCGCTGTTTCTGACTTGCGACCCGCACCGCGTTGACGTGAACGTGCACCCTGCGAAATCCGAGGTGCGGTTCCGCGAGCCGGGTGTGGCGCGCGGGCTGATTATCTCGGCCTTGCGCCATGCACTCGCCGAGGCGGGGCATCGTGCGTCCACGACAGTCAGCACAGCAGCGCTGGGTGCGTTTCAGGCGCCCGAGGCCGCGCGTGTCTATCAGATGGACCGCCCCGTGCGCGGGTTTTCCGAGGCACCCGCGACGTTTGCAGGCATGACCCCGACTGCGCGGGTGGAGCCTGAACCGAAAGTCTCAGTGCCCATCGACGACGGCCCGCTGGGTGCAGCTCGGGCGCAGGTGCATGAGAATTACATCGTCGCGCAGACCGCTGATGGCATGGTGCTCGTCGATCAGCATGCGGCGCATGAGCGGCTGGTCTATGAGCGGTTGAAGCGTCAGGCGGCAGAAAACGGAATTGCGTCGCAAGCGCTGTTGATCCCCGAGATTGTCGAGATGTCAGCCTCGGATGCGGAACGCTTGTTGGCAGAGGCGGACGCGTTGGGCAAGCTGGGGCTGGAGATTGAGCCGTTTGGCGCCGGGGCTGTTGCTGTGCGCGCCACACCTGCGGTTCTGGGCACGGTCGACGCAGCCGGGATGTTGCGCGACGTGGTGGATGAGTTGACCGATAGCGGAGAGACGCTGGCCGTAGCGGCGCGGATTGAGGCGGTGCTGTCGCGTATCGCCTGCCATGGCTCCATCCGCTCTGGTCGCCGGATGAGCGGGGAAGAAATGAACGCGCTTCTGCGTGAGATGGAGGCGACGCCCCATTCCGGCCAGTGCAACCATGGACGGCCCACCTATGTGGAATTGAAGCTGGCTGATATTGAACGGCTGTTTGGGCGCACATGATTGAGGTTGCAGGATACTCCTTCGATCTGAGCGATCCGCTGGTGGTTCTGGCGGGCGCTTTGGGCGGGCTTGTGTTGCTGGTCTTGCTGTTGCTGTTGATCGTCCTGCGCCGCGCAGGCCGCCAGGCTGAACTGATCGCCCCAATCGCGGGGCAAGTTGGCGCGCTGGGACAACAGGTGCGCAGCCTGTCGGACGGGCAGCATCAGCTTGCGGGCGGGCTGAACACCGTGTCCGAGACGCAAGCCGCTTCGCAACAGAACATGTTGAAGCTGATGGAACAGCGGCTGGCCGAGGTGACGGCGCGGATGAATGAGAACTTGCAAGGCACCTCGACCCGTACCGCGCGCTCGCTTGGGGAGTTGCAGCAAAGGTTGGAGACGATCGACAAGGCGCAGGCGAACATCGAAAAGCTGTCAGGCGATGTGCTGAGCCTGCAGGATATTCTGTCGAACAAACAGACGCGCGGGGCGTTTGGCGAGATCCAGTTGAATGACATTGTGTCGAAGGCCCTGCCAAGCGACAGCTATGCCTGGCAGGCGACGCTGTCGAACGGCAAACGGGCCGATTGCTTGATCCACCTGCCGAACCCGCCGGGCCCCATCGTGATCGACAGCAAGTTCCCGTTGGAGGCGTATGAGGCGTTGCGCGCCGCCAAGACGGATTGGGAAGTGAAAGAAGCCGCCAAGGCGATGCGCGTGGCCGTGAAAAAGCACATCAAGGATATCGCCGAACGCTATATCATCGAGGGTGAGACCGCGGATGGGGCGTTGATGTTCCTGCCCTCAGAGGCGGTCTATGCCGAGCTGCACGCCAACTTCCCCGAACTTGTACGCGAGGGGTTTCACGCGCGGGTGTGGATCGTGTCGCCCACCACCTGCATGGCCACGCTGAACACGATGCGCGCCATCCTGAAGGATGCGCGGATGCGTGAACAGTCGGGGGCGATCCGCAAAACGCTGCGGCTGTTGCACCGGGATGTGGAACTGGTGGTGGAGCGCGTGGGCAAGCTGGACACGCATTTCACCCAGGCGCGGAAGGACATCGACGATATCAGCGTCGCGGCAGAGCGAGCAGGCAAACGCGCCACGCACCTCGACAATTTTGATTTCGAAGAGTTGGAGCGCAGTGACGGGGGCGACCGTGTCGTCCCCCTCACCAAACCCGGCGCTTAAATCCGCAGGAACGGTTGGGCGATCCGCGGGATGAACGCGTTGAACTTCAGCGGCGCGTCCGTGGCGGCCAGGCAAATGCAATCCACGCCTTCCTCGGCCACCGGCGTATGGTGCAGATCTTCGTTCGCGAACTCTACATCGCCACGCGCGAAACGATCGTCTTCATCCTTGAACGCGCCTTGCAGCACCAGTGTCATTTCCATACCGCGGTGGCCATGATCGGGCATTTTCGCCCCACCGGGGATACGCAGCAATCGCACAGACGCGTCGTTGGATGTCTTCAGGATAGCCTGTCGAACACCACCACCGACACTGCGCCATTTCACAGCATCCAGATCGCCGCTTACGTATTCCTGAAGCGGAGCCGGGAAAACCGCGCCTTTCGCTGCGACGTGCGGTGCCTGTTCGCTCGGTGCGTCAGCGATCATGGCCAAGGTCGCGGAAAGGCTGTCCGCTGACATGGCAACCTGAGCGCAGTCTTCTAGCACGGCGCCACCCACTGCATCCAACGCATCCAACCGCGCGCGGCATTCGTCGCACAGCGATACATGCGTCGCGACGACAAGGTCGAACGCTTCAGGAAGGGCCCCGGCCGAGTAGGCCATAAGGACCTCGTCGGTGAGATGATGCTTTATGTTACTCATTCGTGCTCACTTCATTGCATGGCGCAACCGTTCCAGCGCCAACCTAATCCTCGATTTGATCGTTCCCAGCGGCAGGCCAGTTTCTGCGGCAATTTGGCTATGGCTCAAATCTCCGAAGTAGGCCTTCTCGATCAACTCTCTCTGTGTTTCCGGCAATTTAGCCAGTGCTTCGCCAAGCTGCACGCTTTCTTGTTGCAGCGCGATCACGTCTTCTGGCGCGGGCTCCGCCTCGGGTCCCCAGGGAATATCCTCGGGTTCGGGGCGGCGCTGCTTTCGCAACATGTCGATCCTGCGGTTCCGCGCGATCGTGAAGATCCACGTCGACACGCTGGCCCGCGAGGGGTCGAATAGATGCGCCTTGCGCCAAAGTGTGGCCATCGCCTCCTGTGTACATTCTTCGGCCAGTGTTTCGCTGGCGCCTGATTTCATCAAAAAGGCCTTCACCCGGGGCGCGAAATGCGCAAACACCTCGGCAAATGCCGATTGATCCCGATCTTCGTGAATGCGCCGGACATGTCCGACCCATTCGGCCTTGGCATTCGTTTCGACCATTGGGTTTCCGCGTTTGCGCGCAACACTCCGACTGCGCGTTCCAGAACCATAAATGGCTCTGGAAACAGATGCATCCACTTCTTCCAACGCTGGCCGCACGGTCAACATATGCCATCTACGCAACAGGCCGTGATCCAGATCACTTAAAGTGCAAATTACTTTCGCTAATCCGTTTGCGCCCTCTACCCGTATGAAGTGCAAGGACAAAGACGGGTATCGGAGACTTTAATGCCATTTGAGACAAGACGGGCCGCGCCGAAACGGATTGCGGTCATCGGCGGAGGCATCTCTGGACTGGGCGCGGCGCACCGGCTGGCGGGCGATCATCGCGTGGTTTTGTTCGAGGCGGAAAACCGGCTGGGCGGTCATGCGCGAACGGTATTGGCGGGCAAGCGCGGGGATCAGCCGGTGGATACCGGGTTTATCGTGTTCAATCACGTCAATTACCCGCATTTGACCCAGCTGTTTGACGAGTTGGGCGTGCCCACCGCAGAAAGCGAGATGAGCTTTGGCGCATCAATTGATGGTGGACGGATTGAGTACGGGCTGGCCAGCATCCGCGCGATCTTTGCGCAGAAGCGAAACTATGGGCGGCCTGCCTTTCTGAAAATGGTGCGCGATATCGTCAAGTTTAACAAGCAGGCGCGCGGCGCTCTTGCCGGGCCGGATATGACGATTGGCGAACTGACCTACAAGCTCGGCCTCGGCGATTGGTTCCGCGATTATTACCAGATCGCGCCAGAGAAGGGCGCCAGGTAATAATCGC
>JBCBPV010000006.1:0-85038 GCA_039820585.1 Pseudomonadota bacterium
GCCAAGCGAGGGTGAAATGGTGTTCTTCGACCGCTCTTGGTACAACCGCGCCGTGGTGGAGCAGGTGTTCGGCTTTTGCACCGATCACGAACGCGCGGTGTTCTTTCGCCAGCTGCCCCGTTTCGAGACGCTTGTGATCGACGAGGGCATCCACTTTGTGAAACTGTGGTTGAACGTGGGCCGCGCTGAACAATTACGCCGCTTTCGGGCGCGCGAAAGCGATCCGCTGAAACAATGGAAGCTATCTGGCATAGATGTCGAAGGTCTGAAACGCTGGGATGACTATACCCACGCGATCGAAGAAACCTTCGATCTGTCACACTCCCCCACCGCTCCGTGGACGGTTGTTCGCACCGATGACAAACGCCGCGCACGGATCGCGGCCATCCGCGCGGTGATCCACACTTTGGACTATGCGGGCAAGGACGCAGCCGTTGCCAGCGCCCCCGACGGCTCAATCTGTGGGGGCCCTGACCTCTGGAATGCCTAAACGCGGCTATCATCACGGCAACCTGCGCCAGGCGCTGGTCGATGCGGCGTTAGAGCTGATCGAAGCCAAGGGTCCGACGGGATTCACCCTCTCCGAGGCGGCCAAGCAGGCAGGCGTAACGCCAGCCGCAGTATACCGCCATTTCGCCGGGCGCGACGACCTGATCGCCGAGGCCGCGCATCAGGGATACGAGATTTTTGCCGATCTCATGGAATATGCCTACCAATCCGGCCAGCCCTCTGCCCTGGCCTCGTTTGAAGCAACGGGGCGGGCCTATCTGGCCTTTGCCAAGAAATACCCCGGCCACTATGTCGCGATGTTCGAAAGCGGAATTTCCGTGAACCGGACGTCTGAATTGGCCATGGCCGCCAATCGCGCCTCTAGCGTATTGGAAAAGGCCGCCGACGCACTGTCACAGCATATTCCACCCGACAAACGCCCGCCACCACAGATGTTTTCGGCCCATATCTGGGCGCTGAGCCATGGTGTCGTGGAACTGTTCGCTCGCGGAAGTCCGGGCCGCAAGTCCCCGTTTCCCGCAGAAGACCTGCTGGAAAGCGGGATTGGCGTCTATTTGCGTGGTCTTGGCCTGATCCCGCCGGACAAATAGCGCGGCAGCGCCTTCAAAAAACGCTCATGATTTGGGCGGGTTACGGAATTTTCTTTCACACCCTGCGGAAACTTGATCCAATAGCGCCATGGACGGGGACCGACCAACCTATTTCAACGAGATGTTTGACGGTGGTACCGTGCGCGGGCCCTATCAGGGCCTGGAAAGCTGGGCCAATGACATGCCCGTCGATCTGCGCACCCTCAAACAATCCGAGGCAGAGGCGTTGTTTCGCCGGATCGGAATCACGTTTGCGGTCTACGGCGAAGGTGGCGATCCGGATCGCTTGATACCTTTTGACATGTTCCCACGCGTCTTTGCAGGCGCCGAGTGGCGCAGGCTTGATCGGGGCGTCAAACAGCGGGCCCGTGCATTAAACGCCTTCCTTGCCGATGTTTATGGCCGGGGCGAGATCATTCGTGCAGGCCGCGTGCCCGCCCATCTGGTCTATCGCAACGAGGCGTTCGAACGCGCGGTCGTGGGCATAAAGCCGCCACGAGGGGTCTTTAGCCATATCGTCGGCATCGACCTGGTGCGCACCGGGCCCGATGAGTTCTTTGTCTTGGAAGACAACTGCCGCACGCCCTCGGGGGTGTCATACATGCTGGAAAACCGCGAGATCATGATGCGGATGTTTCCGCAGCTGTTTCGCGAGAACCGGATCGCGCCGGTAGAGACCTACCCCGCAATCCTGCGGCGCACGCTCGCCTCCGTCGCGCCGGCCAAATGCGACCATGATCCTTGCGTGGTGATCCTGACGCCGGGCCACTACAACTCGGCCTATTACGAGCATTCGTTCCTGGCCGACATGATGGGCGTGGAATTGGTTGAGGCTGCCGATTTGTTCGTGGAAGGTGATTTCTGCTGGATGCGCACCACCGAAGGCCCGCGTCGCGTCGACGTGATCTATCGCCGGATCGACGACGCGTACCTTGATCCCCTGTGCTTCCGACCGGATTCCATGCTTGGCATACCTGGTTTGATGAATGTCTATCGCTCCGGCGGTGTCGCGCTGGCCAGTGCACCGGGCGCGGGGGTGGCCGATGACAAGGCGATATACACCTTTGTGCCGGATATGATCCGGTTCTACCTCGGCGAACAGCCGATCTTGAACAACGTGCCCACCTGGCAATGCGCCAAGCCTGACGAATGCGCCTATGTGCTGGAACATCTTGCAGAGTTGGTGGTGAAAGAGGTTCATGGGTCGGGCGGCTACGGGATGCTTGTCGGCCTGCGCTCGACCAAGGACCAGATCGAGGCCTTTGCCGGCAAAATCCGTGACAATCCCGGCAACTATATCGCCCAGCCCACGCTCGCCCTGTCTACCTGCCCTACCTTTGTTGAGGAAGGCATCGCACCCCGTCATGTGGACCTGCGCCCATATTGCCTGGTGGGCGAACAGGTGGAACTGGTCCCCGGCGGATTGACGCGGGTCGCGCTGACCGAAGGATCGCTTGTCGTGAACTCCAGCCAGGGTGGCGGGGTCAAGGACACTTGGGTGTTGGCGGAATGAGGACATGCTAAGCCGGACCGCCGCAAACCTGTTCTGGATCGGCCGCTACATGGAGCGTGCCGAAACCGTGGCGCGCCTGTTGGAAGTGGGATCGCGCAATGCGCTGATCCCTAATATCGGCGGCGGCTATCGGAACGAGTGGGATGCTGTACTGCAGGCTGCAGGCAAGGTAGACGCATTCCGGGCCAAGTATGGCGAGACGGTCCAGCGCAACATCGAAAGCTTCCTGTTCTTCGACATGGACAACCCGTCTTCTGTCGCCTCCTGCGTCGAGGCCGCGCGGGAAAACGGGCGGATCGTGCGCACCGCGCTGACCGGTCAGGTATGGGACGCGCTGAACACTGGCTATCAGGAAATGCGAGAGTTGCGGCGGACCGAACGCTCAAAACTGGCGCTGGCCGATCTGGTCGACTGGACCAAGCGACATTCGGCCATGGTGCGCGGTGCGATCGACGACACGCTGCTTCGGAACGATGGGTATTGCTTTCTATACCTGGGCTATGCGCTGGAACGCGGCGACTCCACGGCCCGTATGGTCGATGTGAAGTATTACGTCCTCTTGCCCGAGGTCAGCTATGTGGGCTCAGGGATCGACAATTACCAATGGTCGACGCTGTTGCGATCCATGTCGGCGGAACGCTCGTTCAACTACGCCTACGGGGGTGAGGTGACGCCGGGCAAGATCGTGGATTTCCTGGTCCTCAACCGCGAGTTTCCTCGCGCGCTTATCACTGCATCGGAAGAAGCGATGGAACATCTCGACCGCCTCGCCCGCGGCTATGGTCGCACCACGCCCGCGCAAACCCAAGCCCGCGCGTTGTATGGTGAGCTATGTGAAATGACTGTCGGCGACGTGTTCGAAGAGGGTCTGCATGAATTTCTGACACGCATCATCAATGAGAATGCATCACTTTCCGCCACGATCAACGATGTCTACCTCAGCGGAGAGACGCGATGAGGCTGAAGATCGCGCATGAAACCACTTATGGCTTCGCCCCGCCCATGCGCGGCGTGGTGCAAAGCCATCGCCTGACGCCTTCGGTGTTCGAAGGGCAAAGCGTGATCAATTGGTCTGTCGCGATCGACGATGCCGAACGCGGGGCAAGCTTTCGCGACGGCGCGGGCGATTGGATCGATACGTTCACAGTTATGGGCCCGGTGGAAAATCTTGTCGTGCTGGTCACCGGCGAGGTGGAAACCGTCGATCTGGGTGGCGTTCTGCGCGGGCACCGCGAAAAAATGGTGCCCACCGCCTATCTTCGCCCCACCCATGCAACGAAGCCCGACCGCAAGATCGCGGAACTGGCGGCTGATACAGTGGCGGATATCCCGGCTGCAGACGCGCTTGCCCGAGCGCATGCGCTATGCCAAGCGGTGGCCGGCGCGATCACCTACACCCCAGGCCAGACCGGCTCTGGCACCCGCGCAGCTGAGGCTCTCGCCCTTGGCCATGGCGTCTGCCAAGACCACGCCCATACGATCATTGCCTGCGCTCTGACGCTCGACATGCCCGCGCGCTATGTGACTGGCTACCTGTTTTCGTCCGAGGAAGAAGGCATGCACGAGGCGAGCCATGCCTGGGCCGAGGTTTTTGTGCCAGATCTGGGCTGGGTGGGCTTTGACGCCTCCAACGGCGTCTGCCCGGATGAGCGGTACGTGCGCATCGGCTCTGGCGCGGATGCGGAAGAAGCCGCCCCCATCCGCGGTGTGGCACAGGGCGTCGGGGTGGAAGAACTGGACGCCCGCGTGCGCGTCGACCAGGTGGCGCAGTAGCTTACAGCGCGTAGAGATCGCTGAACTTGGCGTCGAGGTAGGCCAGCAGTGGTGCAACCCCAGGCTCTGCCCCCGTGGCGCGCGCAATCACCTCGCGCGGCGCGTACAACCCGCCATGGCGTTGCAGGTTGTCACGCAGCCAGTCGGTGGCTGACGCGGTGTGCCCCTCAGCCAGTTCGGCATCCAGATGCGGCACATCCCTGCGCAGCGCCTCGTGCAGGCACCCGGCATAGACATTGCCCAGCGAATAGGTTGGGAAATACCCAAAAAGGCCCACAGACCAGTGTACGTCTTGCAAACATCCGTTGGACGGGCGATCCACCACCACTCCGAAGTCTGCCGCAAACCGGTCATTCCAGGCGCCGGGCAGATCAGCGACCGCCAAATCGCCGGACATCAACGCCCGCTCCAGATCAAAGCGCATCAGGATATGCAGGTTGTAGTGCACCTCGTCCGCCTCGGTCCGGATGTATCCGGGCGCGACGCGGTTGACCGCGCCGTAGAACACCTCTGGCTCGTCCATCCCGAAATCGCCGAACACCGCCGTCATCCGCGCGTGCAGATACCCGGTGAAGGCGCGCGAGCGACCAAGCTGGTTCTCGTAGATCCGGCTTTGGCTTTCATGCACACCCATCGACACGCCCTGCCCCAATGGCGTCAGCAGATAGGCGCGGTCGATGCCCTGCTCATAGGCGGCATGCCCGACCTCGTGGATCGTGGAGTAAAAGCAATTGAACGGATCGCGCGGCTGGGTGCGCGTGGTGATGCGCACGTCCAGGCCAGAGCCGGACGAGAAAGGATGCACCGCCTTGTCGATGCGCCCATGGGCGGTGTCATACCCGAATGCTTTTGCCAGTTCATACGACAGCCGCAACTGCCCTTCTTCCGAGAAGGTGGCATCCAGCGCTGGTGGCGTGCGGTCTGCGCCAAGGATGCGCTCACGCAGCGAGACGAGGCCAGGGCGTAGGGCGGCAAACATCGCCTCGATCTCGGCCGCGGTGGTGCCCGGTTCATAGTCTTGCAGCAGCGCATCGTAGATGTCGCCGCCACCGGCGAGCGCCGTACCCTCTTCGCGGCGCAGGCGGACCACGTTTTCTAGGACGGGTTTGAACGTCTCCCAATCCTCGGCCGCGCGCGCTTCGGCCCAGATGCCCTGGGCGACGCTGGTGACGCGCGCAATCTCGCTGGCCAGCGCGGCGGGCACCTTGGTGTTGCGCTCAAAACTGCGCCGGATTTCGCGCAGTTGGGCGGTGGCGACATCGTCTGTCGCCGCTGCGGCCTCCAGCCATTCGCCGACACGCGGATCAGTACGCCGGGCATGGAGTACGCCTTCGATCGCTGCCATCTCTTCCCCGCGCTGCTCGGCGGCGCCACGGGGCATCATCGTTTCCTGATCCCAACCCAGGCGGCCCGCGATCTGGCCTAGCGCCTCGGTCTCGCGCTGGAACGCCATCAGGTCATCATAGGCTGTCATGGTCTATCCTCTTACCGATTGCGCCAGCGGGTACTGCGCCAGGAACCGCCCGCGCAGGATCAGGACCCACAGGACGACCGCGCCGAATTGATGTACGATGGCGGTCTGCCAGGGCGCGCTGTAGATCACTGTGACGATCCCCAGCACCATCTGCAGCGCCATCATCGCAAAGACCGCGTTGAAGGCGAACCGTGTGGCGGTATTGGGCGATTTCCGCGCGCGCAGCCAAACGATGATGCCGAAGATGAACAAAAGGTAACCCGCCATGCGGTGCATGAACTGTACCAGCCCGTCATCTTCGAAGAAGTTTCGCCACAGCGGCTCCAGCGCAAAGATATCAGGTGGCAGAAATCCCCCGGCCATCAGCGGCCAGTCGCTGTAGTTTCGGCCCGCGTCGATGCCGGCCACAAGCGCGCCCAAAAGGATCTGCAGCATTGCAAAATGCATCAAGCCCGTGGACACGCTGAAAAGCCGCCCATCGCGGCCCCGCCGCGCCTGGAGAAGCTCGGTATCCGTGCGGCCCAAAAGCAGCACGTACCAGGCGATCAACCCGAGGATCACGAATGCCAGACCAAGGTGGACCGCCAGCCGGTAACTGGCCACATCCAGCATCGTGCCAGTCAGGCCAGAAGACACCATCCACCAACCAATGGCCCCCTGGATCCCGCCCAGAACGCCCAGTCCCAATAGACGCGGCGTCCAGCCTGACGGGATCTTGCGAGCCGCGAGAAACCACAGGAAACCAACCGCCCAGACAAGGCCGATCACCCGCCCAAGCTGCCGGTGGCCCCATTCCCACCAATAAATGACCTTGAATTCCGCAAGGGTCATGCCTCTGTTCTGCAACTGATATTCCGGGATCTGGCGGTACAGGTCGAACTCTGCCTGCCAATCCGCAGCCGATAGCGGTGGGACCGCCCCGGTGATCGGCGCCCATTCGGTGATCGACAAGCCCGAGTCTGTCAATCGGGTCAGCCCGCCCACCGCGATCATAACCACCACCAGCGCAAACAGCATCATAAGCCAGACCCGGATTACGCCCCGCGCGCCGCCGCGCCCGGTGTCGATAAGGCCCCCTGAGGGTGCAGTTGCGGCGACCGGTTTCTCGGTGCTCACCTCTTCGAAAATGCTGCGCTTGCCGCTCATCGCTTGCCTCCTGGCGCAGAACCTATGTGCGGGGTACGGGGTCGTCCAGTCACTCGCCCCGTTCCTTCCAACGCACCATTTGACGCAGGATCCCGTGCAGGATCTGCACATCCGCACGCGTCAGCGGCATCCGGCTCCACAGGTTGCGCAGGGTGACCTTCATACCTTCGGCCTTGGTCTTGGGGAAAAAGAACCCCGCGGTGGCCAACCGATCTTCATAGTGTTCGGCCAGCTTCTCAACCTCAAGCGCACTCGCCCACTCGGTTCCCGCCATCTCCATCACCTCTGCCTCGGCGTCGGCAGTCGCCCGGCGCCACTCATACCCCGTCAACAGCACGCATTGCGCCAGGTTTAACGACGGGAAGTCGGGGTTCACCGGGACCGAGATAATAGCATTTGCCCGCGCGATATCAGCGTTCTCCAACCCCGCCCGCTCTGGCCCGAACATCACCGCCACAGGGGTGCCACCGGCAATCAGATCGCGCGCTTTGGCCATCGCGGCTTCGGGCGTGAACACCGGTTTCGTCAGATCCCGCTGCCGCGCCGTGGTGGCAAAGACATAGGCCGCCTGCCCCATCGCCTCTGGCACCGTACCGGTGACCCGCGCCTCATCCAGAAGCCGCCCCGCACCACTGGCCATGGCCACTGCCTTTTGATTGGGCCAGCCATCGCGGGGGTCGACAATCACCATGCGCTGAAGCCCGAAATTCCACATCGCCCGCGCCGCCGCGCCGATGTTTTCGCCCATCTGGGGGCGGACGAGGATGAAGTCCGGCTCAGCCATGGTGGCGGACGGGATACGCGCGTGAGCGCCAGTGTGCAAGACAGCGGCAACGGGCCCGATGGTCAAAACGCGCGAACCCCGCTACACCACCTTCAAGACCCTGATAAGGAGCCGCAAATGGCCGCCCCCGATGTCCCGCAGATTTACCTTCTGACCCCGCCAGAGTTCGAGTTGTCCGATTTTCCCTCGCGTCTCGACGATGTGCTGGACGCCCATGATGTGGCCTGTGTGCGACTGAGCCTTTCTTCCCGCGACGAAGACCGGATTGCCCGCGCCGCCGACGCTGTGCGCGAGGTGTGCCATGCCGCCGACGTGGCCTGCGTGATCGAGGCCTATGTAGGGCTGGTGGAACGGCTGGGGTTGGACGGGGTTCACCTAACCGATGGGGCGCGGTCGGTGCGCAAAGCACGCGCGGCGTTGGGTTCAGACGCCATTGTCGGTGCGTTTTGCGGGGCCTCGCGCCACCACGGCATGACAGCAGGCGAAGCGGGGGCGGATTACGTCAGCTTTGGCCCCGTTACCGATAGCGCGCTGGGCGACGGCACGCGGGCGAAGCCGGAGCTGTTTGCCTGGTGGTCCGAGATGATCGAAGTGCCCGTGGTGGCAGAAGGTGGGGTCAGCGACGAGGCTGTGCGCACGCTCAGCCCGTTTGCGGATTTTCTGGCCATCGGGGAAGAGATCTGGCGGGAAGCCGATGCTGCCGCCGCGCTCGCGCGACTGAAGGCGGCGATGAAGGTTCCGGCCTAGGCCCCAAACCCGTCGCGCACCACTTGTTCGCACGCCCGCGCCAAGCTTTTGCGGTCAGGGAAATCCGACACGCGCATGGGCTGGTGGTAAGTCACCTTGACCGATCCCTGCACGGGCGCGGCCAGCACCTGCAACAGGTGCCCGGCAAAGTCCATCTCACCCCACCAGCCATAGAACCGCGGGTCTGTATCTGGCGGCGCGGTGTAGCGGACTGTGACCGGCTGAACGAACACCTTGTCCCGCAAGTTTTCTGTAAAAAACGCCGCAAAGAGCGTTGATTTGAAGGGCAAAACCCTCTGGCTGTCCGACGACGTTCCCTCTGGGAAAAAAAGCAGCTTGTGCCCTGCCCCCAACCTTTCTTCAAACAATGCCTTTTGCGCCTTGGCCTCGCGCGCCGCGCGGGTGATGAAAACTGTTCCCGTCGCCCTGGCCAGCCAGCCAATCCCGGGCCACCCGGCCACCTCATCTTTCGACACGAAATACACCCGCTTGCGCGCGTTCAGCGCGAAGATATCCAGCCACGAGCCATGATTGGCCACCACGGCCCCTGGCTGGGTCATCCTGTCGCCATCGGTGCTGTGGCCCATCCCAAGGATCCAGAATGCCGCCCGGCACACGCCTTGTGTAATCCACGGCGTCCAGGGCCGGGCCACGCCATGCACCGGCTTCTCCACCAGACGCAAGAGCAACAGAAAGGCCAGTCCGCCAAAGACCAGCAAACCCAGGGCCAAACCACGCCGTAGAATGCGCAGCCACGTCAGCACACCACGCGCCGGGCGCGCAGGCAGAGGCGCCGTCAGCCAGTCGCCGTTCATCACCGGGGCCGGGTATAAAGCGCGCGCATCTTGTCATTGATCCGCGCGGTGTCCATCACCAGGCACACATCGGTGGTGTTGAACGGACGATCAATGAACGCCCCCTCGCCCACCGTGCCACCCAGCCGCAAGTACGCCTTTATCAAGGCCGGCACCGCGCGCATCGCCGCCGTACGGTCAATCGTATCTTCGGGAACCAGATCCATAGCCTGGTAATGCGCGGGCAGTGCGCGCACCCGCATCTCTGGCGGGGCCAGATGGCGGTGGTGCAACAGCGACAGAGGCTCGGCCAAGGGCGCGATATCGGTGCCGTGAAAACTTGCCACGCCAAACAGGATTTCGATTCCGTGCTCTTCGACATAGGCCGCAAGGCCCTGCCACAGGTGCATCATCGCCGTACCGCCGCGATAGTCGCGGTGAAGGCAGGATCGTCCCAGCTCCAACAAGGGACGCCCACTGTCGCGCAAAAGTGTGAGATCGTATTCATCCTCAGAATAGAACTGCCCTGCCTCAGCCGCCTGATCGAGGCGCATCAGGCGATAGACGCCCACCACCCGATCCTCTGACGCCCGCCGCTCATCCACCAGGATCAGGTGATCGAAATATGGATCGAACCTGTCTTTCTCTTGCCGGGCCTTGTGATCCACCAGCGGCCCGTCACCGCCCAGTTCTTCGACAAATACCTCATAGCGCAACCGCGCCGCAGCGGCGATGTCTTCGGGCGTGCGCGCCAGACGCAAGGCAAAGGACGGCTCGATCAGTGTCATGGGGCCCGGATGTGTCACGGTGGCCGGGTTCTAGGGGTGGTGCGCAGATGATGCAACCAACTGGCCTAGTGAAGTTACTAAATTCTCTTTAAGGTTGTGTTGTGGTGTAAACGATTTATTAATAGTTGTGCATCACTCGTCGAAAAGCAGAGTGAGATCTATTCGGGTGCTATCCATGACGACCTTTCCTTCATGCTCGAAATTAACGGTCACCTTGCCGCCGATATTCGACTGGACCTGCCCCACACCCCAATCGGGCTGTGCGGGGTTGCGCACCAGCATTCCAGGTTCCAGCAAAGGTGACATGTCGGGCATTAACGGTCCTGCCTTGGGTGTGGGGGCTGGGGCATGAGCCTTGGCCGCGATCTGAGCGCGCTTCTGGGTTCGCGCATCTGCCATGACCTTATCAGCCCTTTGGGGGCGATCGGCAATGGGATTGAGTTGTTGTCCATGGCGGGCCTGCCCGCCTCGCCCGAGTTGGACTTGATCACCCAAAGCGTCGAGCACGCCAATGCGCGCATCCGCTATTTCCGGATCTCATTTGGTGCCGCGCAAGAAGGGCAAAGCATCGGATCGACCGAGGTGACAGGTGTTCTGGATGATGTGTCCAGAAACGGGCGTGTGCGCTACGATTGGCGGCCCAAGGGCGACCTGCCGCGTCCAATGGTCAAGCTGAGCTTTCTTTTGTTGCAATGCCTGGAGTCGGCCATGCCCCGTGGTGGGCGTATCCTGGTGGACCGCACCACCGTGGGGTGGATCCTACGCGCGGATGCCGACCGGTTCAATGTGGACCCAGCGCTTTGGTCGCTTGTCGTCTCGCCCGAAGCGCTGGCCGAGGTGACGCCTTCAGACGTGCACTTCCCGCTGGTTTTGCCCGCCGCGCAGGCCGCAGGGCGCACGTTGATGACTGAGATCGGTGATGATGCGATCGTGGCGCGCTTCTAATCACGTCCGCCAGCGCAACACGCGGGTTTCGACCTTCGACAAAAGCCAGTTCACCGCCACGCCAAGGACGGACAAAATCGTGACGCCCGCAAACAGCCGCTCCAGATCATAGAGCGATCCAGCCTCTAGCACGTATGCGCCGATGCCATAGCGCGCGCCAATCATCTCAGCCGCGGTCAAAAGTATGATCGCTATCGCCAGCGATACCCGCAGGCCCGACAGGATGCCAGGCATTGCGCCGGGCAGCACAATTTTTCGTACGATGGACGCCCAGCTCAGCCCAAAGGACTGACCCATGCGGATCAGCGTTCGATCGACATTGTCGACCGCGCCATAAGTCGCCACGACCGTAGGGGTGAAGGTGCCAAGGGCGATCAGCGCGTATTTCGAACCCTCGCCAATCCCAAACCAGATCACGAACAGCGGCAGAAGCGCGATCTTGGGGATCGGAAAAATCGCCGCCACCACCGGAACCAGGCCCGCCCGTGCCAGCGAGAACAGGCTAATGGACAGGCCCACCGCAATCCCCGCGGTCACCCCCATGGCCGAGCCCACGGCAAACCGGCCAAGCGAAGGTAGCAAGTGGTCCCAAAGGAGCCCGGTCTCCGCCAACCGCCACAATGTGAGACCCACATCCGATGGACGCGGGAGTGTGAGGTTTGAAATCCAGCCCGCCCGCGTGCCCCATTCCATAAGCAGAAGGGCCAGCACAAACACTGTCAGCCCGATATAGCGCACCGGGCGCGGTCGGAACCCGCCGCCACGAAACGGCACTTCGCCGCTGGCCGCTGTGCCGATACGCGCCTCAGCCATTCACCAGCTCACGGTCTGCCGCCTGTGCCTCATCCCGGATCAACTGCCAAAGACGGCGCTGGTGGGCCTCAAGCTGGGGATCAGCGGTCTTGCGCGCCTCTAGCGGGGTGCGCACTTCGACAATCTCACGGATCCGGCCCGGACGGCGCGAGAGGACCACGATCTGATGGCCCAGCCGTACCGCCTCAGCCAGGTTGTGGGTGACATAAAGCGCCGTAAACGCCTCGCGCGACCACAGGCCCACAAGGTCATCCATCAGCAATTCACGCGTCTGCGCATCAAGCGCCGACAACGGTTCATCCATCAGCCAGACCGCGGGCTTCACCGCCAGGGCACGGGCGATGGCCACGCGCTGTTTCATGCCGCCCGACAGGTTTTTGGGCAGGGTATCGCGAAACTCGATCAGCCCCGTGCGCCGCAATACATCATCGATGATGTCGCGCCGTTCCGCCCGTGTCAGCGGGTGATCTTCAAGCACCAGTTCGACATTGCCCGCCACGCTGCGCCAGGGCAGCAAGGCAAAATCCTGGAAAATATAGGTCAACGGGTTCAGACAACCCGCAGGCGCTGCACCCATCTGCACGATGCTGCCTTGGTCGGGCCGCTCCAGCCCGCCCACCATGCGCAACAGCGTCGATTTCCCGCAACCAGACGGCCCGATCACACACACGATCCGGCCAGACGGGATATCCAGCGATATCCCGTCCAGCACCTGTGTCTCGCCATAGGCGTGGCTTATGCTGTCAAGCCGCAGGTCCACGAGGTTACGACATGACCTCGACATAGGACGCATCGACCAGCATGTCAGTTGTGATGGCATCCTTGACCAGCCCTTCGGATTTGAACCAGTTCACCTGATCCTCGACCGAGGCCATGTTTAGCGACGCGCCTTTATTGATTCGCATCGCACCGTTCACGATGGAGGGCTTGGCCTTTTCATACTCGCGGTCGGTGTAGACGTATTTGTGGATTAACTGCACCATCGCTTCGGCGCCGTCATCACCAGCAGTCTTGTCGACAAGCGCGGCATTGAAATCATCCGCCCCGCGCGAAAACGCACGCAGGAATGCCTCGGTCTTGCCCCGGTCGCCCGCTGCATTGTCGGCCGAGGTGAAGACGGTCGTGACCTGATAGTTTGGCAGGTAGTCTGAAACATTTCCGATCATCTTGACTGCGTCTGAGCCTGCAAGCGGCTTGGCGATGTGGGGCACAATGGACCAGGCATCGATCTGGCCTGATTTCAGTGCACCAATCACGGCACCCACCTTTTGAAGCGGGACGAATTCGAGCGTTGCGCCTTCAGCGGCCGCGATCTTGGAACCCATGTAATGGAAGGACGACCCCGCCTGGGTCACACCGAATTTCTTGCCCTCCATTGCCGCAGGCGACGTAAGCCCCGCCTCATAGGCCGCGTTCGAGGCTAGGATCTTTTGTCCGTCAATGCCGGCTTCCTCGCTGAGCGCACCGCCAATCACCTTGGCTGCGCCCTTTTCAGCAAGCGAAATCAGGCCACCGGAGATCGCGGTAACAGCATAATCCGCATCGCCCGAGGCAATGGCCACGGCCATCGGCTGGGCCGCTTGGAAGAACTCAAACTCCACGTCGAGCCCTTCATCGGTGAAATAGCCCCGCTCAAAGGCCACAAAGCTCGCCGCATGGCTGGTAAAGCGCAGTGCGCCTACTTTCAGCTTCGTGCCCATTGCAATCGCAGGCGTGCCAAGCGCCGGTGCGACGGTGGCCGCGCCCATCAGCGCCAAAGTTTGGCGTCTATTCAAAGTCATATCGGTTCCTCCCTGTTGGTCTTATCCGTGCAAAATCGCGCGCCGCGCCGGAATGTCAATCACACGCGGGTCGTGCCATCCCCTTCTACGAGGTATTTGAAACTGGTCAGTTGGGCTGCCCCCACGGGTCCGCGGGCGTGCATCTTTCCCGTGGCAATCCCGATCTCGGCGCCCATCCCGAACTCCCCGCCATCGGCGAACTGGGTTGAGGCGTTGCGCATCAGGATCGCGCTGTCGAGTTCGGTGAAGAACCGGTCGGCGGCCGCGTCATCCTCGGTCAGGATGCAATCGGTGTGGCTGGAGCCGTAGGTGCGAATATGATCCATGGCATGATCAATATTATCAACGACTTTTGCCGCGATCTTCATGTCTAGGTATTCACACCCCCAGTCTGCATCTGTCGCAGGCACGATGCCTTCGATCTGGTCCAGCCCCGGTCCCGCATGCACCTCAACGCCTGCATCAATCAGCGTACGGATCACGCCCTGCCCGATCGTATCCACAAGATCCCGGTGGATCAGCAGGCATTCGGCTGCACCGCATATACCCGTCCGGCGGGTCTTGGCGTTGACGACCACATCAAGCGCCTTCACCGGATCAGCAGCGGTGTCGATATAAATGTGTACGATCCCTTCGAGATGGGCAAAGACCGGCACGCGCGCCTCGCGCTGCACCAGCCCCACAAGGCCTTTGCCGCCCCGGGGGACGATCACGTCAATGGTGTCGGTCATCGTCAGCATCGCCTGCACTGCCGCTCGGTCACGGGTGGGAACGCGCTGGATCGCATTGCCGGGAAGGTTTGCAGATTTCAAGCCGTCCACGAGGCAGGCATGGATCACGCCAGAGGAATGAAAGCTCTCCGATCCGCCGCGCAGGATCACCGCGTTTCCGGCTTTCAGACACAGCGCGCCCGCATCGGCGGTCACGTTGGGTCGACTTTCATAGATCACGCCGATCACGCCCAATGGTGTGCGCACGCGGCGGATGCGCAGCCCGCTGGGCATGTCCCATTCAGAAATCACCTCACCCACAGGATCTGGCTGTTCAGCAACGGTGCGCAACCCATCGACCATCCCACGGATGCGGTCTTCGTCCAGCATCAGACGGTCCAGCATTGCCGGCGACA
Source organism: Pseudomonadota bacterium (assembly GCA_039820585.1). Taxonomy (GTDB): domain Bacteria; phylum Pseudomonadota; class Alphaproteobacteria; order Rhodobacterales; family Rhodobacteraceae; genus JBCBGF01. The sequence continues at coordinate 14,785 of JBCBPV010000006.1, forward strand.
GGCCCTTTTCGCGTCCGAACTCCATATCCTTGGCATTGGCTTTCAAGATCTCGGCCCGGCGCGCCCACACGGCCTCTGCCGCACCGATGAGGGCGGCGTGTTTCCGCTCGGCGCTGGCAAAGGCCAGTTCAGCGGATGCGCGGCGGGCATTGGCACCGATCTCGGCCATGAGCGCGGGGATGTTGGTCATCTCGTTCATCGAAACAGGCCTTTGTGACAGGGCGAGAGGGCAGCGGTTAAGTATTTATACCAAGATGCAGGGCTAAAGCACCATGTCGTCGCGGTGGATCAGCGCGGCGCGGCCTGGGTAGCCGAGGATGGCCTCGATCTCGCGCGATTGGTGGCCGGCGATGTTTTGCGCCTCGGCGCCGGTGTAGCGGCACAGGCCGAGGCCAAGGCGGGTGGCGTTAGGGCCGAGGATTGCGACAGGGTCACCGCGGCCGAACGCGCCGGTGACATGGGTGACGCCTGCGGGGAGAAGTGATTTGCCCTGGCTGAGCGCGCGCGCGGCACCGGCGTCGACTGTGATCTCGCCCCGGGGCTTCATTGCGGCGATCCAGCGTTTGCGGGCGGCCTGCGGATCGGTCTCTGGACGGAACCAGGTCGCGGGGGCGCCGTCTTCCACTGCTTTGAGCGGGTGGGGGCGACTGCCTTCGGTGATCGCCATGGCGCAGCCGCCGGATGTGGCAGTTTTGGCAGCCATCAGCTTAGTTTTCATACCGCCCCGCGACAGTCCAGAACCTGCGTCGCCTGCCATGGCCTCGATCTCGGGCGTGATGCGGTCAATGGTGTCATACCTGGTGGCGGCTTCGTCTGTGCGGGGGTTGCCGGAATAAAAGCCGTCGACATCGGAAAGCAGGATCAACTGGTCGGCGCCCACAGTGACGGCGATCTGTGCGGCAAGGCGATCATTGTCGCCAAAGCGGATCTCATCGGTGGCTATGGTGTCGTTTTCGTTGACGATCGGCACAGTGCCGAGACTCAGAAGCGTCTCCAGCGTTGCGCGCGCGTTGAGGTAGCGGCGGCGGTCAGTGCTGTCTTCCAGCGTCAGAAGAACCTGTGCGGTGACGAGCCCATGGGGGGCCAGCGCCTCTTCATACGCGCGGGCCAGGCGGATCTGGCCCACGGCGGCGGCGGCTTGAGACTGTTCCAGCGGAAGGGCGGTGTCGGTCAGGTTGAGAGTGCCGCGACCCAAAGCGATGGAGCCCGAGGAGACGAGGATCACCTGGGTGCCACGAGCGGTGATGCGGGCCACATCTTCAGCCAGCGTGCTGAGCCAATCCGCTCTCAGTCGCCCGTTTTGAACCAGCAGTGACGAGCCAATCTTGACCACCAGGCGCTTTGCTTGGCTCAGGGACGCCATGGTCCGGCCTCTTCGGTCTCGGCCCGCTGGGCCTGGCGGTCGGTATCAATGGTGGCGCGCAGGGTGCGCAGCACCTCGGTCACGCCCTCGCGGCTGACACCGGACATCAGCATGACCGGGCCTGCAACAGTCTCTAGGGCAGCCTTCGCCTCGGCGCGTTCGTCATCATCCAGCGCGTCGACCTTGTTCAATGCCGTAACTCTGGGCTTGTCTGCCAGTTGGCCTCCATAGGCTTCCAACTCATGGATCACAGTTGCCCAGTCGGCGGCTACATCCCCAGAGGTCGCGTCGACCAGATGCAACAACACGGAACAGCGTTCCACATGGCCCAGAAATCTGTCACCAATCCCCCGCCCTTCATGCGCGCCTTCGATCAAGCCGGGGATGTCGGCGATCACGAACTCTCCGTCATCAACGCCCACCACGCCCAGATTGGGGTGCAGCGTTGTAAACGGATAGTCGGCAATCTTGGGCCGGGCGTTGGATGTCGCGGCCAGAAATGTCGACTTGCCCGCATTGGGCAGACCCAGAAGCCCTGCATCGGCGATCAGCTTCAGGCGCAGCCACAGCGTGCGTTCCACACCGGCTTGGCCGGGGTTGGCACGACGCGGGGCCTGATTTTTTGACGTCTTGAAATGCAAGTTGCCAAAGCCGCCATTGCCGCCCTTGGCCAGCATCACGCGCGCGCCGACATGGGTCAGATCGGCGAGCACGGTTTCCTCATCTTCGTCCAGCACCTCGGTGCCCACTGGGACTTTCAACACGATGTCATCGCCCGACGCGCCGGTCTTTTGACTGCCCTGCCCCGGGCGACCGTTCTTGGCAAAAAAGTGCTGCTGATAACGGAAATCGATCAGGGTGTTCAGCCCATCCACCGCTTCGGCCCAGACATCGCCGCCGCGGCCGCCATCGCCGCCATCGGGACCACCGAATTCGATGTACTTCTCGCGCCGGAAGCTGGTGCATCCGTTCCCGCCCGAGCCAGAGCGGATGTAAACCTTGGTAAGGTCGAGGAATTTCATGGGTCTGCCCTGAAGCGGTCGCGGCTGAGGCGATAGAGCAGATTTGGCGCACGCTCAACCCTTGCCTTGGACGCGCCAAGGCCTGTGCCTGTCTGCTCGAACCCCAGTTTGCGCAAGACAGCGCCAGACGCGGGGTTGTCGGCAAAGTGGTCCGCCTCCAACTGGTCAAGGTCTGGGAACCGCGTGTAAGCAGCGCCGAGGAACCCGCGCATCGCCTCGGTCGTATAGCCCCGGCCCCAGTAGCGGCGGTCGAGCATATAGGCGACGGACTGGTCCGGGCCCAGCCCCACCGCACCGATCAGGGCACCGTCGGGCAGGCAGATGGCCAGCCAGAACCCCGGGCGCCCACGATACTGCCCATGGGCGATCCACAGTTTCACCGCCTCTTCCGGCCAGGGCACGGTCATACGCATCATCATCCGGGCAATATCGGGGTCGCCGCCGATCTGCTGGATGCGGCGCCAATCGGTGGGGCGCAAGGTGCGCAGGTGCAGCCGGTCTGTATCCACTGCGAAAAGGCGGCGGTCTTCCCATGTCGCGCGGGTTAGGATCATTTCGTGCCCGTCCACCGTCTGGGCCAGCGCGCGCGCCTGGATCGTGCGCCGCCCGGTGTAGCGAAAGCCCAGCTTTTTCAAAACGCGGGCGGAACGGTCATTGCCAGGGTAATGGCCCGATTGCAGGTCGCCCGCCGCAGGATCGGCGAAATGCGCATCGATCACCGCATCGCCTGCCTCGGTCGCGTACCCCTGTCCCCAGGCCGCGCGAGACAGCCAGTAGCCCAATTCGCGGTCGATTGAGATGCCGCCGCACAGCCCTTCGTCGTCATGGATGAACCATACGCGTCCTTCGAGCCCGGCATTGGCGTCGATGAACGCCGTAGCGTCATCCCAGCCGTATGGGTACGGCACCCGGCCCAGCCAGCGCGCGACGTCATAGTTGCCGATCCCCGCCACGACGTCGGCGGGATCGGCTTCTGTCACCGGGGCCAGGCGCAGACGCGGCGTCGTGATATGCGCATAATCCGACCCCGCCATGGCCCCACTAGCTCATCTTCCGGATGTAGGTCCACGTGGGCACCGTCGCGCCCCGCGCGACGCAGAAGGTCTCGGCATCGCCGATGTATTCAAACCCTGCATTGGTCAAAACGCGGGCGGATGCAGGGTTGTCCTGGAACACCACACCAAAGAACGTCTCGGCCTCTTGCGGATTGGCAGCCAGAACGGCGCGCACAGCCTCGGACGCCAGCCCCGTGTTCCAAAACGCGGGCGCGATCCAGTAGCCAATCTCGGACTGTGCGCGGTCCATCCGCTTGAGTCCAACAGTGCCCAGAACCTCACCGGCGCCGGTGGCCGCACCGTCAATCACCCAAACGTCTTCTGACCGCGTGGGCGACATCGCGCGCTCAACAAACGCCTCAGACGTGCCGGGTGGCAAAGGGTGCGGGATGTTGGAGGTATTCCAGGCCACACGCTTGTCCGCGGCATACATCGACACCAGCCCCGCATCCGAGCGTCGCACAGGGCGCAGGGTAAAGCGATCAGCCTCGATCACCGGCTGATTGACAATCTGATCAAGTTTCATGGGCTCCCTCCTCCAAAAAGCACGAAGACCACGCTTGCCACCGTCAGGGCGGCGAGGGTCCACATAAGATACCGTTCCGCTGGAGTTCCAGCGACGGTGCGGGCGATCCGGTCGCCTCCCAAAGTCCAGACCGGATGCAGCACCAATTGGGTCGCAAAGAAACAGGTGGCGATCACAGCCGTGGCTTGCAAGGCCGGAACGCCCGGACTGACAAAGGCGGTGAATGCCGCGGTAATCATCGCCCAGGCCTTGGGGTTCAGGGGGTGGACGATGAGCCCTGCGAAAAAGCCCGGTGCCTTCGCGGTACCGTCTTCTCCGCCAAGGCGCAGGTTGGCGACTTTCCAGGCTAACCAGACGATATAGGCCGCCGACACCCATTTCAGCGCCTCAAACAACATCGGGGCCGACTGCGCCAGTTCCGCCAACCCAAGACCCATCGGCCAGATTAACAACTGCTTGCCCAGGATCACACCCGCCACGAATGGCAGTGCAGGCACCAAGCCAAAGCGCGCGCCCGTGGCCAAAAGCGCCATGTTCGCAGGGCCCGGTGTACCCACCTGGCTGGCTGCGAAAACGAGGAATGATCCGATGGCGACGCCCATCCTGGGCTCCGATGCTGAAAATAAAGAAAGGGACCGGCGGTGTGCCGATCCCCCATTTTGTTAAAACGATTGGAGTTCCGGCTTACTCAGCGGCCGCCGCCACTGGGAGGACCGAAATAAAGGTGCGGCCTTTGAGACCTTTGTGAAAGGTCACGGCACCTTCGACAGTCGCAAAGATCGTGTGATCCTTGCCCATGCCGACACCTTCGCCGGGCCACATTTTGGTGCCACGCTGGCGCATGATTATATTGCCCGGGATCACGGCTTCGCCGCCGAACTTCTTGACGCCAAGGCGCCGGCCGGCGCTGTCGCGGCCGTTGCGGGATGACCCGCCTGCTTTTTTGTGTGCCATAGCTCGTTACTCCTTTTCAGCGGCGAGCGTCTTGGCTTGGTCGACCCAGCCATCCCGCTCGATCCGGCCTTTGAAACTCAGCTTGTCGTCGAAATCCGCAATCTCGTCGGGGCCCCAGGCGGCAATCTGTGCAAACGTGGTGACGCCAAAGCCATGCAACTTCTTTTCAAGCGCAGGGCCTACGCCCGACAACTTCTTCAGATCGTCTGCCCCGGCATCAGCCTTCGGTGCTGCCTTCTTCGGCGCGGCGTTGGGCGCTTCGGCCTTGGGGGCTTCAGCTTTCGGGGCGGCTTTCCCGGCGGGCTTCGCGGCAGCAACCGCCACAGCAGCAACCGACCCCGCACCAACGGCGGCCTTCACGCCAGACTTGTCGGCATCCTTTTCCAGGATATCGGTCACACGCACCAGCGTCAGTTGCTGACGATGACCCTTCGTGCGCTTCGACGAATGCTTGCGCCGACGCTTGACGAAATTGATAACCTTGTCGCCCTTGATTTGGTCGACAACCTCGGCCTGCACACCGGCGCCATCCACAAGGGGGCTGCCGACAGTGGTGCCCACCATCAGAATATCGTTGAACTGGACTTTTTCGCCGGCATCGGCTGCGAGTTTTTCGACGCGGAGGATATCCCCCGACTGAACCCGGTATTGCTTGCCGCCGGTCTTGAGGACCGCAAACATGTCATTTCCTTCACTCTTGCCGCGTCCTGTGGCCCCCGGTTACGGGCGTTTTTGGCCGAAGCCGCCGCGGACAGCGCGCCCGTTCGGGCGGTGTTCAAACTGATCAAGGCGAGCCTTTGCCCGCCTCAGAGCCGCGCTTATTGGCCAAAGGGGGACCCAAGTCAACCCGTCTCGGCGCTAATGCGGTGTCCCGATCAGGGTATCACGCTGCGCCTCGAGCCAGCGGCGCAAAGGCGGATCAGTGCACTGCTTGATCGCGGTGGCATAGGCGGCCAAAGCGGCATCGGTTTGCCCGCTCTCGGACAGGAAATGCGCCCGTGCAGCCCATGCGGGCTGAAAGGTGTCGATGGCGGCGGCGTCTATTGTATCGAAGGCTTTCAGGCCCGCATGGGGCCCCGCATAGAAGCCAATGACCACCGCCCGACTGACCGCCGCACCGATGGTCGGATAAAGCCGCATCAGCGCGGTGTGCAACTGGCTGAGCGCACGCCAGTCGGTCTCCCCCGTCTTCAGCCGCGCCGCATGAACCGATTGGATCGCAGCCTCCAACTGAAACCGGCCCAGTATGCTCTTGTCCGAGGCGCGTTCCAGCAACGCGGTCGCTTCGTCAATCAAGGCCGCATCCCACCGCGCAGTGTCCTGCTGATGCAGCGGCACCAGAATCCCTTCGGCCACACGGGCCAACCGCCGCGCATGGATATAGGTTACCAGCGCCGCTAGCCCCAAAACTTCAGGATCCTCTGGCGCGACCTCAACCAGAACCCGCGCGAGGTACAGCGCCTCATCTGCCAAAGGCTGTGTCTCGCCCAGCCAATCCAGGGAAAACGCGCCATAGACCGCCTCAAGCACCGCTTCCATCCGCGGCGCCAACTCTTCCCCGTCGGGCAGGCGAAAGGCGATCCCGGCCTCTTTGATCTTGCGCTTTGCGCGCACCAGCCGCTGCGCCATGGTGGGACCGGGCATCAGATAGGCGCGCGCGATATCCGTTGCCTCCACCCCCAGCACAGTTTGCAGCATCAGGGGCGTGCGCACGCCTGGGTCAATCGCGGGGTGGGCGCAGACGAACATCAGATGCAGGCGTTTGTCCGGCAAACCGGTCGGGTCGCCTTCGGGCAATGCCGGTTCGGGCGGGGTGTCGGTGACATCCATCCGCCGCATCTGGCGTTGGTGGTCGACCAGGGCGTTCTTGGCGGTGGTCATCAGCCAGGCCTCGGGGTTTGGCGGAATGCCGCGTTCGGGCCAGGTCGCCAGCGCGCGGGCAAAGGCATCGGCCAGCGCATCTTCCGCGGCCATGATATCGCCTGTGCGACTGGCCATGGTGGCCAGAAGCTTACCGTATGAGGCACGCGCCACCTCGGCCGCCCGCGCCCCGCTTTCGCCTGCGCTCACACGCTGTCCATGGCAGAGGCGCGGATTTCGACCTTGCCCATGCGCGCCGCGGGGCACTTTTTGGCCCAGGCCAGCGCGGTATCGAGATCCGGCACATCGATCACGAAATACCCGCCCAGCGTTTCCTTTGTCTCGGCGAACGGCCCATCGTGGATACGCTTCTCGCCGTCCTTCAGCGTGAGGGTCGTGGCCGTATCGACGGGGTGCAGCCAGTCGGTGTTCACAAACACGCCTGCCTCCTGCAGCGCGCCGATATACTTGCCGTAGACCGCCTTCATCTCGGCCCAGTCCTCTTGGGTCATTTCACCGAAATCAGCGGGGTTCGAATAAAGAAGAAATGTATATTGCATGGTTTTTGTCCCTCTTTTTTATGCTGTGGCCTTGGCGAGGTTCGCCAGGCCTTTGTCGAAGATTTTGCCCATCATGCCATCCATGAACAGCCCGACGACGCGAAACACCGGGTTGGCGCCCATATCCGCGTCCATACGCCACGTAACCTCGCTACCGCCGTCGATGGCGCGTACGGTGATCGTTTGGCGCGGCTTCCCCATGGGCCCCATGTCTATGTCATAGGTCACATGGGTATCGCTGACCTCTGCCACGGTCTGGGTGCCTTTGCCGTCCTTGCCTTCAAAGCGGAAGCCGGACCCAACGCCTGCCTCGGGGCCGAAATGGGTTATCTGCAGGTGGGGATCGGCTTCTTTATAAGGGTTGAATGCCTGGTAGCCGGTGTTTGATGCCGCAAGCGCCAGGATGTCACCAGGCGTGGCGGCGACCGTGGCGCTGCGCGTCACCGTGACTTTGGCGGGCAACAGATAGGCGGCGGCGGTGGCAGCGGCGATCACGCCGGCGCCGATCAGCAAGGTGGTTGTCAGGCTCATTTGATGTCTCCTCAGATCCGTTTTGGGGTCGAAAGCTTCAACCGCTTTCACACCCAAAACGAACGAGGGACGCGCCAATCGACAGGGGCGCTGATTATTTTTGAGCTTTTTTCTCGGGGGCGCGTCGCGCCTAAATATCCTGCCCCACGATGTACTGCGCTGCGGCCAGTCCCAACGCGCGGGAAATCGTTGAATACATCGCGTCAAACGATTCAAAAAGCGCCCGGTTCAGCGCGCGTCCTTCGTCGCTTTCCGAAAGGGCAATGTAGGCCTCGACATCATCATCGCTGAGCGGCTGGTACGCCATGGCGAGGTAGGAATAGACCCAGGTTTCCGTTTCCTGGCGCACTTCGTCTTCCTGTTCCCAGATGTTGGTGAGCATCTGCTCTTCGGTCAATTCTTCAGGCAGACCATTGCCGTCGTTCAGGCCTTGGTAGAAGGCGTAGTTCGAATTCATCGCCCCCATCAGGTTGGACCCAATAAGGTCGTTCACCTCGACGAACTGTTCGATCAGGTCCAAACGTTCGTCGCCGTCCGCCCGCATCAGTTCCAGCTTTTCATTCGCTGCAGCTTCGATATCGGGATCGGTCAGGGCCTGGCGCGCGCTGACCTCAAATGAAATGATGCGCGTTCCGCGCTCGGACGTGAAGAACTCCAACAGCGGGCCAATATCCTCATCCGACAGGCTGGCGGCGATTTCACCGGCGACCTTTTCCCGCATCAAGGAAGGATCATATATGCGCTCGACCACCGCCGACCATGACGCGCCCCCCCGGCCCGGGAACATCAGATCTTCCATGCTGCGCCCGTATTCCACGCCTTCTTCGCGCATCACCTCGATGATCGCGGGCAGACCGAGCGCCTCAAATAACGCTTCCTGGTCGGGCGACATCTGGGCGTAGGCTGGGGCGGTGACGGTCACAGCCAGCGCGGTTGCAAAAACGGTGCGGATCATTGGCAAAGCCTTATCCTTGGAGGTGTTCCCTATAGAGTAGTCGTGTCTGACCCGCTTTCCAAGCAGGCCCAAGGGAAACAGGCCCCCTGCCCCGATCAAAAACTGTTGCGCTGATCCCGGTGTTCCCCTACATCCGCCGCTGACCCTTCGCGGAGAGGTGCCGGAGTGGTCGAACGGGGCGGTCTCGAAAACCGTTGTGGGTGCAAGCCCACCCAGGGTTCGAATCCCTGTCTCTCCGCCAAAGGTGTTTCGCAACGCGAAATACCCCGGCAATGTCTCACATGCGCGAAGCGGTAGTGGTTTCGCCAGAAACCATGAGAGCGGCCCACTACTAAGGTCACATGCTGTCTGCCGCTCGCGCCTCATGAAAAACATGAGAAATTAGACACCCTACCGCCCTTTTGGCACCAGGATGCATTCGCTACACCCCCTCAAAGGTCGGTCCCCGCCTGTTTGGTGTCGAAAACACGCCGCGTCGGCCGGGCCCTGGTGCGTAGGACTAGGCGGAGGGAAGGAATCAGCGATGCCCGAGGTTACCATCGTCTATTGGCGGGATATCCCCGCGCAGGTCATCGTCGGCAAGGGCCGACGGGGGGCAAAGGCGGTGCTGCCCGAGCGGTTCGAACAAGCGATTGACCGTGCGGCGATGAAAGTCGGCGCGGCAGAGACCGACGCCTACCTGGCCGAATGGCGTAAAGCGGCGTCTGGCGCACGCGACGGGGACCCTCAGGAAATCGCGCAATCGGAAGTGGCCCGGATTGACGCAGAATACGACACCGATCGGATCAAAGCGCTGATCGCCAATGATGGATGGGCGTGAGCCCACCAAGGTTATGGGAGGCCGCGATGGCCCTGTTACAGTTCAAGCGCAAAGCAGTGCCCACACAGAACACCGACCAGTTTGAGGCGTTTCTGAAGGGCTATTCCATCGAGGTGATGCCCCGGACCGCGACGAAGGTCGAGAACTTCCGCGATCTGCTGCCCGAGGGCACGCGCGTCTACATCGCCCATATCGACGGCACGCCTATCGAAGAGATGGTGGACACCGCCGCCAGGCTGGCCCGCGACGGATACGCCGTCATGCCCCACTTCCCCGCGCGGATCATCAAGGATCGCACAATGCTGGAAGACTGGGTCGCGCGGTATCAGGGCGAGGCCGGCGTGGACCAGGCGCTATTGCTGGCAGGTGGGGTCGAGAGGCCGGTGGGCGATTTCGACAGCTCGATGCAGTTGATGGAAAGCGGTGTGTTCGATGCGGCCGGGTTCAAACGGTTGCACGTGGCCGGCCACCCCGAAGGCAACCGCGACATCGACCCCGATGGGGGCGACAATGCGGTGATGGATGCTTTGCGGTGGAAGCAAGCGTTTTCCGAGCGCACGGATGCGCAGATGGCCCTGGCGACGCAATTTGCGTTCGACGCCAAGCCGATCATCGCCTGGGCCGACCGGTTGCGCGCAGAAGGGATCACCTTGCCAATCCATATCGGTATTGCGGGGCCCGCCAAACTGCAGACGCTGATCAAATTCGCGATCGCCTGCGGCGTGGGCCCATCGCTCAAAGTGCTGCAGAAGCGGGCGATGGATGTGACCAAACTGATCCTGCCCTATGAGCCCACCGATGTCTTGGCAGAGCTGGCCGCACACAAGGCCGCGCACCCTGATTTCGCGGTGGAGGCTGTCCATTTCTTCCCCTTGGGCGGGATCAAGACGAACGCCAACTGGGCCATCGACGCTGGCGGGGCGTCCGCCCGGCCCGCCAACGCGCCCGCAGTCTGATAGGATCAACAATGACCCGTACTGTCCTTGAGTCAAAGTCGAAATCAATTGTCATCGGCTTTGACGAGCCCTTTTGTGTGATAGGTGAGCGTATCAACCCGACCGGTCGCAAAGTGCTCGCGGCACAGTTGGAGGCGGGTGATTTCTCAACCGTGGAGAAGGACGCGCTGGAGCAGGTGGCCTGCGGGGCCATGGTGCTGGATGTGAATGCGGGCGTGGTCTACAACTCCAATCCCGATCCCAACATCACCGAGCCGCCGCTGATGGCCAAGATGATCGATCTGGTGCAGGGGCTGGTGGATGTGCCGCTCTGCATTGACAGCTCGGTTCCAGGTGCGCTGGAGGCAGGGCTCGAGAAGGCCGAGGGTCGGCCGCTCTTGAACTCGGTCACCGGCGAGGAAGAGCGGTTGGAAGCGATCCTGCCGCTTGTGAAGAAGTACAGCGTGCCGGTTGTGGCGATCTCAAACGATGACACGGGGATTTCGGAAGATCCCGATGTGCGCTTTGCCGTGGCCAAGAAAATCGTTGAACGTGCAGCTGATTTTGGCATTCCGGCGCATGACATCGTGGTCGATCCGTTGGTCATGCCGGTGGGCGCAATGGCCACCGCCGGTCGTCAGGTGTTCACGCTTGTGGCCAAACTGCGCAGCGAGTTGGGCGTGAACACGACGTGTGGAGCCTCGAACATCTCATTCGGGTTGCCCCATCGTCATGGAATCAATGCCGCATTCCTACCCATGGCAATTGGTGCAGGAATGACGAGCGCGATCATGAACCCGGTACGCCCGGTAGAGATGGAGGCGGTGCGGGCCGCGAATTTCCTTATGAACCACGATGCAAACGGATCCGCGTGGATCGGGTTTTCGCGGGTTTTGGATGCGGTGAATGCAGGGACGGGCTTTCCTGAAGCCAGTTTGCAGGCTGCGACCAGTGGTGCATCGGGCCGTGGTGGGCGGCGTCGGCGACGGGCATAAGCTGCCTAACCTTGTGTTGACCATGCGCGCATGGGGTCGCGTCATGCGGCAAGATCGAATGCGGCCTTCGGCGGATCATTGGCTCAAAGCGGTGTTTGCGGCGAAAGCGGCGCGCAGCGAAGGTGTCGTTCGGCGGAGTGTGATGTGAGTAGAACGAGAAATTGGGCGCAAGCGCTTTGTCGACGAAGTGCACCCACGAGGCTTTCACATGGTGGAGTGTGGCGGACAGTTTGTTGTGATCTGCAACGGCGGTGGCTTGCGCGTCGTGTGCTGACAGCAGTTTTTCGCAAGCAAGGGAAATGGACGACGTGTTAAGGCGTGGTTGGCCGCAGAGACAGCGCTCAGATGGTCCGTCGCTGTATCCCGCTCACGGCCCAATACACCGGAAACAGCAGCAACAGATACACAGTTGCCAGTGGCATCCCAATTACCAGCCAAAGAGCCGCCAAATCCGCCCCGGTCAGTATGCCGATCACAAACACCGCCAGCCCGCCAGCCATGAACACCGCAGGCACCGCGGCGGCCACTTGCCACGCCTCGCGCATACTCCGCAGCGCCCACCATTGCAGGATTACATACAGCATCGGAAGCAAAAGAATTGTCTGTGTCATGTGCTCGACCATGCCTTGGTTCTTGATCCCCTCAAACCCTATCCGCCGGCGACACCGCAACTGTCGCGAACCCGCGGCACGACGATGGGCGAATTTGTGCCGCGCGGTGTCTTTTGCTTCGGCAGAAATCCGTTATCAGAGACGTTGGCCCAGACCGGAGTGCCCAACAGATGAGCAATGATGCTTTGGTAATCTTCACCCCGTCGGGAAAGCGCGGACGGTTTGCAATCGGCACGCCCGTACTCACCGCGGCGCGCCAGCTCGGCGTCGATCTCGACAGCGTGTGCGGTGGGCGAGGCATCTGCTCAAAATGCCAGGTCAGTCCGGGCTACGGCGCCTTTCCAAAGCACGGGGTCACCGTAGCCCAAGATGCCCTCTCCCCCTGGAACGCCGTGGAAGAGCGTTATGACCAAAAGCGGGGCCTCGCAGAGGGGCGCCGCCTTGGCTGCCAGGCCACCGTCAATGGCGATATTGTCATCGACGTTCCGGCCGAAAGTCAGGTGCACAAACAAGTCGTCCGGAAGGAAGCCGCCGCCCGCGACATCACCATGGATCCCGCAACGCGGCGCTATTACGTCGAGGTTGAAGAACCCGACATGCATGCCCCCACTGGCGATTTTGAGCGGTTAAGTGACGCTTTGTCCGCCCAGTGGAACATCAACGGCATAACCGCGCCACTTTCGGTGCTCACCCGCCTGCAAACCGTGCTGCGAAAAGGCAATTGGACGGCCACAGTTGCCCTCCACAGCGACCACCGCACAGGGGCGCGCCGCGTCATCGATATCTGGCCCGGCTATGCCGACACTCCGCTTTACGGCCTGGCTATTGATCTGGGCTCCACCACCATCGCCGCTCACCTGACCGATCTCGAAGACGGCCATGTTGTCGCCTCTGCTGGCATCATGAACCCCCAGATCCGCTTTGGTGAAGACCTGATGAGCCGGGTGTCCTACGCCATGATGAACCCCGGCGGCGCGATCGAGATGACCGGCGCGGTCCGCGAGGCGCTCAACAAATTGGTCGACGATCTCGCCACCACCGCCGAGATTGCGCCAGACCAGATCGTCGAGGCCGTGATCGTCTGCAACCCGGTGATGCACCACCTGCTTCTAGGCGTCGATCCCGTTGAACTGGGCCAGGCACCCTTCGCGCTCGCCACGTCGGATGCGCTGACACTTGATGCCACCGACCTTGATTTAACGGCGCTGACCCCAGCGGCACAGATCTACCTCTTGCCGTGTATCGCTGGCCACGTGGGCGCGGACGCGGCCGCCGTCGCCCTATCGGAACGTCCCGACCGCTCCGATGATCTGGTCCTTGTGGTCGATGTGGGCACCAATGCCGAAATCCTTTTGGGCAACAGCGAACGCGTGCTTGCCTGCTCCTCCCCCACCGGCCCCGCGTTCGAGGGCGCCCAGATCAGTTCCGGCCAGCGCGCCGCCCCCGGCGCTATTGAGCGGGTGATGATCGACGCCACGACGAAAGAGCCGAGGTTCAAGGTGATCGGCTGCGATCTGTGGTCCGATGAAGACGGTTTTGACCTCGCCACCGCAACGACGGGGATCACTGGCATCTGCGGATCCGGCATTATCGAGGCGGTGGCAGAGCTGCGCATGGCCGGGCTGATGGACCCAAGCGGGCTATTGGGGGGTGCGGACCAGACCGGTACTGCGCGCATGGTGCCTGATGGCCGCACCCATGCCTACGTGCTGCACGATGGCCGCGCCGAGGATGGGCCGCTGATCACAGTCACCCAAGGCGATATCCGCGCGATCCAACTGGCGAAATCGGCGCTGTACGCTGGCGCGCGCCTGCTCATGGATGCGCTGGGTACCGACACCGTCGACCGTGTGGTTCTGGCGGGGGCGTTTGGCGCGCATATCTCAACCAAACACGCGATGGTCCTCGGCATGATCCCAGACGCGCCCATAGAACAGGTCACCAGCGCGGGCAACGCCGCCGGGACCGGCGCGCGGATCGCGCTTTGCAACCGAGGGGCCCGGCGCGAGATCGAGACGCTCGTGCGCCAAATCACCAAGGTTGAAACTGCCGTCGAACCGCGCTTCCAGGAACACTTCGTGGCCGCCAACGCGGTGCCACATGCCACCGCGCCGTTCCCAGAACTGCGCAGCATCGTTTCCCTGCCCGAGCCGTCGTTCAACGCCAACGCGGCAGACGGTGAACGTGGCGCCCGCAGGCGGCGACGCCGGGGCTAGAACCCGTCACGTTTGACTGAAGGCGCGGTCGGCTGCCTCTCAACACGGTCGACCGCAAACCGCGATACGGCTATCCGAGGCAAAGTGTAAAGCGCTTCGGGCCACGCAATTGGCTTGACGACGGGCAGGCCTGTCCCGTACGTATCCGATGGCCTCCGGGCGGGTGTAGCTCAATGGTAGAGCAGGAGCTTCCCAAGCTTAAGACGAGGGTTCGATTCCCTTCACCCGCTCCACGCCACTCCCCTAGCCGATAATCCCGTTCAATGTCACCGAAGGCCGCATCACAGCCGCCGTCTTTCCCGCATCGCCGTGGTAATACCCGCCAAGATCAACGGGCTTGCCCCTGACCTCGGCAAGTTCCGCAACAATCGCCGCCTCACCCGCAGCCAACGCTTCAGCCATGGGCGCAAAATGCGCGGCCAAATCAGCATCGTCTGACTGCGCCGCCAACGCCTCGGCCCAGTAGCGCGCGAACCAGTAGTGGCTGTCGCGGTTATCGGGCAGACCAACCTTGCGTCCCGGCGACCGGCCATGGTCAAGGATGCCTTGGGTCGCGGTCTCCACCGCCTCCCCCAGCACCCGCGCTTTCGCATTGCCCTTGGCTTCGGCCAGGAACTTGAAGCTTTCGGCCAGCGCGCAGAACTCACCCAGACTGTCCCAGCGCAGGTGGTTTTCGTCCATCAACTGCTGCACGTGCTTGGGGGCCGAGCCGCCGGCTCCTGTCTCAAACAACCCGCCGCCATTCATCAGCTTCACGATGGACAGCATTTTGGCCGAGGTCGCCAGTTCCAGGATCGGGAACAGATCGGTCAAGTAGTCGCGCAGCACGTTGCCGGTGACAGCAATAGAATTCTCGCCTTTGCGGATCGTCTCCAAAGTGGCGCGCGTCGCCTCGCGCGGGGCCATGATCTGAAACTTGTCCGCCACGTCCTTGGCCTCAAGGATCGGGGTGACGTATTTGATCAGTTCCGCATCATGTGCACGCGTCGCGTCCAGCCAGAAGATAGCCTCGCAACCTTCGGCCTTCTGCCGTTCAATCGCGAGGTTCACCCAATCCTCGATCGGCGCCGTGCGGGCCGAGGCCGAGCGCCAGATATCGCCCGCTTCCACCGTATGCTCATGCAGGACCGTGCCATCGCTGAGGATCATCCGCACGACGCCATCGGCAGGGATCTCGAATGTGGTGGGGTGCGACCCGTACTCCTCAGCCTTCTGCGCCATCAGCCCAATGTTTTGAACCGTCCCGCAGGTCGCGGGGTCCAGCTTGCCTGTGGCTTTGAAGTACTCAATCGTCTCGTCATAAACCGGCGCGTAAGAGTTGTCGGGGATTACGCAGACCGCATCCGCTTCCGCCCCATCGGGGCCCCAGCCTTTTCCGCCGGCCCGGATCAGCGCGGGCATCGAGGCGTCGATGATCACATCGGACGGCACGTGCAGATTGGTGATCCCCTTGTCACTGTCGACCATGTACATAGGCGGACGCTCGGCCATCACCGCGTCAATTGCGGCCAGGATGGCTGGGCTGTCCTTTACCCGGTCGAGCAGATCGCCGAGGCCAGAGTTCGGGTTCACCCCCAACGCCGCCATTTCATCCCCGAACTGTTCAAACACCGGGGCCAGAAACACCCGGACCGCGTGGCCGAAGATGATCGGGTCAGACACCTTCATCATCGTGGCCTTCATATGCAGCGAGAACAGCACCCCTTCAGACTTGGTCTTCTCGATCTCGTCAGCAAGAAACGCCTGCAATGCCTTGGCGGACATGAACGTGGCATCCACCACCGCGCCTGCCGGGAAACTGACGCCCTCTTTCAACGCCGTTTCCGTGCCATCCTCCGCGGTCAGCACGATTTTGGCCGTCGCATCCGCGCCAAGAGTGGCGGACGTCTCATTCGACCTGAAATCCCCGCCCGCCATCGCCGCCACGCGCGTTTTGCTGTCGGCCGTCCAGTCGCCCATCCGGTGCGGGTTGGCCTGGGCAAAGCGTTTCACCGCCGCCGCCGCGCGCCGGTCGGAATTCCCTTCGCGCAGGACGGGGTTCACGGCAGAACCCTTGATCGCGTCGTATTTTGCGCGCACGGCCTTTTCCGCATCATTTGACGGCGCTTCAGGGTAGTCAGGCAGCGCATAGCCCTGCCCCTGCAGCTCTTTCACCGCCGCCACCAGTTGTGGCACCGAAGCCGAGATATTGGGCAGCTTGATCACATTCGCCTCGGGCGTCTTCACCAACTCGCCCAGTTCCGCCAGATCATCGCTTTGCCGTTGCTCTGGCGTTAGCGCCTCGGGGAACGTCGCGAGGATCCGGCCCGCCAGCGAGATATCCTTGGTCCCGACGGTCACATCCGCGGCGCTCGCGATGCGCTGAATGATCGGCAAAAGCGAGGCAGAGGCAAGCTCCGGCGCCTCGTCGACTTTGGTGTAGATGATGTCGGGGGTGGATGTGTCAGCCATAGATCAAACGCCTTCCTCGGATTTTCGGTATGCAATAGTACACAAAGCGTCCAAACACCAAGCGCAGAAGTGTCTCAACCCCCGAGACGTGTTGCCGCGCTTGGCGGGACTGGCTAAGCCCGCACCATGACCGATTATATCCTCCCCCTCGGCACCGATGCCCTGCGCGCCCGTGATATCCCCGACCCCTGGACCTTCGGCGTGGCCGACCGCGTTCGGTTTTACGAACTCGACGCACTGAACCATGTCAACAACACCGCCTATCTTCGCTGGTTTGAGACGACGCGCGTGCGTTGGCTGGCCGACTACGGGATCTCGGACTACGCCGCCGCCGACCCCACCTTGGTGTTACGCGGCGTGACATGTGACTACCACGCGCCGCTGTTTCTGAACGAGGATTACGTAGTGACCGCCCGCTGCCTCAGCTTTCGGCGCACCTCGTTTCGCAAAGCGTATGGCGTTTGGTCGGGCGGTGTGCTGAAGGCCGAAGGGACCGCCGTGATAGTGATGACGGATACGGCGGGAACGGCCAAGATCCCGCTGTCTGACGGCATTCGTGAGACCCTCGCCGGCCGAGACGGTGCAGTGGACGAGGCCTAAAGGCCTGAAACCCGGTACAATTTCGCCGATTTCTGACGTGGCGGTTGCCACGCGCAGCAATCTTGTGCCCATATGCGTGTGCTGGGGGCCGAACGACAGAATGACGGGTAAGCCTGCACGTGACACCTGACTTCATTATCGGCGGCGCGCCGAAATGCGGCACGACCTCGTTGCATCAGGTGCTGGACCAGCATCCCGATCTTTGGGTCGCGAAGAACGAGGTCTATTTTTACGACGCCGATGACCCTATCGCCCATGGCGACTTTCTGTCCGTAGAAAACGGTCAACTGAAGTGGCGCGACCCGAAGGATCCCGCGTTTCAGGTTTGGTATGCAAATCGTTTTGCCGATGCCCCTAAGGGCGCGTTGGTGGGCGAAGACACCACGACCTACCTGATGTCAGAGGTCGCCGCCGCGCGGATCAAGACCGCCGCCCCGGACACGAAGATGATTTTCATGCTACGCGACCCGGTGAAGCGGGCCGTATCGCAATATTGGCACCTGCTGCGCAGCGGTCGGACATGGCTGTCCTTTGAAGAGGCGCTCAGCACCGAGCGATCAATCATTCAGGGCTCTACCTACGCCCCGTCGCTGCGGCGGTATCTGGACCTGTTTGGGTCTGCACAGGTGCATGTGGTGTTGTTTGAGGCGTTCAAGTCCGACATGCAGGCGACCGTAACGGGGGTAACCGACTATCTGGGGGCGGCTCCGTTGGATGTTGCGACAGTTGAGACCTGGCATAACAAGACCAAATACCCCTCCCATGCCCGCACCTTGCGGCGCGCCAACCGGGTTGGCCGCCCGCTGGTCGCCTATCGATATGCCGGGCATTTCGGAGGGGATGCACCACTCAAAGCGCGGCTCGCGCATCGGGGCTATCGGCGCTGGCACCGTTATGTCACCAATCGGATCCTGATTGAGGATACCCCACCAGACGTCGTTCAGCCACGCACCTTGGACTATCTGACCCGCCACCTGTCCGACCGGAACACCGGGCTGTCCGAAATGCTGGGCAAAGACCTCAGCACCTTATGGCCCGGCTTCACCGGTTAGCCGCCGTGCCGCTGCACCGTCTCCACCAGCCGCGCAGTTGATGGATCGAGGTCGCTGGCATCGGCCTGACCGGCCACCACAGGCTCTAGCGACTTGGCCAATTCCTTACCCAACTCGACGCCCCACTGGTCGTAGGAGTTTATGCCCAGCATCACCCCCTCTACGAACACCCGATGTTCGTAAAGTGCAACGATCTGCCCCAAAACAAAGGGTGTGAGGCGCGGATATATCAGCATTGTGCTAGGCCGATTGCCCCGAAACACCCGGTGGCGGGCCTGCCTGTCCCGTTCCGCACCCTCAAACCCGGCCTTTTCCATCATCGCTTTCGCCGTCTCCAGCGACCGCCCGACCATAAGTGCCTGCGCCTGCGCAAGACAGTTCGCAACGAGCAGCTGATGCTGATGCGCCAACTCGTCATGGTGCCCGGTGGCCCCCACCATGAACTCACACGGCACCACGCCCGTGCCCTGGTGGATCAGTTGATAAAACGCATGCTGACCGTTGGTGCCGGGCTCCCCCCAGACAATGGGCCCGGTGACCGCGGCTGCATCATCGCCGTCCATGGTGACGCCTTTGCCGTTTGACTCCATCTCCAACTGCTGAAGATACGCAGGCAAGCGTGACAACCTCTGTTCATAGGGCAGAACCGCGCGGGTCGGATACCCGCAGCCCTGGTGATGCCAGATCCCCGTGAGCGCCAGCATGACAGGCAGGCTCTCAAGCGGTTCTGCCGCGCGGAAATGCGTGTCCATCGCCTGACCTCCGCGCAGAAACGCGCGGAATGCCTCGGCCCCGATGGCCAACATTAGCGACAGGCCGATAGGCCCCCACATCGAATAGCGCCCGCCAACCCAATCCTCGAACCCGAACACCCGCTCAGGTGCGATTCCAAAAGCCGCCGTCTTATCGACCGCGCTCGACAGGGCCGCAAAATGTCCGCCTGCATCGGCGTCGTCCACGGCATCGGCCAACCACCGACGGGCCGTTTCAGCGTTTGTCATCGTCTCAATGGTCGTAAAGGTTTTCGAGGCCACGATCACCAGCGTCGTCTCGGTCGACAACCCCTTCAGCACATCAAAAATATGCGCGCCATCCACATTCGATACGAAATGACAGCGCGGCCCGTCGTGATAGGGTGCCAGCGCCAGCGTCGCCATGGCCGGGCCCAGATCCGACCCGCCGATCCCGATGTTCACAACGTCTGTGAAACGCGCACCGCCCGGCGCGGTGATCCCGCCGTCGCGCACGCCCTCGGCAAACGCCTCCATCCGCGCCAGCGTGTGCAAAACGCCGGGCATGACATCCATCCCATCCACAACCACCGGCCCGCCATCAAGGTTGCGCAGCGCCGTGTGCAGAACTGCGCGCCCTTCGGTCTCATTGATCCTTGCGCCTGCAAACATCGCCTCGCGTCGGGCTGGCACTTGCGCCTCGGTGTACATCGACACAAGCAAATCGCGGTCTGCCGCCGTCATCGTCGTCTTCGCGTAGTCAAACAGCAGATCGCCCGCTTCAACCGAAAACGCCTCAGCCCGGGCACCATCCGCCAAAAGATCGGCAATGCGCCGCCCCTCGGCCGCGCGCGCCGCCGCCTTCAAGTCTTGCCAGGTCATGCTGCTACTCCGCCCAATGCACGGTTGCGTCGCTCCAAACCGCACGGATCGGCGCATCTTGCCGTTTGGCCTGACGTGCGCGTTCCAGTGCTTTGCGCTTCTCCGCTCCTGTAATCAGCACATGTTTCGACATCGCCCCGTTCAGAACCGGCGCGGTCAATGTGATCCTTGGTTCAGGCGCCCCAGGTGCGCGCATCGCCATCAATGCAGGCGCGCCCTCTTGCAAAGCAGGCGCCAGGTTGTCTGCGCCCGGAAACAGCGAGGCTGTGTGCCCATCGGCCCCCATGCCCAGCAAAAGCACCGAAATCGGCAGGTTCGGCAGCAAAGCAGCGATCAGTTCGTCCAACACCTCTTCCGGCTCATCCGCCTCGCGGTACAAAGGTACCACATGCGCCATCGCCGCCCGTTCCACCATCAGCCTTTCGCGCAACAGCCGCGTGTTCGACCGCGGCGAGGTTTCCGGCACCCAACGCTCATCGGTCAGCATGATATTGATCCGGTCCCAGTGCAGGTCTGTCCCGCAGAGCGTGTCAAACACCGGCCCCGGCGTCGTTCCACCCGGCACCGCCAGAGTCGCGGTGTCATGGGTCAGAAGCGTGTTCTTCAGCTCCCCCGCCAACTGGTTGGCGAGGTTCATCATCATCATTTCCTGATCGGGATATTCTACAAGTCTCATATCTTGAGGTCTCGCCAGCGGCGGGTGTCCTTGTGCAAAAGCATCAGCGCATCCTCCGGCCCCGAAGAGCCCGGCTCGTAGAGTTTGGGCTTATCGCCCCGCTGCGTCCACCCCTCAATGATCGGATCGGTCCAGGCCCAGGCGGCCTCCACCTCGTCGCCGCGCATGAACAGCGTTTGGTTGCCCCGGATCACATCCATGATAAGGCGCTCGTAGGCATCGGGCACGTCTTCACCGTTCTGCCCCAGCGCATCCGCGAACGTCATGTCCAATGGAACCTCGATCAGGCGCATACCGCCCGGCCCCGGTTCCTTGATCGTCACGCGTAGATCCATACCTTCATTGGGCTGCAATCGGATCGTCAGCTCGTTGGCATTGGCCCCGGCGTCTTCATCAAAGATCGAATGCGGTGGCTCTTTGAAGCGCACAACAATCTCGGACAGGCGCGATTTCATGCGCTTACCGGTTCGCAGGTAGAACGGCGTGCCGTTCCAGCGCCAGTTAGCAATGTGCAGCTTCATCGCGATGAAGCTCTCGGTGGTGCTATCGGGATTTTCCGCATGCTCGACATACGCCGCGTCATCATCATCGGCGCCGTATTGACCACGCACGATGTCCCCGGCCACCGGCGTCTCCAGCGCACGGATCACCTTCAGCTTCTCATCGCGCACCGCGTCGGGATCGAATTTCGACGGGGGTTCCATCGCGGTCAGGCACAACAGTTGCATCAGGTGGTTCTGGATCATGTCCCGCATGGCTCCAGACTTGTCATAATACCCCCCGCGCCCACCGACGCTGACCGTCTCGGCGACCGTGATCTGGACATGGTCGATGTATTGGGCGTTCCACAAGGGCTCAAACAGAATGTTGCCGAAGCGAACCGCCATCAGGTTTTGAACCGTCTCTTTGCCCAGGTAATGGTCGATCCGGTAGATCTGTGTTTCATCAAAATACTGCGCCAGGCTGGCATTCAGCGCGTTGGCACTGGCCAGATCGTGGCCAAACGGCTTTTCAACGACGATCCGGCATTCCCCGCCTGCGAGCTTATATTTGTGCAGCCGTTCGGCCAACGCCCCAAACAGCGCCGGACCGACCGAGAAATAAAAGGCGCGTATCACGCCATCGCGCATCATCGCGTGCAGGTCTTTCCACCCCCCCGTCCCCGTCGCATCGATTGGCACATATTCCAGCCGCTCCAGAAACCCCGCGACATCCTTCGCCGTTCGCGACTTTTTCGGCACAAACTCTTCCAGCGCCTCGCGGATCATCGCCCGAAACCCATCAGAGTCCATGTCCGACCGGGCCGCACCAATAATCCGGGCGCCATCGGGCATCTGACCTGAGGCAAAGCGGCGAAACAGCCCCGGCAAGATCTTGCGCCGCGCAAGATCGCCCGTCCCACCGAAGATAACCAGATCGAAGGGATCAACAGGAATGACGCGAGAGACCATGGCGGGGTCCTGAGTATTTTGTTAGCGCTAACGCACGTATCGTGAACCGATTACGCCCACGCGCAACGATTGTCTACCATGGCGTCGCCGCTTCACAACTGCGTCAAAGCACCGGCGTGGGCTTTTCTTCGCCGAGCAAGACCCTTAGCGGTGTTCAGACGCAAGCGAGAGACCCGATGAAAGATACGACAGCCGACCCAATAACATATGGCAAGTTCGAACATCCGCGGATCACCGCCAAGGGTGAAACCCGCGCGCGGGTCGCCCTGTCGAAGCCACAGACGCTGTGGTTCAACACCGGGACACTGTGCAACATCGAGTGTGCGAACTGCTATATCGAAAGCTCGCCGACCAATGATCGGCTGGTCTATATCACCACGGCAGAGGTTGAGGATTACCTTGGCCAACTCACCGAACGCGGCTGGGGCGTGACCGAGATCGGCTTTACCGGGGGTGAGCCATTCATGAACCCCCAGATCATCGACATGGCACGGGCAGCTTTGGGCCGGGGGTATGAGGTTTTGATCCTGACGAACGCCATGCGCCCGATGATGCGCCCAAATATGCAAGAGGGGCTCCTGGCGTTACAGGCCGACTACGGCGACAAGCTGACCCTGCGGATCTCGGTCGATCACTGGTCGGCGAAGCACCACGATGAAGAGCGTGGGACAGGCAGCTTTGAGAAGACGCTGGACGGCATGCGCTGGCTGCGCGATGCCGGGATCCGCATGGCGGTCGCCGGCCGAACCGTGTGGAACGAAACCGATGCCGAAGCGCGCGCAGGCTATGCTGCACTTTACCAGCGCGAAGGCTTTAATATCGACGCGCACGACCCAGGAGTGACTGTTCTTTTCCCGGAAATGGATGAAACCGCAGATGTCCCAGAGATCACAAACGATTGCTGGGGCATCCTGAACAAATCCCCCCATGACGTGATGTGCGCGTCATCGCGCATGGTCGTCAAACGCCGCGGCGCCGATCAGCCCGCGGTCGTTGCGTGCACGCTCTTGGCCTATGCGCCCGAGTTTGAACTGGGCGAAACCCTGGCGGACGCAGAGCGGGCGGTCAATCTCAACCACCCGCACTGTGCCAAGTTCTGCGTCCTTGGCGGGGCCAGCTGTTCAGCCTAGGCCCCGCGGTTTACACCGTCTCTGACTGCAACTCACGCACCGTCGTGCCATAGCCGCCGTCGCGCAGGTAGGCCTGCTCGGAAGCAGGCGTCTCACGCTCCAGCACGTCATTGCGATACGGGAACCGGCCAAACTTGCGAATGACCTCGCGATGCGCCTTGGCGTGCAGAAGGTTCGACTCACCATGTTTGGGCATTCGCGTCAGGATCAACCGCACGGACCGCTCCTGATCGGCCAGGCATTCAGAATGCATCAGCGGCAGATAGTAAAACTGCCGGGCCGGTTCATCAATCCGCGTGTCCCAGCCTTTGGCAATCGCCGACTTGGCCGCCGCCCGAGCGACCGCATCGGTGGCAAAGGCTTTGGCCGTGTCACGGAACATGTTGCGCGGGAACTGGTCGGTCAGAATGATATAGGCCAGCGTCCCACTGGGATATGTCAGCCACAGCGACAGCGCGCCATCGCAGGCCGCGTTCCAAGTCGCTTCGAACTTATTACGGATCTCGGCATCCAAGGCGTCGCCGCCCTTGTACCAACTCTCGTGCCCTACTTCGTCCAACCAGTAGGACAGCACGTCTTCCGGGTTAACCATTACACAGGGTCCTCTACTCTCAACACCCAGACATGAATGAGCGTTACAAATCTTTTACGTATACTCAACACAAACATTGTCACGCCCGGGTATCTGTTGCGGTTTCGTCGACAGCATCGCTGCCTGCCTCTTCGATATTTTCTGCGTAGTACTCCTGCGCGACCTCAACGGCGACCGAAGTGGCCACAGGGGTAAGCGGTGCGTAGGACGCCGTGTCTTCTGTGGACACGGTTGCGGGACGGCGGGTCATCCGCCAGGCGGCATAGGCGCCCGTGGCCGTCATCAACAGCGCCACGAACATCCAAAAGCCATGCGGCCCGATGACCCCCATCATCCAGCCGGTAATAATCGGCCCGGCAATCGCGCCGCAGCCGTTGATAAAGATCAGCCCGCCCGAGGCGGCGGCCATGTCGTCGCCATCGAGGTAGTCGTTGGTATAGGCCAGAAGCAGCGCATAGAGCGGGTTTGACAGCCCCCCCACCAGGAAGGATACGCCCATCAGAACGACGAAAAACTCGTCGAACAGTGCCCCCGCCGCAGCGGCCACACCGCCGCCCAGCGACACGAACATAATCAGGATGCGTCGGTCCATTCGGTCAGACATCCAGCCAATGGGGTACTGCAACAACAGGCCGCCCATATAAATCGCCGAGATAAAGGCCGAGATCTGCCCAACGCTGAGCCCCGCCTCGGTGCCATAGACCGCCGCCATGCCGAACTGGGCCGAGAACACGCCGCCCAGAAGGAACACACCCACGCAGCCCAGTGGTGAGATCTGGTACAGCGCCTTCAGCGACAGGGCCTTGGTCGTCTCAAATGCAGGCGTCGGATTGATCGACAAAAGGATCGGTGCAAAGGATATTGAGACGAGGACGGAGGGGACAATGAACAAGATGAACCCCGCCGGATCCCCCAGCGCCACGATCCCCTGCGCCGCAGTGACGCCGGCCATCTGCACGATCAGGTACATCGACAGCGCCTTGCCGCGGTTCGAGTTGTCCACTGAGTTGTTGAGCCAGCTTTCCGCCGTCACGTAGACGCCTGAAAAGCAGAACCCGATCACCATCCGCAACAGCGCCCACGCCCACGGGTCGGTAATCGCGGGAAACAGGATCAGGGTGGCCGACACGAACGATCCCAGCGCCGCGAACACCCGCACATGGCCCACACGCCGGATCATCTCTGGGGCCATGCGCGAGCCGCCAAGGAACCCCACGAAATAGGCCGACATCACGATCGACATCTCGAAGGTCGAAAACCCTTCCAGCCCGCCCCGGATACCAAGGAGGGTGCCCTGCATGCCGTTGCCCAGCATCAGAAGCGTCAATCCCAGAAAGAGCGCCCAAGAGGAGCCCAGGACCTGTATCATCTGCCATGCCCTTATGTTGGCAGCTGCCCATCCCCGCTTATGGCGCGGGATTCGTATTGTCGGTCACTGTTGCGACGTCCGGGGGTCGCAATCAACCGTCTGGAAACAGGATCGAGCTGTCGCCGTAGGAAAAGAAGCGGTATTCCGCCGCGATGGCGTGGGCATAGATCTCCATGATCCGATCCCGCCCCATCAGCGCCGAGACCAGCATCATCAATGTCGACTTGGGCAGGTGGAAATTCGTCATCAGCGCATCGGCGATCCGAAAGCGGAACCCCGGCGTGATGAAGATATCCGTCTCACCAACCCACGGGCACAACGTGCGGTCCGCTTGACCTGCGCTTTCCAGAAGACGAAGCGCAGTGGTGCCCACCGGAATGATACGGCCCCCTGCCGCGCGGGTTTCGTTGATCTGGTCCGCCGCGGGGCCCGTGATCTCACCCCATTCGGAATGCATTTTGTGTTCGCTCACATCGTCGACCTTCACCGGCAGGAAGGTGCCCGCGCCCACATGCAGCGTCACATGGGTGGTCTCAACGCCCCGCTGTGCCAAAGCCGCCATCAGCGCCTTGTCAAAGTGCAGCGATGCCGTGGGGGCCGCTACCGCTCCGGACCGTTTGGCCCAGATCGTCTGATAGTCCTCGCGGTCCTGCGCATCGGCGCGGCGCTTGGCCTCGATGTAAGGCGGCAGGGGCATGTTTCCCGCCGCCGCAAGCGCGGCATCGAAGTCATCGCCTGTCAAATTAAACTCTAGCGTGGCCGCGCCATCCGCCCGGCCGGTGACTGTCGCCGACAGATCGCTTGAGAAGACAATCCGCTCGCCATCGCGAACCTTTTTCAAGGGCTTCAGCAGCGCACGCCATGCGCCATTTGCTAGTGGCTCCAACAAAGTGGCCTCGATCCGCGCCTCCGTCATTCCCTCAGCCCCATCGCGCGCGCGGGTCCCCGACAGGCGGGCGGGGATCACACGGGTGTCGTTCAGCACCAGCCTGTCGCCGGGCCGCAGCACATCGGGCAAATCATAGACATGCCGGTCCGCAACGCCGTGCCCCCGCGCCACAAGTAGCCGCGCCGAAGATCGCGGCTTGGCCGGGCGCGTCGCGATCAGCTGCTCTGGCAGGTCGAAATCGAAGTCACTCAGTTTCAATCGTCACCACGCAATTCCTCTGCTGTCGGGATCTGTTGCCGCCGCGCCGCCTCACTGCCCGGCGGCGCACCGCGCAGCATCTCACGCAGCATGCCAGGCGCCAGTATCGACAACGGATTGACCGACACGCGCGGATCTTCGGCATTTCCGGTCATTCGAAACGTGAAGCCAAACAGCCCTTCGCCCCGGCGGGTAAAGACCTGACCAATCGCGTTCAGGATATAGATGGGCGAAATGACGCCCTGCATATTCAACCGCTTGGCCGCCAGATCATAGGTGCCATCCAGGGACAGCCCCAGCGAAGCCCCCACAGCCGACCCTTGCGTCAGGGTCAGTGTATCGGGCGTCAGCGTGAACCGTCCGTCAATTGAATTGAACAAGATTCCAGGCCCCTGCAACTGGTCGATCACGCCCACCACGCTGATCGCATCCAGCAGGTCGGCAATCGCAGGCTGGTCGCGCAGCCGGGCCGAGCCCACGGACAGACGGCCATCGAACCCTTCCGCCTCGACCCGCGGTGTCAGAATCAGGTCCATCTCGCCCCCTGCAAGCGAGCGAAACAGACCCGCATCGCGGAACACCGCGCCGGCATTGTCGGACAGCACCCGGATCGCCGTGCGCCCGCGCTGCGGGACCAGCGCGCCATTGACGGCCGTTCGGCCATTGATCTGGGCTTGAAACTCACCGTTCAACCCGCCCCGCGCTTCGAGTTGTGCCTGAAACGGGCGCAGGGCAATCCCATCGGCAAGGATCACTTCATCGAGGCTCAACTCCATCGGAACCCGCTGCCCCGCGGCAGGCGTCGGCAGGTCGGGCAGATTGCGAAGGTCCAAACGTCCCTCAGACATTGTGATGGCCGGGGGCAAACCCCGCCCCCGCCCGGTCAGGGTGACCGGCGCATCAAGCCAATCCCCTGCCTGTACGCGGTCGAATTCGGCAGAAACCAACACCCCTTCAGGCCCCAGCGTCACTGTACCGTCGGCCTGAAATCCCGGGCCTGACAGACGCACGCTGTCGATCTGCGCCTCGGGACCAAGACTGCCCGAGATCGACAGAGCCCCCACCGCCCCGCGCGGTTTGGTCCAGCCGAGATCGGCGATCCGCACCACCGCGCCGCGCAGGTCTGAATTGAGATCAAACGCCACCGGCCCCTCGCGCGGGATTTCAAGCTGCACCAGCGCCTCGGCCTCGCCCGAGACCGTACCCGGCGGCAGTGTGATCCCGAAAGTGTCGATGAATCGCTGGTTCAACGGCACGCGCGCATCAACACGGCTGGGGCTGGTGTCATCCTGCGCGATCGACTGGCGCCATACGGCCTCTATCGGCAACCCGTCCAACGCCGCCGCACCGGCCACCTCCAGCGTATCGGCCCGCACTCGCACGTCCAGGGCGTTCCCCGTCAGCGTGCGACCAGGAACCAGCGTGGTTGATGTGAATTCCCGCAACGTACCGGTAACATCGAAATCCACATCCTCGGTTTTCACATCTTTAGCCAGCCGGAAAACGACCCGCGCAGAGGCCTCCGCCTCCGCTGATGCCAGGTTCGCGGTGCGCCCGCTTTTCTCCAATATCCGGAACGGGCGGTTGTCGAGCGCCGTCAGCAATGACGCAAGCGGCCCTTTCGCTTGCAGGTTTAGCTCGGCCAGCGGGACACGTTCCGAGACATCCAGTATCGCCAGCGTCGAGCCTGCGAAATCCAACGGCAACTGCCCCGCCGGCCGCACCTGCCCCTGTTCCAGCCGCATCGCATAGCGCCCGTCGATCAGCGCGGCGTGGCCCGCGCCACCCGAAATCTCGGGCATATGCGGCATGTAACGGACGGTTGCGTCCTCAAAATCATAACTTAATCCCGCCCGCGGCGGCGCGCCCGGCGACAGGCGTAAGGCGGCGGAGATATCGCGCAGCACCCCGCCCTTCACGTTCTCCGCCAGCCACGTCCGCGTCTCCGGCACTACCGCCGCGGGCCACAGGCCCAAAAGCTGCGCAGTGGTCATCTGGTCGCCATCCAGATCCATGAAGGCGCGCCAGCCTTCATCATCGGCCCCGATCTGCCCCTTTGCAGACATCCGATCATCGCCCGCGATTAGAACCGATTGGCCTAGATCCACCTCGAACGGATCAAGCCGCAGGCGGAAGTCTGTCACGCCCGCATCGAACAGGACCGGATCGTCAAACATGCCCTCGGGCGTGAGCGCAATCTCTTCAAACCGCATCTGGCCCAACAACGTTTGCGGCCACCCCTCCTCAGCATCGCGCAGATAGGCGTGGCCCTCACCCAGAAGCTGCATCGCGTCCGATTGCAGGCTCAGCTCAGAAAACACGATCTTCTGGTCAGCGGGATCAAACTCCAGATAGACCTGCGCCGAGTTGAAGGGCACGGGTCGCGCGCCTTCTGCTGGGCGCAGGGCACCGCTGTCGATCTCAAGCGTCGCGGCCAGCCGCTCTACCGAGCCATCGCTGCCAAAGACGCTGCGGATCGCGCCCGAGACGGGGGCATCCAGGACGCCGAGATAGGACAACGCAGGCGATTGCAGCGCGATGTCCGGGGCGGCGGCGTTCTCAAATTGAATGCCGACCGACGCGTCGGTCGATCCCTTGGTCGACAGAAAGGACAGCTGCACATCGGCCAGGTCCTCGGTGCCATTGAATACCTCAGACGTCACCGTGATCGAAATGCTGTCGGCATCATTCACCAGCCGCAGTGCCCCGTCGGTAACCTGCCAGACCCGCCCCGACCGCGCGTCTTCCAGCGTGATCGTCAGATCGCGCGCCTCGATCCGCGAGATGTCCCGCAAGGGCGCCTCGTCAAACGTCGCGTCCACCAAATCCAGCAGGCGCGCCATATCGCCTATCGCGGGCGTCGCCCCTTCACCGAAGCTGAGCGTAAAGGCCCCGTCCACCGATCGGCGCACGGTAATCTGCGCGCCCGAGACGTTCAGCGTGGATGGCGCGACCTCGCCCCGCAGCACATCCTGCAGCGACAACGCGGCACCCACCTCGTTCAGCGTGGCAATGCGCACCCCTCGCGCATCGCGGATGCCCACATTGCGAAGCAGAACCCGCGGCGCACCATTTCCATCGAATTCCACAATCGACTGGCCCAGTGTCGCGCCACTGTCGCCCAGCCCGGCATTCAACTGCTCTTCAATCTCTGCGGTGACCCAGGCGGGCAAGGCGATGGACCGGCCAACCAGAGTTTGAACCCCCGCAAATCCCACTGTGATCAGCACGATCAGCAGCACCAGCACCCACCGCCACGGTCGGCGGCGCGCAGGGCGCGGGGGTGTCTCTGGGCTGTCGTCGCTCATTGCTGCCTCGAAGCCAATTGTTGACGGCGGCTTTATCTTCCTTGGAAGCGGACTAAAACGAAATTGCACCGCAATGTCATCCCGGAGACCCACACATGATCGAGATTGGCCAACCCGCACCCGACTTTACCCTACCCCGTGATGGGGGGGACACGGTGACGTTGTCGGATTTGAAACCGAAAACCGTTGTTCTTTATTTCTACCCCCGCGACGATACCGGCGGATGCACGAAAGAAGCCATCGCCTTTACCGAATTGCTACCAGAGTTCGAGAACGCTGGCGCCGTGGTCTATGGCCTGTCGAAGGATACTGTCGCCAAGCATGAAAAGTTTATCACCAAGCGTGAGCTGGGCGTGCCTTTGTTGTCGGACGCCGATAGCGATGTCTGTGAACGCTACGGCACCTGGGTCGAAAAACAGATGTATGGAAAGACGTATCTGGGCATCGAACGCTCCACGTTTCTGATCGACGGCGAAGGCACGGTGCGAGAGGTCTGGCGCAAGGTGAAAGTGCCCGGCCATGCAGAAGCGGTGCTGGGCGCGGTCAAGGCCCTGTGATCACCCTGGCCCAGATGGCGGTGGAGGTTCTGACCACCGCCGATGGCCGGACAAAGACGGCGCTATCTCGGGCACATGCGGCGCGTTGGTTCGCCTCTCGCGCGGACGGACCGGCAATCGAGGTCGGCACGGCCGCGCCACCGCCACATCCCGCCCGCCCGGACGCGCCCCAACTTTTGTCGCCCCGCGATGTGCCGAAACGCAAACCGGGCAGCCCTGCGGGCCGTATCGCGTTGTTGCATGCCGTCGCCCATATCGAACTGAACGCCGTCGACCTGCACTGGGACATCATCGCCCGCTTTGCAGATACCCCGATGCCACCGGGCTTCTACGACGATTGGGTCAAGGCGGCAGACGAGGAATCCAAACACTTCAACCTGATGTGCGACTGCCTTGAAGCCGAAGGCAGCCACTACGGCGCCCTGCCCGCCCATGCTGGCATGTGGCGCGCGGCAGAAGACACAGCGACCGACTTCATGGGTCGGCTTGCCATCGTGCCCATGGTGCTAGAGGCCCGCGGGCTCGACGTGACGCCGGGGATGATTGAGGTTTTCCAGAAGGCCGGTGCCGACCAAGTGGTTGCTGCCCTGCGCACGATCTATACCGAAGAGGTCGGGCATGTCGCCTATGGCTCCAAATGGTTCCACTTCCTCTGCGGGCGTGAGGATGCCGATCCCAAAGATGTGTTTCACACGCTGGTGCGCAAGTACTTCAAGGGTGGGCTGAAGCCACCCTTCAACGATGAAAAGCGGGCCGAAGCAGGCATTCCGCCTGACTTCTACTGGCCGCTGGTCGAAACCACCGGCTAGATCGGCAAGAACCCGCCGATCCCGCAGCGCTGCGACCACACCAGACCGTCAATCTCCCAGATCACTTGCCCCACACATGTCGGGAAGTTATGCACAAGCTCACCCCCGCAAAGTTCTGGGCAGGACGCGGGTGGTGCGTAAATGGGCAGGCAGAACGGGACGAGACTTTGACCAACAGGCTTGGGCGATTTGTACATACGCGCATCGAACGCGCGTTTCCGGAACAGCGGCTTTTCCTCCGCTCAGACAGTGAAACGCGGTTCATCCGCCTGACGTCGACCACGCAGTTCATCGCGCTTACCGGCAGCGCGATGGTTATCGGTTGGGCGATCATCGCCTCGGCGATCCTGTTCATGTCGAGCCTCGGCGCAGGCAACCTGCGCGATCAGGCCCTGCGCGAACAGGCGCTGTATGAACAGCGGCTGAACCAATTGTCCGTAGAACGCGATGCCCGCGCCGCCGATGCCGCCGCCGCGCATGAACGGTTTTCGCTGGCCATGGCTGAGGTGTCGGCCATGCAATCCCGGCTTCTGGCCTCCGAAGAGCGGCTGAAAGAGCTGGAAAAAGGAACCAAGGCCCTTCGCGATACCCTGCGCACCGCGATCGTTGAACGTGACACGCTAGGCGACCAAGTGGCCAGCCTGACCGCCGACCTCGCGCAAACCGAAGACGACGTAACGCCCGAGGCGATCCACACCGATGAGCTGGCCGCTACCGTCGATTTCCTGACAGCCGCGCTCAGCAGTACCGCAGCCGCGCGGGATGAGATTGTCGCCGACACCACCGATGTGATGTCCCATATCGACTCGCTGGAACTGGAACGCGAGCTGATGGAAGAGCGCAACCAGCGCATCTTTTCCCAGCTTGAAGAAGCGGTGTCCGTTTCCCTTGCACCGCTGGATGAGATGTTCAACGCTGCGGGCCTGCCTGCTGACAGCATCATCGAAACCGTGCGCCGCGGCTATTCCGGCCAGGGTGGCCCCCTGACACCGCTGACATTTTCGACCAAAGGCGACCAGATCGACGACGACACTGAACGCGCCAACGCGATCCTGGAAAAGCTCGACGCGCTGAACCTCTACCGCATCGCGGTGGAAAAATCTCCGTTCTCAGAACCCCTGCGCGGCGCTTACCGGTTCACAAGCCCTTTCGGGCCCCGGAACGATCCGATAAACGGCCAACGCAAGATGCACAACGGCGCTGATTTCGCCGCTGGCCACGGCGCACCGATCTATGCCACGGCCGATGGCACCGTAATTAAGGCAGGCTGGGCCACGGGTTATGGCCGTCTCGTCACAATTCGCCATGATTTCGGCATAGAGACGCGGTACGCTCACTTATCGAAAATCAGAGTTAACGTAGGTGATAAAGTCTCGCGCGGGGATCGTATCGGTGATATGGGAAATTCTGGACGATCAACCGGCACTCACCTTCACTACGAAGTGCGGATCGACGGCGATCCTGTAAATCCGATGAAATTCATCAAGGCAGCGAGAGATGTTTTCTAAAAGCAGAGTGAACGACCCCGGCGCATCCCCCGAGGCCAAGCCGGAAAACCCCAAAACTCCAGAGGCGAAGAGCACAAAGCCCATGACTGATTTCACACCCTCCACCCCAAAAGAAAAAGCCCCAGCATCGGTTCTGTCGAGCGATCTGAAGATCCACGGCAATCTGACCACGGCAGGCGACATCCAGATCGAAGGCACCATCGAAGGCGACATTCGCGCCCACCTTCTGACCGTTGGCGAAAGCGCGACTGTCAAGGGTGAGTGCATTGCAGACGACGTCATCGTCAACGGCCGCGTTGTCGGCAAGGTGCGCGGCCTAAAGGTCCGCCTGACGGCGACCGCCCGCGTTGAGGGCGACATCATCCACAAAACGATCGCTATTGAAAGCGGGGCGCATTTCGAAGGCTCCGTGCAGCGTCAGGAAGATCCTCTTGGTGGCGCCGGCGCCAAACCAAAGCCGATGTCGTCCAGCACGACACCGCCGCCATCGGCGACCGGCAATGCCTCGGCGGCCTCGCCGGCCAAAGCCTGAGTGCACCAACTGATATAAATCATAAAGAGACGCCGCGGCCTTCCGCGGCGTCTCGCTTTGACGCATCGTTTTGCGCCGAACGCGCCCGCAAACGCGTCCTCTTCGCCGCCATCCTCGCCTCGGCCCTGGGCTTCATCGACGGCACCATCGTGTCCATCGCCATGCCCACGATCCGCGACAGTCTGGGCGCAACGCTGAGCCAGGCGCAGTGGATCAACAACGCCTACATGCTGCCGCTCTCTGCGCTGATCCTTGTAGGTGGTGCGTTGGGCGACCGCTTCGGCCTGGCCCGCATCTTCACAATCGGCATCAGCATCTTCATTGCCGCCTCGCTCATCAGCGCCGCAGCGCCGACGGCCGACATCCTGATCGCCGCCCGCGCGCTCAAAGGCGTCGGCGCGGCCTTGATGGTGCCGGGCTCCATGGCGCTGATCTACCGCGCCTACCCGCCCGATGAGCGCGGTCGCGCCCTGGGCATATGGGCCGCCGCCTCGGCCCTCACCACCGCCTTGGGCCCGATCCTAGGCGGCGTCATCATCACCGCTGCAGGACCAGAGACCTGGCGCTGGCTGTTCGCCGTCAACCTACCGCTGGGCCTGATCGCCATCTGGCTGTTGCAAGGCGCTGTCGAAGAGGATCGCGGCAAACCGGGTGCCGGCATCGACTGGCAAGGCGCAGTCCTCGTCACCGCGGCCCTTGGCCTCATGGCATGGGGCCTCACCGGCATGGGCGATGGCACCGCCAACCTGCCCCTTCTCCTCACCCTCGCTGCCCTTTGC
This sequence comes from Pseudomonadota bacterium, assembly GCA_039820585.1. Lineage (GTDB taxonomy): Bacteria > Pseudomonadota > Alphaproteobacteria > Rhodobacterales > Rhodobacteraceae > JBCBGF01. The sequence continues at coordinate 48,762 of JBCBPV010000006.1, forward strand.
CTCGCCCTATTCCTCGTGTGGGAAGCGCGCAGTCCCCACCCAATGATGCCGCTGCGCCTTTTCGCGAACGCCACCTTCAGCGCCGCCAACCTCGCCACTTTCTGTCTCTACTTCGGGCTCTCCGCCGTGCTCTTCTTCCTGCCAATGACCGTCATCACAGCCTGGGGCGTGACCGAGGCGGAAGCATCCGCCGCCTTCGTCCCCCTCACCGCCGCCATCGCCCTGCTCTCCACCCGCATGGGCAAGCTTGCCGACGCCCGCGGCCCTGGCCTTCTGATCGGCAGTGGTGCCGCCATCGTCGCCGTCGCTTATGCTGGCCTCGCCCTCACCGCCCCGCTCCAGTCGTTCTGGGGCGCAGTCATTCCACTGATGTGCGTGATGGGCCTCGGCATGGCGCTGGTCGTGGCCCCACTGTCAGCGGCCGTCATGGGCGCCGTCACCGATACCGAAGCAGGCGCCGCCTCTGGCGTCAACAACGCCGTAAGCCGCGTCGCGGGCTTGATCGCGGTCGCCCTGATGGGCGGCATCGCCGCCAGCGCCTACACCGCCACCGGCGGCCCCGCCAGCTTCGGCGCCCCCTCAGACGCCGCGGGCCACGCGGCTGCCACCACCGCCGCCTTCGCCCGCATCGCCTGGATCACCGCAGCCATGTCTGCGCTGTCCGCCGTCACGGCCGTTGCCGGGATCAAACGCCCTCAGACGGGATGATAGAGCGTGCGCCTGTAGATGTGCCACGTCGCGTGGCCCAGCACCGGCAACGCCACAAATAGCCCCAGAAACAGCGGCACCATTCCTAAAAACAGCATGCCCGCAATCACCGCAGCCCATACCAGCATCACGCCCAGATTCTGTCCAACAGCCCGAAAGCTCACCAACATCGCACTCACGAAATCGATCTCTTTTTCGAGCAACAGCGGCAGGCTCACCACTGTTGCCGCGAACACCAAAAACGCCACCGCCGCGCCAATCACAACCTGCATCGCGATCATCGTCAGCCCATTGGTCGTCAGAAGCGCCTCATAAGACGACGAGATATTGGTCAGCGTCGACAGCCCCATGAACAGCGCAAACAGCATATGGGCAAAGAACGACCAGAACAGGAACACCATCAGAATGATCACCCCCATCCACGGGATCTGCCGATCTTTCTCGGCAAAGACCACGCCAAGGATCTCGCCCCAAACCAGCGGCTGTTCCCGCTCCAACCGCCGGCTTACTTCGTAAAGCCCCACCGCTGCAAAGGGCGCCACCAGGGGAAACCCAAGCGACAACACCAGCGTCCAGACAAAGGTGCCCGCATCGATCAGGATCAGAACCGCGCCCACAAGCACATAAAATGCGCTGAAAAACAGCCCATAACCTGGCGCCCGCCGGAAATCATGCAGACCCGCCTGCAGCGCGCTCCAGATCTCGTGCAGGGTCAGGGTCCCGATCTCCGGGATCGGCGACGCTTCAAGGGGCTGCGTGTCACTCATGGCCCGATCCTCCTCCCGGGTCGCATGATGCCGCCCGGCCCAAACAGGCGTCAAGCCATCGCTTCATCTTGACCAAAATGCTTTAGGGGGCAGCCAGCGGCCGCGGGGCAGCGGCCCGATTACCCGTCAGCCTGTGCCTCGGCTCGGCTCTTGCCTGCCACGTCCAGCGCCAGGGTGGCGGCCATGAATGCCCCCAGATCGCCATCCAGGACGCCCTTGGTATCGGACGTCTCGTAGTTGGTGCGCAGGTCTTTGACCATCTGATAGGGCTGCAAGACATAAGACCGGATCTGGTTGCCCCAGCCCGCCTCGCCCTTGGCCTCATGCGCCTCGTTGATCGCGGCGTTCCGGCGATCAAGCTCTTGCTGGTAGAGCCGCGACTTCAGCGCTTTCATCGCGATGTCGCGGTTCTGGTGCTGCGACTTTTCCGACGACGTCACAACGATACCCGTCGGGATATGCGTGATCCGCACTGCTGAGTCCGTCGTGTTCACGTGCTGCCCGCCCGCACCAGACGACCGATAGGTGTCGATGCGGATATCGCTGGGGTTCACGTCGATCTCGATATTCTCATCCACCACCGGATAGACCCAGACCGACGAGAACGAAGTGTGCCGCTTGGCTGCACTGTCAAAGGGTGAGATCCGGACAAGCCGATGCACCCCCGATTCCGATTTCAGCCAGCCATAGGCGTTTGGCCCCGAAATCTTGTAGGCCGCCGATTTGATCCCCGCCTCATCGCCTGCGCTTTCACTCATCAATTCAACCGAATAGCCCTGCTTTTCGGCCCAGCGCACATACATCCGCGCAAGCATCGACGCCCAGTCGCAGCTTTCGGTGCCGCCGGCACCCGCATTGATTTCCAGGAAGGTATCGTTGCCATCGGCCTCGCCCGACAACAGCGCCTCCAACTCTGCCTGTGCCGCCCGCTCGGCCAGCACCTTCAGCGCGGCCTCCGCTTCGCCCACGACCTCGGCATCGTCCTCCATCTCGCCCAGCTCGATCAGCTCGACATTATCGCTCAACTCTTGGCTCATGGATTTGTAGCGATCCACCGCATCAACCAGCATCTGCCGCTCGCGCATCAATTTCTGCGCGCGGTCAGGATCGTTCCACAGATCGGGGTCCTCAGTCATCGCGTTGAACTCCTCAAGGCGATGTTCAGCCGTCTCCCAATCCATCCGCTGGCGCAACAGCGCGAGCGATTTTTCGATCTCGGCAACAGTGCTTTCGGTCTCGGCGCGCATGCGGGATCTTTCAATCTCTGGTCAGAGATGGGTGATATCAACGCGCCCCCGCGGCGGCAAGATCAGTAGAGGCCACCCGAGGAGATGGTGCCCAGACTGCGGTTGGTCGGCACTTGAATCACGTCGCCCGTGACCGTCTCAACCGTATTCGTCTGCTCCACGGGTTGCACCGCTTCGGGGTCGGTCGGGTCGTACAATGGCAGGTTGGATCCCATGGCAAAGCCGCCATCGAAGGTCACGCCAAAGAGCGGCTCTTCCCCTTCGCGGAAGTATTCAGCCACCACGTTGTCGCCGATCATATCATCCGGCACGCGCTCCCCCGTGAAGCGGTTGATCTTGATGAAACGCCCGCCCGGGGGAATCTCAAATCGACCACCACCGAACTTCTCGGTCGCTGATTGCATGAAATCGTTGAATACCGGCGCACAGAAACGCCCGCCGCTGGCCCCACGCCCCAAGGGCCGGGGAATGTCATAACCGATGTAGCAGCCGGCCACGATGTTGGACGTAAAGCCCACGAACCATACATCGCGCGCATCATTGGTCGTGCCGGTCTTGCCAGCAGCGGGAACGCCGAGGTTCACCCGGCCCGCCGCCGTCCCGCGTTCCACCACGCCAGTCATCATCGAGGTCAACTGATAGGCGGTGATCGGGTCCATCACCTGGCGGCGGTTGGTCACAATCCGCGGCGCACGCCCATCATCAAGCGCCGCCACCTGGCAATCCACGCATTCACGCCGGTCATGGCGATAAATCGTGGTGCCCCAACGATCCTGCACCCGGTCCACCAGTGTCGGCTCCAACCGCTGTCCGCCATTGGCAAACATCGCATAGGCCGCAACCATTCGGTAAAGCGTCGTCTCTTCGGACCCCAGCGCATTGGCCAGGAACCGACCCATCCGGTCATAGACGCCGAAGCGCTCTGCATAAGACGCGACCGCATCCATCCCCAGCTCCTCGGCCAGGCGCACGGTCATCAGGTTGCGCGATTGTTCGATCCCGGTGCGCAGGGGCGTGGGCCCGTAAAACCGGTTCGACGCATTGCGTGGCCGCCAAAGCCCATCATTGGTTTCCACCTCAATCGGCGCGTCGATCAGGATCGTCGCGGGGGAAAACCCACTGTCCAGCGCGGCTGCAAACACGAAGGGCTTAAACGCGGATCCCGGCTGGCGCGTCGCCTGGGTCGCGCGATTGAACACCGAATGCTGGTATGAAAAGCCCCCCTGCATCGCGATCACCCGCCCGGTTTGAACGTCCATCGCCATGAAGGCACCCTGCACCTCGGGCACCTGTCTCAGGCTCCACCGGGCAAAGTTGCCCTCGCCGTCGCCCAGGGCACGCACATGCACCACATCCCCCAGCTCCAAAAGATCACCAGCCACCTGCGCCTGCCGCCCCAGCGCGCCATCACCCAGATCCTTGCGCGCCCAGGTCACGTCCTCGGCAAGGATGAAATGCCCGTCCTCATCGTCTTCCACTGCTTCGATGCCGATCCGCGCACCGCTTTGGCCGACCTGCAGCACCACTGCTGGAAACCACCCCTCGATATCGCGGGGCACGTCCGCAGCGGCCAGCGCGGTGCGCCAACTGACCTCATCGCCCAGCTGATCGGCGGGGATCTGGATGCCAGTGCCACGCCAGATGCCCTGCTCGCGGTCGTAGCTTTCCAACTGTCGCCGCAGAGCGCGCGCCGCCTCGGCCTGCATTTCGGGGTCAAAGGTCGCACGCACGGTCAGGCCACCGCCAAAGAACTGGCCCTCACCGAAATCGCGGCTCAACTGGCGACGGATCTCATCGGTAAAGTAGTCCCGCGGCGGGATTTTGACGGCAAACCCCTCATAGTCGCCGCCTTGCACGGACAAAAGCGGAGCGGTCCGTGCAGCCTCGTACTCCTCGCGGGTCAAATACCCGTTTTCGAACATCTCGCGCAGGGTATTATTGCGCCAGAAGAGGGCCGTGTCGCGGTGGCGAACGGGATGTCGGTTAGATGGGCTTTTGGGCAAACTGGCGAGGTAAGCCGCCTCTTCTGGCGACAGATCGGCAAGTGTCTTGTTGAAATATGTCTGCGCGGCAGCCGTCACACCATAGCTGTTCTGACCAAGAAAAATCTCGTTGAGATAGACTTCAAGCACTTTGTCCCGGCCCAGGGTTCGGACCATGCGTTGCGCCAAAATAATCTCTTTGATCTTGCGCTCTGCGAACCGGTCACCGGACAGAAATAGGTTCTTCGCAACCTGCTGTGGGATTGTAGACGCCCCGCGCAGTGTCTCACCGCCGCTTTCGATCGCTTCATAAGCCGCAATCATGATACCGCGCAGGTCATACCCTGCATGTTCAAAGTAGTTTTTGTCTTCGGCCGAAATGAAGGCGTTGATAACCAACTCAGGCACATCATCAATCGGGGTGAATAAACGTCGTTCCTGGCTGAACTCGTCGATGATCCGCCCCTCCGCCGAATAGATTCGGCTCAACGACGCAGGTTGATATTGTGCCAATTGTTCATGGTTGGGAAGGTCGCGCCCGTAGGCATAAAAGATCGCGCCAACAATCAGCGCGGCCATGATGGCCCCGTTTGTGGCCAGGCTGAACAGCCCACCAAGGAACGAAAAGATAAGCCTAAGCACTGTGACCAAGCCCCAATGTTGGTTCCACCGTGTTATACGCGGGCGGTCGCGCAGGGTCAAAAGCGATTGGCGTGCCCATGCTCAGTTCCGCACAAGCCGCGCGCGGGCGGCGTCCGCCTCGGCCCAGGCGCGCAAACCATCGCGAATGCCCTGGGCGGCCGTCAGGCGCCAGGCCGGATCCGCCAGCTTTTCGCGGTCCTCGGCGCTCGACAGAAAGCCGATCTCTACAAGGACCGAGGGGATATCCGGCGCCTTCAATACCGAAAACCCCGCAGAGCGGCGCGGGCGATTGTTCAGCGACCCTGTTGCCGCGCCCAAGCCCTCCACCAGATGCCTCGCCAGCATATCGGTGCGCGGCGCCGTCTCGCGCCGGGCGATGTCCATCAAGACAAGCGCGATTTCGTCGCCCTGCCCGCTCAGATCGATTCCAGCCAGCAAATCGGCCTGATCGTGCCGCTCGGCCAGCCGCTGGGACGCGAGGTCAGAGGCACTGTCCGACAACGTATAGATCGTGGCCCCTGTCGCCTCGCCCGCATCATCGGGCAACGCGTCAGCGTGGAGCGACACGAACACATCCGCCTCTGCCGCGCGGGCCAGCGAGATGCGGGTTTCCAACGGCACGAACACATCCTCATCGCGGGTCATCACCACGTCAAACCCGCCTGCACGCAGCAACACTTCGCGCAACTCGCGCGCAAATGTCAGCATCACGTCGGCCTCGACCAGACCGCCCGCCTCTGCGCCCGGATCAATACCACCGTGGCCAGGATCCAGCATCACGCGCAACCGTCCATCACCGGGCGCGGGTGCTGGCACCGGATCCATGGCGGGTGTGTCCAGCGAAAACTGGGCACTGGCGGGGGTTCCGGATGCGGCGGCAAATGCCTCGTCGCTGGTCTCCGCCAAAAAAATATTCAACCGCGCCGTGCCATCATCGGCGCGCGTCGACAGCTCAGCGGTCTGAACGACCATCGGCACGTTCAGGTCAATCACCATGCGCGACCAGCCGGGCTGAAACACGCCCATCCGCACATCGTCCACCCTGCCTGCTGCCACGTCGATCGCGTCGGGCCAGATCACCTCGCTAAAGTCCAGAACCACACGGCGGGGCGCGTCCAAGGTGAACACCCGCCACGGGACCGGTTGCGACAGCGACAGATCCACCATCACACCGGCCTGGGTCCCCAGGATCACGCTGTCGCCCGCATCCACACGGGCGAGCGCCGTCATCTCGGCACGCACCGGGCCGAGACTGCCAAGCATTGCCGCGAGGCAAAGGATGAAAATACGAAGGCTGCTCATCGCCCCAGTTCGCTTGTTTTGAGGAACTATAGCGACCCAAGGCGCCCCCGTGAACCGCCCTTATCCGCAGCGCTCTGCCATGAAGCTGGCCAGCCGTGCCAACCCCTCTTCAATGTCGGCGGTGGCACGCGCGTAGGAAAAGCGCAGCGTCTGGTGGCCGCGCACCGGGTCGAAATCCTGCCCCGGCGTCACCGCGACGCTGGCGTGTTCGAGGATCTCAGCCGCGAATGCCCGCGCATCGTCGGTATGCGCGCTGACATCGGCATAGACGTAGAACGCACCGTCAGGCGGGGCAAACCTGTCGAACCCCGCTTTGGGCAGACCATCGATCATCAATTGCCGGTTGCGGGCGTAGACGCCAAGGTTCGCCGTCAATTCCGCACCGCAATCCATCGCCGCCAAGGCCGCAACCTGAGCGGCATGGGGCGCGCAGATGAACATGTTCTGGCTTAACCGCTCAATGGTGCGCACATGGGCTTCCGGCACGGCCATCCAGCCAATCCGCCAGCCCGTCATGGAAAAGTACTTGGAAAACGAGTTGATTACGTAGGCGTCATCCGTGATCTCCAGTGCAGACACTGCCGGGCTGTCATACTCGATCCCATGATAGATCTCGTCGGATACAAACGCCGCCCCGCGCGCGGTCGTCGCCTCGATCAGCGCCGCCAAAGCGGGCTTGTCCAGCATCGTGCCTGACGGATTTGCAGGCGACGCCACGATCAGACCGTCCAGGTCAGCAGGCAGATCCCCTGGCACCGGCTGATAGCGATGGGCGGCCTGCGTCTGGATCCCCACCGGGGTAAGGCTGAGCGCCTTCAAGACTTGTCGGTAAGACGGATAGCCCGGATCGCCCACGCCGACCCGCGCGCCGGGATCGAAGAGCGCAGTGAAGGCCAGCAGAAAGGCCCCCGAAGATCCCGCCGTTACAATCACCCGCGCAGGATCCAGATCGACGCCATGCTTGTCGGCGTAATGCCGCGCAATGCGGGATCGCAGCGCGGGCAGTCCCAAGGCAACCGTATAACCCAGGGCATCGTCCTCCATCGCCTGCGCCAATGCTGCCCGCGCGCCTGCAGGCGCAGGCGTGTCAGGCTGGCCCACCTCCATATGGATGATGTGACGGCCCGCCGCCTCTGCCGCACGGGCCGCTTCCATGACATCCATCACGATAAAGGGATCAACCGCGCTGCGGCTTGAGGTTTGCATCGGCCCTCTCCTATGGTGCGGGCGAAGACGTGCACGTCTGATTGAGGACAGTCAATGCCGGGACCCACGTTGCTGACGCGGGCCATCTATTTGGTCGCGATGGTGATACTCGCCATCAGCCTCGCGCTGCCTGTCCAGGCGCGCAGCCTGATCCGGGATGCCGATATCGAAAATGCTCTGGACCGGCTCGCCCGACCCCTGATTAATGCGGCCGGGCTAAACCCGGCGCGGATCAGCGTGCTGGTGATCCAGGACGACTCGATGAACGCCTTTGTCATGGACGGGCGCACGGTCTTCCTGCACTCGGGCCTGATCCTGCGGCTGGAAAACGCAGCGGAACTGCAAGCGGTCATCGCCCATGAGATCGCGCATATCGCCAACGGCCACATCACCCGCCGCACCACCAATCGCCGTGGCGCGGCCACGATGGCGGGTATCGCCGCCGCCCTTGGCGTTGCTGCAGCCCTATCCGGCGAACCAGGCGCAGGCGCGGCAGCGGCAATCGGGGCATCCAGCTCAGCCACGCGGCGGTTTCTGACGCACACACGCGTCGAAGAGGCCGCAGCCGACAATTCTGCCCTGCGGTTCATGGCCGAAGCCGGGATTGATCCGCACGCCATGGCCCATGTGCTTGACCACTTTCGCGGGCAAGAGGCGCTGTCCACCGACCGGCAAGACCCCTATTTGCGCGCCCACCCGCTGACCCGCGACCGGATTCGCGCGGTCAAAGGGCTGGCCGCGGCGCTGACGCCCAGCGGAGATCGCGACCCGAACGCGGACTATTGGTTCGCCCGCGCCCAAGGCAAACTGGGCGCTTTCCTGCGCGCCCCGCAATGGACGCTGCGCCGGGTGGCGGACGGCGACCAAAGCGATGTGGGCCTGATGCGCAAGGCAGTGGCCCATCACCGCCAATCGAACGCCGACGCCGCCCTGGCCGAGATTGACGCGCTGGTGGCCAAGCGCCCAAGCGATCCCTTTGCGCATGAACTGCGCGGGCAAATCCTTCTGGAAAGCCGCCGCTTCGCCCCCGCCATCCAGGCCTATGGCCGCGCAGTGGAACTGGCCCCTGGCAACGCGCTTATCCTGGCCGGGTTGGGTCAGGCGCTGCTGACACAGGATGATGCCGCCAGCACCCGCCGCGCGCTGGAGGTGCTGGAGACCTCGCGCAGCCGGGATGCGCGCAATCCACGGATGATGCATGCGCTGGCACAGGCCCATGCGCGGCTGGGCAATACCGGGCTGGCGTCTTTGGCAACGGCGGAACGCTATGCCTTGCTGGGCCGGGCGTCGGATGCGAGGCTACATGCGCAGCGCGCCGCCGGAGCCCTGCCAAATGGCAGCCCCGGCTGGCGCCGGGCCGAGGATTTGCTAAGGGCATTGCCAGATGCATCGTGATGATAGGAGGCGCGGGATGATCCGCACATTGACACTCGCCGCTGCGGCCGCAGCCGTCTTGGCCACCGCACCGGCGCAAGCCATTGAGTTTGGGAACATGTCAGAGGCCGAGCGCGCCGATTTCCACGCCGCGATCCGGGAATACCTTCTGGAAAACCCCGAAGTTCTGATGGAGGCGATTGCCGTCCTCGAAGCACGCGAAGCTGAAGAGGCAGAGGCCGCGGCGCTCACCATGGTGGGCGACAACGCGGATGCAATCTTCAACGACGGTCATTCCTTTGTCGGGGGCAACCCCGAGGGTGATCTGACCGTGGTAGAGTTCGTTGACTATCGCTGCGGCTTTTGCCGCCGCGCCCATCCCGAGGTCGCCGAATTGGTCAGCTCGGACGGCAATATCCGCACCATAACCAAAGAATTCCCGATCCTCGGCGACGAGTCCGTCGAGGCCTCGCGCTTTGCCATCTCCACCCTGCAGAACGCCGGGCCTGAGGCCTACAAGATGGTCAGCGATGCTCTTATCACCCGGCGCGGCGATTTCTCGCGCGACGCGCTGGCGCGGCTGGCGGGCGATCTCGACCTGGACAGCGACACGATCATCGCGGGCATGGATGCCGAGGCTGTGGATGCGGTGATTGCCGAAAACCGTGCCTTGGCCCAGCGGTTGCAGATCAGCGGTACGCCCACGTTCGTGATCGGGGATCAGATGGTGCGGGGCTACCTGCCGCTCGACGGCATGCGCCAGGTCGTGGCAGAGGAACGTGCAGAGTAACGGCTACTCCGCCGCCTGCTCTGCCGCGGCCATTTCCGCGTCAATCTCGGCGGCTCGCTTTTCCACCTGTTCGACGATGTGATCGACCATCTCGTCATTGGACAGCTTGTGGCTTTGCGCGCCGGCCAGATACACCATGCCCGACCCGGCGCCTCCGCCAGTGAAGCCAACATCAGTCATCAACGCTTCGCCCGGCCCGTTCACCACGCAGCCGATGATCGACAGGCTCATGGGCGTTTTGATGTGCTCGAGCCGCTGTTCGAGCACCTCCACCGTCTTGATCACATCGAACCCCTGCCGCGCGCAGGACGGGCACGAGATGATGTTCACGCCCCGGTGCCGCAGGCCGAGGGATTTCAAAATCTCGTAGCCCACCTTAATCTCTTCCACCGGATCGGCGGACAGCGAGACGCGGATCGTATCCCCGATCCCCATCCAGAGCAGATTTCCCAGCCCGATCGCCGATTTTATGGTGCCGGATACCAGCCCCCCGGCCTCGGTTATGCCAAGGTGGATGGGCGCATCAGTGGCGTCGGCCAGCGCTTGATAGGCGGCCGCAGACAAAAACACGTCAGACGCTTTGCAGCTAATCTTGAACTCGTGAAAATCGTTGTCTTCGAGGATTTTGATGTGATCGAGCCCACTTTCGACCATGGCTTCCGGGCAGGGCTCGCCGTATTTCTCCAGCAAATCCTTTTCCAAGGACCCCGCGTTCACGCCGATCCGGATCGAACAGCCGTGATCCTTTGCGGCTTTGATCACTTCTTTTACGCGCTTTTCATCGCCGATATTGCCGGGATTGATCCGCAGGCAGGCAGCCCCTGCCTGAGCCGCTTCAATCGCGCGTTTGTAGTGAAAATGGATGTCGGCCACGATCGGCACGGGGCTTTCACGCACGATCTCTTTCAACGCTGTCGTCGCCGCCTCATCGGGGGTTGAGACACGCACAATATCCGCACCCGCCTCTGCCGCCGCCTGCACCTGCGCCACCGTCGCAGCCACATCGCCGGTATCGGTATTCGTCATCGTCTGCACCGAAATTGGCGCATCGCCTCCCACAGGCACATTGCCCACGTGGATCTGGCGGGATTTGCGGCGGTAGATGTTCCGCCAGGGTCGGATATGGTTGATCGACATCGGGGACAGCCTTTGGTCTCGCACCGCGTTCGATGTTAGAAATAGGCGAGCGTGAAGGCGGTGACAACGCGCAAAGCGGCGCGGGGGGCTACTCGGTCGCGGCCTCTGCCACAGCGGTAAAGCGCGCCAGATCGGCATCGCTGTCCAGATCGGCCACATCGTAGGCTTCGGTTACGGCATCGATGGACAATGCGACATCCCGCACCACGGATGCACCCTGACCCACCGGGCCATAGGTCTCATCACCCACCTGAATATAAAGCGAGCCCGCATTGCCCGCACGAAGCACAGGCGCTTCCTCGGTTGCGGGCAAAACGAAGCGTTCCCCCGCATCCAGGATCTTTTCAAACACAATCGTCCCGTCCGACGCCCGCACGCGCACCCATGATGGCCGCACGGCAAAAAGCACTACGTCCGGCGGCGCGGTTTCGACCACCTGTACAGGCGTGCCCGCCAGCTCGTCCAGCGTTGGCGGCGGGGCCGGCACAAAAATCGGCGCAGCCTCGGCCAAATTGCGGGTGTCGTTGGGGTCCGGCGCAAACGCACCTAGTGATCCCGGTTCAATCGTGGCAATCGGGCCATCCCGCGCGGTCAGTACCGGCACATCAAGCGCCTGCGGACGATACAGCCGCTCCAACCCGTCGGCGGCAGGCCCCTCGGCCAGAACAGATCCGTCACCCGCGCTATTTTCATCGACAATCGCTGCTTCTAGCGGATCAAGCTGTGACAGCACCACCGGTGTTTGGTCGACCGGCGTGAACTGAACCTTTTGTACCTCTTGCAACACCGCCCAGCCGCCATAGCCAATGCCCGCCACCAGTGCCATCATCACTGCGATGGACCCAATGGCCCCGGCCTGGATGCCTGAAAACGGGGCGCTGTCGGTAGGAATGAAAGACACGCTGGGTTGTGCCAGCGGATCACGTGCGCCCGTGGGATGGCTTGTCGCGACAGCGCCTTTGCGTGCCTTGCGACCTTTTCCGCCTGGCTTGGGGTTCGCGGTACCGGTGGCCCCGACGAAATTACCCTCTTCGCAGAACGCCTGATACGCCCATTCCGGATCAAGCCCGAGATAGCGCGCATATGATCGCACATAACCCGCGATGAAGCCCGGCGATTCAAAGGCGGATGGGTCGGCGTTTTCGATGGCGGCGATGTAGGGAGCTTTGATTTTCAGATCCCGCTGAACATCAAGAAGCGATTTGCCAAGCGTCGCACGCTCGCCCCGCATGATGTCGCCGAGACGAAGTTCGAAGTCGTCGAACCCCTTAGGTTGTTCGACAGCAGCAGCTTTTGGCGTGTCGGAACGCCTGATCATGCAACCTGCCCCATTTACAAACCCGTTCCCCTCGGCGCTGAGAATCGCCACGAGCATAGTGAAAACACATTAACACAGGCACTAAGTACCTGCACATTTTCAAGATTTAAGCAGAAAGCTCGGCACGATTTAGGGCACAATGTGACCAAAGCGCGTCCATGGCGCTGACCAACGCATCCATTTCACGCGGCCCATGTACGGGCGACGGCGTGAAGCGCAACCGCTCGGTTCCCCGAGGGACGGTGGGGAAATTGATGGGCTGCACATAGATGCCGAAGTCTTCAAGCAGCATGTCCGACAGCTGTTTGGTATGCACCGGATCGCCGACGATCACCGGCACGATGTGGCTGCCGTGGTCGATGATCGGCAGGCCCATCCCTTTCAGTCGCAGCTTCAAAATGCCCGCCTGCGTCTGATGCTGTTCGCGGATTTCGGGATGCGATTTCAGATAGTTCACGGACGCAGCTGCACCAGCTGCCACCGCGGGCGGCAATGATGTGGTAAAGATGAAACCAGGCGCATAGGACCGGATCGCATCACACATCTTCGCACTGGCCGCGATGTAGCCGCCCATCACGCCATAGGCCTTGGCCAACGTCCCGTTGATGATGTCGATACGGTCCATCAACCCGTCCCGCTCGGCCACGCCGGCGCCACGGTGGCCATACATGCCGACCGCGTGCACCTCGTCGATATAGGTCAGCGCCCCGAATTCATCGGCCAGATCACAGATTGCTTCAATCGGCCCGAAATCGCCGTCCATCGAGTAAATCGATTCGAATGCGATTAACTTTGGCGCGGCGGGATCATCGGCGGCGAGCAGTTCGCGCAGATGGTCCAGGTCGTTATGGCGGAAGATGCGTTTCTGCCCGCCATTGCGGCGGATGCCCTCGATCATCGAGGCATGGTTCAGCGCGTCGGAATAGATGATCAGCCCGGGGAACAGTTTGGGCAGGGTCGACAGCGTCGCGTCATTGGCAATGTAGGCCGAGGTGAACAGAAGCGCCGCTTCCTTGTGGTGCAGATCCGAAAGCTCTGCCTCAAGGCGTTTGTGATAGACCGTCGTGCCAGAGATGTTGCGCGTGCCGCCCGACCCTGCGCCAGTCGCATCAAGCGCTTCGTGCATTGCCGCCAGAACCACCGGGTTCTGGCCCATGCCGAGATAATCGTTTCCGCACCACACCGTCACCGGCGTCTCACTGCCATCGGGGCGGCGCCAGGTTGCGTGGGGGAAATTGCCCTTTCGCCGTTCAATGTCGATGAACGTGCGATAGCGGCCTTCGTCGTGCAGGCTTTGCAGCGCCTGATCCAGATGTGCGGTGTAGTCCACCGTCTACTCTCCCTTACCCATTCGCGTCATGTAACTTTTCACTGCCCAGCACACAACACGAGATATATTGCGGCCCTGATTTAGATCAATTCCAGACAGGTGCGGCATCTAGACAGCGTCTTGAGCCCTGATAGGGTCGCGCGCTGGACCAGATGAGGAGCCCCTGATGAGCCTTGATGCCGTTCTCGCCAAAATCGACGCTGACCTGCCCGCCGCAACAGATCGGTTGCTGGAGCTGCTGAAGATCCCGTCCATTTCCACCGACCCCGCCTTTGACCAGGCCTGTAAGGAGGCCGCCGACTGGCTGGTCCGGGATCTGGCCGCGATCGGGATCGACGCGGCAAGCCATCCCACCCCCGGCAAGCCGATGGTTGTGGGCCATGGTGGCGAAGGGGGCCCGCATCTCATGTTCTACGGCCATTACGACGTTCAGCCAGTTGACCCATTGGACCTTTGGCACAGCGATCCCTTTGCACCGGCGCTGGAAGACACTCCTGCGGGCAAGGTTATCCGGGGTCGCGGCAGCGCCGATGACAAGGGCCAGCTGATGACCTTTGTCGAGGCGTGCCGCGCCTGGGTCGCGGTGCACGGATCACTTCCCTGCCGCCTGACCATGTTCTTCGAGGGGGAAGAAGAATCAGGCTCCCCCTCGCTGATCCCGTTCCTGAAAGAACATGCTGAGACGCTGAAGGCCGATCTTTGCCTGATCTGCGACACCGGCATGTTCGACCCCCAGACACCGGCCATCACCACGATGCTGCGCGGGATGCTGGGTGAAGAGATTGTAATCACCGGCCCGGACAAGGACCTGCATTCGGGTATGTACGGCGGCCCCGCGATCAACCCGATCCGCGTTCTGTCGCGCATCATCGCCAGCCTGCATGACGACACCGGGCGGATCACAATTCCCGGTTTCTATGACGGGGTGCCAGAGCTCGGCGATGATCTGCGCGCGCAGTGGGAGGGTCTCGGTTTTGATGCCGAAGCGTTCCTGGGCGCAGTCGATCTCAACACACCGGCCGGCGAAGCGGGACGCAGCGTGCTCGAAATGGTCTGGTCACGGCCCACGTGCGAGGTCAACGGGATTTCGGGTGGCTACGAAGGCGACGGGTTCAAAACCGTGCTGCCGTCCAAAGCCAGCGCCAAGATCAGTTTTCGCCTGGTGGGCACGCAAGACCCTCTCGCCATTCGCAAATCGTTCCGCAAGATGGTCACCGACCAGCTGCCGCCCGACTGCAAGATCGCGTTCATCGACCACGGCGCCTCAGAGGCCAGCGTCATGCCAACGGACGCGCCCGCGTTTGAGCAGGCGCGCCAAGCGCTGTCCGACGAATGGCCCCGCCCGGCGGCGTTCATCGGCTCTGGCGGGTCGATCCCGATCGCGGGGTACTTCCAGGATATCCTCGGCGTGGATTCGATGCTGATCGGCTTTGGTCGAGAGGATGACCAGATCCACAGCCCGAACGAGAAGTATGATCTGGAAAGCTTCCACAAAGGCATCCGAAGCTGGGCGCGGGTGCTGGCGGCGATGACTTAAGCTACCTCGACACCCTCCAGAAACCCGGCAAGGGCGGTCGCGGTGGCATCCGGCGCGGTATCAACAAAGAAATGCCCGCCAGGGATCGTCTGCGCCTCCATTTGCGCGACCCTTGGCGACCATGTCTCTGCCACGTTGTAGCACCGGGCCATGACCCCGGTTGCGCCATAGAGGATGAGGGTGGGCATCTCCAAGACGCGCATTGCATCCACGGCATCTAGCGCGACATCCAACGTGGCCGCCGCCCGATAATCGGCACACATGCCCCGAATTGCGTCTGGCATGCGCCATGCGGTGCGGTAGGCGTCCAACTGGTCGGGGGCAAAGTCCGACAAACGGCTTCCGCCCCACCCCAACAGACAGCTTTCGAAATACGCGTCCGCGTCCCTCCCGATCATCCGCTCGGGCAGACCGCCCGGTTGGGCGAGGAAGAACCAGTGGTAGTAGGCCAGCGCCACATCGCGGCGGATGTCGCCGAGCACGACATCGGTGGGGACGATATCCATCAGCGTCAGGCTGTGGACCACCTCGGGATGGTCAAGCGCCAGGCGATAGGCCACGCGCGCCCCGCGATCATGGCCCACAAGGTGAAACCGATCAAACCCCAGCGCGCGCATCAATCCGACCTGATCCGAAGCCATCGCGCGGAATGTATAGGGCGCGGCCTCCGCCCCTGGATCGGGCTTCGACGACGCCCCGTAGCCGCGCAGATCGGCGCAGACCACGGTGTAGACCTGTGCAAGGATTGGCGCGACGCGAGCCCAAAGCGCCTTGGTCTGCGGAAACCCGTGCAGGAGGAGCACAGGCGGACCAGACCCGGCCATGACATAGGCAATGTCGGCGTCGCGTACCGCTGCGTGCCCTTCGGTGAACTCTGAGAACATGGGACAAGCGGTGCCTGCGCAAAGGTCGCGATGCAAGAAAAACGTGGCGCGGTTGACGGGGCTCGAACCCGCGACCCCCGGCGTGACAGGCCGGTACTCTAACCAACTGAGCTACAACCGCGCGCGACGCGGGGGCCATCTTTTGGGGCAGCGGTGGCGCGGTTGACGGGGCTCGAACCCGCGACCCCCGGCGTGACAGGCCGGTACTCTAACCAACTGAGCTACAACCGCTCACTGCCCGCCCGGAACATGGCCCCGAACGTGAAGGGCGTTCTAGGCGCACCCCCCCGTCCCGTCAAGCGCGATTGCGGGGCTTTGGTCAGCGAAGCGCGCCTTGCGCCCGAAGCTCTTCGTACTTGGCCTCATCGAACCACCAGTAATCCTCACCCCGGTCATAGGGCGGCTTCGTCTCGGGTCGGCCGAACACATCCCAATAGGCCAGCCAATGCGCGCCCTTGGTCCATTGCGGCACCCATATATGCTTTGATCGCATCACCCGGTCCAGCGCGCGCACGCGGGTTTCCATGATCTCGCGCGTTTCGGCCGCCAACACCGCGTCGATCATCTCGTCAATGACCGGATCGGCGAGGCCCGACAGATTGAATGACCCCGGTCGATCCGCCGACTGAGACCCGAAGAGCGTCTTCAGCTCTTGCCCCGGGCTCAGCGACAGGACGAACCGGCCAATCGCCATATCATAATCAAAGTCTTCCTGACGCTGCTGCATCTGCGCACTATCAATCCGAACCCACCGCGCGTCGATACCCGCGCTCCGCAGGTTTTCGACATAGGGCAGAGAGATCCTGTCAAAGCCAGGGCTGTCATCGACGATCTCAATCGTGAGAAGCTCGCCATCCTCATTGCGGCGCATCCCGTCATCGCCGACGGTCCACCCTGCCTCATCCAGAAGCGCCGATGCTTGGCGCAAGGCGCCTCGGTCGAGGGTCCGGTTCCCGCTGATAAACGGCGAGACAGCGGGCTCTGTGAACACCGCGGGCTCCAACCGGTCGCGATATTGCTCAAGGAACGCGAGCTCGTCGCCTTCAGGAACACCTTCTGCCTGCATCACCGAGTTTTCCCAGAAGCTATCGGTGCGCCCATAGAGGCCATAAAACAAAGTCTCATTCGTCCATTCGAAGTTGAACATCTTGCTGACGGCCTGGCGCACACGGATGTCCTGTAACTGCGGCTTGCGCAGGTTGAACCAGTATCCTTGGGCGCCGGACGGGCGATTGTCATCCAGCACGTCCTGGACAACCCATCCCCTGTCGAGCGCCGGGAAATCATAGCCCGTGGCCCAGATCGCCGAAGTAAATTCCTCATGAAACAGATAGCCGCCCGATTTCAACGCCTCGAACGCGGCGGTGTTTTCGGCGAAGTATTCGTAGCGCATGCATTCGAAGTTCTCGCGCCCGACGTTCACCGGCAACTCCGCGCCCCAATAGTCGGGGTTGCGGCAATAGGTGACCGAACGGCCCGGATCGACGTCATCCACGACATAGAGCCCCGAGCCCACCGGCGGATCGAGGGTCGAGTCGGTGAATTCGACCGTTTCATAGTAGTGCTTCGGCAGGATCGGGAAGTTGCCAACCTCGGCAATCAGGTCGCGGGTCTGCGCGCCCTCGGCGAAGTTTACCTTGATCCGGTGTTCGCCCAAAATCTCTGTGCTTTCAACATCCTCGAACAAGATCTGGAACCGCGGAGACGCCTCAGTCTTGATCGCGTCGACGGTGTAGGCGATGTCTTCCGCGGTAATCGGGTGGCCGTCAGAGAACCGCGCCTCCGGGCGCATGTTGAAAATCACCCAAGCGCGGTCTGCGGGGAATTCAATGGTCTCGGCCACTTCGCCATAGTAGCTGTCAGGCTCATCCCAGGCGCGGACCAGCAGCCGGTCATAAAGGCGCAAAAGCCCCTGCGCGGGTTCACCTGCAAGGATGAAGAAGTTCAGGCTGTCGAATGTGCGCGAGGCGGCGGTGCCGCGAAAACTGATCGTGCCGCCGATCGGCGCGTCAGGGTTCACGTAGTCGAAATGGGGAAAGTCGGGGGGGTATTTCAGATCGCCGAAGCTGGAGATCCCGTGGCTGATCGTGATGTCATCTGCCGATGCGGGTGCGGCCACTGCCAATGCCACCGCTGCAACCCAGTTCATTCCCATGCGCGCCATGCGATACCTCCACTTGTTTGAAGCAAAACTAGCGCAAAACCCGCGCATCGCTACACACGAGCGTGTGCAGGGCGCGATTGCGCGCGCCCTACCGCTGGTTTGGCCTACTTTTCGGGCAGCGGAATGAACTCTTGATCATCGCCCATGGGCAGGCTGAAACGCCCCTGCCCCCAATCTTCGCGCCGCCAGGCTTCCTTAGCCTCTTCAATCCGCTCTTTCGAGGAGGCGACGAAGTTCCACCAGATGTACCGCGGTCCTTCCAGCGTCTCACCGCCCAGCATCATCAGCCGCGCGCCGCGGTCGCCTGCGGTAAGCGAGATCCGATCGCCGGGGCGGAACACCATCATCTGGCCCGCCTCATAGGTATCGATCCCCACCATAACCGAGCCATCGACAACATAAACACCGCGGTCTTCATGGTTGTCAGGCAACGGAATTTTGGCACCCGCCTCCAGCACCGCATCGGCATAGAACATCTCGGACGCCACCTCGACCGGCGCATGCTCGCCATACGCATCGCCCAGGATCAGGCGCACGCGCTTGCCCTCACCCTCGATAAACGGCAGGGCATCGACACCGGCATGCTGAAATTCGGGCGGGCGGTCCTCATGGTCCTTGGGCAGCGCGACCCAGGTCTGGATTCCGAAGAATGGCATCGGCGCGCTTTGCGTCTCATCATCGGTGCGTTCGGAATGGGTGATCCCGTGCCCCGCCACCATCCAGTTCACCGCGCCGGGTTCGATCCATGCATCGGTCCCCAAACTATCGCGGTGATGCATGCGGCCAGAATACAGGTAGCTGATCGTCGCCAGCCCGATATGGGGGTGTGGGCGCACGTCCAGCCCCTTGGTTGGCAGAAACTCTGCCGGGCCCATCTGGTCGAAAAAGATGAACGGACCGACCATCTGGCGCTTGGGCGCGGGCAGCGCACGCCGCACCTCCATCGCACCCAGATCGCGGGCGCGGGGGATGATCAGGGTGTCAATCGCATCAACGGCATCGCCGGTCGGGCAATCGGGGTCGAGGGCGGGGTTCCAGCTCATATCAGCCTCCTATCGTTGCGTTGATGTGCACATAACACCACTTCGCGCCCGCACTATTCTGGATTTTCGCACAGACCCTGTGACCCGCCGTCCCGACTTGACGCACGCGCGCCAGTGCCAGACAACCTGCCAAAAAGGAGGGGTGGTGATGTTTGTGCTCGTTGTTGAGATTACGGTCAAACCCGGCGCGCTGGATCAGTTCCTGACGCTGATGTTCGCCAACGCCCGCACGTCGCGCAGTGATGAACCGGGATGCCACCAGTTCGACGTGGCCCAGGACCGGGACGATCCGCATCAGATCCTGCTTTATGAGGTCTATGATAACGAGGCCGCGTTCCAGGCTCACAAGGCAACGACGCACTACCACACGTTCGATAGCGCCGCCGCACCGCTGATGGCCGCGAAATCGGCGCGCGTCTATACCCGCCGCGATCCCTGACCCTGATCAGACGAGGATACCCATGCCCCCCAAATTCGGAACAAGCGGCCTGCGCGGTCTGGTGGTCGACCTGACCGATACGCTTTGCGCCGACTATGCGCAGGCGTTTCTGCAAGGGGTTGAGACGGATGGCACGGTTCTGATCGGGCGCGACCTGCGCGACAGCTCGCCCCGGATTGCGGCGGCTGTGGCGACAGGTGCTGCGCGCGCAGGGCTAAACGCGATTGACTGTGGCGTGCTGCCCACCCCGGCACTTGCGCTGGCGGCGACCACGCGGGGGACGGCGGCAATCATGGTGACGGGAAGCCATATTCCGGCGGATCGCAATGGGCTCAAGTTCTACACCCGCCACGGCGAGATTACGAAAGACGATGAGACATCGATTGCCAATGGCGTCGCCGCGCTTGCGACCCCGGCGGAGGGATCCGCCGCAATGAAGAAAGACACCACCGCGCTTGCTGCATTCACGGATCGCTACACGGCGTTCTTCGCGCCGGACGCGCTCGCTGGGTTGCGGATCGGTGTCTATGAGCACAGCTCAGCCGCACAAAGCTGTCTCGCACCGATCCTGACGGCCCTTGGCGCAGTTGCCGTGCCCCTTGGCCGTTCTGAGACATTCATCCCCGTAGACACCGAGGCGTTGGACCCCGACACCCAAGGCATGCTTGCGGGCTGGGCAGAGGAGCATAGTCTGGATGCGGTCGTGTCCACCGATGGCGATGCGGACCGTCCGATGCTGGCAAATGCCGCCGGGCGCGTGATCCCCGGCGACCGCTTGGGGCCATTGACTGCCAAGGCGCTGGGGGCAAACACGCTGGTCACGCCGGTTTCATCCAACACGTTGGCGGACCTGATCCCAGGCATGACCGTGCATCGCACCAAGATAGGCTCGCCTTATGTCATAGCCGGGATGGAGGCCGCGATGGCCGGCGGCGCGGGCGATGTGGTGGGGTATGAAGCGAATGGCGGCTTCCTGATCGGCTTCACCGCCACGCGCGATGGGCGCAGCCTTGCGCCTTTGATGACGCGCGATTGTATCTTGCCGATCCTGGCGCCCCTGAGCCTCGCCTGTTCCCAGGGCCTCAGCATCGCCGACTTGAATGCCACCCTGCCCGCGCGCTTTACCGCAGCAGACCGCCTTGTGGGCGTAGAGACGGACAAATCCCGCACTTTGATCGAGGCGCTGTTCGCAGACACCGCCACGCAGACGCGCCTGTTTGCACCCTACGGCCCCGTCACTCATGTTGACGATACCGACGGCTTTCGCGCCACGTTTGCCGATACGCTGATCATCCATCTGCGCCCCTCGGGCAATGCCCCGGAATGTCGGGTCTACGTGGAAGCAGGCGCCCAGACCCGGGCCGATACCGTGCTTGCGGACATGCTGGGCCGGGTCCAAACCGCGCTGGACTAGGCCGCTACCGCCCAACAATCAGGCATTTGCCGCAATTTTTCTGCGAATGCTTCGCAACTGCGTTGACTTCTTGCGAATGCTTCTCAATATTATCCCAAGACTCCATAACACTGTGCTTTGCGAGGACACCCATGACGCTGACCCGAAGATCTGTGTTTGCCGCCGCTGCCTTGGCCCTGTCGATTGCCTTGCCCGCCGGGCAGGCCGTGGCCGAGGAGAAGCTGACCATCGTCACCACCACCGGCATGATCGCCGACGCCGCCCGCCAGGTGGGCGGTGATCTGGTTGAGGTGCAGGCCCTGATGGGCCCCGGTGTCGACCCCCACGCCTATCGCCAAACCCGCACAGACATCGTGGCGCTTGCCCGTGCTGATCTGGTGCTATGGCATGGACTTTATCTGGAAGCGCAGATGGAAGAGTTCCTGCGCGACCTGGAAGCCGAAACAACCGTGGTCGCCGTGGCAGAGGCACTGCCCGAAAACCTGCTTCTCGGCAATGAAGACTATGCCGACAAGTTCGACCCCCATGTCTGGATGAACCCTAACTTGTGGAGCCGGGTTGTTCTGACCGTGCGCGACACGCTGATCGACGCGAACCCGGAGGCTGAGGCCACCTTTCGTGCCAATGCGGACGCGCATTTGGCGGAGTTGGAGGACCTGGCGCGTTACACCACCCAAGTGCTCAGCTCGGTGCCCGCTGAAAGCCGCGTGTTGTTGTCAGCGCATGACGCGTTCAACTACTTCGGCTCGACC
This sequence comes from Pseudomonadota bacterium, assembly GCA_039820585.1. Classification (GTDB taxonomy): domain Bacteria; phylum Pseudomonadota; class Alphaproteobacteria; order Rhodobacterales; family Rhodobacteraceae; genus JBCBGF01. The sequence continues at coordinate 70,798 of JBCBPV010000006.1, forward strand.
TACGGGTTCGAGGTGACGGGCATCCAGGGTATTTCCACTGAATCCGAGGCCGGGTTGCAGCGGATCGGGGAACTCGTTGACATGCTGGTCGCCCGCGACATCCGCGCAGTCTTTGTCGAAAGCTCGGTCTCCGATCGCAACGTGCGCGCGCTGATCGAAGGGGCTGCGGCACAGGGGCATGAAGTGACCATCGGCGGCACGCTGTTCTCTGACGCGATGGGTGCCGATGGCACCTATGAGGGCACCTATGTCGGCATGATCGACCACAATGCGACCACGATTGCTGGCGCGCTGGGTGGCGAGGTGCCAGACGCGGGCATGCAAGGATTGCTGAACTGATGGCGCGTGCCGCGGAACCCACCCTGGCCGCGCGCGACGGGCGGACCGTTGCGCGCCGGGCCACCGCCGATCTGCCCCTGGCGATCCGTGGTCTGACGGTGACCTACGGCGAAAAGCCCGCGGTGTTTTCGGTCGATGCCACGTTTGAGCCTGGCGCGATGACGGCCATTGTCGGCCCCAACGGCGCAGGCAAATCCACGCTTCTGAAAGCCGCCCTTGGGGTGATCCCGCGCGTGGCGGGCGACGTCACGGTCTTTGGCCAACCGGTGGAGGCAGCACGCGACCGCATCGCCTACGTGCCCCAGCGCGCCAGCGTCGACTGGGATTTCCCGACGACGGTGATGGATGTGGTGCTAATGGGGCTCTACCGTCGTGTAGGTCTCATTGGGCGACTGACCGGCCAGCACCGGCAATCGGCGCGCGCCTGTCTGGACCGCGTGGGAATGGCCGATTTCGCCAACCGCCAGATCGGGCAATTGTCCGGCGGCCAACAACAGCGCGTGTTCCTGGCCCGTGCCTTGGCACAGGATGCCGACCTCTATCTGTTGGACGAACCCTTTGCGGGCGTTGACGCAGCGACCGAGCGGGCAATCATCGACGTGTTGAAATCGCTGAAGGACGCGGGGAAATCGGTCGTTTGCGTGCATCACGATCTGGCAACCGTCGCCACCTATTTCGACCACGTCTTCCTGATCAACGTCCGCCGCATGGCCGAGGGCCCTGTGGAGACGACGTTCACACCTGAAGCGCTGAACGCGACCTATGGGGGGCGCTTGGCCGCGACGCATCTGGATCAGCTGGCCTTCGCCAGCGCCTGATCGCGTGGAGACGTTCCTTTCCGCCCTGCTGCTTGGCGCGGGCTACAATGCGGCCCTTGTTGCCATCGGCGCGGCCCTTCTGGGCATTGCCGCGGGCGCAACCGGGACCTTTCTGTTCCTGCGCAAACGCGCGCTCGTCTCCGATGCGGTGGCCCATGCGACCCTGCCGGGCGTGGGCCTGGCTTTCATCGTGATGGTCGGCCTTGGCGGGGACGGTCGCAACCTGTTGGGCCTCCTTCTCGGCTCTGCCATCACCGCGTGGATCGGGCTTTTGATCGTGGAATGGATGGCCCGCCGCACGCGGCTGAGCGAGGATGCGGCCATCGGTGCGGTTCTGTCGGTGTTCTTTGGCATCGGAATCGTCCTTCTAACCGTGATCCAGACCATGAGCGCGGGGCGTCAGGCCGGTTTGGAAGACTTCCTTCTGGGCGCCACCGCCGGAATGCTGTTAGAGGACGCGGTGATCATCGCCATCGGCGGCACGCTGGCGGTTCTGGTCACGTTTATCCTGCGCCGCCCGATGACGTTGGTGGCGTTTGATCCCGAATACGCGGCGGCCAACGGTTATGACGTGCGCCGGATTGATCTGGCGATGATGGCGCTGGTGATGGCAGTGACTGTGATCGGGCTGAAGCTGGTGGGCCTGATCCTGATCGTGGCGATGCTGATCATCCCGCCGGTGACCGCGCGGTTCTGGACAGAAGAAAGCGACAAGGTCGTCTGGTACGCAGGCATCCTTGGCGGCGTCGCGGGCTATGTCGGCGCGGCCCTGTCGGCCTCTGCCCCCGATCTGCCCACCGGGCCCATCATCGTGCTGGTCTCTGCCGCGCTTTTTGGCCTTTCGCTGTTCTTCGCGCCCTCGCGCGGGGTGGCCGCCGCGCTGATCCGCCACCGCCGGTTCCAGCGGCGCGTACACCGGCGTCAGGGCCTGTTGGCGCTGGCCCGTGGCGAGACGATCCTGGAGCCCTACACGATCCGCATCCTGATGGCGGAGGGTCTGGTGCGCGCCGATGGTGTCGCAACCGAGGACGGACGCGCCATTGCCGCCAAGATCGCGCGGGACGAACGCCGATGGGATATCGCGCGCGAGGTGCATCAGGATGCGGGGCTGACGGGGCGCTATGACGGTCTCACCCCCATTGAGGAAGTGTTTACCCCGGACGAGATTGCCGATTTCGACCGCATCATCGGAACCCCCCGCCCGGTCGAGGGGCCCGCATGATGGGGGCTGATTTTGTCCAGTTCTCGCTGACCCCGATCCTGATCGGCGTGCTCGCGGCCATCGCCTGTGCCCTGCCCGGTAACTTCCTGGTGCTGCGGCGCCAGGCGCTGATCGGTGATGCGATCAGCCATGTGGTGCTGCCGGGTATCGTGGTGGCGTTTCTGATCACTGCCAGCGTATCGACCCTGCCGATGCTTCTGGGGGCGGCGGGTGCGGCGATTGTGGCGGTGATCCTGATCGAGGCGATCAAGCGGCTGGGCCGGATTGAACCCGGCGCGGCGATGGGGGTGACGTTCACGACGCTTTTTGCCGCCGGGGTTCTGCTTTTGGAGCAATCGGATACCTCCAGCGTGCATCTGGATGTCGAACACGCGCTGATGGGCAATCTGGAATCGCTGATCTGGCTTCGGGCCGATGGCTGGGCCTCGCTTACAGACCCGGTGGCGCTTGCGGGTTTGCCGCCAGAGCTGGGGCGGATCGCGATTGTCGCCGCTCTGGTGATCACTCTGACGGTGGTGTTCTGGCGCTGGCTCAAGATCTCAACCTTCGATGAAGGGTTTGCCGATGCGCTTGGTCTGCCCACGGGTGCGATTGGATTTGGGCTGGTCATCACAGCCGCCGTTGCTGCGGTGGCGGCGTTCGATGCGGTTGGGTCGATCATCGTGATCGCGATGTTCATCTGCCCCCCTGCGGCGGCGCGGCTGATGACCAACCGACTGGAACGGCAGGTGTGGTGGAGTGTTGGTTTCGCCGCGCTGTCGGCGGTCTTGGGCTATGTGCTGGCGGGGTCCGGGCCGATCTGGCTGGGCGGCAGCAACGCGGTGAGTGCGGCGGGGATGATCGCGGCGGTGTCGGGCGCGATCCTGGGGCTGGCCTGTGTATTTGGTCCATGTCGGGGGCGGGTGGCCCCCGCACCTTAGCCCACTCACGTTCCGCTGAAAAATTAGCCCAACCACCCAAGCATTGGGCGATTTCCGCGCCAAACCCCGCCAAGCCAGCGCAATCGGCTTGCCGCCCCCTGCCCCCGTTCGCAGGGTCACGGGCATGACCAGCCGCCTTTCCATTATCGTTGTCGAGCAGGACCGGGACCGCGCCCTGATGATCGTCGACAGCCTGAAGGCGGCGGGGGACAACGATATTCACGTGATCTCTGAGGTGTCGAGCCTGCCGCGGCGCATCTCGCAATTGCAGCCCGATGTGGTGCTGGTGGACCTGTCCAGCCCGACGCGCGACATGATTGAAGAGCTGACGATTGCCGTCTCTCCACTTGATCGGCCCGTGGCGATCTTTGCCGATCAAAGCGATGCGGCACTGACCAAGGCGGCGATCGAGGCCGGGGTTTCGGCCTATGTGGTTGATAACCTGCGCCCTGAACGGCTGACCCCGGTGATCGAGGCGGCGATTGCGCGGTTCAACATGTTCCGCCGGATGCGCGATGAGCTGACCGAGACCAAGCGCGCCCTGGAAGAGCGCAAGGTGATCGACCGCGCGAAGGGATTGCTGATGAAAGCGCGGGGGATTGATGAGGATGCGGCCTATGCGATCCTGCGCAAGGCGGCGATGGATCAGGGCAAGAAGATCTCGGATGTGGCCTCGGCCCTGGTGACCGCTGCGGATCTGTTGTCGTGAGCGGGGCGCGCTTGTCGGTGGCGTTCATCCCGCTGGTGGATGCAGCGCCGTTCATTGTCGCCGATGAGATGGGGTTCGCGCGGGAAGAGGCGTTGGAGCTGGACCTGGTGCGGGCGCCATCCTGGTCGACGGTGCGCGATATGCTGGCCTATGGTCGGGTTGAGGCGGCACATATGTTGTCGCCGGTGCCGGTGGCCATGGCGCTGGGGATCGGGGGGGTGGCGTCGGCGATCTCGGCGCTGATGGTAACCTCTGTGAATGGCAACGTCGTCGGCGTGAGCGAGGGTATGGCGGCGCGCTTGCGCGATCAGGGCTATGATTTTTCGTTCACCGATGCCACGACCGCGGGCAAGGCGCTGGTGGCGGCGGCGGAGGGGCGGTTGACCATCGGGGTGCCGTTCCCGTTCTCGATGCATGCGGAATTGTTGTTCTACTGGCTGTCGGCCACGGGCCTGCCCGCGCCGCAAGGCATTGATATCAAAACCGTTCCGCCGCCGCTGATGGCCGACGCCATGGCCGCGGGGGAGATTGATGCGTTTTGCGTGGGCGAACCCTGGGGGTCGATCACGGTGGAAAATGGTGCGGGATCGCTGTTGCTGCCCGGCAATGCGATCTGGAGCTTTGCGCCGGAAAAGGTGCTGGCGGTGCGCACGGGATGGGCGGAGGAAGAGCCTGAGTTGATGGCGCGCCTGATGCGGGCGGTCTGGAAGGCCGGACGCTGGTTGGCCGAAGGCGGGGCACAGACCACGGCGGCGGAGGTTCTGGCCCGCAAGGAGTATCTGGACCTGCCGACCGAGATCATCGACCGGGCGCTGACCGGGCGCATGACCATCAGCCCGCGGGGCGAGGTGCGCGAGTGCCCCAGCTTTATCGAGTTCTTCGATGGCGCCGCCACGTTTCCCTGGAAAAGCCAGGCGGTGTGGATCGCGGCGCAGATGGCGGCCCGTTTAGGGCTGGACCGGGACACCGCTATGGAAGCGGCGCGGGGTGTGTTTCGGACCGAGTTGTACCGCCGTCACCTGCGCGATGCGGGGGCGGTTTTGCCTGGCGCATCAGAGAAGACCGAGGGCGGAATCGCACAGGGAACTGCGGTCGCATCCGAGACGGGACGGTTAATTTTGTGTAAAAACGAATTCTTCAATGGACGGATTTTTGATCCTCAAACCGAATAGTGACCAATTTTGCGGCATTGGCCGGGCGGTTATTGCCGCGATGCAGAAAACTACACCTTAACTGCGAATATTTCTTGAACACACCGGCCTGACCTGAGTTGGTGGGGTCAGAGAGCAACGACGCTTTCCCATCTTTCACCCATGACAGGGCGAACCGAGCACAGCCGCTCGACCAGCACGCGCATAAACCGCGCGGGCCAGGTCTTGCGGCTTTTTTTGTTTTTGCGCCGCCCGCGCGGGTGGCTGATGCAGGGATACCGACCCGAATGAAAAAGATTATCACCAGCGCTGCCGTTGCCGCCTTGATGGCGACCGCAGCCTCTGCCGAGATGCTAGAGCTTGAAAAAGACGAGCTGACCTTTGGCTTTATCAAACTGACCGATATGGCGCCGCTCGCGGTGGCCTATGAGCAGGGCTATTTCCTAGACGAGGGCCTGTTCGTGACGCTGGAGGCGCAGGCGAACTGGAAGGTTCTGCTGGACGGCGTGATCGACGGGCAGTTGGACGGCGCGCATATGCTGGCCGGTCAGCCGCTGGCCGCCACGATCGGTTACGGTACCGAGGCGCATATCATCACGCCCTTCTCGATGGACCTGAACGGCAACGGGATCACCGTGTCGAACGAGGTGTGGGACATGATGCGTCCGCACATTCCGTCGATGGACGACGGCCGCCCGCAGCACCCGATTTCCGCCGAAGCCCTGGCCCCTGTGGTTGAAGAGTTCGCCAGCGAGGGCAAGCCGTTCAACATGGGCATGGTGTTCCCGGTCTCGACGCATAATTACGAGCTGCGCTATTGGCTGGCTGCAGGCGGTTTGAACCCAGGTTTTTATGGCTCTGACAGCGTCACAGGCCAGATCAACGCAGACGTATTCCTGTCCGTGACACCCCCGCCGCAGATGCCAGCAACGCTGGAAGCGGGCACGATCCACGGCTATTGCGTGGGCGAGCCCTGGAACCAGCAGGCGGTGTTCAAAGGCATCGGCGTGCCGGTGATCACGGACTACCAGATCTGGAAGAACAACCCCGAGAAAGTCTTTGGGATCACGGCAGAATTTGCCGAAGAGTTCCCGAACACGACACTGGCCGTGACCAAGGCGCTGATCCGTGCCGCGATCTGGCTGGATGAGAACGAGAACGCCAACCGGTTGGAAGCGGTCGAAATCCTGTCGCGGCCCGAATATGTGGGCGCCGATCAGGAAGTGATTGCCGCTTCGATGACCGGCACGTTCGAGTTTGAGAAGGGCGATGTGCGCGATATCCCCGACTTCAACGTGTTCTTCCGCTACAACGCGACCTACCCGTTCTATTCGGACGCGATCTGGTACCTGACCCAGATGCGCCGCTGGGGCCAGATCGAGGAAGCCAAATCCGATGAGTGGTATTTCGAGATGGCAGAGAAGGTCTATCGCCCTGACATCTATCTGGAAGCCGCGCGGATGCTGGTGGATGCGGACATGGCGAATGAGGCTGATTTCCCCTGGGACAGCGATGGGTACAAGGCCGCGACACCGGCCGAGGATATCATCGATGGCATCGGCTATGACGGCCGGACACCCAACGCCTATCTTGAAAGCCTGCCCATTGGGTTGAAGGCCGGACAGCTGGTCGTGGGCAGCGAAATCCAGGGCTAGGTCACTTAAGAATTTCTGCGGGTGAACTTGTTTGCACCCGCAGAAACACCCCGCTGACCCGTCCCGCACAACCCGTACACAACCTGTACACAACCCGTACACCGAGAATGTGCGCCGCACCGCAGCATTTTTACGTTTCGACAATCAATCAAGCACCCCCGGCAGGAGTTTCCCATGACCGCCATCGACCCGACCGTCCCGGACGCTGAAGCGCGAGACGCCCGCCGCGCCCGGATGTTTACCCGCATCAACAAGGCCGACCGGTGGTTTACCGTCTTGGGCCTGAGCTGGCTGACCCCGGTTCTGAAAGCCGCCGCTGGCGACAACCCACGGGCCCAGGGGGCCGAGATCTGGCGCCTGTTGGGCGTGCCGCTGGTGGCGATTGCGGGGTTCCTGGTGGCGTGGGGCGCGCTGGCGCCGACGGTGCAAACCTCACTTGGGGCGATCCCGGGGCCTGCGCAGGTCTGGGAACAGGCGGTGAACTTGCATGAGGACGCAGGGCGCAAGGCGGAAAGCCGGGCACGGTTTGATGCGCAGGTCGCGACGTTGAACGAGCGTCGCGTAGCCAATGGCGATGAGCCGGTGGTGCGCGCCTATACCGGGGCGCCGAGCTATTACAACCAGATCTGGACGTCGATCAAAACGGTGTTCTTCGGCTTTGCGATTGCGACGATCATCGCCGTGCCCTTGGGCATCATGGCGGGGCTATCGCCCACGGCGAACGCGGCGATGAACCCGCTCATTCAGATTTTCAAGCCGGTTTCACCGCTGGCATGGTTGCCGATTGTGACGATGGTGGTGTCGGCGGTGTACGTCACCAATGACGGGCTGTTTTCCAAGAGCTTCCTGAACTCGGCGATAACGGTGACGCTGTGTTCGCTGTGGCCGACGCTGATCAATACGGCGCTGGGGGTAAGCTCGATCGACAAGGATCTGGTCAACGTCTCGAAGGTTCTGAAGATGTCGACCTATACCAAGATCACCAAGCTGGTCCTGCCCTCGGCGCTGCCGCTGATCTTTACGGGTCTTCGGCTGTCGCTGGGCGTGGGCTGGATGGTGTTGATCGCGGCCGAGATGCTGGCGCAGAACCCCGGGCTGGGCAAGTTTGTCTGGGATGAGTTCCAGAACGGATCATCGCAATCGCTGAGCCGGATCATGGTGGCGGTGTTCACCATCGGGATCATCGGGTTCCTTCTGGACCGGCTGATGTACGCGATCCAATCCCTCTTCACCTTCACGAACCACCGGTGAGCGCGATGAGCATTCTCAAACTGGACCATGTGTCGAAAAGCTTTGGCGAGGGGACCGGACGCAGCGATGTGTTGAAGGATGTCACGCTGGAGGTGCAGGAAGGCGAGTTTCTGGTGCTTCTGGGGTTCTCGGGCACTGGCAAGACGACGTTGATCAACTTGCTGGCGGGGTTGGATACGCCAACCTCGGGCAGTGTGAGTTTCAAGGGCGCGCCCATCACCGGGCCGGGGCCTGAGCGGGGGGTGATCTTTCAAAGCTATTCGCTGATGCCGTGGCTGACGGTGAACGGCAATGTGGGGCTGGCGGTGGATGCGATCTTCCCCGGGCTGAGCCGGGCGGAGAAGGCGGCGAAGGTCGATCACTACGTGTCGATGGTGGGGCTCGGCCATGCCACGGGGCGGCGTCCGGCAGAGCTGTCGGGCGGGATGCGCCAGCGGGTGAACGTGGCGCGGGCCCTGGCGATGAACCCTGAGGTGTTGCTGCTGGATGAGCCGTTGTCGGCGCTGGATGCGCTGACGCGGGCGAACCTGGCCGATGAGATCGAGGGGATCTGGGAGGCGGACAAGAAGACCTGCGTTCTGATCACCAACGATGTGGATGAGGCGATTGTTTTGGCCGACCGGATCATCGCGCTGAACCCCGATGGGACGCTGGGCGAAGAGTTCACGGTGACGATCCCCCGCCCGCGGGAGCGGACCGAGATGAACCATGACGAGACGTTCAAGCGGCTGCGGGCGGATGTGACCAAGTACCTGATGGATGTGGGTATCGAAGCGAAGGTTGAGGGCGCGCGGGTGTTGCCCGATGTGACGCCGATCCATGGGGTACCGGCGGCGGTGGCCCAGGCGCAAGAGGGGCTGATCGACGAGCGGTTCCTGGATTTCAGCCAGTTGCACAAGGTGTATCCGACGCCGAATGGGCCGCTGACGGTGGTGGAAGACTTCGACCTGAAGATCGACAAGGGAGAGTTCGTGTCGCTGATCGGGCATTCGGGCTGTGGCAAGTCCACGGTTTTGACGATGGCGGCGGGGCTGAACGAGATCAGCCAAGGCGCGATCAAGCTGGATGGGCGGCATGTGGAAGGCGCGGATCCCGAGCGGGCCGTGGTGTTTCAGGCGCCATCGCTGTTTCCCTGGCTGACGGCGAAAGAGAACGTGTCGGTGGGCGCGGACCGGGTCTATCCGCGCGCGAGCCGGGCGGAGCGGCGGGATGTGGTGGAATACTACCTGGAGCGGGTCGGTCTGGCCGACGCGATGGACAAGCCCGCAGCCGAGTTGTCGAACGGGATGAAGCAAAGGGTGGGGATTGCGCGGGCGTTTGCGTTGTCGCCGAAGCTGCTGCTGCTGGATGAGCCGTTCGGGATGCTCGACAGCCTGACGCGCTGGGAGTTGCAGGAAGTGCTGATGGAGGTCTGGTCGCGCACCAAGGTGACCGCGATCTGTGTGACCCATGATGTGGATGAGGCGATCCTTCTGGCCGACCGGGTGGTGATGATGACCAACGGGCCGCAGGCGACGATCGGCAAGATCACGAAGGTCGATCTGCCCCGGCCACGGACGCGCAAGGCGCTGCTGGAGCACCCCGATTACTATGCGTATCGGCAGGAAGTGCTTGATTTCCTGGAGGAGTATGAGCACGGCGCCAAGCCGAAGAAGAAACCGGCGCCCGCGCCGATTGCAGCGGAGTGAATGCGATGACTCAGAAACTGATCATCATCGGTGCCGGCATGGCCGCCGGGCGGCTGGTGGAGCATGTGACCGATCAGGGCGGCTGGGATGTCACCTTGTTCAATGCAGAACCGCGCGGGACGTATGACCGGATCATGCTGTCGCCGGTTCTGGCGGGGGACAAAACCTATGCCGAGATCGTGACCCACGATGCGAGCTTCTATGAGGCGCGCGGTGTGACCTGTCGCTTTGGTGAGCGGGTGCAAGGGATTGACCGGGCGGCGAAGACGGTGACGGGGCCCGATGGCGTGCCCCTGGCTTACGACAAGCTGGTGATTGCGACGGGGTCGGACCCGTTCATCATCCCCCTGCCCGGCCATGATCTGGAGGGCGTCATCGCCTACCGCGATCTGGAAGATACCGAGCGGATGATGGCGATGACCGATGGCGAGAAAGCCGTGGTCATCGGGGGTGGTCTGCTGGGCCTCGAGGCTGCGGCGGGCATGCATGCGCGCGGGATTGACGTGACGGTGGTGCATTTGATGGGCCATCTGATGGAGCGGCAGTTGGACGAGGCTGCGGGATATCTGTTGCGCAAGGAATTGGTGGGGCGCGGGATCAAGGTGCTGTGTTCCTCGAACTCCAAGGAGATCCGGGGAGAGGATGGGCGCGTGGCGGCTCTGGTGCTGGACAATGGCACCGAGCTGCCATGCGATCTGTTGGTGATGGCGGTGGGGATCAGGCCCTCTGTCGGGCTGGCGAAAGAGGCCGGGCTGGCGGTGGGCCGGGGCATCCATGTGGATGAGGCCATGGTGACGTCTGACGCGGATGTGCTGGCGATTGGCGAGTGTATCGAGTTTGACGGGCAAGTCTTTGGCCTGGTCGCCCCGCTTTACGATCAGGCGAAGGTTGCGGCAAAGACGTTGGCCGGGGAAGAGGCCGCATATGCCACACGCGAGACGGCGACAAAGCTGAAGGTCACGGGATGTGATCTGTTCAGCGCGGGCGATTTTGCGGAGGCTGAGGATCGCGAGGATATCGTGTATCGCGACCCGGCGCGGGGGGTCTACAAACGGCTGGTGCTGCAGGACAACCGCCTGATCGGTGCGGTGATGTATGGCGACACCGCTGATGGCGGGTGGTTCCATGGGTTGATCAAGGACGGCAGCGATATCAGCGAGATGCGCGATACGCTGATCTTCGGGCCTGCTTTCCAGGGGGGGGCCGCGCTGGACCCTATGGCGGCCGTTGCAGCCTTACCGGCTGACGCAGAAATCTGCGGCTGCAACGGCATTTGCAAAAGTCAGATCGTGGGTGCCATCGAAAGCGGCGCCGGGACATTGGAAGACGTGCGGGCGCAGACCAAGGCGAGCGGGTCTTGCGGGACATGCACCGGGTTGGTGGAACAGTTGTTGGCGGTGACGCTGGGAGACGACTTCCAATTGCCAGAGGCGAAACCGGTTTGCGGGTGTACCGACCTGACGCATGAGGATGTGCGGCGGCTGATCAAAAGCCAGGAGTTGAAATCGCAGCCTGCGGTTTGGCAAGAGCTGGGGTGGACCACGCCGAACGGGTGCCACACCTGCCGTCCGGCGATTAACTATTACCTGCTTGCTGATTGGCCGGTGGAGTATCAGGACGACCCGCAATCGCGTTTTGTGAACGAGCGCAAGCACGCGAATATCCAGAAGGACGGGACGTTTAGCGTCGTCCCGCGGATGTGGGGCGGGATCACCACGGCGGGTGAATTGCGCGCTATTGCGGATGCGGCCGACAAGTACAACGTGCCGACGGTGAAAGTGACGGGCGGACAGCGGATCGACCTGTTGGGCGTACGGGGTGAAGACCTGCCTGCGATCTGGGCGGATCTGGGTCAGGCGGGGCTGGTGTCGGGCCATGCCTATGCCAAGGGGCTGCGCACGGTGAAGACCTGTGTGGGCACCGATCATTGCCGGTTTGGAACGCAGGATTCCACGGGGCTTGGGATCCGGCTGGAGAAGAAGCTGTGGGGGTCTTGGACGCCGCACAAGGTGAAGATGGGTGTCTCGGGCTGCCCCCGGAACTGTGCCGAGGCGACGTGCAAGGATGTGGGCATCGTTTGCGTCGATAGCGGCTATGAGATCGGCGTTGGCGGGGCGGCGGGCATGGATCTCAAAGAGATCGAGCCGCTCATCAAGGTCGCCACCGAGGAAGAGGCGATGGATCATGTGATCGCCTTTGTGCAGCTCTATCGCGAGAACGCGAAGTACCTGGATCGACCCTACAAATTCATCGCCAAGGTCGGGATGGATTGGGTGCGCGAGCGGGTTGGTGATGATGCCGAGCGTGCGCGGCTGGTGGCGGCGTTCGAGCTGTCGCAGTCGATCTATCAGACCGATCCCTGGGCCGAACGCGCCAATGAGGAAACCCGCGAGGCCTATGGGCCGATTGCGGATCTGACGTTGGAGGCGGCGGAATGAGCTGGATTGATATTGGTGCGGTGCACGACATTCCCCTGCGCGGGGCGCGGAAGGTGAAGACAAAGCTCGGCTGTATCGCGGTGTTCCGCACGAGCGAGGCAGAGGTGTTTGCGACGTCGAACACCTGTCCGCACAAGGGCGGGCCGCTCAATGAGGGGATCGTGCATGACCGCAAGGTGACGTGCCCGTTGCATAACTGGGTGTTCGATCTGGAGACCGGGTTGGCGCTGGGGCCCGATGAGGGGCGCATCGACACTTATGCGGTGCGCGTTGAGGATGGGCGGGTTTTGCTTGATCCGGCGCTTCTGACGCAAAAGGCCGCCTGATGGATCAGGGGCCGCTGCGATGGATCAAATCCACCTGCCCCTATTGCGGGGTTGGGTGTGGGGTGATCCTGACACCGGATACCGCTGGCGGCGTGATGGTCGAGGGCGATCCGGAGCATCCGGCGAACAAGGGGCGGCTGTGTTCAAAGGGCATGGCGCTGGGCGAGACGGTGGATCTGGAGGGGCGGTTGCTTGCGCCTTTGGTGGCGGGTGTCGCGGCGGGGTGGGATGAGGCGCTGGGGCTGGTGGCGCAGCGGTTTTCCGACACGATCGCGCGGCATGGGCCGGACAGCGTGGCGTTTTACGTCTCGGGCCAGTTGCTGACCGAGGATTACTACGTCGCCAACAAGCTGATGAAGGGGTTCATCGGGTCGGCGAATATCGACACGAATTCGCGCCTGTGCATGGCCTCGACCGTGGCGGGGCACAAGCGGGCGTTTGGGACCGATACGGTGCCGGGGTTTTATACCGATCTGGAAGAGGCGGATCTGGTGGTGCTGGTGGGGTCGAACCTGGCCTGGTGCCATCCGGTTTTGTACCAGCGGTTGGCGGCGGCGCGGGCGGCGCGGGGGACCAAGGTGGTGGTTGTCGATCCGCGGCGGACGGCGACCTGCGATATTGCCGATCTGCATTTGCGGGTGGCGCCCGGCGGCGATGTGGCGCTGTTCAATGGGCTGTTTGCACATCTCAATAGTGTGGGGGCGTTTGATGCCGCTTTCCTGAGTGCGCATACGGACGGGCTGGATGAGACGCTGGCCTGCGCTTCCAGCGGGTCGACCGCGGCGACGGGGCTGGCGGCGGCGGAGTTGGAGGCGTTTTACGCACTGTTTGCGGGCACCGAGAAGACCGTTACGGTCTTCAGCCAGGGTGTGAACCAGGCGGCGCAAGGCACTGATAAAGTAAACGCAATTCTGAATTGTCATGTGGCAACTGGGCGGATTGGCAAGCCGGGGATGGGGCCTTTGAGCGTCACGGGGCAGCCCAACGCGATGGGCGGACGCGAAGTTGGCGGGCTTGCCAATATGTTGGCGGCGCATCTTGATCTTGAAGACCCCGCACACCGCGCGGCTGTGGGGGCGTTTTGGAATACCGGGACGGTAGCCGAGACGCCCGGGTTGAAAGCGGTGGAGATGTTTGACGCCGTGGCCGATGGCCGGATCAAGGCGCTGTGGATTGCGTGTACGAACCCGGCCGTGTCGCTACCCAATGCAGGTGCTGTGGCCGATGCGATTGAGGCGTGTGAGTTCACCGTTGTCAGCGATCTGAGCGCACAGACGGACACCGCGAAGCTGGCGGATGTGGTTTTGCCCGCGCAAGGCTGGGGCGAGAAGGACGGGACGGTCACCAATTCCGACCGGATGATCAGCCGCCAGCGCCGCGCCCTGCCCGCGCCGGGACAGGCGCGGGCGGATTGGGATATCTTTGCCGAGGTCGGGCGCCGCATGGGATGGACCGAGGCGTTTGATTATCGCAATGCGGCCGAGGTGTTTCGCGAACATGCCGCCCTGTCGCGGTTGGGCGGCAGCTTTGGGCGGGACTTCGATATCTCGGGCCTCGCCGATATCACGGACGCGGAATATGACGCGCTGGCGCCGGTGCATTGGCCGGTGAGTGCCGCACGCGCTGGCGGGCGGTTCTTTGGCGATGGGCGGTTCTTCACGCCGTCGGGCCGGGCACGGTTGGTGCCGGTGCGGCAGGCTGCTGCGGCGGTGGTGAGTGCGGCC